>CACBLI010000005.1 GCA_902540235.1 uncultured Pelagibacteraceae bacterium
AAATTAGATTATTCAAAATCGGCACTAGCTCCGATAATGTCTGAGGAGACTCTTGATCTTCATCATGGTAAGCATCACCAAACTTATATAACTAATTTAAATAATTTTATTAAAGACACTGATATGTCTAAAATGTCATTAGAGGAGATTATAATTAGTTCTTCTGAAGATAAATCTAAAGCAGGTATTTTTAATAATGCTAGTCAACATTGGAACCACATAATGTTCTGGAAATGCATGAAGCCAAATGGTGGAGGTATAATGCCTGAAAAGTTAAAAAAAAGAATTGAAAAAGACTTTGGAAGTACAGATGAATTTAAAAAACAGTTTATTCAAGCAGGAATTACTCAATTTGGTTCTGGATGGTGTTGGTTATCAATCAACAACGGTAAGTTAGTAGTTAATAAAACTCCAAACGCTGAAAACACTTTAATACAAAATATGAAACCTATTTTAGGTTGTGATGTGTGGGAACATTCTTATTACGTAGATTATAAAAACAGAAGGCCTGAGTATTTAGAGAATTTTTATGAAAAATTAATCAATTGGGAGTTTGTAGAGTCTCAACTGGATTAGATGGTACGTTCTGTTGCCATGCGCAATACCTAAAGTTTATATCATACTATTATAGAATTTTATAAGATAACTCGGATCTAGAGGGATAAAATAAAAAAAAATTTACTTATTCATCATGAATTTTGTCATACCTAGACATTTCAATTGTAATGTTTTAACATTTTCACATTCGTTTGTTTAATGTTTTGAAGTATTTATGATTAATAGTTGTGAAAAATATTTATAAAATTCATTACATTGTAATTTTTTTAGCTCTATTTTTTTCTAAAGCTATAGCGGAGCCAACTCTTGTGCGAAGTAAAGCAGTTGAACAAGTAACTATAAATACTGGCTACATGAATATGGCATTAACTTTTAATAACGATGGAACCAAAATGTATACATCATCTATGAAAGCAGTGACCCCAGCAGCTGAGGCAAGAGATGATAAGGTTTACGAGTATGTTTTAACAACAGCTTACAATATTTCTACTGCAACCTTACGCACCAGCTTAGATGTAGGTCAATACACTGGTTCAACAACTCATATTCATGGAGCTATGCAAGTTGTATTCAATAACGATGGTACAAAAATGTTTATTGCTGATCATCATAAAACTATTATTGAATGGACGTTGACTACACCATATGACATTGATACTGCAAGCACTACTTATAAGCCAGGTCAAGGTTATGATACAAACGCAAATCAAAAAAGACCGTCCTCAGTTGCATTTAATAATGATGGAACTAAAATGTTTGTTACTGGAAATCACAATGCTGAAAACCCTCAATCAATTCATGAATACACACTCGATAACCCATTTGTTATTACATCAGGCGTTACTCATGTTCAAGAAGTACAACCTGATCCTCAACCAGATTATATAGACGGAATTGTTTTTAATTATGACGGCACTAAAATGTATATAACTTCCCATGCAGATAATAAAATTAAGCAATATAAATTAACAACAGCTTTTAGTATCGCCACTCTATCACTTGAGGGAACTCTTGATTTATCTAACTACAGCGGCTTAGGAAAAGCAAGAGAAACAGCATTTAATTCTGATGGAAGTAAAATGTTTGTAATTGATCAGGATGCAGAAGTTTATGAATTTGATTTAACTTGTAATTGGAGCATTATCGATGGTGCATGTGATGATCCAATAACTACTTCTGATGAAGGTAAAGATATTTTAAGCTCAATCGAGTCTCAAACTGCAACAGCAAAACAAATTGCTATTCAAGCAAGCACTCCAGTCCTTAACCGTATGTATTGGTTAAGAAGACATAGAACCAATGATCAATTAAGTAACCAAAATATTAGATTAAACTTTTCTAATTCAATGGTGGCATCGCTTTCTAACATTATTCCTATATCAAATAAAACAAATGAAGTTCTGGACAAATTATCAGATGATTGGTCATTTTGGAGTGAGGGTAGTGTAAGTATTGGTAGAGATGGAGATACATCTACTTCATCATCTAAAAAAATTAATACCAATGGCATTACACTTGGCATGGATAAAAAGATAAGCAAAAATAAATTATATGGTTATGCCCTTAGATTTGGTAATGATGATGTTGATGTAGGTACATCTGGAACTAATTTAGATACAAAGTCTTTTAGTTTATCTGTTTATGGAACTTTTCCTCATGATGATAAAAAATTTACTGAAGGTATTCTTGGAATAAGCACATTGAAGACTGATCATCTTAGAAAAGGGGGAGGTAGCACTAGAACAGGAGAGAGAGATGGTGCACAAATATTTGGCTCACTAAATTACTTATCAACATATAAAAAAGAAAATTTTAGTATTACTCCTAATTTAAGAATTGATTTAAGCTATACAGAGTTGTCCAAATATAGAGAAAAAGGTCCTACAGCTTTAGTTTACAAAGCTCAAACAATTGAAACCGGAATGATATCTACTGGTTTTACCATCAGTGATATTTTAAATTATAATTCTTTTACGTTTAAACCAAATGGTGGATTAGAGCTTGGAGTAGATTTTAGTCCGTCTTCAGATGCTACTTATCGTTACCTATCGGAAACTACAGAATACACAAAATCTATCGGTCAAGATTCAAAAAATTTAAGAGCAAATATTGGATTTGATTTAATAACTGAGAACGGTTTTTCTGTAATGACTATTTATGAAAGAAATCAAAGTGACAATTCTCATAGCGATACTTTATATTTAGGATTTGGGTATATAAGAACAGATGACACCGAATATGCTATGACTTTAGATAATGATAAAGCATCTTTGAGTTATAAGAGAGATTTAAATGGTTTTGATATCAGAATGAGTTCGAATTATAGCTTGATGAGTCAAATACCTGAATATGGTGCAACCCTAGAAATTGTAAATACATTTTAGTAAATTTAACTAAAACCCTATAGGATAATATGGGATAACTAGAACTAGACTAGAACCTAGGGAGATAAAATAAAAAAAATTTACTTATTCATCTTGTTCAATTATAAATATTGGCATAAACACTCATGAAATTCATTAATGCCCTCGTGGTGAAATTGGTAGACACAAAGGACTTAAAATCCTTGCCGCTTGCGGAGTGCCAGTTCGAGTCTGGCCGAGGGCACCACTGAAATGAAAAATATACAAATTATCTCAGATAAAAATTTAAGATCTTTAAAAATTAAAAAATCCTTATTAAAAATACTCTCAAAAGCTAAACCAAAAAAATCAAATACAACAATAGTGATTGGTGGAGATGGCTTTATGCTTCAAACATTAAAAAAAAATAAAAAATCTAAAAGATTATTTTATGGAGTTAACTCAGGTAATTATGGTTTTTTAATGAATAAATTTTCATCAAAGAATTTTGTCAAAAATTTTATTAGATCTAAAACAGTTTCAATTTCACCTTTAGAAATGGTTGTTAAAAATTACAAGAATAATATAAAAAAACATATTGCAATAAATGAGGTATCAATTTTAAGACAAAGTAGACAAGCAGCTTCATTGTCTATCAGTCATGGATCTATACAAATTATAAAAGAATTGGTTTCAGATGGTGTTCTTGTGTCTACTCCTGCAGGGAGTACTGCTTATAACCTATCTGTCCATGGTCCAATATTAAGTCTTAATTCAAAAAAATTATCAATTTCACCGATAAGCGCTTTTAGACCAAGAAGATGGAAAGGAAAGATAGTTAGTGACAGATCGAAAATAGTAATAAAAAATTTAAATCCAAAAAAAAGACCAATAAGTGCAGTAGCTGATAATATTGAAGTGAGAAATGCAAAAAATATTACTATTAAGACAAATCAAAAAATAAAATTTAATCTCTTATACGATAAAAACAGAAGTCTTCAAAAAAAAATCAAAGTTGAACAACTAAGAAGAGAGACATCTTAATGGTGCCCCCGCACGGATTCGAACCGCGGACCTATTGATTACAAATCAATTGCTCTACCAGCTGAGCTACAAGGGCATGCGCAATAACTATTAATTATTTATTAATTAATCAACTCTTTTTTTTTAGATAACTTAAATGATGAAATACAATAGCGGCACTATTTGATATATTTAGGCTCTCAATTTTTTCATTTATCACAATCTTAACTAAAAAATCCGCATATTTGGATGTGTGTTTATGCATTCCTAATCCTTCTGATCCAAATAATAATATATTGTTTCCCTTCCATTTAACATCCGTAAAGTCTTCTTTTCCATTTCCATCAAAACCATATACCCAAAAATTTTTTTCTTTTAGATTTTTCAATGTTGAATTTATATTAGAAACCTCAAAAATATTCATATATTCAATTGCACCACTCGCTGCTTTATACAAAAGCTTACTTTCACTGGGGAAATTTCTTTCTTTAATAATCACTCCATCAATAGCAAAAGAAGCAGCACTTCTAATTAGAGATCCTATATTCCTTGGATCAGTTACACCATCAAGACAAATTAATGTAATGTTATTCTTTTCTTTGATGTACTCTTTAAGTATTGGTTTTTGTATATGTTCAACCTCTGCAACATATCCTTGATGTTGTAAGTTTTCTCTAGTGCTATACTTATCAAGCTCTTTTTTAGTTTTAAAATATACTTTGACATTATTTAATAAGTTTTTATTAGGACTTTTTTTATGAATATTTTTCTTACTTTCCTCTGTTAAGAATACCCTTAAAACCTTTCTGTTAGGGTTACGCAGTGCCTCTATTACAGCATGTTGACCAATTATAAAAAAAGATGATTTGCTCATAAATTTACTTATTTTTACACGTTTTTTTACTATTTTCCTGTTAAATCACATATTGCATTTACATAAATAAAATATATAAAACCCATGTTGTTTGAAGCTTTATTGAACAGGGGGCACTTCCCCTTAGGGAGGGGTTCCAGAGCGGTCAAATGGGGCGGGCTGTAAACCCGTTGACTTCGGTCTTCGAAAGTTCGAATCTTTCCCCCTCCACCACTTAATAAATTTCAAATAACACTGGAGTGATACTCTTGGGGTTTTGCGGGTGTAGTTCAATGGTAGAACGCTAGCCTTCCAAGCTGGATGTAAGGGTTCGATTCCCTTTACCCGCTCCAAGAAATAAAATTATGTAAAAGAATGTGAGGAATAAAAATAATGTCAAAAGAAAAATTTGTAAGAAATAAACCACACTGTAACATTGGTACAATTGGACACGTTGATCATGGGAAGACCACATTAACTGCAGCTATAACAAAAGTATTATCTGAAACTGGTGGGGCGCAAGCCGTAGCTTATGATCAAATTGATAAAGCTCCAGAGGAGAAAGAGAGAGGGATTACAATTTCAACTGCCCATGTTGAATATGAAACAGAAAAAAGACATTATGCTCACGTAGATTGTCCTGGCCATGCTGATTATGTAAAAAATATGATCACAGGTGCAGCACAAATGGATGGTGCAATTTTAGTGGTTAATGCTGCTGATGGACCTATGCCACAAACAAGAGAACATATTCTACTAGCAAGACAAGTTGGAGTCCCAGCAATTTGTGTTTACTTAAATAAAGTGGATCAAGTTGATGATAAAGAAATGATAGATTTAGTTGAAGAGGAGATAAAAGAGCTATTAACTTCCTACAAGTTTCCTGGAGATAAAACTCCAATCACTAAAGGTTCAGCTCTTGCAGCTGTCGAAGGAAGAGATGATGAAATTGGAAAGAATTCAATTTTGGAATTGATGAAAAGTGTTGATGAGTTTATTCCACAACCTGACAGACCAAAGGATAAAGATTTTTTAATGCCAGTTGAAGATGTTTTTTCTATTTCAGGAAGAGGTACCGTTGCGACGGGGAGAGTAGAGTCTGGCGTGCTCAAAACTGGAGATGAACTTGAAATCGTAGGGATTAGAGAGACCAAAAAATCAGTTTGTACCGGCGTTGAAATGTTTAGAAAACTTTTAGACTCAGGCGAGGCTGGTGATAATGTTGGAGTGCTTTTAAGAGGTGTGGAAAGAACTGACATTGAGAGAGGTCAAGTTCTTTGTAAACCAGGATCAGTCACTCCTCATACAAAGTTTGAGGCTCAAGCTTATGTACTTAAAAAAGAGGAGGGTGGAAGACATACGCCATTCTTTACAAAGTATAGACCACAGTTCTATTTTAGAACAACAGATGTGACTGGTGAAGTTGAGCTTCCTGCTGGAACAGAAATGGTAATGCCAGGAGATGATGCAAAATTTACAGTTAAATTAATTACACCTATTGCGATGTCAGAAAAATTGAATTTTGCTATTCGTGAGGGTGGTAGAACCGTCGGAGCCGGGGTAGTAACTAAAATTATAGAGTAAACTCTATATAGGAGTGTAGCTCAATTGGTAGAGCGCCGGTCTCCAAAACCGGAGGCTGAGGGTTCGAGTCCCTCCGCTCCTGCCAATAGAGAACAGAATTGACATGAAAAACCCGATTAAATTTATACAAGAAGTTAAACAAGAAGCTTTTAAAGTATCATGGCCTACAGGCAAGGAAACTCTCCAAGGCGCTATCATGGTTTTTTTGATGGCTCTTGCTATGTCCTTATTTTTTTTATTAATTGATCAAGTACTAAAGTTTTTTCTAGAAATACTTTTGAAAGTGAGTTTGTAATGAAAAATTGGTACATTGTTCAGTCACATTCAAGTTTTGAAAATAAAGTTGCAGGATTAATCAAAGAAGAAGCTGAAAAAGCTAAGATATCAGAGAAATTTGAGGAAATTATAGTACCAACACATGATGTCACAGAGGTTAAAAGAGGTAAAAGAGTACAAAGAAAAAAAAAATACTTCCCCGGGTATGTTTTAATAAAAAGTGAGATGAATAATGATATTTATCATATGATTAAAAAGCTTAAAAGAGTCAGTGGTTTTTTAGGAACAAAAGGCATGCCAGTGCCAGTCTCAGATAAAGAAATAGAGAAAATTTTAGGTCAAATAAAAGATGGTGTAGCTCAGCCAAAATCTGGTATAGAATATAGTGTTGGTGAAAAAGTTCAAGTAGTTGATGGTCCATTCGCTTCATTTAGTGGGATGGTAGAGGGTATTGATGAGGAGAAATCTAGACTGAAAGTATCAGTATCGATATTTGGACGTCCAACACCTGTTGATTTAGAATATAATCAAGTAGAGAAAGTAAGTTAATGGCAGCAAAAAAAGAAATAAGTGGTTTTATAAAATTACAAATTAAAGGTGGTCAAGCAAATCCAGCACCTCCTGTTGGTCCAGCTTTAGGTCAACGAGGTGTAAACATCATGGAATTTTGTAAAGCTTTTAATGATAAAACGAAATCTTTAGCGGGCAAACCTGTTCCTGTGGAAATAACTGTTTATAAAGATAAGAAATTTGATTTTAAAATTAAATCCCCTCCTGCATCTTTCTATATTAAAGAAGCGGCAAAATTAAAAGCTGGGTCACAGGAACCTGGGAGAAACGTAGTTGCGTCCATTACCAAAAAACAAGCTGAAGAAATTGCTAAACAAAAAATGGAAGATTTGAATGCATTAGATCTTGAGCAAGCTGTAAAAATAATATCTGGTTCCGCTAGGTCTATGGGCATCGAGGTAAAAGAATAATGAGGTCAAAAAGATTTAAACAACTGCCTGAAAATACTCAAGATTTAAATTCTGAATTAATTGAAAAATTATTACCAATAATTAAAAAAAATTGTACAACTAAATTTGATGAATCTATCGATTTAAATTTTCAGATAAATAACAAACAAAAAAAAGGTGAAATTAGTATTAGAACTGTAGTAAATCTTCCAGGCGGAACAGGAAAAAATATCAAAGTGGCAGTAGTTTGTGAGGAAAGTAAAACCAAAGAGGCCCAAAGCGCAGGCGCAGACTTGGTAGGAGGAAATGAATTTATCGATAAGATTAAAGACGGGGAAATAAATTTTGAAAAATTAATCTGTACACCAGGCATGATGATTAAATTATCAAAACTTGGGAAAGTTTTAGGTCCGAAAGGTTTGATGCCAAATCCAAAACTCGGTTCAGTAACTGATGATTTAAAAACTGCAGTTTTGGCCGCAAAATCAGGTCAAGCAGAAATTAGAAATGACAAAGACGGAAACATTGGAGTTAGTATAGGAAAAAAATCTTTTAATGATGATAAATTGATTAAAAATTTTAATGCTATTTTAGAAATTCTTGAAAAAGAGAAATCAAGTAATACTCTTAAAGGTGATTTAATTAAAACCGCCTTTATCACATCTACAATGGGAGTTTCCTATAAACTTAAAATAGTTAAAAATATTTAATTTTATGATGAATAAAGAACAAAAACAAAAATATATTACTGAGATGACTAATCAGTTTGAAAATAGCAAAGCTGTGATGGTCACACACTATCAAGGACTAACAATGCCCCAACTTGATGAACTCAGATCTAAAATGAGGGAGCATGGTATAGTTTTTAAAATTACCAAAAATAGAATTACAAAATTAGCTTTAGAGAAAACTAGATGTAAGGATTTATCTAATTTGTTTAACGGTCCAACAGCTGTTGCTTTTGGTGAGGATGCAATAATGTCGGCAAGAATACTTTCTAAATTTTCAAAAGATAACGAAAATTTGAAGTTAATTGGCGGAATAATGGATAACGAAATTTTAGATCAAGCTGGCGTTCAAAATGTAGCAAGTTTACCAACATTGGACGAAGCAAGAGCAAAAATTGTAGGAATTCTCAGTGCTTCAGCGTCAAAATTAGTGAGTATTTTACTTGCACGATCAGAAAAAATGAGTAATTTACCAGCTGAAAATTCTGAAATAAAACCCAAAGAGTAAATTATGCCTGATTTAAATAAAATTATAGAAGATCTATCAAAATTAACTGTTGCAGAGGCAGCAGATTTATCAAAACAATTAGAAGAGAAATGGGGAGTTACCCCTATGGCGGCAGCAGCCCCAGCGGGAGCAGGTGCAGCAGCAGAAGCAGAGGATAAGGACGATTTTTCAATCATGCTTGTTTCTGCAGGTGATAAAAAAATTAATGTTATTAAAGAAGTAAGAGCAGCTACTTCTCTTGGATTAAAAGAGGCTAAGGATTTAGTAGAGGGAGCACCAAAAGAAGTTAAAGCTGGTGTACCTAAAAAAGAAGCTGAAGAAATTAAAGCTAAGTTAGAAGCTGCAGGCGCAAAAGTAGAACTTAAGTAAATTAACAAGGAATTATTAAGTGTTGGTTTAGTGCATCAACACTTTAAAAAATAAATGCAATTATCTTTTACTGAAAAGAAAAATATAAGAAAGAGTTTTGGCAAATTAAAAGAAGGCCTATCAATACCAAACTTAATTGAGGTTCAAAAAAATTCTTATAAAGAGCTGACAGAGCTAAATATTCAAGAAAATAATCTTACAAAGGGTTTTGATAGAGTTTTTAAAAGTATTTTTCCAATTGAAGATTTAAATGATAAAGCCACGCTTGAGTATATTTCCTATAGATTAGAAAAACCAAAATTCGATGTTGAAGAATGTATTGCCAGAGGTTTAACTTATTCCTCAGCTTTAAAATGTACTCTTAGACTAGTAGTTTATGAAATAGACCAAGAAAATAACACTAAAGACATTTTATCAGCAAAAGAACAAGAAGTTTATATGGGTGATGTTCCGATGATGACAAATAGTGGGACATTTATTACTAATGGTGTCCAAAGAGTTGTCGTAAACCAAATGCACAGAAGTCCTGGGGTTTTTTTTGATCATGATAAAGGCAAAACACATGCAAGTGGAAAACTTTTATTTAATTGTAGAGTGATTCCGAATAGAGGATCATGGCTTGACTTCGAGTTTGATGTAAAGGATCTTTTATATTTTAAGATTGACAGAAAAAAGAAAATTTTAGCTTCCACATTATTATTAGCTCTAGGTTATACAAAAACTGAAATAGTTAATGAATTTTATGAGAGTGAAAATTATGTATTAGATAAAAACACTGGTAAATGGAAAACTAAGTTCAATCCAGATAATTATAAAGCAAAAAATTTTTCTGAAGAGGTTGTTGATGCAAAAACTGGAAAAATTGTAATAAGTTCTGGAGATAAGGTCAACTTTCTTAATGCTAAAAAATTAGCAAATGATGGGTTGAAGGAAATATTGGTACCTCAGGACTCTTTATTTGGCAAATTTTTACACGCAGATATAAAGATTAACGATGAAGACGATGGAGTTTTTAAAATAGGAACTGAACTGAATGATACAATAATTAAAAAATTTTTAGACGCTCATATAAATACAATTAAAATTTCAACTACAAACTCTATAAACAAAGGTCCATATCTACTGAATACTATTTTAAATGATAAAAATAATAATAAAGATGAAGCTATTACAGAAATCTATAAAATGTTGAGACCAGGAGAACCGCCGACTATCGAAATAGCAACTCAAATTTTTAACAATTTATTTTTTAGCTCAGATAGATATGACCTTTCTGATGTTGGTAGAGTTAAAATGAATTCGCGTTTGAATCTAGAATGTTCTGATAAGATCACAATTCTTAGAAACGATGATATTATTTCAATTATTCATAAAATGTTGGATCTAAGAGATGGTAAAGACGAGGTTGACGACATTGACCATCTAGGTAATCGAAGAGTGAGATCTGTAGGTGAGCTTGTTGAAAATCAAGCGAGGATTGGTGTTTACAGAATGGAAAGAGCTATAAAAGAAAAAATGACGACCTTAGACGTAGAGTCTGCCATGCCACAAGATTTAATAAATGCAAAACCACTAACTGTTTCATTAAAAGACTTTTTTGCAAGTTCTCAATTATCTCAATTCATGGATCAAACTAATCCTTTATCTGAAATTACCCATAAAAGAAGAGTTTCAGCTTTGGGTCCAGGTGGATTGACAAGGGAAAGAGCAGGTTTTGAGGTTAGAGATGTTCATCCAACACATTACGGAAGAATTTGCCCAATAGAAACACCTGAAGGTCCAAATATTGGATTGATTAATAGTTTATCTACTTACGCAAAGATAAATAAATATGGATTTATAGAAAGTCCCTATAAAAGAGTAAAAGACGGTGTAGTTCAAAATAAAGTGGAGTATTTATCGGCTATGGAGGAAACAAAATATACTATAGCTCAAGCGAATACAAAATTAGATAAGAATGGGAAGATAGTAGAGGAGCTAGTTTCATGCCGTCAAAACTTGAACTTTTTGTTATCTAAGCCTGATACAATTGATTATATAGATGTTTCTCCAAAACAACTAGTTTCAGTGGCAGCCTCGCTTATTCCTTTTTTAGAAAATGATGATGCGAATAGGGCGTTGATGGGCTCAAACATGATGAGACAAGCAGTACCTCTCTTAAAACCAGAGAGCCCTTTAGTTGGTACAGGAATTGAAAGTGATGTTGCCCTAGATTCTGGTGTAACAATAGTTGCGAAAAGAGAGGGTGTTGTGGATAAAATTGATGGCAAAAGAATAGTGATTAAAGCTACTGAGGAAACAGACTTTAGTAAATCAGGTGTAGATATCTATAATTTACAAAAATTTAAAAGATCAAATCAAAACACATGCATTAATCAAAGACCTTTAGTTAGAGTGGGCGATAAAGTTAAAGTAGGTGATATAATTGCTGATGGACCTTCAACAAAATTAGGTGAATTAGCTCTTGGGAAGAACGTCACAGTAGCCTTCATGCCTTGGCAAGGATATAATTTTGAAGACTCAATTTTAATATCTGAAAGATGTGTAACTGATGATGTTTTTACTTCGGTTCATATCGTTGAGTATGAAATCATGGCTAGGGATACAAAGTTAGGAGAAGAGGAAATCACAAGAGATATACCAAACGTAAACGAAGAAGCATTAAAAAATCTGGATGAGTCTGGTGTTGTTTACATTGGCGCGGAGGTAAATGCAGGTGATATTTTAGTTGGAAAAGTAACACCTAAAGGAGACTCAGCATCTGGACCTGAAGAAAAGCTCTTAAGATCTATTTTTGGAGAAAAAGCCATAGATGTTACCGACACATCTTTGAGAATGTCAAGAGGAAGCAGTGGAACAGTTGTGGATGTAAGAGTTTTTAATAGACATGGAATTGAAAAAGATGAGAGATCAATCACCATAGAGAGAGCGGAGATAGATCAAGTTCAGCAAGATAAGATTGTTGAAGAAGAAATTTTAGAGAGAAGCATTAAACAAAGAGCATCACAAATTTTATCTGGAACCAAATTAAATAAAAAATTAAAAGATCTAGACCAAGGTACTGAGTTAAATCTGGAAATAATTAATAATTTAGGAATAAATGACATCTTCAAGATCACAGACGGAAATTCAAATCATGAGTCAGCATTAGCACAATTAAGAGACCAATATACTCAAGCAAAGCAAGATATAACCGAGAGATTTGAAGATAAAGTTTTAAAGATTAGAAGTGGAGATGATCTACTTCCAAGCGTAATGAAAATGGTAAAAGTATTTGTTGCGATCAAAAGAAGATTAAGACCAGGTGACAAAATGTCAGGCAGACATGGTAATAAAGGTGTTGTCAGTAAAATAGTTCCAGTTGAGGACATGCCTTACAGAGAAGATGGTAGACCTGTAGATATAGTCCTTAATCCTTTAGGAGTTCCAAGTAGAATGAATGTTGGGCAAATTTTAGAAACACACTTGGGATGGGCTTGCAAAGAATTTGGTGAAGAAATAAAAAGACTGGTTAATGAAAATCAAAAAAGAATAGAAAAAACTGAAAAAATTTCAAAATTTTTAAAATCTGTCTACGGAGATGATATTTATAATGAAAAAGTAGAAAAGCTGAGTAAAACAGAATTTAGAGATCTATGTGAAAATCTTCAAAACGGTGTTGCAATATCAACACCAGTTTTTGATGGTGCTAAAGAAAAAAATGTAACTGAAATGCTAGAATTAGCAAAGCTTCCAGGCTCCGGCCAAACTTATCTTTGGGATGGTAGAACAGGAGAAAAATTTGATAGACCAGTCACAGTTGGAATAATTTATATGTTAAAATTACATCACCTTGTCGAAGATAAGATCCACGCTAGATCAACTGGTCCATATAGTTTAGTGACTCAACAGCCTTTAGGAGGAAAAGCACAGCTAGGAGGACAAAGATTTGGTGAAATGGAGGTATGGGCGCTTGAAGCTTATGGAGCATCTTACACTTTGCAAGAGATTTTAACTGTAAAATCTGATGATGTTGCAGGAAGAGTTAAAGTTTATGAGACAATTGTTAAAGGTGAGGAAAATTTTGAGTCAGGTATACCCGAATCCTTCAATGTTCTAGTAAAGGAGATTAAATCCTTAGCATTAAATGTGGAGTTAAACTAATGAAAAAAGAATTAACAGATTTATTTAAAAATTCAGAAATTCTAGAGGCTCAAAATTTTAACAGCATTAAAATTTCTTTAGCAAGTCCAGAAAAAATAAAATCATGGACGTATGGAGAAATAAAAAAACCAGAAACAATAAATTATAGAACTTTTAGACCGGAAAAAGATGGTTTATTTTGCTCAAGGATATTTGGTCCAATTAAAGATTATGAGTGTCTCTGTGGAAAATATAAGAGAATGAAGTTTAGAGGAATCATTTGTGAAAAATGTGGTGTTGAGGTTACAAAATCAAATGTTAGAAGAGAAAGAATGGGCCATATCAACTTAGCTACACCAGTTGCTCATATTTGGTTCTTAAAATCTTTACCAAGTAGAATAGCTTTAGCTGTTGATATGAAACTAAAAGAGGTTGAAAGGGTTTTATATTTTGAAAATTTCATTGTGATTGAGCCGGGTCTAACAGGATTAAAAAAAAATCAACTTTTAAATGAAGAAGAGTTAGCTAAATACCAAGATGAATTTGGTGAAGAAGCATTTTCTGCAGGCATTGGTGCAGAGGCAGTATTAGAAATGTTAAAATCTTTAGATTTAGAATTAGAAAGAAAAAATTTAATTAATTATATCAAAGAAACAAAATCTAAAGTTAATGAAGAAAGAGCAATCAAAAGATTAAAATTAATTGAGTCTTTTATCGAGACTGGTCAAAAACCGGAATGGATGATCATGACTGTTGTTCCAGTAATTCCACCAGAATTAAGACCCCTAGTGCCACTTGATGGTGGAAGATTTGCCACTTCTGATCTTAATGACTTATACAGAAGAGTAATAAATAGAAATAATCGTCTCAAAAGACTAATGGATCTTAAGGCTCCAGATATAATTGTAAGAAACGAAAAACGTATGCTTCAAGAGTCCGTTGATGCATTGTTTGATAATGGAAGACGTGGAAGAGTAATAACTGGAACTGGAAAGAGACCACTAAAATCTTTAGCAGAGATGTTAAAAGGAAAACAGGGAAGATTTAGACAGAATTTATTAGGAAAAAGAGTCGATTATTCTGGTCGATCAGTAATTGTTGTTGGTCCAGACCTTAAATTGCATGAATGTGGTTTGCCAAAGAAAATGGCGTTAGAATTATTCAAACCTTTTTTATATGCAAGACTTAACAAATTAGGTTTAGCCTCAACAATAAAACAAGCAAAAAAACTTGTAGAAAAGGAGACGAATGCTGTTTGGGATGCTTTAGAATTAATTGTGAGAGAACATCCTGTATTATTAAACAGGGCACCTACACTTCACAGACTTGGAGTCCAAGCTTTTGAACCAAAATTAATTGAAGGTGATGCTATCGAACTACACCCTTTGACTTGTGCGGCATTTAATGCTGATTTTGATGGAGATCAAATGGCGGTTCATGTTCCTTTAAGTCTTGAAGCACAGTTGGAAGCAAGAATTTTAATGTTATCAACAAATAATATCTTATCCCCATCTAACGGTAAGCCTATCATTGTACCAAGTCAGGATATGATTTTGGGAATTTATTACTTATCACAAGAGCCACTTACAGATAAACCAGCAGGATACTTTGTAGATGCTGACCAGATAGAGTTTGCTTTGTCATCTGGAGAAATAAAAGTTCATAACACAATTATTTCTAGATTCGAAACAGTTGATGAAAATGGTAATAAAAAATTCGAGAAATATACATCTACAGCAGGAAGATTTTTATTAGCTAATTTGTTACCTAAAAATTTTAATATTAAATTTTCTTTAATTGATAGACTACTTCCAAAGAAAATTGTCTCAGAAATTATTGATATTGTCTTTAGATTTTGTGGACAAAAAACGACTGTAATATTTTGTGATAAACTTAAAGATTTAGGATTTAAACATGCATTTAAAGCAGGTATTTCTTTTGGAAAAGATGATTTAGTTATTCCAGAAAACAAAACTCAATTAATTAATGATACAAAAAAATTAATTGCAGATTATGAAACTCAATATGCAGAGGGACTAATTACAAGGGGTGAAAAGTATAATAAGGTAGTTGATGCATGGTCAAAATGTACTGATCAGGTAGCTTCAGAAATGATGAAAGGTATTTCAGCAACAGAGAAGACATCCGATGGCCTCAAGATAAACTCAGTATTTATGATGGCTGATAGCGGTGCTAGAGGCTCTGCGGCACAGATGAAACAATTAGCAGGAATGAGAGGTTTGATTGCTAAACCATCAGGAGAAATTATTGAAAGTCCGATTACTTCAAATTTTAAGGAGGGATTAACTGCTCTAGAATATTTTAACTCTACTCATGGAGCTAGAAAAGGATTAGCAGATACAGCTTTAAAAACCGCTAGTTCAGGTTATTTAACAAGAAGGCTTTGCGATGTCGCTCAAGATTTAACTGTTACTAAAAAAGAATGTGATTGTAAAAATCCAGGGTTTATTGAACTTTCAGAAATTTTAGAAGGTGGTAATGTTGTAGTAAGTTTATCAGAAAGAGCTTTAGGAAGAGTTACTTTTAATGAAGTGAAACATCCTATCACTGGTGAAGTTATAATTAAAAAATCAACAATGATCGATGAAGCTGGATGTGATAAGATTGATGCTGCTGGAATAAAATCTGTCAAAGTTTATTCTGTTATGACTTGTGGATCTAAAGAGGGTGTTTGTGCCACCTCATATGGAAGAGATTTGTCCAGAGGACAAATGGTTCATGTGGGTGAGGCAATCGGAATGATTTCTGCACAATCTATTGGAGAACCCGGAACACAGTTAACAATGAGAACTTTTCACGTAGGAGGAACAGCTTCAGTTAAACAAGACTCTCAAATTATAAGTAAAGGAGAAGGTACTCTAAGAATTATCAACTCGAATATTTTAGAAGACTCTAAGAAAAATTTAATTGTTATGGGAAGAAATACTCAACTTTCAATAGAGGACGATAATGGAGTTCAGATCGCAGTTTATAAAGTAGCTTATGGTTCAAGATTATTTTTTAATAATGGCGATAAGATAAAAGCTAATACAAAAATTTGTGAATGGGATCCTTACACAACACCAGTAATTGCTGAAAAAAGCGGTATAGCAGGCTTTGTGGATTTAATTGATGGGGTTTCGATACAAGAAACAACAGATGATGCAACAGGTATTTCCTCCAAATCAGTTATTGACTGGAGATCACAATCAAAAAGTTCTGATTTAAAACCTAGAATAACTTTAAGAGATGAAAAAGGCAATGTAATCAAAAAAGCTGATGATAATGAAGCAAGATACTATTTAGTTCCAGACTCAATTTTATCTGTTAAAGATGGACAAAAAGTTTCAGCTGGAGATGTAATTGCTAGGTTACCTAAAGAGACAACTAAAACTAAGGATATCACAGGTGGATTACCAAGAGTTGCAGAACTATTTGAGGCGAGAAAAGCTAAAGATAGTGCTATAATTGCAGAAAATGATGGACAAGTAGTTTTTGGAAAAGAAGTTAGGGGGAAACAAAGAGTTTCAATTGTTCCAACAGACGGAGCTGAACCATCAAACTATTTAATTCCTAAGGGCAAACATATAAATTTTAATCAAGGAGAAACAATAAAAAAAGGTGAATATCTTCTTGATGGACAACCACTACCACATGATATTTTGCGTATTATGGGTATTAAAGATTTAACAGAATACTTTGTTAACCAGGTTCAAGAAGTTTACAGATTACAGGGAGTTATTATTAATGACAAACATATTGAAACAATTTTAAGACAGATGTTAAAAAAAGTTGAGGTAAAAACGACAGGAGACTCAAGTTATTTACCTGGTGAAATAGTTGATAGAATTAAATTTGATATTAATAATGAAAAATTAAAGTCCGAAGGCAAAACTCCGGCAACAGCAGAAAGAGTATTAATGGGAATTACTAAGGCCTCTTTACAGACTGAATCATTCATTTCAGCAGCCTCCTTTCAGGAAACTACTAGAGTTTTAACAGATGCGGCGATAAAAGGAAAAATAGATCCTTTAAACGGTCTGAAAGAGAATGTTATTGTGGGTAGATTGGTACCTGCGGGAACAGGTAATATCAAGAATAATTGGAATAAAAAGGCTATCGAGGATGATAATAAATTCTTGTCAGAGCAAGAAAAAATTGAACCCTCAGATACCCAGGCAAATCAATAAAAAAAACAGTTAAAATCAGTAGTTTTAGTTTGACAAAAACTGATTAATAAGTAATTTGGCGATATTTTTGGTTGGAATGTAGTGCTTTTTTGTACTAAACGCTGCCACAAATAACCTGTCAGTTATTTCATTCAAAAATTGTAATTAATTAAAAATTAATATTATGCCAACAATTAATCAGTTGCTAAGAAAAAAAAGAGTTAAACAAATTAACAGGAATAAAGTCCCTGCTCTACAAAAACAACCTTTGAAAAGAGGTGTTTGCGTTAAAGTTTATACAACTACACCTAAAAAACCTAATTCAGCTCTAAGAAAAGTAGCGAGAGTAAGATTATCTAATGGTTTTGAAGTTACTGCTTACATTCCTGGAGAAGGCCATAATTTACAAGAGCACTCTGTAGTTCTGATTAGAGGTGGTCGGGTAAAAGATTTACCTGGAGTTAGGTATCATATCCTAAGAGGTAATTTAGATACACAAGGAGTTGCTAACAGAAAAAAAAGAAGATCACTTTACGGAACAAAAAAAGGTAAATAGATATGTCTAGAAAAAAAACTCAACCCAAAAAAAACATTGTTCCTGATCCTAAGTTCAAATCAACAATTATTCCAAAATTAATAAATAATATAATGTATGATGGCAAAAGAGGTATTGCTGAAAAAATTGTTTATGATGCAATTGAAAAGATTAAAACTAAAACAAAAGATGAACCTATAAATATATTTAACGAGGCAATAAATAATATCAAACCAACAGTTGAAGTAAGATCTAGAAGAGTGGGTGGTGCGACTTATCAAGTGCCAGTAGAAGTAAAAAGTAAAAGGGCTCAGGCATTAGCAATTAGATGGTTAGTGGACTCCGCGAGGAAAAGGAAAAACAAACATATGTCAGACAAAATTTTTAATGAGCTTTATGATGCATACGAAAAAAAAGGTTCTGCGGTAAAAAAAAGAGAGGATGTTCATAAAATGGCAGAGTCTAATAAGGCTTTCGCACATTTTAGATGGTAAAAAATAATGGCTAGAACACATACTTTAGATAAATATAGAAATATTGGGATTATGGCACATATAGATGCTGGTAAAACAACTACTACTGAGAGAGTTCTATATTATACTGGTAAAAGCCATAAAATCGGAGAGGTACATGATGGTGCTGCAACTATGGATTGGATGGAGCAGGAGCAAGAGAGAGGAATTACGATTACATCAGCTGCAACTACATGTTTTTGGCAAGATCACAGAATAAATATAATAGATACACCTGGTCACGTAGATTTTACAATTGAAGTCGAAAGATCATTAAAAGTTTTAGATGGAGCCATAGCTGTTTTTGATGGTGTTGCGGGTGTTGAACCGCAATCCGAAACAGTATGGAGACAAGCTGATAAATATAAAGTTCCAAGAATTTGCTTCGTAAACAAGTTAGATAGAACTGGAGCAGATTTCTTTAGATGTGTAGACATGATTAAAGATAGATTAGGTGCAAAACCATTAGTTTTACAAGTTCCAATTGGAATTGAAGCATCACTGTCAGGCGTTATAGATTTAGTAAAAATGAAAGCGCAAGTTTGGAAAAACGAAGCTTTAGGAGCTGAATGGGAATATAAAGATATTCCAGAAGATTTAAAAGAAGTTACTCAAAAATATAGAACTGAATTAGTAGAATTAGCTGTTGAACAGGACGAGAAGCTGATGGAAGCGTATTTAAATGGTGATGAAATAAAAGAAGAAGATTTAATAAAATGCATAAGAAAAGGCACGTTAAACTTTAGCTTTGTTCCAGTGTTGACAGGATCTGCTTTTAAAAATAAAGGAGTGCAGCCATTATTGGATGCAGTTGTAAATTATCTACCAAGTCCAGTAGATATTAGTTCAATTAAGGGAACCAAATTAGGCAATGAAGAAGAATTAGAAATGAAATTTGAGGATAGTGCTCCTTTTTCTGCTTTAGCTTTTAAGGTCGCTAATGACCCTTTTGTGGGATCTTTAACGTTCATCAGGGTTTATTCTGGCACAATTAAAACTGGAACAGCTGTTTATAATTCTTCAAAAGAGAAAGAGGAACGAGTAGGTAGGATGTTACTAATGCACGCAAATTCAAGAGAGGATATTAAAGAGGCCAATGCCGGAGATATCGTAGCCTTGGCAGGTTTGAAAAATACAATTACAGGTCATACATTATGTGACAAAGATAATGCTGTTTTACTCGAACCAATGGAATTTCCAGATCCTGTTATAGAAATAGCAGTTGAGCCTAAAACAAAAGCAGATCAAGAAAAAATGGGTGAAGCTTTAGGAAGACTTGCTAAAGAGGACCCATCTTTTAGAGTAACCTCAGATGAAGAGTCGGGTCAAACAATTATAAAGGGAATGGGGGAGCTTCATTTAGATATTATTGTGGATCGGATGAAAAGAGAATTTAAAGTTGAGGCAAATGTCGGGGCACCACAAGTAGCATATAGAGAAACATTAGAGAATGCTTCTGAGGTTGAATATACACATAAAAAACAAAGTGGTGGTGCAGGTCAATTTGCTAAGGTCAAGCTTTTAGTAGAACCTCAAGAACCAGGATCTGGAAGGCTAGTAGAAAGTAAAATTAAAGGTGGAGCTATTCCAAAAGAATTTATACCTGGTGTAGAAAAAGGGATAGAGACGGTGTCTGATGGAGGTATTTTAGCTGGATTTCCAATGATTGATTACAAAGTAACAATTTTAGATGGACTTCATCATGATGTTGACTCAAGTGTTTTGGCATTCGAATTAGCTAGTCGTGCTTGTTTTAAAGAAGCTTGTACGAAAGGTAATCTAAAATTATTAGAGCCAGTAATGAGAGTCGAAGTAGTAACGCCAGAAGATTATATGGGAGATGTGATAGGTGATTTAAATAGTAGAAGAGGTCAGATTAATACGCAAGAACAAAGAGGGAATGCTACTGTAATTACAGCAATGGTACCTTTAGCAAATATGTTTGGGTATATAAACAATCTTAGATCAATGTCACAGGGAAGAGCTCAGTATTCAATGTTTTTTGATCATTATTCTAAAGTTCCTCAAAATGTTCAAGATGAAGTAACAAAGAAAATTGCAGGTTAATATGGAAAAACAAAATATTAGAATTAAACTTAGGGCTTACGATAACAAAATTTTGGACGCATCTACAGAGGAAATTGTAAATACGGTTAAAAGAACTGGAGCAACAATAAAAGGGCCCATACCTTTGCCTACAAGAATTGAAAGATATACTGTGCTAAGGTCTCCTCATATAGACAAAAAAAGTAGAGAGCAGTTCGAGTCTAGAACTCACAAAAGATTAATAGATATAATTGAACCAACTCCTCAAACCGTAGAAGCTTTGATGAAACTAGATTTAGCTTCAGGAGTTGATGTGGAAATAAAGATTTAATTATGAGTGAAATAGCTTTAATTGGAAAAAAAATTGGTATGACCAGAGAATTTTATAAAACTGGACAGCTTGTACCTGTTACAGTGTTGAAAATGGAAAAAGCTAGAGTAATTCAAGTAATTGAGAAAAGTAAAAGAGGCTATAAAGCAGTTCAACTTGGATATGGGAAAATAAAGAATTCAAAAATTACAAAGTCTATGAAGGGTTATTTTGCAAAAAAGAACACTGAAGCTAAGAAAAAACTAAAAGAGTATAGAATATCAAACATAGAAGATTACAAAGAAGGTAATGAGTTTGGGCTTGAAATTTTTCAAGATGTAAAATTTGTTGACACCAAATCTAAAACTATTGGAAAAGGTTTTGCTGGTGCGATGAAAAGACATAATTTTGGTGGTTTAAGAGCATCACATGGTGTATCAATCTCACATAGGTCTCATGGTTCAACAGGACAAAGACAAGATCCTGGCAAAGTCTTTAAAGGAAAAAAAATGGCTGGTCATATGGGTGACAAAATGAGAACAATGCAAAATATTGAAATCATTAAAACAGATTTAGACAATGCGCTATTATATTTGAAAGGTTCAATACCAGGTTCTAAAAATACTGAAGTTTTTGTAAAAAAATCTGTAAAAAATATAAACAAATTAACGATTTTGGAAAAAATAGATTTAGCTGAAAAAGCAAAAAAAACCCCAGATAAAAAGAAAAAATAATGAAAGTTGAAACATTAAAATTAGACGGAAAGAAGGGATCTATTGAAGTTACAGATAAGGTATTTTCTGCGAAAATAAATAAGAAATTAGTTAGTGCAGTTTTATACAAAACAAATGCTAATTATAAAAAACGTCATGCAAAAACTAAGCAACAAAATGAAGTTTCTGGGCCTACATCAAAAATCTATGCTCAGAAAGGAACTGGTAATGCTAGACATGCAAGTAAAAAAGCCCCAATTTTTGTTGGTGGTGGAGTAGCACATGGACCAAAAGGAGAATTAGCGTATAAAAAAAGAAAACTCAACAAAAGTGAAAAAAAACAAAGCATTGCTTCTTTAATTAGTGAAAAAGTTAAAAATAAAAATTTATTAATTTTTAGCGATTTTGACTCAGAAATAAAAAAAACAAAAGAAATGTTTTTAATTTTTAAAAAATTTGAAATAACACACTCTTTAATAATACTAGACAAAAATTCTAAAGAAAAAATTGAAAAGTCTATAAGAAATATTCCTAATATTAAAGTTACCGATATTAATCATTTCAGTGCATATGATTTGGTTAGATTTAAAAAAGTTATTTTTACAGAAAGTTCAGTGAAAGAACTTGAAAAGAGGTATTCTTAAAATGAATAAAATACATTTATTTGATAAAATTTTATCTCCATTGGTGACTGAAAAATCCACTAATCTGTCAGAGCAAAATAAAATTGTGTTTAGAGTACCTTTTAATGCTAATAAAAAAAATTTAAAGACTAATATAGAAAAAATATTCAAAGTAAATGTAACAAAAATTAATATGATTAATAAAAAGAATAGAATTAAATTTACTAGAGGTAGAAAAGTAAATGTTTCAGGATTTAAAAAAGCAATTGTGACACTTAAAAAAGGTCAAAGTATAGATCTTACAACTGGAGTTTAATATGGCATTAAAAACTTTCAAACCTTATACAAAATCGACTAGAGGAACAATTTTAGTTGATAGAGCAGGTCTTTGGAAAGGTAAACCATTTAAATCTTTAGTATCTAAAAAAAATGCTATGAAAGGTAGAAATAACAATGGTCATATTACCTCAATAAATAGATCTGGAGGTCATAAAAAAATGTACAGACATGTAGATTTTTATAGAAAAAAATTCGATATGCCGGCTTCAGTTGAGCGAATAGAATATGATCCAAATAGATCTTGTTATATAATGCTAGTAAAATTTGAAGATAATTCTTATGCCTATTATTTAGCACCACAAAAAATTAAAGTTGGTGATAAAATTGAAAACGGTACAAAAAAAGAAATTAAAATAGGTAACTGTATGCCATTACAGGATATTCCAGTTGGTATTGATATTCATAATGTTGAGATTCAACCAGGAGCAGGTGGAAAAATAGCAAGGTCAGCTGGTACTTCAGTAACAATAAGTGGATTAGATGGGAATTATAGTTTGATTAAATTAGCCTCTGGAGAGGTGAGAAAAATAGATTCAAGATCACTTGCGACTATAGGAGTTTTGAGTAATCCAGATCAAAAAAATATCAAAATTGGAAAAGCTGGTAGATCAAGATGGTTAGGAAGAAAACCTCATACTCGAGGAGTTGTTAAAAATCCAGTTGATCATCCACACGGTGGTGGTGAAGGTAAGTCTGCTGGTGGTAGACATCCAGTTTCACCAACAGGTCAATCTGCAAAAGGTTTAAAAACTCGAGATAATAAAAGAACAGACAAATTTATTGTTCAAAGAAGAAATAAGAGGAAGGATAGTAAATAATGGCAAGAGCAGTGTGGAAAGGTCCGTTTGTAGAGGAAAGTCTTATGAAAAAAGTAGATAAATATAAAACAGATCCAAAAAAAATTCCTATTAAAACATGGTCTAGAAAATCTACAATTATACCCGATTTCGTAGGTGTAAGTTTTTTAATTTATAATGGTAAAAAATTTATTCCTATTACTGTTTCAGAAGATATGGTTGGACATAAATTAGGTGAGTTTTCACCTACTAGAAGTTTTTTCGGTCACACACCAGCCGATAAAAAAGCTAAACCAGCTGAGGAAGGTGATAAAAAATAATTATGAGTAAAAAGAAAAAAACTAATAAAAACAAAGAGAAAATTGTGAGATCTATTAATAACAATATTAGATCTAGTGTAAGAAAACTTAATCCAATCCTAAAAGATATTGTTGGGAAAAAAGTTGAAGTCGCAAGAAGAAATTTGGAGTTTTCTGAGAAAAGGATAACTAAAGATATTAAAAAAACTATTGACTCCGCAGTAGCCAATGCTGAAAATAATTTTCAATATGATATTGATAAATTAATAGTGAAGGAAGCATATTGTGGAAAAAAGATTACAATGAAAAGATTTAGACCTAGAGCAAAAGGTAGAGCTGCACCAATATTAAAGCCTTATTCTAGTGTCACAATAATTTTAACAGAGGCAAAAAAAATGGAGAGTCATGGGTCAAAAAGTTAATCCAGTAGGCTTTAGATTGGGAGTAAACAGGGGTTGGGACTCTGTTTGGTACGCTAAGAAAAAAGATTTTGGTAATTATTTAATAGAAGATTTTAAAATTAGAGAATACATAAAAAAAAATGTTATCAATTCCGGAGTTTCTAAAGTTATGATAGAGAGAACGGCTAACAAGTGTTATGTTACAATTTATACCTCACGACCAGGATTTGTAATTGGAAAAAAAGGCAGCGATATAGATAAAATAAAGAATAATTTATCAAAATTTACAAGTAATGAAGTAACATTAAATATAAAAGAAGTTAAAAAACCTGAGACCAACGCACATCTAGTTGCAGAAAATATAGCTCAACAATTAGTCAAAAGAATTTCATATAGAAGAGCCATGAAAAGATCAATGCAGTCTTGCCTAAGATTAGGTGCTAAGGGAATTAAAGTATCGATTAGCGGAAGATTGGGTGGAAACGAAATTGCAAGAACAGAGTGGTTAAGAGATGGGAGTATACCCTCACATACATTGAGAGCTGATATTGATTATGCTGAAGCCGAAGCGTTAACAACCTATGGAATTATTGGTATTAAAGTGTGGATATATAAAGGTGAGGTTTTTGCTAAAGAATTCAGCCAGGAAACAAACAAAACAACTATTAAAGAGACAAAAGTATAATGTTGCAACCAGTAAGAACTAAATGGAGAAAAGCCCACAAGGGTAGAATACATGGAAATGCTTCTAGAGCAAATTTTATAAATTATGGGGCATATGCTTTAAAAGCACTAACTCCTGATAGAGTTACAGGTAAACAAATAGAGGCGGCCAGAGTAGCGCTTACTAGGTATATGAAAAGACAGGGCAGAGTATGGACAAGAATATTTCCAAATATCCCTGTATCAAAAAAACCTATCGAGGTTAGAATGGGTAAAGGGAAAGGAAGTCCCGAGTTTTATGCCTGCAGAGTAAAGCCTGGAAGAATTCTATTTGAAGTCGATGGCGTTTCTGAACAAATAGCAAAAGAAGCTTTGTATAAAGCCTCAGCAAAATTACCTATTAAAACAAAAACAATAAAAAGGTTTACTTAAGATGAAAAAACAAGAAATAAAGAAATTAACGAAATCAGAGCTGTTAAAGAATATTGATAAATATAAGAAAGATTTATTCAATCTTAGATTTCAAAAAATTAGTTCACAAGTTACTAATCCAGCCCAAATTGGGCAAACTAAAAAAACAATCGCAAGATTAAAAACTGTTTTAAAAGGAAAAATAAATGCCTAAAAAAGTTTTAACAGGAATAGTAGTAAGTGATAAACCAAATAAAACTATAACAGTGATGGTAGAAAGAAAATATTCACATCCGGTTTTAAAAAAAGTTGTAAAAGTAAGAAAAAAATATAACGCACATGATGAAGATAATAAATATAAAAATGGAGACAAAGTTTCAATTATTGAAAGCAGACCTTATTCTAAAAATAAAAAATTTGAAGTAATGGAGAATACTAAATAATGATACAAGTTCAAACAGAATTGCAAGTAGCAGATAATACTGGAGCAAAAAAAATTGAGTGTATAAAAGTTCTGGGTGGGTCAAAAAGAAGATATGCTAGTGTAGGTGACACAATAGTTATCGCTGTGAAAGAGGCTATCCCAAAAGGAAAAGTGAAAAAAGGATCAGTGCATAAAGCTGTTGTTGTACGGGTTAAAAAAGGAATTCACAGGGACGATGGATCTAAAGTAAGGTTTGATAATAATGCAGCTGTATTAGTTGATGATAAAGGTGAGCCAGTTGGTACACGAATTTTTGGTCCTGTTACCAGAGAGTTAAGATCTAGAGGTCAAATGAAAATAATTTCTTTAGCACCAGAGGTCTTATAAATGATCAAAAAAGGATTAAAAGTTTTAGTTTTAGCCGGTAAAGATAAAAAAAAAGAGGGTGAAGTGATTGAGCTGGATAGGAGAAACAACAGAGCAAAAGTTAAAGATATAAATATGGTAAAGAAGCACGTAAAAACTACAAAAGAAAAAAAAGGTGGGATTTTTTCAAAAGAAAGTTTCATTAATCTCTCTAATTTGAAGTTGATAGATGAAAAGAATAAAGGGAAAAAAGAGGTTAAAAAATAATGATCCCTAGATTAAAAGATATTTATCTTAAAGAAATTCAACCAGCTCTCAAATCACAGTTTGGTTATAAAAATACAAATATGGGGCCTAAAATTGAAAAAGTTATTCTTAATATGGGATTGGGGCTTGATGGTAACGATGACAAATTATTAAAATCTTGTGAAGAGGATTTAGCAAAAATAACTGGACAAAAACCAATTATAACAAAATTTAAAAAATCTGTTGCTAACTTTAAAACTAGAAAAGGAACAAATGCTGGATTAAAGGTTACTTTAAGAAAAAATAAAATGTATGAGTTTCTAGATAGATTAGTGAATATAGCTCTGCCAAGAATAAAAGATTTTAGAGGATTATCATCTGAAGGGTTTGATAAATTTGGCAATTACACTTTTGGTATTAAAGAACACATTATATTTCCTGAAGTAAGTTTTGACAGAGCTGATAAAGTAAGAGGTCTTGATATTACTATAGTTATATCTAACAAAAATCTTGAACACAGCTATGCATTATTACAAAAATTTAATTTTCCATTCATAAAAAGAGGAGACAATTAAAATGGCTAAAATGAGCTCAATTAACAAAAATAATAGAAGAATAAAACTTTCGAATAAATATTATAAAAAAAGAGAGAAATTAAAAAAAATTGTCATGAACAAAAAATTACCATTGGAAGAAAGATTCAAAGCTCAACAAAAATTATCAAAATTGCCTAGAAATTCTGCAAAAATTAGGGTGATGAACAGGTGTCAAATAACAGGTCGACCACATGGAGTTTACCGAAAATTAAAAATATCAAGAATTGCATTGAGACAACTTGGTTTACAGGGAAAAATACCAGGTTTAGTTAAATCTAGTTGGTAGAAAGGATAATTATGAGTTTAAGTGACCCAATAGGAGATATGATAGCAAGGATTAAAAATGCTCAATCTAGAAATCATAAAAAAGTGGAATTACCGTCTTCTAACTTTAAAGTTAAGATTGCAGAAATTCTGAAGAATGAGGGTTTTGTTAAAGATTTTAAAGTTAATTCTGAAAATAATAAAAATTTATTATACTTAGAGCTTAAATATCATTCGGGAAATCCAGTTATTAATACTTTTGAGAGAGTTTCTAAACCAGGTCGAAGAATCTTTTCTAGTGCAGATGGATTACCAAAAATTAATAACGGTTTAGGTATAGCTATTGTATCTACACCAAAAGGTGTAATGACAGATCTTGATGCAAGAAAGCAAAGAGTAGGTGGGGAAATTATTTGTAAGGTATTCTAATGTCTAAAATTGGTAAAATAAATATTTCAATTCCAGAAAAAGTTAAAGTTGTCATGTCAGGAAGTATTTTAAATATTGAGGGACCAATGGGAAAAAAATCTCTGAATATAGACCTTGATGTTTTTACTCTTGATATAAAAGATGGGAAAGAAATTTCTATTACACCAAAAAAAATTGACCAAAATACTAAAAGATTATGGGGGATGAATCGAAGTTTAATTAATAACGCAGTTCTAGGATCAAGTACAGGATATGAAAAAATATTAGAACTTGTAGGTGTTGGATATAGAGCTTCAATTAAAGGTAATCAGTTAAATCTTCAATTAGGTTATAGCCATGATGTGAATTTTGATATTCCAGAGGGTATTAAAATAACTGTAGAAAAACAAACTACGTTAAAAATTTCTGGTTCAGATAAACAACTTGTTGGTCTAGTGACTTCTAAAATTAAAACGCTTCGAAAAATTGAGCCATATAAAGGCAAAGGAATAAGGGAAAAAGGCCAATATATTCTTAAAAAAGAAGGGAAGAAGAAATAATGAAATTAGATACAACTACTAGAAAAAAATTTAGAGTGAGGAGTAAAATAAAAAAAGTTGCTTCGAAAGATAGATTTAGATTAAGTATTTCAAGGTCATCAAAAAATATTTTTGCTCAAATAATTGATGATGAAAAAAATATAACTTTGTTATCCGCTTCATCTATTGAAAAAGATATTAAATCTCTCCAAAAAGTGAATAAATCTGAACTATCTAAAATTGTGGCTGAGAAACTAGCAAAAAAAGCACAAGAAAAAAAAATATCAAAAATTTTTTTTGATAGAGGAATTTATAAATATCATGGTAGAGTAAAAATTTTTGCTGAAACACTTCGTAAAAATGGGATGGAATTTTAAATATGGAAAAAAATACAGATAAAAAAAATGATGACATACTTGAAAAGTTAGTTCATATAAATAGGATTACTAAAGTTGTCAAAGGTGGGAGAAGATTCGGTTTCTCAGCCCTGGTTGTTGTAGGCAATCAAGCAGGTAGAATAGGTATAGCGCATGCAAAAGCTAAACAAGTTCCTGATGCAATAAAAAAAGCTAATGAAATGGCAAGAAGAAAACTTATACATATCCCATTAAGAGAGGGTAGAACTATTCATCATGACGTAAAAGCAAAAGATGGTTCGGGTAAAATAATTTTAAGAGCCGCATCTAAAGGTACAGGGATAATTGCTGGTGGTCCCGTCCGAGCTGTTTGTGAAGTTTTAGGAGTTAAAGATATTGTTGCTAAATCTATGGGCACATCTAACGCACATAATGTAATAAGAGCAACAATGAAGGCATTAATGAAACAAAATTCACCTAAACAGATATCATCAATTAGGAATAAAAAGATCTCTGAAATAATAGAAAAAAGAGGGTAATAATGACTACTTTAAATACCAAGTTAAAAATTAATAAGCCAAAAATAAGAGTTGGAAGAGGCATTGGTTCTGGTAAAGGTAAAACTTCTGGAAGGGGTGTCAAAGGACAAAAATCTAGATCAGGGGTAGCAATAAAAAGTTTTGAAGGTGGTCAAATGCCCCTTTATAGAAGACTTCCTAAAAGAGGATTTAATCCAATTTCTAAAAATGAAATAGCAATTTTGAATTTACAAAAAATCCAATCTTTTATAGACAAAAAAAATATTAAACCCTCTGATATACTAAATTCGCAATTATTAAAAAAACTAAAATTAATTAACAAAAATTCAAAAAAATTAAAGATTTTAGGCACCGGAGAAATAAAGGAAAAAATTAATATTGAGGCTGACTTGGTATCAAAATCTGCTTTAAAGAAATTAGAAAAAATTGGTGGCTCAATACAATTAAAAAAGTAAAAAATAATCAATGAGCTCTTCTTCATCTACGACAGATTTAAGAAATAGGATTATTTTTACTGTTCTTATTTTATCTGTTTATAGATTTGGAACATTTGTACCTTTGCCAGGTATCGACCCTGAACAATTAAAATTATTAATGGATGGAAATCAAAAAGGATTATTAGGAATGTTTAATGTTTTTGCTGGTGGGGCAGTAAGTAGAATGGCAATATTTGCTCTAGGTATAATGCCCTACATATCCTCATCAATTATAGTCCAGCTATTAACTGGAGTAAGTGATTATTTCAAAAATTTAAAATCCCAAGGTGAAACTGGTAGAGCAAAAATAACTCAAATTACAAGATATGGAACTGTATTATTAGCTACTGTGCAAGGTTACGGTTTAGCTGTTGGTTTAGAGTCATCCGCAAACTTAGTAATTAATCCTGGTTTATTTTTTAAAATTTCTACGGTTACAACTATAGTAGCGGGTACAATTTTTTTAATGTGGCTTGGGGAACAAATTACTCAGAGAGGTATTGGTAACGGAATATCTTTAATTATTTTTGCAGGTATCGTTGCTGAAATACCTAGAGCTTTAGTTACAACATTTGAATTAGGAAGAACTGGAGCTGTATCTACACTAATGATAATTGCAATTTTTGTATTATTAATATTAACAATTTTATTTATTGTATTTATGGAGAGAGCATTAAGAAAAATTTTAATAAATTACCCAAAAAGACAAATGGGTAATAAAATGTACGGTGGAGAATCTTCGCATTTACCACTAAAGATAAACCAGGCAGGAGTTATTCCAGCCATATTTGCATCAGCACTTTTATTATTACCTGTAACATTTTCAAATTTCAATTTCTCTGATAATGATACGTTTTTAAATATAAGTTCTTATTTTACTCAAGGTCAACCACTTTATATGTTACTTTACGCATCTGGAATTATCTTTTTTACTTTTTTTTATACGTCCATAACATTTAATCCAGTTGAGACAGCTGATAATCTTAGAAAATATGGAGGATTTGTTCCTGGTATACGCCCAGGTGAAAGCACTGCTTTATATATAGAGAATATTTTAACTAAATTAACTACCATAGGCGCATTATATCTTACATTAGTATGCTTAATGCCAGAGTTTTTAATTGCTAATTATCCTATACCATTTTATTTAGGTGGAACATCGATATTGATTGTAGTTGTTGTAGCGATTGATACCGTAACTCAAATTCAGACTAGATTAATGAGTTCACAATATGAGCAATTAATTAAAAAAACTAAATTTGGAAAATAACAAAAAGTGAACTTAATTTTATTTGGACCTCCAGGAGCAGGGAAAGGGACACAAGCTAAATATTTAGTAAAAAAATTAAATGGCTTTCAAATTTCAACAGGCGATATGTTAAGAGACGAAATTAAAAAAGATACAGAAATAGGTAAACAGATAATTCAAGATATGAATGATGGAAAATTTGTTGATGATCAAATAGTTAATAATCTTATTAAAAATTATATATTTGATTCTCAAAAAAAAAATAAATTGATTTTTGATGGATATCCAAGATCATTGAGTCAGGCAAAAAATTTAGATCTGTTACTAAAAGAAACAAATCAAAAAATTAGTCACATTTTTTTTCTTAACGTAAAAAAAGAAATTATTATTGAAAGAATAGAGAAAAGAAAAAATATAGAAAAAAGGTCAGATGATAATTTGGAGATTATTCTTAAAAGACATGATACATATATGGAGACAACTAAACCAGTTTTAGATTTTTATTCGAAAAATACAAATTTCCATGAAATCGATGGAGCTTCTGAAATTGAGCTAATAAAAGCAAAAATTGATGAAATTATCAATGTTTAATCCGTTGACATTAAAATAACTTCTTATATAAAAGGCTAAATTTTTATCACTTATATATGGCTCGTATTGCAGGCATTAACATTCCACAAAATAAACTTGTCCAAATTGGACTAACATATATTTATGGTATCGGAGATAAATTTTCAAAACAAATCTGCTCATCACTTGAAATTCCAAAAGACAAAAGAGTCAACCAGTTAACTGACGATGAAATATTAAAAATAAGAGAATACATAGATCAGCATTTTAAAGTTGAGGGTGATTTAAGAAGAGATTACTCTTTGAGCATTAAAAGATTAATTGACCTAGCAAGTTATAGAGGCTCAAGACACAAAAAAAAACTACCTGTTAGAGGTCAAAGAACAAGATGTAATGCAAGAACAAGAAAAGGTAAAGCTATTGCTATAGCGGGAAAAAAACTAACTCCACTTAAAAAATAATTATGGCTAAAATTGAAAAAAAAACTGAGGGCAAGGAACAGAAGTTAGACAAAATTTCAAAAAAAGTTAATAAAAGTACTTATTCAAAAAAGAAAAAAGTGAAGAAAAATATCTTAAATGGAATTGCATATGTTCAGTCGACATTTAATAACACTATAGTTTCAATTGCTGACACTAATGGAAACATAATTTCATGGTCTTCTGCTGGACAAAAAGGCTTTAAGGGCTCAAGAAAGTCAACTCCTTATGCTGCTCAGATTGCTGCGGATACTGCAGCAACTAAAGCTTTGGAATTAGGGATGAAAACTTTATCTGTAGAAGTAAAAGGACCTGGTTCAGGTAGAGAGACTGCTTTAAGAGCATTACAAGCAAGAGGATTTAAGATTTTGTCCATAAAAGATACAACACCAATGCCACATAACGGAACGCGACCACCAAAAAAAAGGAGAGTTTAATGGAAACTGAAAATGTAAATGTAAAAAATTGGAAATCATTAATTAAACCAACTAAGTTAGATGTTAAAATAAGTGATGATAATTCTCAAGCGACTATAGTTGCTGAGCCTTTAGAAAAAGGTTTTGGACTTACACTTGGCAACTCCTTAAGAAGAATTTTATTATCTTCAATTAGAGGAGCAGCAGTAACTTCAATTCAAATAGATGGAGTTTTACACGAATTTACTTCGATTAAAGGTGTGAGAGAAGATGTTACTGATATTGTATTAAATGTAAAATCTCTAGCTTTAAAATGTGTAACTGAAGGGACTAAAAAATTAATTTTAGATGCAAAAGGACCTGGTGAAATAAAAGCATCAGATATAACTCCAGTAGCTGACGTTGAAATTCTTAATCCTGATTTGGTAATTTGTAATCTTGATGAAAATACAAATTTTCACATGGAAATGAATTTAAACACTGGAAAAGGATATGTTCCAGCTGAACTTAATAAACCTGAAGAGCCCCCACTAGGACTAATTGCAATAGACTCATTATATAGTCCAGTAAAAAAAGTTTCTTATTCAGTCAGTACTGCAAGAGAAGGTAAAGCACTAGACTATGACAAATTAACAATGCAAGTTGAAACAAACGGTTCGATCTCAGCGGAGGATGCAGTAGCTTATTCTGCAAGAATTTTTCAAGATCAATTAAAAATGTTTATAAATTTTGATGAACCAGTAGAAGCACCTATAAAAGAAGTTTCTACTGAACCGGAATTTAATAAAAACTTATTGAGAAAAGTTGATGAATTAGAACTTTCAGTAAGATCAATGAATTGTTTAAAAAATGATAACATTATTTATATAGGTGATTTAGTTCAGAAATCTGAAGGTGAAATGCTTAGAACACCGAATTTCGGTAGAAAATCACTCAATGAAATTAAAGAAGTTTTAACAGGAATGTCTTTGTATTTAGGTATGGAAATACCAAATTGGCCACCAGACAACATTGCTGAAATGTCTAAAAAACTTGAGGAAGCAATTTAAATGAGACATGGATTCGCTAATAAGAAGCTTAATAGAACATCTGAGCATAGAAAAGCAATGTTAAAAAACATGCTTAATTCTTTAATAAAATATGAGCAAATAAAAACGACCTTACCAAAGGCAAAGTTTTTAAAACCTCAGGCTGATAAGATTATTACATTAGGTAAGAAAGATTCTCTTCAAAACACAAAAACTTTGGTTTCACAATTACAAGATATTAAATCAGCTAACAAAGTTAAAAAAACACTATCAAAAAGATACGAAAAAAGATCAGGGGGTTATACCAGAATAATTAAAGCTGGTTTCAGATATGGAGATAATGCACCAATGGCAATTATTGAGTTTGTGGACAGGGATGTTGAAGCAAAAAAAGTAGATAAGAAGAAAAAATCTACTACAAAAGAGTCTGATAAAAAAGAAGATAATAAATTAGTTGCTACATCTAAATAATATTTTAGTTTATGGTAAAAAATTACATCGTTGACTTAAGGTGTAATAATATGCGTATTGATAGGTGGATACGAAATACAATTGGCAAAATTCCACAAGGGCTGATTGAAAAATCTCTAAGATTAGGGAAAATCAAAGTCAATAAAAAAAAAGTTAAAAGTTCTCATAAGATTAAATCAAATGACTTAATTGATTTATATGATTTTAAATTTGTGGAAAAAATTTTACAAAAAAAAATTAGTTTTGAGCCCTCAAATCAAATTATTAAAGCTAATGAAGATTTAATAATAGATAATAATGAAAATTTTGTAGTATTAAATAAAAGTGCTGGTATTTCTGTTCAAGGTGGAACAAAATCAAAAAAAAACTTGATTGATATATTTAAGAAAAGTGAAATTTTTTTAAACTCAAAACCTTTTTCAGTTCACAGATTAGATAAAGATACATCTGGTGTTTTTTTAATGGCTAAAAATAGAGAAACTGCTCAATTATTAACATCACTATTTAGATTAAGAAAAGTACATAAAACTTATTTAGCTATATGTCATGGTGAACTTGAGAAAAACTCAGGTGAATGGACAGATGATTTGGTCCGTTATGATAATGGGAAAAAAATTGTTGAAAAAGCAAAAACAATTTACAAAGTTATTGATAAAAATTCAAATTCTAGTTTTGTTGAAATGAAACCTATTACTGGAAGAAAACATCAATTAAGAAAACAACTTTTTAATATTGGTCATTCAATTTATGGAGATAATAAATATAAATCTTTCGCAAAAAGTGTAGGTGTTAATAAAGAATTAATGTTACATGCGTATGAAATAAGATTTATAATTAAAAACAACAAATTTACTTATAAAGCTTTACTTCCTGATTATTTTAAAAAATTATTAAAAACAAAAAGACTTAATTGTTCAAATTTGATATAAATATATCTACTAGTTTTTTTTCTAATTCTTTATAATCTTGATCTTTGATTTGTTTTAGATTTGTTATTCCTTTATTTTTAATACCACACGGAATTATTGCATCGTATTTTTTTAGATTATTTGCAATATTAATCGAAAAACCATGATACGCTATCCACTTACTAATTCTCACTCCAATTGCAGCAACTTTTTTGGTTTGTTCTTTATCTTTGTACCATATCCCAATATTTTCCTTATCCGAAAAAGTTTTTATATTAAAAAATTGCAATGTTTCTATTATTGTTTTTTCTATTATTGAAATAAAATTTCTAACATCTTTTTTTCTTTTTTTTAAGTCGATTACAAAATAACAAATTAATTGACCTGGTCCATGATAGGTAATCTTACCACCTCTATTTGTTTCTAAAATTTTTATTGATTTATCCAAAATATCACTCTCATTATGACTTGTCCCTGCTGTATAAACATCTGGATGTTCTAAAGTCCAAATTAATTCATTTGATTTATTTAGATCTACATTTAACAATCTTTCTTCCATCAGTTTTTTAGCATCCTCATAAATGACTGGTTTTTCGGACTTTTTAATTTCTATACTCATTTAAAAATTGTAATCTTTTGATTATGTATTAAAAGATCGACCTAAATAATAGGAAAATTTATGACTTTAATTAAAAAAATCAAAGATAAAAAAGTCAATTTTGAATTTAATAAAGAATATATAAAAGTAGTCACTGATAAAATTTCAAATAGTGATGCAACTTTTATAACCAATTCTTTTAAAGAAATGCACCCAGCTGATGCAGCTGACATAATTGAACACTTAGGTCAAAGTGATAGGGAAAATTTAATAAAACTAAATAATTTTAAAATAGATCCTGAGGTTTTTATTGAGTTAAACGAGTCAGTTCAAACTGAAATTATAAAATATCTTTCTTCTGATGCAATTGTTAGAATATTGAAAAACTTGGAGTCAGATGACGCAATAGCTATTCTTGAAAATGTAGATGAAAAAAATAAAAATTCTATTCTAAGCTTATTACCTCCTAAAGATCGTTTTGCCCTATTAGAAGGTCTTAGTTATCCTGAGGATAGTGCAGCAAGAATAATGCAAAGAGAATTCACCGCAATACCAAGCAATTGGTCTGTTGGTCAAACTATTGATTATTTAAGAGAAAATAAAGATTTACCGGAACAATTTTTAGAAATTTATATTGTAGACGAAAATTTCAAACCTATTGGCACTGTACCATCATCTAAAGTTCTAAGAACACCAAGAGAAACAAAGATGTCATCAATTATGGACGACTCTATTTTTTTAGTTCCAGTAGACATGGATAGAGAAGAAGTTGGTAACTCATTTGAAAATTATAATTTAAATTCAGCGTGTGTGATTGATAAAAACAATAAATTAGTTGGAATGATAACTTCAGATGATGTTCTAACTGTTTTAAAAGAAGAGGCAGAGGAAGATGCATTAAGATTAGCAGGTGTAGGTGATGAAGAAATTACAGATGGAGTAATTACTAAAACTAAAAGACGATTTAATTGGTTGTTATTAAATCTTTTCACTGCTTTTTTAGCTACATATTGTATTAGTTTATTTGGAGCAACAATCGAACAAATGGTTGTTCTAGCTTTTTTGATGCCAATAGTAGCATCAATGGGTGGTAATGCTGGAATGCAAACTTTAGCTGTTACTGTTAGAACTCTAGCAACTAATGATCTAACAAAAAATAATTTTAATCAAAATATTTTTAAAGAATTTAACATTGGTATTTTAAATGGGATAATTTTTGCAATTATAAGTTCTGTTATTGTTCAATTATGGTTTCAGGATATTCAGCTCTCTTTAATAATTTCTATTTCGATGGTTTTAACAATGATCGTTGCAGGCTTGTTTGGAATATTGGTCCCTGTTACACTAAAGAAAATGAATATAGATCCAGCGATAGCCTCAAGTGTGTTTGTGACAACCATAACTGATGTTATTGGTTTTGTATCTTTTTTAGGAGTTGGAGCCTACTTTTTGTAAACATTAAAAGTTATCTATAAGCCTTACTCTGCTAATATAATAACCAACAAAAATTTTGGCGTTTTTAATTTTATTAGTCAATTGAAGATTTTTTGTATTTCTTAATTCAAGATAATCTATTTTAATATTATACTTTTTTTTAAGTTCTTTTTTTTTCATTAAAAATAAATTTTTTAAATTCATATTTTTAGATAATTTTTTTTTAAAAACAATAAGATCTCTTGCTATTGCGCCTGCTTTCCTTAAATCATTTTTATTTAAAAGAGTATTTCTAGATGATAAAGCTATTTTATTTTTATCTCTTATTGTTTTACAAGAAATAATTTTAGATTTAAAATTTTTTTCAACAAATCTTTTTACTAATAACAACTGTTGAAAATCTTTTTCACCCATGAATATTTTTGTTGGATTTATTATTTTTGTTAAACGAGTCATCACTTCAATTACCCCTTCAAAATGACCCCTTCTATACTTAGCACACATAATCTTATCTTGTTTGTTAAGTTTAATTTCTATTTTATTTTTAGCTTTATAGATATCTTTGATTTTAGGGAGGTAAACAAAATCAACTTTTAGCTTTTTTAAAATCTTTAGATCTTTTTTTATATTTCTAGGATATTTTTTATAGTCTTCTTTGTTATTAAATTGTTTAGGATTTACGAATATACTAACAATGGTTTTACTGGATAATCTTAAAGATTTTTTGATTAATGAGATATGACCATCGTGAAGACTACCCATAGTCGGCACAAATCCAATATTTGAATTGTCAAATAATGCCTCATTTAAATCAATATTGTTTAATAAAATTTTCATTTGTATAAAACATTTTAATAAGTAAAACATTTAAATGATTAAACAAGCAATTATTCCATTAGCTGGTTTAGGCACAAGGTTATTACCTTTAACTAGTATATTTGCTAAAGAACTTCTTCCTATTAATGGAAAACCAGGAATTGAATATATTTTAGATGAATGTGCAGATGCTGGTATTAAAAAGATAATTTTTATAATTTCAAAAAAAAAACAAATGATAAAAAATTATTTTTACAAGGATGACTTTTACAAAAAGATAATAAAAAAGAAGAAAGATCCTAGAGTTCTCAAAGAATATAAAAAAATTTTGAAATTTAAAAAAATGATTAAATTTGTTTACCAAAATAAACCTTTAGGAACAGGTGATGCAGTTTTAAAAACAAAAAAATTTATTACAGATGATTTTTTTCTTATGTTATTACCAGATGATTTAATAATTAAGAAAAATTGCTCGAAGTCAATGATTAATATACATAACCGTTATAAATCATCAGTAATGGCAAGTATGAATGTCCCAAAAAAAACTGTCTCAAGATGGGGAATTTATAAATTAGGAAAAAAATTAAATAAAAAAAATTACGTTATAAAAGATGTTATTGAAAAACCTTCAATTTCAACAGCGCCATCAAATAAAGCTGTAATAGGACGATATGTTCTTCCAAGAAAAATATTTTCTAAATTATTAAATCAAAAACCTGGCAAAGGTGGAGAAATTCACATTACTGATGCAATACAATCATTGATACAAAACGATGAAAAATTTATCGCTCATAACTTCACTGGGAAATATTTAGATTGTGGAAGTATGAGTGGTTATATCAAATCAACATTAGAAATAGCAAAATCATGAAGCTTTGTATGATAGGAACAGGTTATGTGGGATTAGTTAGTGGTGTATGTTTTGCTGATCTAGGTAATAATGTAATTTGCGTTGATAAAGACTTAAAAAAAATAGATTTACTTACTAAAGGAAAAATTCCTATTTATGAACCTGGACTTACTGAATTAGTAAATAAAAATTATAAAAATAAAAGATTAAAATTTTCATCAGATTTAAAAAAATCAGTAAAAGACTCTGATATAATTTTTATTTGTGTTGGAACACCAACAAAAAAGGGAGGAAGTAGTGCAGATCTAAGCCAAATTTTTCAAGTAGCTAAACAAATAAGCTTATCAATTAATAAGTTTAAGATCATAGTTACTAAGTCAACAGTGCCTGTAACAACAGGTGATGAAATTGAAAAAATTATCTTAAAAAAAAAAAATAACAAAAATAAATTTTCCGTTGTATCAAATCCAGAATTTTTAAGAGAAGGGGAAGCAATTCGAGATTTTATTTTTCCTGATAGAATAGTTGTAGGATCTAATGATAAAAAGTCTAACCGTTTAATGAATAATTTATATGCACCTTTAATTTCTAAAGGAGCTCAATATATTCATACATCAAGAAGAGCAGCAGAATTAATCAAATATTCATCAAATGCTTTTTTGGCTACTAAAATTACATTCATTAATGAAATCGCAAATTTGTGTGAAAAAACAGGAATAGATGTCGAGGATATTTCAATTGGGATGGGTTTAGATAAAAGGATTGGGAGTCGTTTTTTAAGGGCAGGACCCGGTTATGGTGGATCATGTTTTCCAAAAGATACCAAAGCTATAATTTCTACTGCTGATAAGTTTAAAATAAATCTTTCTGTAATAAAATCAGTCATAAAATCAAATGAAAATAGATCTAATTTTTTACTTAATAAAGTCCATAAAATTTTGAATAACAAAATTAAAAATAAAAAAATAACTTTCTTAGGTGTCACATTTAAGGCTAACACAGACGATATGAGAGACTCCTCTAGTTTAAAAATGATACCTGCACTATCAAAAAAAGGGGCTAAAATAAATTATTTTGATCCAACAGGTTTTAAAAAAGAGTTCTCAAATATAAAAAATGTTTTTTATATTGATAATATTAAAGATTCTGTAAAAGGTTCAGATCTTGTGATTATTCATACTGAATGGAACGATTTTAAGTCAATTAATTTTAAGAATTTAGTAAGAGGTAAAAAATTTATTATTTATGATATGAGAAATATATACTCTCCAATGAAAATAAAAAATCAAGGTTTTAAATATTATAGTATCGGAAGATAAATTTTAATTTAACTCAAATATAGCATCAACTTCAACAGCAACACCTAAGGGCAGACTATTAACACTTACAGCTGCTCTTGTATGCATTCCTGAGTCTCCAAAAACAGATGCAATTAAATCAGATGCACCATTAATTACTTTAGGTTGATCCTGAAAATTATCAGTAGAATTAACAAAACCTGTTAGTTTAATACAAGATTTGATTTTTGTTAGATCATTATCGCATACCTTCATTATTTGAGAAATAATACTTAATGCACATCTTTTTGCTGCATTATAACCCGAGTCTACATCTAAATCTTTTCCAACTTTTCCTTTTATTAATTCACCTTTTTCATTAATTGAAATTTGTCCTGAAACAAATAACATCCTCCCTGTTATTTTTGTTGCAACATAATTTCCCACTGGTGTTTTAGCATCAGGAAGTTTTAACCCGAGTTTTTCTAAGTTTTTTTGATAATTCATCTTTTCTTTTTTTTCTTTTTTGTTTTATCGTATTCTTTTCTTTTCTCAATCAATATTAACGCTTCTTCCATAGTAAGTTCTGTAGGATCTTTTTCCTCAGGTATTGTAGCATTAAGAGATTTATATTTGATATAAGGTCCGTATTGTCCTTTCATAATTCTAACTGGTTTTTTATCCTCAGGGTGTTCACCTAAATCTTTGATCATCGAAGAAGACATTCTCCCTGGTTTAGCTTCAGCAATTAATGTTATCGCTCTATTTAAACCAATAGAGAAAATCTCTTCAACATTTTCTATTCGAGCTGATTTATTTTCACATTTCAGGTAAGGACCAAATCTTCCTGTGTTTAAAGTAATTTCTTTTTGATTATCAGGATTTATTCCTAAAGATTTTGGTAGTGAGCATAAAAATTTTGCTTTTTCTAAATCTATACTATCTAGCTCCAAACCTTTTGGGATAGAGACATTTTTTAAAAGTTCATTTACATCTGATTTAAGTTTTTTTGTTTTACTTTTTTTCTTTGGTGTTTTTTCAATTTCTATATCCTCTGGAATTTTTTCATATTGCAAATATGGACCGAATCTACCGTTTTTAAGATATATATCATTGCCGTTCTCATGTTTTCCAATAAATTTTGGTTCAGCTAACTGAGCTTGTGCAGCTGCTTTAGCTTTAGATAAAGGTCTAGTAAATTTACATTCAGGGTAATTTGAACAACCAATAAATGCACCACCTCTAAAGCTATTCTTTAAGCTCAGTGTCCCTGAATTACATAATTGACACTTTCTTACAATGTTTCCTTTATCATCCTTATCGAAAACCAAATCTCCTAAACTTTCATTTAATAGATCTAAAACCTCTCTTGTTCTTTTTTCCTTCACTTCAGCAACATTGTTGTTGAAGTCTTTCCAGAAAAGCTCCAGAACCTTAATCCAGCTTTCTTTTCCAGTTGTAATTTCGTCTAATTGATCTTCTAAACCAGCAGTAAAGTTATAATCCACATATTTTGAGAACAATTTTTCAAGAAAAGCTGAAATAAGTTTTCCTCTATCTGTAGGAAAAAATCTTTTATTCAATATCTCTGCGTAACCTCTATTTGCTATTGTAGAAATTATACTTGCATAAGTAGATGGTCTTCCTATTCCTAATTCCTCTAGTTTTTTTACTAAGCTAGCCTCAGAATATCTTGGAGGAGGTTGTGTAAAATGCTGTTCATCTATTAACGACTCAATATTTACAAGTCCTTTAGACACAGAGGGAAGAATGTTTTCATCTTCATCCTTACCTTGATTATTATATATCTTTAAAAATCCATCAAATTTGAGAACAGATCCACTTGCTTTGCATACTGTATCATCATTATTTGATGTAATCATAATAGTATTTCTATCAAATTTAGCAGATTGCATTTGAGAAGATAAAGCTCTACTCCATATTAAATCATAAAGTTTATTTTGATCTGTGCTTAGATACTTTTTTACACTTTGAGGAGTCCTGATAATATCTGTGGGTCTTATTGCTTCATGTGCCTCTTGCGCATTTTTTGCCTTTTTGCCGGAGTAATTTAAAGCACTCTCAGGTAGATATTCATTACCGATTTCTTTTTCGATATAATCTCTAAAAGCCACAACAGCATCTTTTGATAAATTAGTACCATCTGTTCTCATATATGTTATCAAACCTATAGTTTCTCCTTCAATTTCGACTCCTTGGTAAAGTTTTTGAGCAATTTGCATAGTTCTTGATGCACCAAACCCTAGTCGACTTGAAGCTGTTTGTTGAAGAGTTGATGTAGTAAATGGTCCTGATGGATTACGATTTACCACTTTACTTGATATATCAGTAATACTAAATTTTTTTTTATTGATGCTTGATATAGCTTTATTTATCTCATCCTTATTTCTAAAAGAGAATTTTTCAATTTTGTTGTTATCTAGTTGACTTATACTTGCAAGGATATTTTGATTTTTTTCATCTTTAAATTTGACACTTAAAGTCCAAAATTCTTCTGGCTTAAAGGACTCAATTTCATGCTCTCTTTCAGTTATCAATTTTAAAGCTACTGATTGAACTCTTCCCGCAGATTTAGAGCCTGGAAGTTTTGTCCATAATATTGGTGAGATATTAAAGCCAACCAAGTAATCTAACGCTCTTCGAGCCATGTAAGCATCAACTAAAAGCGGTTCAATTTGTCTTGGATTTTCAATGCCATGAATTACTGCTTTTTTTGTAATCTCGTTAAAAACAACCCTTTCAATTTCTTTATCTTTAAGAAGTTTTTTTTCATTTAGATACTCTTTTACATGCCAAGCTATCGCTTCTCCTTCACGATCAGGATCGGTAGCTAATATAATTTTTGAAGAATCTTTGGCTGCATCAGTAATTTCTTTAAGATATTTTTTTGAAAAGCTATCAATTTCCCATTCCATCTTAAAATCTTGATCTGGATCAACTGAACCATTTTTAGAGGGTAAATCTCTAATATGCCCATAACTAGCTAATACTTTATAATTGTCTCCCAAATATTTATTGATAGTTTTGGCTTTAGCTGGACTTTCTACAATGACCAAGTTCATAAATGACAAACTACCTAAAAGAGTTAGATAGTCAAACTAATAAATTTTTGTCTTAGTTTCTTCTTTATTTTTCAATCTTTTAATATTTTCTCGATGGGTAAAAAATATTAATACAAACATGACTATAAAAAAAAATACATCGTTAAATTGAACTGTGATTAGTAAATAAACAGGAACTGATATAGAGGCAATTAATGAAGATAAAGATGAATATTTTGTTAAGGCAAAAATTATTAACCAAGATAAAGCAAAAATAATTCCAAAATAAATATTTATTGCAAATAGGATGCCAACATATGTTGCAACACCTTTGCCTCCTTTAAATTTCAGCCATACAGGAAATACGTGACCTATAAATGCGCATAATGATGACAAATATAATAAATCTGTGTAATAAATTTTAACAAATATAACAGGGATAACAGCTTTTAAAATATCAAGAGATAATGTTATATAACCGACTGTCTTGTTACCAGTTCTAAGTACATTTGTAGCTCCAATATTTCCAGATCCAATATTTCTTATATCTTTTTTCAAAAAAATTTTTGTTAATATTAATCCAAATGGAATTGATCCCATTAAATATGAAATTATACCTATGATTAAAATATCCATACTATAGCTTAAATAATTCTTTACCTTTTACAAATGTATTAGTGACTTTGCCTTGAAGTTTTTTATCTTCGATTGATGTATTTTTTGATTTTGAGATAAGTTTATCTTTTTTTACAATCCATGGTTTATCTATATCTACTATACAAAGATCGGCATCATTACCAATAGATAGATTCCCTTTATTAATTTTTAATATTTTAGCAGGGTTTGATGTCAATGCTTTTATTATTGTCTCTAATTTGAGTGATCCGTTATGATATAATTCTAAACTTAGAGACAGCAGAGTTTCTATCCCTGACGCACCGGTTGCTGCTTGAGTAAAGGTTAATCTTTTTGATTCTTCATCTTCTGGCTTATGATCTGAAACTATAACATCAATCAAATCGTCCTTTAAACCTTGTACTAAAGCCATTCTATCTTCCTCTCTTCTTAATGGTGGAGATAATTTCAAAAATGTTTTGAAGTCTCCTATGTCATTTTCATTTAAAGATAAGTTGTTAACTGAAACACCACATGTGAATTTTACTGTTTCTTTTCTTGATTTAATTACCTCGACAGACTTTTGTGATGATAATTGAGAGATATGATATCTACATTTAACTTTTTCCAGTAATGTTAAATCTCTTTCGATCAGAATACGTTCAGCGATTTCAGGTATACCAGATAGACCTAATTTTGAAGCAATTATTCCAGAGTTAATCATACCATTTTTTGCTAACTCATAATCTTCAGCGTGCTGCATTATTAAGCTACCTAAGTCTTTAGCTGAGTTCATTATTCTAGACATTAATCTTGGGTTTTGAATTGTTTTAACGCCATCGGTGAATGCAATTATTCCTTTATTTTGTAACAAACCAAACTCAGTCATATTTGTACCCTCAGTATTTTTTGTTAAAGAGGCACATGGAAAAATATTTATCTTTGATTTATCTCTTCCTCTTCTTTTTAAAAAGTCGACTATGGAAACGTTATCAATTACCGGATCTGTATTTGGCATTGTTACAACTGAAGTGACACCACCCGAGAGTGCCGCGTTACTCAGTGTCCTAAAATTTTCTTTATACTCATAGCCCGGTTCACCAACAAAAACTCGCATATCGACTAATCCAGGGAAAATATACTTACTTTTTAAATCAATTGGTTTCTCTCTACTTGGTAAATTATTAATATTTACTTTTTTTCCTATAGCCTCAATTTTTCCATCTTCACTTATAATCAGACCCCCATTTTCATTCATGGAGTTATAAGGATCAATTATATTTGCGTTTATAAAATATTGTTTTTTCATTATGTACAAAATATTTTAAGACAAGCCATTCTCACCGCTACACCTAATTCAACTTGCTCTTTAATGACACTTTTGTTGATATCATCTGCTAACATTGTATCTATTTCTATACCTCTGTTCATTGGACCAGGGTGCATAATTAAAGCATCAGATTTGGCATGTTCTAATTTATCAGGGGTTAATCCATAATATTCATAATATTCTCTGTTGGATGAAAGATATGAACTCGTCATTCGTTCATTTTGTAATCTCAACATCATAACAATATCACAATCTTTCAATCCTTTTTTCATATCTGTAAAAGTATTAACACCAAATTTTTCAATTTCTTTTGGCATAAGATTTGTTGGAGCAATAATATTCACTTCTGCTCCCAACATACTAAGTAAGTAAATATTTGATCTGGCAACTCTTGAATGAAGAATGTCTCCACAGATCGCAATTTTTAATCCTTGAATTTTTTTTTTACGAGTAATAATTGTTAAAGCATCTAATAAAGCCTGAGTAGGGTGTTCTCTTCTTCCATCACCAGCATTTAGAACCGCACAGTTTACTTTTTGTGAAAGTAGATTACATGCCCCAGAATCTTGATGTCTAATTACAATAATATCAGGATGCATTGCATTTAGTGTCATTGCTGTATCTATTAATGTTTCACCTTTTTTAATTGCTGAGTTGTTTATATTCATTGACATAACATCAGCCCCAAGTCTTTTACCAGCTAATTCAAACGAGCTTTGAGTTCTAGTGGAAGGTTCAAAAAATAAATTAATTTGAGTTTTACCTCTTAAAACATCAACTTTCTTATTTTTACTTTGATTTACTTTTATAAATGAATTTGCTTCATCAAGTATTAAGTTAACATCATTAATTGACAAATCTTGAATTCCTAAAAGGTGTTTTTGAGAAATTTTAATAGCCTGATTTGTTTTAATTGCCATTAAAGCCAACTCTATAACTATAAACTCATATAATAGCAAGTATTAATTATTCAAAAAATCTAAAGCTCCTTGTAATATAAAAGCAGCAGCATTTTCATCTATTTTTTTTTCTCTTTTACTCACATTAATATCTAATTGGCCAGACAGATTAAAAGCACCAACAGTTGAGAGTCTCTCATCCCAGAGACAAATTGGAATATCTAAGTTTTTTTCAATATTTTCAGTTGTATCTTTTACTGATTGAGCTGACCTACCTGAGGATCCATCCATATTCAAAGGATTTCCAACAATGATTCCTTTTATATTATTTTCATTGATAATTAATTTTAGTTCATCAATAAGGTCTTCTAACGAATTTCTATTTATTGTTTTTAATGGAGTGGCTATTAGTTGTTTGTCATCACAGATTGACACACCAATTCTTTTAGATCCAAGGTCTAAACCTATCAATCTACACTTATCTGAGTGTTTTTTTTTAAATTCCTCTAAAGTGATCATATTGTATATTTTAAACTTAAGTGATACTTTGCCTCATATTTAAATAGCATATGAGTATAGATCTTAAAACAATAAAACATATATCTAAATTGGCAAGAATTTCAGTTGACGAGCAAAGAGCTGAAAAATTGGCTGGTGATTTAAATTCTATTTTTGAATTTATTGAAAAACTTAACGAATTAAAAACTGACAATGTAGAACCATTAACTTCTATCGCTGAAACAACCTTAAAATTAAGATCTGATGAAGTAAAAAGTAAAAATATCAGAGAACAAATTATTAAAAATTCTCCTCAGGATAACGAGGATTATTTTGTAGTGCCTAAGGTGATTGAATAATGTCAGATATTACAAAACAATCTCTTACAGAACTGGTTGAAAATATTAAAAATAAAAAACTTTCTTCAACAGATGTGACCAAGGCATTTATCGATAGATCTGAAAAATCTGAAGAATTGAACGCTTATATTACAAATGACTTTACATCGGCTTTAGATAAAGCAAAAAAATTCGATCAAAAACCAAATTTAAATTTGAAACTGCCTGGTATTCCAATGGCAGTTAAGGATTTATTTTGTACAAAAGATATTAAAACAACTGCTGGTAGTAAAATTTTAAATAACTTTGTACCAACTTACGAGTCAACAGTTACTGAAAATATTTGGAATGAAGGCGCAATACTTTTGGGTAAGTTAAACTGTGATGAGTTTGCAATGGGTTCATCAAATGAAACAAGTTTTTTTGGCAATGTACAAAGCCCTATTGATAAAAATCTGGTTCCGGGTGGATCATCTGGCGGCTCAGCTTCGGCAGTGGCTGGACAATTAACTCCTGTTACAATTGGTACTGATACTGGTGGATCAATTAGACAACCAGCCTCTTTCACTGGGATTGTAGGATTAAAACCTACATACGGTAGCTGCTCAAGATATGGAATAGTTGCTTTTGCTTCATCATTGGATCAAGCAGGACCAATGGCTCAAAATGTAAAAGATTGTGCTTTACTACACGAAGTAATTAGCTCTTATGACTCAAAAGACTCTACTTCAATAGATTTTAAGAGAAACCATTACAGTAAAGAATTAACAAATAATATTAAAGGAAAAAAAATTGGAATACCAAAAGAGTATAGAGTCGATGGTATGCCGAAAGAAATTGAAGATCTTTGGCAAAAAGGTATTCAGTACGTAAAAGATTGTGGTGCTGAAACCATTGATATTTCTCTGCCAAACACAAGTTATGCATTGCCGACATATTATATAGTAGCTCCTGCTGAAGCGTCATCAAACTTAGCAAGATATGATGGTGTTAAGTATGGATTTAGAGCTAAAGGTGAAAATTTAATTGATATGTACGAAAAGACTAGATCAGAAGGCTTTGGAGCTGAAGTTCAAAGAAGAATCATGATTGGAACTTATGTTTTATCTTCTGGGTACTACGATGCTTATTATCTTAAAGCTCAAAAAGTAAGGAAACTTATCAAAAATGATTTTGATGAGGCTTATAAAAAAGTCGATGCAATTTTAACTCCATCAACACCTAGCTCAGCATTTAAGATAGGTGAAAAAACAAATGATCCAGTGTCAATGTATCTAAATGATATATTTACAGTACCTGTTAACTTAGCTGGACTTCCAGGTATCTCAATACCTGCAGGACATGACTCTAAAGGTTATCCTTTAGGTTTACAAATTATTGGAAAAGCTTTTGATGAACAAAATATATTGAATATAGCTTATGCTATGGAAGAAAAGATCAATTTTAAAAACAAAATTACTGATTGGTGGATAAAATGAGTAAAAAAGATTCAGAATATTTGATCAATCGAAAAGATAATCAGTACGAGGTAGTAATTGGTTTAGAAGTTCATGCTCAAGTTTTATCTGAGTCTAAATTATTTTCTACTTCAGCAACTAAATTTGGAGCGGAACCTAATACGCAGGTTAGTTTAGTTGATGCTGCATTTCCAGGAATGTTACCAGTAATAAATGAATTTTGTGTTAAACAGGCAATTAAAACTGGTATTGGCCTTAACGCAAAAATTAATAAACGTTCAGTATTTGATAGAAAAAATTATTTTTATGCTGATTTACCTCAAGGATATCAAATATCACAATTTAAAGATCCAATAGTAGGCGAGGGTAAGGTTATTTTGGATATGCCTAATGGTCAAAAAGAAGTTGGTATAGAAAGATTACACCTTGAACAAGATGCTGGAAAGAGCATACATGATCTTGACCAACAAAATACTTTTGTTGATTTAAACAGATCAGGGGTAGCTTTAATGGAAATAGTCAGCAAGCCTGATCTAAGATCCCCAGATGAGGTTAATGCTTACATTAAAAAATTACGATCTATAATGAGATATTTAGGAACTTGTGATGGTAATATGCAAGAGGGCTCTTTAAGAGCTGATGTGAATGTTTCTGTAAGACCAAAGGGCTCAAAAGAATTTGGTACTCGATGCGAAATTAAAAATGTTAATTCAATTAAATTTATGCAAATGGCAATAGAATATGAGGCTAATAGGCAAGTTGATTTAATAGAAGAAGGCAAAACTATTGATCAAGAAACAAGGCTTTTTGATACCAAGAAAAATGAGACAAGGTCAATGAGATCAAAAGAAGACGCTCATGATTATAGATATTTTCCTGACCCAGATTTATTGCCTTTGGAAGTTTCGGAAGAATTTATTGAAAAACTTAAAAATGATATTCCAGAACTTCCAGATGACAAAAAGAAAAGATTTATTGAAGAGTTTAAATTGTCTCCTTATGAGGCTAATATTTTAGTGTCTGATATTGATACTGCGAAATACTTTGAAGAAGTTGTAGCTAAAATGGGTAAGAACAAAGATATTAAGTTAGCAGTCAATTGGATTACAGGAGAATTATTTGCTGTTTTAAATAGCAAAGCTTTAGAAATTTCTCAAAGTCCAGTGAGCGCTAAGAATTTCGCTATTTTGATAAATCTTATTAAGAATGGAACTATCTCAGGAAAGATAGCAAAAACTGTTTTTGAATTGATGATCGATGGTGATAAAGATCCTCAAAACATAGTAGAAGAAAAAGGATTAAAACAACAAAGCGATCCAAAAGCTTTAGAGGCATTAATTGACAAAATAATTAATGACAATAGAGAAAAAGCCATTGAATATAAACAAGGTAAAGAAAAATTATTTGGTTTTTTTGTTGGTCAAGCAATGAAGGCATCAGGTGGAAAAGCTAACCCTCAATTAATCAATGAGATCCTAAAGAAAAAATTATAAGGTTATGGGTTCAGACCTTAATATTACAAAACATTTACAAGATTATATTTTAAAGAATGGTTTAAAATTACATCCAATTCAAAAAGAAATAATAGATTACAACCTATCACTTGGTGATTCAAAAAGAATGCAAATATCTATTTCTCAATGTCAATTTCTACATCTGATTATTAAGGTTTCTAAAATTAAAAAAGTCCTAGAGATAGGAACTTTTACAGGTTTAAGTACATTATCCATGGCATTAGCATTACCAGATGAGGGCAGTATAATTGCATTAGATAAAAATGCGGAAACAACCAAAGTTGCACAAAGCTTTTTTAAAAAGGCTAATCAAGATCATAAGATTAAAACAATGATTAAACCAGCATTAGAAACTTTAATGAGTATCAGAAATGAAAAATTTGACTTAGTTTTTATTGATGCAGATAAAATGAATTATAAAAAATATTATGAAATTTCTTTAGATTTATTGAATAAAGAGGGTTTAGTGATAATCGATAATGTATTATGGCATGGAGAAGTAGTTAACAAAGATATAAATGACAAAATTACAAAAAGTATTAGAGATTTGAATGATTTTATCTCTAAGGATAAGAGAATTGAAAAAGTCATGATACCTTTTGGTGATGGAATGACTGTTTGTAGGAAGATTTAATGTTCACTGTATTTGGCTTTTATAAATTTCAAAAAATAAATGATTTAAAAAAAAATCAAAAAATATTGATTAATCTCTTGACTAATAAAAACATAAATGGATCAATTATTATATCCAAAGAGGGATTAAATGGATCTATATGTGGAATTAATAAAGATATTAGAACCACAATTATTAGATTAAAAAAAATCTTGAGTATTAAAAAATTTGATAATTTTAATGATTCAAAAAGTATCTTTAAACCTTTTCACAAACCAAAAGTAAAAATTAAAAAAGAAGTTGTTCCTATGGATCTTAAAATATCCAATAGGATGAAAAAAAAGAATACTTATATTGAACCAATAAAATGGAATAAATTAATAAAAAAAAAGAAAATCTTATTATTAGATGCAAGAAAACCTTTTGAATATAAAGTTGGATCTTTCAAAAAATCGGTAAATCCAAATATAGGTAATTTTAGAAATTTCCCAAAATACCTTAAAAAGTTAAAAAAAGACCAACCAATAGCAATGTTTTGTACTGGTGGAATTAGGTGTGAAAAGGCCTCTATATTTTTAGAAAAAAAAGGTTTTAAAAATATTTATCAATTAAAAGGCGGAATTTTGAATTATTTAAAAAAAATCAAACAAAAAAATAGCCTATGGCAAGGAGAATGCTTTGTATTTGACAACAGAGTAAGTTTAAAACATGGATTGGTACAAGGAACCTATTCAATTTGTGGTGGATGTAGACAGCCAATTTCAATTAAAGATAAAAAATCAAAAAGATATGAGGAGGGTGTAACTTGCCCTAATTGTTTTGATAAACTCTCAAAAAATCAAAAATCTCGTTTTAGAATGAGACAAAGTCAGATATACAAGGCAAAGCTATCTGGAAAAAAATATAATTTTCAAAAAGAGTTTAACTAAGGATTTATTTGTCACAATCTCTCAAATTAACTAAAGATCCGATATGGTTTTTGTTAAGGAAAGTAACTGTTCCTGCAAGTGTTGGTTCATTATTTCAAACCTTTTATAATTTAGTAGATACTTGGTTTGCTGGCAAAATATCTGCTGAAGCGATAGCAGCAATTGCAAAATCTTTTCCAATTTACTTTACTATTATTGCTATAGGTGTGGGATTAACTGCAGGTACTAATACCTTAATTGGTAATAACATAGGTTCAAAAAACACAAAGAAAGCATCATTGTTTATTGCTCAATCATTAATATTTGCAATTTTTTTATCTGTTTTAGTAACTTTTTTTGGATTAAATGTTTCAGATTTTTTGCTTTCTTTAATGGGATCAGATCAAGAGGGAATTACTTTAACAAGAAAATATTTAGATATAATTTTTTATGGAACAATAATTGTTTTGATACAAATTTCTTTGAATGGAACTTTAAATGCACAGGGAGACACAAAAAGTTATAGGAATGTTTTAATTTTTAGTTTCTTTTTAAATGTTTTCCTCAACCCGTTATTTATTTTTGGCTATGGTTTTATTCCAGCATTTGGTATTTCTGGAATTGCTATAGCGACTGTAGTAGCGCAATTTATTGGTCTCCTATATTTGGCTTATAAAGTTTATTGTTGTGAGTTAAAGAAATATTTAAAACTAGAATGTTTTTTTCCAAAATTTAATCTTTTAGCAGAACTTGTTTATCAAACTATCCCAGTAATGTTCAGTATGTTGTTGATTGGTGTTGGAATATTTAATATTCTTTACTTCATTGGACAGTTTGGTGATTTAGCAACAGCTGGCTATGGCGCTGCTTTAAGAATTGAGCAAGTTTTTCTTTTGCCAGTAATAGGATTAAATACTGCAGTTTTGTCTATAGGTGGACAAAACTTTGGAGCAAAAAATTATGATCGTTTAAGAGAGTTGTATAAAAAAGCACTGCTATTTGGGTCTTCTTTTATGATTTTTGCAGGAATAATAATTTTTTTTGGTGCAGAATTTTTAGTTTCATTATTCACAGATAATTTAGAGGCAATTAAGCATGGTGCTATTTACTTAAAAGTTGCAGCCTTAATAGGACCCATTTATCCTGTATTTTTTATTACAACTGCAGTTTTTCAAGCAGTCAAAAAACCTCTTTATAGTTTGTATTTAAGTATATTAAGATTAACAGCTCTTCCGTTTCTATGTTTATGGTATGTAATCAACATAAAAGGGGGAGACTACAACGATATATTTTATACTATTTTAGTTACAAACTGGATCATGGGAATTGCAGTCTTGTTATTTATTGGGTATTTCTTGAATAATGTTTTTAAACAAAATAAAAATTTTTTATCAACTTAGTATTTTATTTATAATTTTTTTTATATTCTGTATTCATTTAAAATCTCAAGAGATTGAGAGTATAATAGGTATAGCTAAAGTCATAGATGGAGATACAATCAAAATAGATTCTAAAAAAATAAGACTTTTTGGAATAGATGCACCAGAACAAAAACAATTTTGTAAAAAAACATTTTTGTCAATATCATCAATCTCATTTAAAAAAGATTATCCTTGTGGTGAAATATCAACTAATTTTTTAAAAAAAAAAATCGATAATAAAATTATTAACTGTAAATCTATAGGTATAGATCGATATAAAAGACACATAGCTGAGTGTTTTAAAGGAAAAAAAAATTTAAATGCTTTTATGGTTGAAAATGGCCAAGCTGTTGCTTATAGAAAATATTCTCCAAAATTTATTTCACACGAAAATAACGCAAAAAAAGAAAAAATTGGATTATGGGCTGGAACTTTCGAAATGCCTTGGGTGTATAGAAAAAAAAATTAATCTTTTTGTAATTTTTTTTCTAATTTTCTGACTAAATATGAAACAATCAAAATTAAGATTAAATATTCTAAGATTAAAAAAGTGTATATTTCTAGTGGTCGATAAGTCGTTACAACAAGTTCGTTAGCTTTTCTTGTTAAATCTCCTATTCCAATGATAGATACTAATGACGACATTTTGAGAACATATACAAATTGATTTCCAATAGCAGGTAAAATATTTTTGATAGCTTGAGGAAGTATTACTAATTTCAATTTTCTAAAAAAACTCAAACCTAAAGAACTTCCAGCCTCCCATTGTGATTTTTTAATTGAATTAATACCTGCTCTAAAAATTTCTGCTTGAAAAGCACTTTCACTAATTGATAAAGCTATAATTCCTGAAACGAAAGGGCTAAAACTAATTCCAGTCATTATAGGTAAACCATAATAAATCCATAAAATTAAAACTAATAATGGAATAGCTCTTACTATCTCAACATAACCAATGTTCAAATATGTAAGAAATTTGTTTTTTGCTAATGAAGGAATTGCCACTAAAAGTCCTAAAAAAATAGAAATGATTATTGAAATTGATGAGATAAAAATTGTTGTAGTTAATCCACTTAATAAAAATTTTAGATTTGTAAGACCCTCAATGTTATTAGGAGATAAAATTAACCAATTTAACTCATTTCTACTACATGAGCTTAGAAGTAAAATTAAAAGTAAAAAAAATAAATTTCTCACTTTTAAAATTATAAAGAAATAAAAACTAATTACTAATTGATTATAAGCTTTTTAGATTATATTTGGCTAGCAAACGAGTAAAGAAGCCCGAGGATTTTTTCTTTTTAATCCATTCATTTACATAGCTATTCCATTTATCATCGCCTTTAGGAACCATCATTGCTAAAAAGGCTGGATTTTTTTCTCCATCTGGCACTATTGCTAATTGTGGATATTTTATTACTAACTTATTTGCTTCAGTAGAGCTTGTAATATTTCCATCAGCTCTACCTGCTAAAACTTCTTGAAAATCTCTTGCAGGAGCCTCAACAGAGTTTAATTTAGATTTAGGAAAGAATTCTTTTGCTTTTTCTTCTTGAGATGTGCCAAGCGTTGTTGCTATCGTTACACCTTTGTTATTAAGAGAACTCCAAGTGGGAAACTTTTTCAAATTTTTTTTAAGTACAAGTGGAACTGTTCCATATTTGTAATAAGTATCTGTAAACCCTGCTACCTCAGCTCTCTTAGGAGTCTTAGTTACACTCGTTGAAATATCGTATCTTGATGAAGTTATACCTGAGACAATGGTTTTCCATTCTGCTGGAACAAATTCAATTTTTACACCCATATCTTTAGCTAATTCGTTCATTACATCAATATCAAAACCTTTGTATTTATTTGTTGCTGGATCTTTGACTGTCATAGGATCCCAATCTCCAGTAGTTCCAACTTTTAATACTCCAGAAGATTTGATTTTGTCTAAATTTGACTCTGCATTAAGAGAAAATGGTAAAAGAACGAATAATAATAAGGCAAATATTTTTTTCATAATTACTAATAGCTGATTTAGAAAAAAATTGTGTCTATAATCTTGACGCACTGTCATTTATCCAAGAAAATAAATGCTGTGCAAATGAGCGTCTAACAAATAGATTAACGTCACTCTCATTTTGATTATGAATAATTACGTCAATTTTAGCTAGAATTGTCTGTGTAACTGATCCTCTTTTTTTTCTAAATTCGTTAAAATTGAATGGGCAGCCACTTTCAAACAAATTATATACTTTATCACCTTTTAAATTTATTAATATAAATTGGTCTGAAACATCGGTTATAGCTCCAAGATTAAGCTTGGAGATATTTTTATAAAGTAATTTTTCAATTTCATACTCGTTAGTATCATTTCTGACAGTTATATTAGAGTAAACCATCCATTCATCGGGACTTAACCATAAAGCCGTTAGATCTTCACCTTGTGTGGAAGTGTTAGGTTTTGTAGGTAAAAGCATATTTAAAGATTTTCCAATAGTTGAAAAAAATTCTCTTTTTTTCCCTCTTATGATTAACTTGATTGTGGGTTGTACCTCTTTTATTTGAAGATCTTGATATGATTTTTCATCAGACAAAGCTCTATTATAATTAAGCATTTAATCTTTTATTCTCCTTATCTAAAAAAACAGGATCTGTGACTGTTACATTAATTTTTTTGTTTTCCATTGGAATAATTAATTTTTGTCCAAGCATATTTTTACCGCCTTTCACAACACCAAGAGCTATGGATTTTTTTAGGTTAGGACTAAAATAGCTTGAAGTAACATGACCTAACATTTCAATTGGTGATTTATTTATATCAGACACTATCTGTGAACCTTCTTCTAAAATTTCGTTTGGGTTATCGGTTAATAAACCAACTAATTGTTTTCTATCCTCCCTAATTGTATCAGATCTGTACAATGACCTTTTACCAATAAAATCATATTTCTTTTTACTTACTATCCAATCCATTTGTAAATCAATAGGAGTCATTGTTGCATCTGTATCTTGACCAACAATTATGAAACCTTTTTCTGCTCTCAGCAAATGCATAGTTTCAGTACCGTAAGGTGTAATATTATAATTTTTTCCAACCTCCATACATTTTTCCCAAACAGATTTTCCAAAATTAGCTTGAACATTGATTTCATAGCTTTGTTCACCAGTAAAACTTATTCGCATTATTCTACAATGTATTTTTCCTATCTTCGTTTTTTTAAACGACATGTGCGGAAAATTTTTATCTGAGAGATCGAGACTAGGAAATATCTCAGAAATAATTTTTTTACTATTAGGCCCGCAAACACTTATGGTTGCTAAGTGATCTGTTACTGAAGTTAAATATACATCGAGCTCAGGCCATTCTGTTTGTAAGTAATCTTCTAACTTTCCTAAAACATTTGCAGCTCCTCCGGTGGTAGTTGTCATTAAATAGTGATTTTCACCTAAACGTGTAGTGACACCATCATCATAAACCATACCATCTTCGTTAAGCATTAAACCATATCTACATTTGCCAATTTGGAGTTTTGACCAGGCATTCGTATAAATACGGTTGAGAAATTCTGATGCATCAGCACCTTGAATATCAATTTTACCAAGGGTTGATGCATCTAATATTCCAGCACTTTCTCTAGCAGCCTTACTTTCTCTTTGAACCGCTTGAAACATATTCTCATTATTTTTAGGATAATACCAAGCTCTTTTCCATTGACCCACATTCTCAAATTTTGCTCTGTTTTTTACATGCCATTCGTGAATTGGTGTTTTTCTATAAGCATCAAAATATTCACCAACATTTCTTCCCACAATTGTTCCAAAAGTAAGTGGAGTATATGGAGGTCTAAAAGTTGTTGTTCCAAGTTCACCCATTTTAGCCTCTGAGGTTTCAGAAATTATACCCAAAGCATGCATATTACCTAATTTACCTTGATCTGTTCCCATCCCAGTCGTCGTATATCTTTTTACATGTTCAATTGATTTAAAACCCTCTCTTAAGGCTAATTTAATATCTTTGGCAGTAGCATCATTTTGATAATCGACGAATGAATTTGTTTTTCCCAAAACTTTATCAGAAGGAAGAAGCCATATATTTCTTTTAGAGTTATTGTGTGAGGATAAAACATCGAAATTTTCATACACATTATTTTTAATATTGAGAAAATCTTTTAAAGATTTAGGAACATTCACCAAAATAGAGTCTAGAGTTAAATCGCCATTACATGCACCTACGCTTATTTGATCTGAAGGGTAAATATTAGGGATAAAAACTTGGTCTTCATCTCTAAATTTAAGCTTTCCTCCTGATTGAGTAAATAAATGAACGGCTGGTGTCCATCCACCTGAAATACCAAGACAATCACATGATAAATCAATTTTTGAGCCTATAACATTATGCCCATCTTTTGAAAGTTGCATAATAGAAATCTTATTAATTCTTTTATATCCATAGGTATTTACAATTGTATGACCTTTAAAAATTTTAATATTATTTTTTTCTACTTCATAAATTAATTTTGAATCAACTTCTTCTCTATTGTCAACAATAGCCTCAACATTTATTCCTTTTTGAATTAAACTAATAGTAGTTTCATAAGCGCTGTCATTATTTGTGAAAAAAATATTTTTTTTACCACAAGCAACACCAAATAAATCAGCATATTTTTTAATAGCAGAGGAAAGTAAAATTCCTGGACGATCGTTGTTGTCAAAAATAAGCGGTCTTTCAATAGATCCAGTGGCTGTAACAACTTTTTTTGCTCTTATTTTAAGTAGTTTATGTCTTGTTTTATTTTTTCTTCTTTCAATCGGCAAATGATCAGTAAGGTTCTCTTTTGCTAATAAATAATTGTAGCCATGATAAGCTGCAACACTTGTTCTAGTTTTAATTTCTAAATTTTCAATTTTTTTTATTTCGTTAATTTCTTTTTCTAACCATGACCCTGAATTTTGATTATTAATTTTAAAATATTCTGAGTTTTGATATATGGTAGATCCACCAAGATAAGGTTTTTCATCAACAAGAAGTGTTTTAAATCCATTTTTAGCAGCTGTTTTAGCTGATATTATTCCTGAAATACCTGCACCAATAACCAAAACATCACAATGTATATATCTGTGTTCATAAATATCTGGATCAGGTTTAGTTGGTGATTTTCCCAGTCCAGCAGACTTACGTATAAAGTACTCGTATTTTTCCCAAAAACTAGCTGGCCACATAAATGTTTTGTAATAAAATCCAGCTGGTAGAAGAGGGGATAAAAAATTATTTATTCCTCCAATATCAAAATTTACACTCGGCCAGCAATTTTGACTAGACGCCTCTAATCCTTCGTATATTTCAACTTCTGTAGCTCTAACATTTGGTTCAGTCCAAGGAGAATTATTGTGAAGTTGCACAATAGCATTTGGCTCTTCTGAGCCAGCAGTCATAATTCCACGAGGCCTATGATATTTAAAACTTCTTCCCACAAGATGAATATCATTTGCTAGAAGTGCTGAAGCTAAGGTATCACCTTTAAAACCGTAATACAATTTCCCATTAAATTTAAAAGAAATTTTGTAAGTTTCATCAATATGCTTGCTTCTTTTTACTCTAAAGTTTTTTTTCATATTTTTTTTAAGTTGGTGGTTTTTCTCCCATCTTATACACAGCTTTTATTTGATCATTAGAAGTGTCTCTCACTACATTAAACCATTTTCTACATCCATGAACATGATTCCATCTTTCAAATTGAACACCTTTAATATTTTTTCTCATAAATAAATACTCTGCCCACTCATCATCACTTAATTCTGTTGGTTGTTTAGGTCTTACTATATGTGCCTCACCACCAGCTTTAAATTCACTCTGCTCTCTATCTCCACAAAAAGGACAATTAATTAGAAACATTAGTGTGCTACTGCTGCAGCACCATGTTCATCAACCAGATCACCACTTACAAATCTATTTAAGTTAAAAGCAGCATTAAGTTTATGTGGTTCATCATTGGCTATTGTGTGTGCAAATAAATCTCCAGAACCAGGTGTTGCTTTAAAACCACCAGTTCCCCAACCACAATTAAAATATAAACCTTTAACAGATGTTTTACTAATTATTGGACTTGCATCAGGGCAAATATCTACAATTCCTCCCCATTGTCTCAGCATTCTCATTCTGCTAAATATTGGGTATAATTCTAATATTGCATTTAAGGTTCCTTCTACTATGTCGTGACTTCCTTTTTGAGAATAAGATACGTAATCATCTGTACCAGCGCCAATAACTAATTCACCTTTATCAGATTGACTAACGTAAGCGTGGACTGCATTAGACATTACAACAGTATCAATAATAGGTTTCACAGGTTCAGATACCAGCGCTTGCAATGGTTTACTTTCTAAAGGCAATCTTAAACCAGCCATATTAGCTATCACACTTGAATGTCCAGCTGCAACTACACCTATCTTTTTTGTTTTTATAAATCCTTTAGTAGTATCTACTCCTTCGACTGTATCTCCATTTCTTTTGATTCCTTTAACTTCACAATTCTGAATTATATCTACACCCATTTCGTCCGCACCTCTTGCGTATCCCCATGCAACTGCATCATGTCTAGCTGTTCCAGCTCTCTTCTGTAAGGTACCTCCTAAAACTGGATAACGTATATCAGGAGAAGTGTTTATGATTGGACAAAACTTTTTTACCTCTTCAGTATTTAAATAAACTGCATCTATACCATTCAATCTGTTAGCATGAGTTCTTCTTTTTAAGTCTCTTACATCTTGAAGATTATGAGCTAAATTCATCACCCCGCGTTGACTGAACATAACGTTATAATTTAGTTCTTGTGATAAACCTTCCCAAATTTTTAAAGCATGATCATATAGACCAGCGCTTGCGTCCCAAAGATAGTTTGATCTTATAATTGTAGTATTTCTTCCTGTATTTCCTCCACCAATCCATCCTTTTTCTAGGACGGCAATATTTTTAATATTGTGCTTTTTTGCCAAATAATATGCTGTAGCAAGACCATGTCCACCACCACCAATGATCAATATATCATATTCTTTTTTAGGCTCTGGATCACCCCAGGCTTTTGCCCAATTTTCATGATATGAAAAAGCATTTTTAATAAGGGAAAAAATAGAATATTGATTTTTCATAATTTATTAGAATTAGAACATTAAATTTAATTTATCAACTAATAAGTAATTTGTTAAAGTTATAAAATATGTTCAAAAAACAGATTTCATTTGAAAAATTAATTAAACACAATAAATTTGTCACATTAACAAGTAATTTTCATTATTTTTTTTTTATTTCACTGTTTTTAATTCAATTATCTATTTTTACAGACTATGGTTTTTCAAGTGATGAAGAAATTTCCAGAAATAATGGTTTAATTGCTTACAACTATATATTAGAGATATTAAATTTAGATTTTCTTAACAAATATTCTGGTCTACCTAATTTTGAAGATTATATTGATAAAGATTATGGTGTAATTTTTGAACTATTACTTATTTTTATTGAAAAAATATTTTCTCTATCAACTTCAAAGCATATTTATTTATCAAGGCACTTTTTGGTTTCGTTATTTTTTTTAATTGCAAGTATTTATTTTTATTTAACTTTAAGAAAATTTTTTTCAAAAAATATTTCTTTATTAGGAACTATAATTTTTGTTTTTCACCCAAGAATTTTTGCTCAATCATTTTACAATAGTAAAGATATAATATTTTTGGTATTTTTTTGTATTTCAAATTTTTATTTTGTAAATTACTTTATTAGACAAAACTTAAAAAATATTTTTTTATTGTCAATTACAACTGCAATCGCTATTTCAATACGACCTATGGGAATGATAATTCCATTATTGTTTGTAATATTCTTTATTTTGACAAATTTAGAAAAATATAAAATTAAAAATACATTATTAATTATATCTTTCCTTTTTTTAACTTTGTCTTTTACTTATCTTTTTTGGCCATATCTTTGGAATGATCCATTTAATTTTATTAATTCTTTGACAACAATGAGTAATTTTAGATGGATAGGAGAAGTTTTTTTTAATGGTGAATATCACATAGCTAAATTTATGCCTTGGTATTACATTCCAATAAATATTATCAGTACTACACCTTTTTTTGTGGTAATTTTATTTTTAGTAGGTTTTCTTGCTATCACAAAAAAAATTATTTTAAATTTATTTAATTTAAATAGCGATAAAGAAAATATTTGGAATAATAATCTTGAACTTTTTCTTCTGTATTCATTGATAATTATTTTTTTAACTATAATTCTAATTGTCGAATTAAACTCAACTGTTTATGGAGGATGGAGACAAATATATTATATTTATCCATCGATTGTTTTTGTAAGTGTATTTGGAATTAAAATTTTATTAGAAAAAATTAATTTTAAAAAATCTTTTAATGCTTTATTAGTTTTATTGATATTTTTAAATTTATTTTGGATAATTAAGAATCATCCTTATCAATATACTTATTTTAATTTTACAGTTAAGGAAAAAAATTTAAGAAATTTTGAGCTAGATTATTATGGTGTTTCTAATTTAGATTTACTTAAAAAGATAATAAAAATTAATGATAAAAATACAGTTAAAATTTATGTATATAGTGTTAATCCATATCACTTAAGTTTAAATTTATTGAACGATGAGGATAAAAAAAGAATTTTATTTACAAAAAACATTGAGGAAGCAGATTATTTAGTAACCAACCATTACTATCAAAAATATTATTTTGATCATAAAGATCTTTTTGATAAAATTCATCCGACTAATATCGAAAAATACTTATTAAAGAATTACGAATTAGTAAATGAAATTAAGGCCAATGGTGTTAGTATAAACAGTATCTATAAAAATAAATGAGACTATTTATTTACAAATGTATCGTGGTTTTTCTTGGTATTTATTTAACTTATAATTTCACAATAGGAAAAACAATTGATGAATATGAAAATCAATTGAGATATTTTATTACTGATCAAGGACGTGAACAATTTAGAGATTTTATTAGAAAAGAATTAAAGAATTCGTTAGACAATGAGAATTTATTAGATATAGAGGATAGAGCTTTAATTAAAAGTTTTATTGAAAAATTAAATAAAGAATTAAATTAATATTGTTATAAAAGATTATTATATAGTAAACTTACAACTTCGGAAGAGTGGGTGAGTGGTTTAAACCAGTCGTTTGCTAAATGACCGTGCGAGGAAACTTGTACCGAGGGTTCGAATCCCTCCTCTTCCGCCAGTTTTTAAAACAAAGGATTATCCTTAAAAAAATTTTTCATAGTAACTGGTTTTTGTTCTAATATGTACCTGTATACATTATAATTTTCCAAAACCCGTTGTACGTAATTTCTAGTTTCTTTAAATTTTATTAATTCAATCCAATCGATATAATTGGTTTGTCCTTTTTGAGGATTTTTATTAATTCTTTTCCAATATCTAACCCTTTTCGGTCCAGCATTGTAAGCTGCAATTGCGTATGGATAGGCCCCATCATATTCTAAAATTAATCCAGCAATATAATGAGAACCCAAATTGATATTATATTCTGGGTCAGTTGTCAGTCTCGATTTAGAATATGGAAGTTTTGCTTGTTTCGCAACTAATTTCGCTGTGTAAGGCATTAATTGCATTAAACCTTTGGCTCCCGCATGACTGTTTGCTTTTAAATCAAACTCACTTTCTTGTCTTATGATAGACAAAATAAAAGCAGCTTCTGGAATTTTTCTTCCATTAATATATTTTGGAGTACTTATTATTGGATAATTAAATTTATTATGAAATCTTTTTTCATAAGAGGCTATTTTAGAAATTTGTATGGCAAAATCAAAACGATCAATATTTGTAGCCAGTTCAGCCGCTAAAATTTCACTTCCACTGTCAATATTATCATTAGCAAGATGCCTGAGCATATGTTTTGTATATTTATCCTCGTCTAACTCATCTAATAAATAAATTAATTTAACGATTTCTTTCTTAAAAAAATAATCACGATATTTCTTATTTACCTCAAAATCTTTAGAAAGTTCAAATTTTCCATTTGGGTTTATTTCCATGAAAGCTAACTGACCATAATAAGTAGTTAGATAATTAGAGGCTTCTGTAAACCATTTATTTGATAATTCTTTATAGCCTAAGACCTTATAGGTTTTTCCGAGCCAATACGCCCCTCTTGCAACGCTAATAGGATAACCGACATTATTGTAAAAATTTTCAAAGTGATCTTTTGCTAACAAAGGATCATTTAAAAAGCTTAAGGCAATCCATCCACTCATCCATTCAGCTGCTGCAAACTCGGGACCCTCAGATAATGAATGATTACTACTAATTTTATATGCTAACTCGTACTTTTTTTTATAAATCAAAGATCTTGATATAATTTCTCTTTCAATCCACCACTTGTCTGGTCTAACTAAGTAATCTTTTGTATTTTTAATTTTTAATAAAATTTCAACAGAACTATCAACTCGTCCTCTTTTTCTTCTCCATTTTAATCTATCGTAATTTAGACCAGCATCATTTTTAAATTTAGCTGGCACTTTTGATATGGCATTATCGACACCATATGATCTGCTCATCAATAATTGTCTTGCATTATATAAAAGTTCATATTCTTTAGGTAAATATCTTAATAATCGTTTCAAATCCCAATACTTATTATTCCATGCTAGATAATCAGCTCTCTTTATATAATCATTCGCATTAAGATATTTCTTAAATTTTTTTCTATAGAATCTTAGTTCGGACTTGGTTAATTCTGCTGTAATCCATCCCTCTTTAACTAGTTTCAAACCTTTTTCTTTTTCACCAGTTAAGATATAGCTTTCTCCAAGTATCATTTTTCCAAATCCACTTAATGGCTCAGAAGAGCCATACCAATTAATAATTTTTTTTGGAGAAACTTTATCTGTTGAAAGCTTATGTTCAGCTAAATATTTTACTCTACCTATTCTTGGGTAATCCTCATTTTTATCGATAAAAGTCCTATAATCTAAATATGATGCTTGATTACCCTTTGTAAGAAGGTGTCTCCATTGTATAAAATTATAAATCGATTTATCTTTAGCTTTTTTTGCAGTTTTTAAAGCCGCTGTCCATTTTGCTTTTTTCATTTCCGCAATAGCTTTATTTGCTAAGTTAAAATCTTTTTTATTATAATATTTTGATATTTTAATATTTTTAGGTTTTTCAGATCCTGCAATAAGAGGCTTTTTCTTAGGGAGTATAAAGTTGATTTTTATATCCTGTTTTGCAATATCTTCTTTCTCAATTTCTTTTTTTTGAGTTTTTTTAATTGGTTTTGGTAATGGCTTAAGCACATCTATTAACAATTTTTTTTTAGTTTCCTCTGTGGTTTGAGATGGCTTAATTAGAGGAATTATATCGGATATAGCTATATTAGTTAGAGAGACAAGAGGAAACAAAACTATTAAAAATAGTATTTTTTTTAACATAATCTTTGGTATATGAATCTACAATCTATGTTATAAGTATTTATGTTTAAAGGTTCAAATGTTGCTTTAGTCACTCCTTTTAAAAATGGTAAACTTGATGATGCTAATTATATCAAGTTAATTCATTTTCACATTAAAAATGGGACCAATGGTTTAGTTCCAGCTGGAACAACAGGAGAATCACCGACATTAAGCCATGAAGAGCACGAAAGAATTATAGAACTGTGCGTTAAAGAGAGTGATGGCAAATTACCTGTAATTGCAGGCACAGGATCAAATTCTACAGAGGAGGCTATATCTCTTACTTCTCATGCAGAAAGAATTGGAGCTAACGGTGCATTAATAGTTACACCTTATTATAATAAGCCAACCCAAGAGGGACTTTATCAACATTATAAAGCAATAAATGATAAATGTGGCATTCCAATTATTATTTATAATATTCCAGGAAGATCGGTAATAGATATGTCAGTCGACACTATGGCAAGATTATTTGAGCTTAAAAATATAGTTGGTGTCAAGGATGCAACGGGAGACTTAAATAGAGTAAACGAAACTTTAAAAAAATTAGGTAAAGATTTTATTCAACTTACTGGAAATGATGATAATGCCTTGGAATTTAATTTAAGAGGAGGGGTAGGCTCAATAAGTGTTACTGCCAATATTGCTCCAAAGTATTGTTCAGAATTTCAAAAGTTTTCAATCTTAACCGATGAAAAATCTAAACTCGAAGCAGAAAAAATTGATAAAATTTTACAACCAGTTCATCATTCGATGTTTATAGAAAGCAATCCTAGTCCTGTTAAATATGCAGCAAAACTATTAGGTTTATGTGATGATGAGGTTAGACTTCCTATGGTAAAAGTTACAGAGGCTACAAAAAAAATAGTTGAGGAAGCCCTAAAGTCTGCAAAATTAATTTAATGCGTAAAAAAACCAATGTTGGTTCAAAAATAATTTGCCTTAATCGTAAAGCAAGCTTTAACTATTTTTTTGAAGATCTTTTAGAAGCAGGAATTGTTCTTAAAGGATCAGAGATAAAATCAATCAGAAATGGCAATGTAAATATTGCAGACTCTTATGCTGTAGAAAAAAATGGTGAAATAGTTTTGATAAATTCACATATAGCATCTTACAAACAAGCAAGTTACTCAAATCATAGTCCCTTAGATGACAGAAAATTGTTATTGAATAAAAGAGAAATCAATAAACTAATTGGAAAAACACAGAGAGAGGGTTTTACTTTAGTCCCCACTAAGATGTATTTCAAAAAGGGTAAAGCCAAAATTGAGCTCGCAGTTGCAAAAGGTAAAAAACAGTTTGATAAGAGAAGTGTTAAAAAAGATAGAGATTGGAGTCGAACTAAAGCCAGATATATTAGGAAGTCGAGCTGAATGATTTATTTAGGTATTGGTTCAAACTTAGGTGATAGAAGAAAGAATATTGAAATAGCAAAATTTGAAATTGTTCAAAAGGGAGTAAATATAATCAATTGCTCTAATTTTTACGAAAGTTTGTCCTGGCCTGACATCAACTATCCTAAATTTTTGAACATCGTATTAAGAGTAGACACTAATCTAACACCACTTAAGCTAATTAAGATCTGTAAGGATATTGAAAAATCTCTTGGTAGAAAAGAGCATACCAGAAATGCTCCAAGAGTATGCGATATTGATATACTAGATTACAAAAAGAAACAAATTAATAACAAGATTATTTTACCTCATCCTAGATTACATCAAAGAAATTTCGTTCTTTTGCCCTTATTTGAATTAGATAAGTCATGGATACATCCAGTTTCTAAATATCATATAAAAAAATTAATATTTTATTTACCAAATAGAGACATAAGATCTATTAAACAAATTTAATTTAGTGTTATAATAAGTAATGTTAAATTCTGAAGAATTAATAAACAAAGTAAAAATTTATAATAAATTTCTAAATCCTGAAAAATTGAATAAAGCCTATGATTTTGCTGTAAAAGCTCACAGTAATCAAAAAAGAGCATCTGGTGATCCTTACTCAGTACATCCAATTGAGGTTGCAAATATTCTTACAGATCTAAAATTAGATAGCGCAACAATCACTACTGGATTACTTCATGACACTATTGAAGACACGTATGCTACTTATGAGACAATAAAAGGAGAATTTGGAAATGAAGTTGCTGACTTAGTAGATGGAGTTACCAAAATATCTGTTTTAGAAAATAAAGCTTCATCAAATTCAAAAGCTGAAAATTTTAGAAAATTAATTTTAGCCACATCAAAAGACATAAGAGTTCTACTTGTAAAAATTGCTGACAGATTACACAATATGAGAACTATCAAAGCGATAACTAAAGAAGATAAAAGAAAAAGAATAGCTCAAGAAACTATGGAGATTTATGCACCTCTTGCAGATAGAATGGGTATGCACAGGATTAGAGATGAGTTAGAGGATCTCTCTTTTGAAATTTTGAATAATCAAGCAAGATCATTAATTCAAAAAAGACTTGATGAAATTAAATTAAACAAAAAAGATATTTTTAAATCTTTATCAGTAGAGTTAAAGGATTTATTGGTTCAAAATAATATAAATTCAAATATATTTGGTCGTGAAAAAACTCCTTTTTCTATTTGGAGGAAGGTACAAAAAAAAAGAGTTTCTTTAGAGCAAATTACTGACATTATAGGCTTTAGAATTATCCTAGATAGTATAGACGAGTGCTATAAAACACTTGGTGTTTTACATAAAGAGTACAATTGTATCCCAGGAAAATTTAAAGATTATATTTCATTTGCTAAAATCAATGGTTATAAATCAATTCATACATCTGTAATTGGTTCAAATAAAAAACCAATAGAAATTCAAATAAGAACAAAAGAAATGCACGAGTTTGCTGAAAGAGGTATAGCTTCTCATTGGCAGTATAAATCGTCTGAAAAATTCAATTCATTAACTTGGAAAGAATACGACTGGTTAAAGGATTTGGTTGAAATAATAGAAAAAAATGAAAATCCTGAACACTCTTATGAATATACTAAACTTCAAATGTTCCAAGAAAATGTATTCTGTTTTACACCCAAAGGATCTGTAATTAAACTTCCAAAAAACGCAACCCCAATTGATTTTGCTTACGCTGTTCATACAAAAATTGGCGATACGGCAATAGGCTGTGAAATTAATGGCAACAAGAGTGAGTTGCAATCAATTTTAAGAAATGGAGATAGAGTAAACATTATTACTTCTAAAAAACAATCACCTTCTTTACATTGGATACCAATAACTAAAACAGGAAAAGCAAGAGCAGCAATAAGAAGATATTGGCATGATAGAGGAGAAAAAAAGGAAGAAAGAATTAAAAAATATAATACCACTTTATGGATTTCATTACCCGATAAGCCAGGACAATTAGGCAATGTAAGCTCTCTTATAGGCGAACATAAACTGAATATTTCGAATTTAGAGATGGTCGGTAAAAACCCTAATTACATCAATTTTAAGTTTCAATTGATTATAAGAGATCTCAAAAACTTTACTAATTTTATTGCAGAGCTTAAACAAAAGAGTATAAAATTTAAGATAATTAGACACGAAGATAAAAGAAATGCTTTCACCCAAAAAATCCTTAAATATTTTAAAAAAAACTAATGCATTATTAGAAGGTCATTTTGTTTTATCCTCCGGCTTACATTCAGCAAAATATATACAATGCGCCAAACTGTTAAGTTTTCCTCATTTATCCAATAAAATTTGTAAGTCATTTGCTAACAAAATTAAAAAAAATTTTAAAAAAATAGATCTCATTTTAGCTCCAGCTATGGGTGGAATAATTATTGGCTATGAAGTTGGAAGAATTTTAAAAAAAGAGACAATTTTTTGTGAGCGTGTCAGTGGAAAATTTAAACTAAGAAGGGGATTTACAATTAACAAAGGCTCAAAAGTTTTGATTATTGAGGATGTTATCACGACTGGTAAGTCCAGTATGGAATGTGTTAAATTAATAACAAAAAATAAAGCAAAATTAGTTGGTTTTGCATCATTAATTGATAGATCTACAAAAAAAAGTTTAAAAATAAAAAAAAAGATCATCTCACATCTTAAGATTGATGTGCCAACTTTTAAGCAAAATGAATTACCTGATTATTTGAAAAAAGTGCCAATAACAACACCTGGAAGTAGATTTATAAAGTGAAAAGGCTAGGCGTAAATATAGATCATGTTGCAACTTTAAGAAATGCACGTGGGGAATTACATCCTGATCCTGTTTATGCTGCAAAATATGTGAGCAAAGCAGGTGCTGACTCCATTACAATTCATTTGAGGGAAGATAGAAGGCACATAAAAGATTTAGATGCACAAAAAATATGTTCCATCAAAAAACTATTAGTAAATTTGGAAATTTCTACTAATAGCGAGATTGTTAAGAAAGCGTTAAAGATTAAACCTGACTTTATATGCATTGTTCCAGAAAATAGAAAAGAAATTACCACAGAGGGTGGATTAGATCTCAAAAAAAATAAAATAAATATCAAAAAAATTATCTCAAAATTTAAAAGTAAAAATATCAGAACAAGTTTATTTATTAATCCTGTTTTATCTGATATCGAAATTTCTAAAGAGCTTAAAACCGACTGTGTTGAAATTCATACAGGAAGATTAGCAAACTTAGTTAAAGCTAAAAAAAACCACTCTTATGAATTAAAAAGAATTATTCAAAGCTCAAAGCTCGCCCGCAAATTAGGCATAGAAGTCCATGCTGGTCACGGACTGGATTATAAAACTACGAAACTTTTAGTGAAAATCAAAGAAATCAAAGAATTCAATATTGGCCATTATTTAATAGGTGAGTCAATTTTTTATGGTCTACCAAAAGTGATAAAAAATTTTAAAAAAATTTTAAAAAGTTGAGACTTAAAATGAGAATATTAGGTATTGGTGTTGATATTATACAAAATAAAAGGATTAAATCTTTAATAAAAAATAAAAATTTTATCTCAAGAACATTTAGTCCTAAAGAAATTAAATTTTCCCAAAAATATTCAAATAAAACTAATTATTTTTCAAAGCGTTTTGCAGCAAAAGAATCATTAGCGAAATCTCTTGGCAGTGGCTTTAGAGGTAATCTAAATTTCAAAGATATAGAAATCTTAAATGATAAAAAGGGAAAACCCTTTTTTTCAAAATCTAGAAAGATTGATGTTATTGTAAACAAAAAATTCAAAGTAAAAAAATATGATTTGTTTCTTTCAATTTCTGATGAAAAAGATTATTCAATAGCATTTACGACTTTGCAGACTAAATAATGTTTAATAAAGAGAGTATTATAGATAATATTAAAACCTTATTTTATGCGCTAATCATAGCCATAATAATAAGATCACTAATAATTCAGCCTTTTTACATTCCTTCCTCATCAATGGAACCGACATTATTAGTTGGGGATAGATTATTTGTTACTAAATATTCTTATGGATATAGTAAACATTCATTTCCTTTTAGCCCACCGATTTTTGAAGATAGAATTATTTTCAGTAGTCCTAAAAGAGGGGATGTAGTTGTATTCAAAACACCCGCAGATAATAGAACAGATTACATAAAACGACTAATTGGATTACCAGGTGATAGAATTCAATTTTTAGACTCAAATTTATTTTTAAATAATAATGAGATTTTTAAATCAAGAATTTCAAAAAAAGATATTATTTACTGCGGAAATAAAAAAATTGATGTGTTTACATTTGAAGAAAAGTTACCAAACAATAAAGTACACAAAACTGTTTACTTAAAAAACTTTGGTTATCAAAATTCAGATGTGTTTGAAGTGCCTGAAGATTTTTATTTTTTTTTAGGCGATAATAGAGACTGCTCAAAAGACAGCAGATTTTTATCAAGTGTTGGTTATGTTCATAAAGATAATCTTGTTGGTAAAGCAAGGTTTATTTTTTTTTCATCTGATAAATCAAAAGGTAATTTATTATTCTTTTGGAAATGGAAAGACTCTATCCGGTTCGATAGATTCTTTAAAAAGATAAATTAATGCAAAAAAATCTTCAATTATTTCAAAAAAAATTAAAGATTAAATTTAAAAATCCTAAATTATTAGTAAAAGCATTAACCCACAAAAGTTATGAGCCAATAAACAATAATGAAAAAATCGAATTTCTCGGTGATAGAGTTTTAGGCCTAGTAATAGCAAAAAAATTATTAGAAATTTATCCCGATGAAAAAGAGGGGATTTTAGATAAAAAGTTTGCTTCTTTAGTAAATAAAAAAACCTGCCTTCTAATTGCGAAAAAAATAGGTATTGAAAAATTTATATTAATTTTAAGTTCGACTAAAAATAAATTAAATATTGAAGATAAAGTTCTCTCTGATGCTTGTGAAGCTATAATTGGTGCAATTTACTTAGACAAAGGATTTAATGTTGCTGAAAATTTCATTTTACGTTTATGGAAAGATGAAATTGACAAAAGTGTAATTACTATAATTGATGCAAAAACAAAGTTACAAGAATACTCACTGAAGAATTTTAAAAAGTTACCAATCTATAGATTAATTTCTAACACGGGTCCTAGACACAAGCCTGTTATCAAAGTAAGTGTCAAATTATCAGATGGTAAAATTTACTATGGTGAAGGAAAATCTAAAAAAAATGCGGAGCAAAAAGCTGCAACATTATGTTTAGATAATTTGGGATAACGATGAATTGGGACGATACAGGTTTTTTACTTTCAAAAAACAAATATAGTGAAAATTCTTTGATAGTAGAGGTATTTACAAAAGAACATGGTAAAATTTCAGGTATTCTCTTTGGTGGAACATCTAAAAAAATTAAAAACTATCTACAAATTGGAAACAAATTATTCACAAACTATAATGCAAAAAATGATAATAAAGTAGGATATTTCAAATTTGAGATAATTAAAGCTGAAACACCATTTTTTTTTGATAATAAAAAAAAGTTGTCTTGCTTAACATCAGCCTTACAATTGATAAGAATATTAAATCCAGAAGCACAACCAAATCTAAAAATTTTTGAATTAATTGAGAATTTTTTTATAATTTTAAAAGGTGAAGAGTGGATAAAAAATTATATTTTGTGGGAATTAAAATTATTCAGTTTATTAGGTTATAATCTTGAATTAGAAAAAATAGTCACCAAAATAGTGAAAAATGAAAATATTTTTTACAAATTAAAATCTCAATCAGAGGACAGAACTATACCTAATTTTCTTATTGAGAATGATTTTTCAGCAAATGATGAAGACCTGATCCAAGGAATTAAGTTAGTTAGTGATTTCCTTGAAAAATCTATATTGAAACCTAATAATTTAAATCAGCCTTTAAGCAGATCACAATTTTTAAGTAATTTGAAATAATTATTTTAAAATTTTATCTAATCTATCAGCATAATAGCTAACTATTGCATTAGCGCCAGCTCTCTTGAATCCAATTAAACTTTCAATAATTACATTATTATCAACCAGACCTTTTTCTACAGCGTTAGCTAATAAACTGTATTCTCCTGATACTTGATAGGCCATGACTGGAATTTTAAAGTTATCTTTAATTAACATAATGATATCTAAATATGGTAGACCTGGTTTAACCATAACCATATCAGCTCCTTCTTTTATATCCAATGCGACTTCTCTTAGAGCTTCATCGCTATTTTTAAAATCCATTTGATAATTTTTTTTATCACCCTTGAGAAGTCCTTTGGATCCAACAGCATCTCTAAAGGGGCCATAAAAACTTGAAGCATACTTAACAGCATAAGAAAGAATTTGTGTCATCTTATATCCATTTTTATCAAGTGTTTTTCTGATTTCACCAATTCTACCATCCATCATATCTGAAGGAGCAAGAACATCACATCCCATCTGTGCTTGAAGCAGTGACTGATTAATTAAAATACTTACTGTTTCATCATTTAGGACATATCCAGATTTTAATAAGCCATCATGACCATGAGATGTATAAGGGTCTAATGCAACATCTGTCATTATACCGATTTGATTTTTATATTTTTTTTTTATTAATTGGATTGCTTTACAAACTAAATTGTCCTCATTTAAAGCTTCAGTGCCCAGATTATTCTTTTTTCTTTTTTCTGTATATGGAAATAAAGCAACCATAGGTAGTTGATTTTTTATTGCTTTATCAACGAGACCCGAAAGCTTGTCTAAAGTGTAACGATATACACCTGGCATTGATTTGATTGGTTGTTTTTTGTTTTTGCCATCTATTAAAAATATTGGCAAGATAAAATCACTTGGACTTAAATTATTTTCTTCAATTAGTCTTCTAGACCAATCATTTTTACGACTACGTCTTAGTCTTAAACCTGGATATTTACCTGTTATCATGTTCAAATATATTTAAAAAATGCGACAAATGTAATATACAAATATATCTTAAAAAGGATATTAAACAATTAAATGGACCTAAATTTTAACGATTTTGAAAAACAAGATATTAAGTTTGATATTGATAAACTCAAAGAAGCCTATCATGAAATATTGAAAATAAAAGGATTTGAGGGAGTTGCCGGTGTTTCTAATTTTGGTGCAATATCATTAACTCAGATACCTGGAGATCCAGACTCTATCAAAGGACATAAAGCTCGTGGTATTTTTTGGACCAAACCAAACGGTTCTGGCAAAGAAGTAGTAAGAGATGAAATGATAAATGAGGAAGCTTACTCAGAATTTATTGATGAATATAAGGAAACGTACTTTAAAGAAGTTTTTGATGCTCTTTCCTCAAAATATAAACTTGGAAGAGTTAGAATTTTATTAAAAGAACCAAGATCTACTTTAAGCTGGCATAGAGATCCAGAACCAAGACTTCACATTCCAATAATTACTAATCCTGGGTCAATCATGGTTATAGATAACGTTGCAAAACATTTACCAGCCGATGGTTCTGTATGGATTACTAATAACACGAAATATCATAATGCCTTTAATGGTGGTGAGGAAAACAGAATCCATTTAGTGGCATGCGTTTTAAATCATAAATTTAACTAATTTGAAAAAAATTTTTATCTCATCAGATCATGCTGGATTCAAACTGAAAGAAACTATTAAAATGTATTTAGAAAGAAAAAAATATAAATATTTCGATTTAGGTCCAGAAAATGATAATAGTGTGGACTACCCAGACTTTGCCCATAAAGTAGCAAAAAAAGTAAAGTTGAACAAAAATAATGTTGGTATATTAGTATGTGGATCTGGCACAGGTATGAATATCACAGCAAATAAACACAAAAATGTGCGTGCAGCGCAATGTTTTAATTTAAAATCAACCAAATTATCAAGATTGCATAATGATGCAAATATCATTACATTAGGATCAAGACTATTAAATAAAAAAAACGCTTTAAACTTTGTTAATGTGTTTTTAAACACTAAATTTGAAGGTGGAAGGCATTTAAAAAGGGTAAAAAAAATATAGGTAATTATGTCAAGTGAGAAAAAATATTTAAATTCAAGTTACGAGAACTTTTTTGAAAAAAGTTTATCTGAAGCGGATCCTGATTTATTTAAAGCAATTAATGATGAGTTAATTAGACAACAAAACCACATAGAACTAATTGCCTCTGAAAATATTGTTTCACAAGCTGTATTAGAGGCTCAAGGTTCTGTTTTAACTAATAAATATGCCGAAGGTTATCCTGGTAAAAGATATTACAACGGATGTGAGCATGTTGATGTAGCTGAGAAATTAGCTCTTGAAAGAATTAAAAAACTTTTTAATTGCAAATATGCAAATGTTCAACCTCACTCTGGAGCACAAGCTAACGGCGCAGTATTTTTAGCTTTATTAAAGCCTCACGATACATTTTTAGGAATGAGTTTAAATTCTGGTGGACATATTACTCATGGATTAAAAATTTCTATGTCAGGTAAATGGTTCAATGCTGTAAGCTATGATGTAGACAAAAAATCTGAACTTATTGATTATGACAATGTTGAAAAACTTGCCCTTGAGCATAAACCTAAATTAATAATTGCTGGTGGTAGTGCTTACTCAAGAGTTATAGATTTTAAAAGATTTAGAGAGATAGCGGATAAGGTTGGAGCATATTTGATGGTAGATATGGCTCACTTCTCAGGTTTAGTTGCAGGAAAAGGTTATCCTAATCCATGTGATTATGCTCACGTTGTTACTTCTACTACACACAAGGTATTTAGAAGTGCAAGAGGTGGAATTATTTTATCAAATGAAGAAGACTTAGGTAAAAAATTTGATACCGCTGTTTTCCCAGGATATCAAGGTGGTCCGTTAATGCATGTTATTGCTGCCAAGGCTGCTGGTTTTTTTGAAGCGCTAAAACCTGAGTTTCAAACTTATATAAAAAATGTTTTGGCTAATGCAAAAATGTTAGCTGAAACTTTAAAAAACAATGGTTTCAAAATTTATTCTGGTGGTACAGATACACACTTAATGTTGGTGGATCTAAGACCATTTAACGTTAAAGGAAATATCGCCTCAGAAAGTTTAAGTAGAGCCAATATTACTTGTAATAAAAATGGAATACCATTTGATACTGAGAAACCAATGATTACATCCGGAATTCGACTGGGTTCTCAAGCAGCAACTACAAGAGGTTTTGGTTTAAAAGAATTTGAAAAAGTTGGAGAATTAATAACTAAAGTTATTAAAGGATTAGCACAAAACCCTGAAGATAATAGTAAAGTGGAGGAAGAAGTTAGAAATGAAGTTGTAAGTTTATGTTCTAATTTCCCAATTTATAAAAATCTCAATAAATGATTTGCCCCTGTGAAAAAAAAGGTGAAACTTCAGTTGTAGACTCCCGACCAACCGAAGACGGTACAGCTATACGTAGAAGAAGACTTTGTTCATGTGGAGAAAGATTTACTACTTTTGAAAGAATTCAGTATAGAGAATTAATGGTAGTAAAAAAAAATGGAAGAAAATCAGCATTTGATCGAGATAAACTTGCAAAATCTATATACATTGCATTAAAAAAAAGACCTTTAGATACTGAAACTGTTGAAAAATTTATCAGCCGGATATCAAGATCTTTAGAGGAACTCGGACAAAGTGAAATTTCAAGCAATACAATTGGAACAATGGTCATGGAAGGTTTAAAAGAGCTTGATCCAGTTGCTTACGTAAGATTTGCATCTGTCTACAGAAATTTTAGAGAGGAAAAAGATTTTGTACAATTTGTGGACAAAATAGATGTCTTCAAAAAAAGATAATTTTACATCACAAGATAAAAAATTCATGCAGCTAGCCTTAAAACTAGCAAGTGTTCGAAAAGGTTTAACTGGTGAAAACCCTTCTGTAGGTTGCTTGATAGTAAAAAATGACCAGATTATTTCTATTGGGCAAACAGGCTTAAATGGTAGACCTCATGCAGAGCATAATGCAATAAAAAATTCTGTTGAAAACGTAAAAGGCTCAAAAATGTATGTAACTTTAGAGCCTTGTAATCATTATGGAAAAACACCCCCATGTACTAATAGTATTATTAAAAGTGGTATTAGTGAAATTATTTATGGCATGGATGATATTGATAAAAAAGTTAAAGGAAAGAGTTTTAAAATTTTATCAAATAAGAGAATAAAAGTTAAAAAGGGACTTTTAAAAAATGAGGCAAAAAATTTATATGACTCATATATTGTAAATAGAAATAAAAAATTACCATTTGTTACTGCAAAGATTGCAATTTCCAAAAACAAATTAATTTACAGCAAAGGCACCAAAAGAATTACTCATGAGACCTCTGATAAATTAACCCATTATTTAAGGTATAAAAACGATTCTATTATGATTTCCTCTAAAACACTTAATATTGATAATCCCAAACTGAATTGTAGGCTCAAGGGATTTGAAAATTTTTCACCTAGAAGAATAATTTTAGACAAGAATTTAGAGATAAAATTAAATAGTTATATTTTTAAGTCTGCCAAAAAAGACAACACCATAATTTTTCATAACGCTCTAAATACCAAAAAAATCAAAATTTTAAAAAAAAAAGGAATAAAATTAATAAGATCTAAAATTGATAATAAGAAAATTTTTAACTTAAAAGCAGTTTTAAAAAAACTATATATTCTTGGTGTTAGGAATTTATTAGTAGAGGGCGGAGATAAAATAACGAAAAATCTTATTCAAAATAGATTAATTGATAAATTTTACCTGTTTCAAAGCCCTAAAAACTTGCTAATTAGTAAGGAGCATATGACATTTACATCTTTAGATACGTTGAATAGTAAATACAAAAACAAAACCAACATTAGCCCAAAACTAGCCAAAGATAATATTACCATCTATAAAAGATAAAATGTTTAACGGAATTATATTTAATAAAGGATTAATTACAAGCATATCTAAAAGAGCCAAAGGCATAAACATTTTTGTAAAGTCAGACCTCAAATTAAAAAATAAAGATATAGGAGTTTCAGTTGCTTGTGATGGTGTATGTTTAACACTCATTACAATTAAAAGTAAGATTATGGAATTTTATCTTTCAAATGAAACAGTCAAAAGATCAAAGTTTAAATTTTTAAAAAAAAACGATTTAATAAACTTAGAGCTTCCACTTAAATATGGACAAAAAATTTCTGGCCACATATGTCAAGGTCATGTTGATACCACTGCTAAGGTTTTAAGTATAAAAAAAGTGGATAAATCCTATATCTTTGATTTTGAAATAAATCGTAGAGATAGAAAGGATATCATCGAAAAAGCTTCAATTTGTGTCAATGGTATTTCTCTAACTATATCAAAGGTTACTAAAAAAGGTTTCCAAATATGGGTAATCCCTCATACTTTCAAACTAACAAATTTATCTAAGGTTAAAAAAGGAAGTTTAGTTAATATTGAAATAGATATTCTCTCCAAATACGTTAAAAATTTTTTTAATGCCAAAAAGTAATTATTCATCAATAGAAACAATAATTAAGATTGCCAAAAAAGGCGGCATGTTCATTTTGGTTGATGATGAAAAAAGAGAAAATGAGGGTGATCTTGTTATATCTACTTCTGATACAAATTCAAAAAATATAAATTTCATGGCTAAATATGGCAGAGGTTTAATTTGTTTAGCCTTAGATAGCTTACAAGCTAAAAGACTAAATTTATCTTTGATGTCACCTGTTAATCAATCAAGAAATCAAACTGCTTTTACAATTTCGATTGAAGCAAAAAAAGGAATTACAACAGGAATATCTGCTAAAGATAGATCTAGAACAATAAAAATTGCTTCAAAAAAAAATGTCAGTAAAAAAGACATTGTTTCTCCAGGACATGTATTTCCCATTATTGCTAAAGATGGGGGAGTGTTAGTTAGGGCAGGTCATACTGAGGCTTCAGTAGATATTTCAAAACTAGCAAAAAAGAATAATTCAGCAGTCATTTGTGAAATAATGAATGAGGATGGATCTATGGCTAAAGGCCAAGATCTTTTTGATTTTGCAAATAAACATAAACTGAAAATAGGAAAAATAGAGGATTTAATTTCTTATAGGTTAAAAAGAGAAAAGTTGGTAAGATTAAAAAAATCATCAGAAATTAAAGTAAAAAATCAAAAATATAAAATTAAGATTTATGAAAATCTATTAGATGGTTCCGAACACTTTGCCTTAGTAAAAGGAGCAATTAAAAAAAGTGTAGTTCCAAGAGTTCGAGTTATTTCCTCTAACATTGTTCATAATTACTTGATCAGTCAAAAATTACCTAATTCATTCAATAAAACACTTAATTATTTTAAAAAATTTAATAACTGTGTTCTAATTTTTATTAAAGACACAAATCTAAAATCAGTTACTCAAACATTAAAAGATTATAAAAATAAAGGCTCTTATAAAAAAAGTAATGATAAACTTTTAAGAAACTATGGTATTGGTGCCCAAATTATTAAAGATCTTAAGATAAGAAAAATGATTTTAATAACAAAATCTCCAAAAAAAGTGATTGGTTTAGAGGGTTATAATATTAAAATAACAAAACAAGAATTAATTTAATGAAAATTAGACCAGTTATTTTATGCGGAGGAGCTGGCACTAGACTTTGGCCAAAAGCCAAAAAACATCAAGCTAAACAGTTTATAGATTTTGGTAATTGGACTTTATTGGGAAAAACTCTTGAGAGAGTTAAAGCATCTATATTTGATGTACCGATTATAAGCACTAATGCAAAATATTTAAAACAAGTAAAACAACACCTTAAGAAACACAAAATAAGAAAATTCAAGATAGTTTTAGAGCCAGCTAAAAGAAACACAGCACCAGCAATTTTAAGTACCGCTCTAATTAAAGATATTCCAAACGAACAACCTCTAATGTTCTTGGCCGCTGATCATTTGATAGAAAAGATAGGGTTATTCAATAAAGCTATCAAAAAAAATCAAAAGAAACTCACTCATAATAATATTTGTATTTTTGGGATTAAACCCACAATGCCTTCAAGTGAATTTGGTTATTTTTTAACAAAAAATAATAAAGTATCTAGATTTGTAGAAAAACCTAAAGAGGCTAAAGCTAAACAAATAATTAGTAAAAAAGGTTATTGGAATTCTGGAATGTTTTATTTGAGAAAAGACTCAATTATTAATAATTTTAAGAAATACCAACCAAATATTTACCGTAACTGTAATAAAGCTGTAACAAAAGCAAAATATAAAAGTAATGTGTATTATTTAAACAAACAAGCATTTACCAAAGCAACAGCTAAGTCTTTTGATTATGCAATATTAGAAAAAAATAAAGATATAAATGCGATTAAATTAGATATTCCTTGGTCTGACTTAGGTTCTTGGAAAGAAATCTGTAAAATGTATGGAAGAAATAAAAGACATTATTTTAAAAAGAAAAATGTATTTCATAGACCTTGGGGCAGTTATGTTAATCTATTCAATGGTAAAGAATTTTTAATTAAAGAAATATATGTAAAACCAAAAGGTATATTAAGTCTTCAAAAACATCATCATAGAGCTGAGCACTGGGTAGTTACTCATGGTAAACCTAAAATTACATTAAATAAAAAATATTTTACAATGAAACCTAATGAATCTATTTTTATTCCACTTGGTGCAATCCATAGAATAGAAAACCCATATAAAAAACCAGTAAAAATAATTGAAGCACAAGTAGGCTCAATTTTAAAAGAAACTGATATAGTTAGATACCAAGATGTTTATGGAAGAGTAAAATAATTATTTTACAAGAAAATTCACCTTTTTATTTGATAGATTTAAATGAATTTTTTTATATGAACCAAAATTATCTCCATCAATTTGAACTGGTATCAAATCATTTCCATCAATAGTAATGTTTTGTGAATAAGTAGTAATAACATTTTTGTTTTTACTTAAATCACCATTAAGAATTATTAAGAATATAGAATATAATAAACTGATCCTAGTCAAATCCTTAAAAATATAGGTGACTAATTTATCTTCAAAAATATTTGTTTTATTTATTTTATGATGTCCAGCGTAATATTTGGTATTTGAGGATAATATCCAGTCTGCTTGATAAAATTGCCCATCAAAAGTTATATTTAATTTTTTATTATTCATAAATAAGAAATATTGAAAACCTTTGATGCCAAAAATAATTTTACCAAGAATTTTTTTAATTTTTGAATTAATTGAATGAACAATTTTTGCATCCCATCCTATACCAGCCATTAAAAAGAAATAATTTTCGTTAATTTTTACAAGATTGGAGGGTTTATAATTATTAGAAACCAATATATTGACTATATCATCAACTTTTAAATTCATTGATAATTCAGCTTGAAGCAAATTAGCAGTACCAGCAGGAATATAACCTATGGCAAAATCTTCTTTAAAATTAAAATTATTTTTAATTAATTCATTAATTGCAAAAGAAACTGAACCATCACCACCAGCTACTATTAGTCGATCATAATTTTTTTGATTAAAATCTTTAAAAATTTTCTTAGCTTGATTTATTGTTTTTGTTTCAAAGTAGTCTACAGAATTATTTTCTTTTAACTTAGATAAAACCCTATTTATGAATTTTGATTTTCTTCCAGAAGAAGAGTTTAGATTGTAAATCAAACAATATAACATAATTAATCCTTAAAAAATTTTTAACAAAATTGTAACATTAGAATGAAATAAGAAATACATGATTCGTGTTACAGTTGTATTAAAAAATAGGTTTTTAAATGCCTAATTTACTAAAATATAGAAGTATATTTATTTCTGACGTTCATTTAGGTACTAAAGGTTGTCAGGCGAAAAAACTTTTAGAGTTTTTTAAAAACTCGAGGTCTGAAAATCTTTATCTTGTAGGAGACATTATAGATATCTGGGAAATGCAAAAAAGTTTTTTTTGGCCTCAAGAACATAATGATGTAATCCAAAAAATTTTAAGAAAAGCAAGACATGGTACCAAAGTTTTCTACATTATGGGTAACCATGATGAAATGTTAAGAAAATTTATCCCAATGCATTTTGGTGATATCCATATGGTTAATAGAGTTATTCATGAAACGAATGCTGAAAAAAAATATCTCGTTGTTCATGGTGATGCTTGGGATGGTGTTATGAAACATGCTAAATGGTTATCTAAACTTGGATCAATAGCCTATAATTTACTATTAAAATTAAATGTAATAATTAATTTTTTTAGAAGATTGAGAGGAAAAGAATATTGGTCTCTTGCAAAATTTTTAAAGTATAAAGTCAAAAATGCAGTTAAATATATTGGTGAATATGAAAAAACACTTTCAGATTATGCAAAAACAAAAAAATTTGATGGAATTATTTGTGGCCACATCCATCATGCTGAGGATAGAGACTTTAATGGGGTCAATTATTTAAATTGTGGAGACTGGGTTGAATCTTGTACCGCATTAGCCGAAAATTATGATGGTAGTTTTGAAATATTATATTGGGACAAAATAAGAGAACAATATTTAGACGATAAAGAAATAATTGAACCAATTAAAACTGAAGAATTAAAAAAAGCTTCATAATTAATGAAAATTTTAATTGCTACAGATGCATATTTTCCACAAGTAAATGGTGTCGTAAGAACCTTACATGAAACAGGCAATGTATTAAAAGAACAAGGTCATAGAATAGAATATATTACACCTGACTTATTTTTTACTTTTCCGATGCCGAAATATAATGAAATTAAGTTGTCTATTAATGTATGGCCAAGAGTTGGTAATTTAATAAAGAAAATCAATCCAGATGCAATTCATATCGCTACCGAAGGCCCGATAGGCACTATGGCAAGAAGATATTGTTTAAAAAATAATCTAAAGTTTACTACGAGTTTCCATACAAGATTTGATAAATATCTAAAACTTTACTTTCCTATTATACCAGCAAAATGGGCTGAAAAATTCTTAGCAAATTTTCATAATAAGGCTGAGAGAATTTTAGTAACTACAGAGTCTATGAGAAAAGAATTAATCGATATAGGTATAGATGACAATAAAATGATTACTTGGACTAGAGGAGGAAATCATGGAGCTTTTAAGAACCCTAAAAAAATTGATTTACCTCATAAAAGACCTATTTGGATTTATGTTGGAAGAGTTGCAGTTGAAAAAAACATAAGAGCTTTCTTAGAATGTGATTTAGAAGGTACAAAGATAATTATAGGAAAAGGACCTGATTTAAAAAAATTGAAAAAAGAATTCCCTAAAGATATTTTTTTAGGAGAAAAAACAAATGGTGAATTAGCATCACATTTTGCATCCTCTGATGTTTTTGTTTTCCCAAGTAAAACAGATACATTTGGAATTGTAGTTACAGAAGCTTTAAATTGTGGAACACCTGTTGCTGCGTATCCTGTTCCAGGTCCTAAAGATATATTTGAAGGATCCAAAATAAATTGTTTAGATGATGATCTTAAAGTATCAGCACATAAAGCTTTGAAAGTTAATAGAAATGATTGTCTTGAATTTGCAAAAAAATTCACTTGGGAAGAAACAGCAAAAATATTTTTTAACAATATTTCACCAAATCATTAGTTAATTTTTCCTTAATTTATTTGCATTAAAAAGTGTAATGATGCAAAATTAAGCCATCTAAATTTATGGAATATTTCGTCATTCTACTTATAGTTGTGATAGTTTATCTTCTCTATTTACTTAATCAAAAAAAAAATAAATCAATAAATACCGCTACAATAGTTAATAAAAGAGAAGAAAAAACAAAAAGAGTAATTATTGATGAGCTTGAAGATCAATTTTTTGCATTAAATAAATTTAACATAATTAAATATGCCAATCCAAGTGCATTAAAAAGATTTGGAAGTAATTTAATTGATAAAAACATATCTTCTATAATTCGAAAACCAGAATTAATAGAAAATATTGAAAAAGCTATCGTAGAAAATAAAACAAAAAATATCGATGTTGAAATAGACCTCCCATCATATCAATTCTATAAAATTTATATTATTCCTGGCCCAACTCATTTGTTTACTGAACCAGACTCTGTTGTGTTATTTTTAAAAGATTTTACTGAAATTACAAAAGCACAAAAATTTAAAACTGATTTTGTAGCAAATGTAAGCCATGAATTAAGAACACCTTTAATGGCAATCAAAGGATCACTAGAAACAATTGAGGGCCCAGCGTCTGATGATGAAAAGGCTAAAAAAAAATTTATGAAAATTTTATCTGAACAATCAACAAGGATGGAAAGTTTAATTAATGATCTATTAATTCTTACACGGATTGAACTTGATGAACATATAAGACCTACTTCAATAGTAAATATTAATGAACTCTTTGAAACTATTATTAGTAATTTTGAAATTGTTTTAAAAAAGAAAAATATAACTGTTAAAAATCAATTAACAAATACATCAATTGTTATAGGTGATGAAAAAAGATTAAATACAGTTTTTTCTAATCTTTTGGATAATTCAATAAAATATTCTCCAGAAAATAAAAATATATATATTTCTAAAAATGAAAATAGTAACAAACTATTAGAAAAGAATATAATGATTAGTATTAAAGATGAAGGTTATGGCATTCCACATGAACACATTTCGCGTGTTACAGAAAGATTTTACAGGGTTGACACAGAACAAAGTAATAAAGTTGGTGGAACTGGTTTAGGATTAGCTATTGTTAAACACATAATTACTCAACACAGAGGTGATTTTGAGATTCTTTCAGAGGTTGGTAAAGGTACTGAAATTAAAATATATTTGCCTTCGAAATAAAAATTTAAAAAAAACTTCATTTTACAACCCTTATTTGAGAAAACTTTAACATTTCTTTGATTGATTCGTGTATAGATTTTATTTAAGTTTTTATAATGTTTAAAATACTCAAAAATATTTTAATATTTTTTTATTTAATCTTGTTTTTCACAACTAGTGTATATTCAAAAGACCTTTCTACTCTTTTACGTACTCAGCAATTAACAGTTTTTGACATAGGTATTTTTAGATTAGAAGAGGACTTAAAGAGTTCTTATCCTGCTGTAAAGAAACATAAAGATGTGCCTTATGAAGATATATATATGGATGTTGTCAGTTCCTATTGGAGAAATACAGTAGATTTAATTGTTTCAATCCCAGTAAATGAAAATTTAAAAAAAGAGAATTATATGTCAGACTCATTTAGATGTAGAAATATATTTAATTCAGTAAGAGATCATTTGTTGAGAAACGAAAATTTAAGTAATTATAGGTTTACTATGGCAACTAGTTATTTAACATCTGTTTTTTCTACTCCAAGCACATGGCCAAGATGGCGATACGATCAAAGCGTCTTAGAAGAATTAGTTAATTTAGTGAAACTTGAAGTTATTTTGAGACCTACAACTGAGCTTGCTTTTAAAGATAAAGTTAACCCTGTTTCTTGTAAAGGTGGTTTAGAAACAGAAAATGATGAGATTATAATCTCAATGAAATACAACTAAAAAGTTATCTTTTTAACAAAAGTGTAATAATTCTGTAATATTAAAGATTCAATTAATTTATACGAGTCATTCATCTTTATATTAATTAATAACGAAAGGATTAAAGATAATGAAAAAACTAACTATAGTGATCGCTTCTTTAGTTGCTTTATCAATAGCAACTGTTGCTCAAGCAAGAGATCAAATTAAGATAGTTGGTTCTTCTACGGTATTCCCTTACGCAACAGTTGTTGCTGAAAGATTTGGTGGTTCAGGATTTAAAACTCCTGTGATCGAGTCTACTGGTACTGGTGGTGGAGCTAAACTATTCTGTGCTGGTGTAGGTGAACAACATCCAGATATTACAAATGCATCAAGAGCTATGAAAGATAAAGAAAAAGCTTTATGTAAGAAAAATGGTGTTAATGATATCGTTGAAATCGTAATTGGTAACGATGGTATTACATTAGCTTACAGCAAAGATGCAAAACCAGTAAACTTTACTAAAGAACAATTATATTTAGCACTTGCTGCTCATACAGTTGTTGATGGTAAATTAGTTCCAAATATTTATAAAACTTGGGACCAAATTGACCCTAGCTTACCAAAACAAAAAATTTCAGTGATGATCCCACCAGGAACATCAGGAACTAGAGATGCTTGGAATTCTTTGGTAATGAAAAAAGGTATGACTAAAGAAGCTAAAGCTCTTTATAAAGCTGGTTTTGAAGCTGGAAATAAAAAATACAAAAAACCTCAAAAACTTTACAGAGAAGATGGTGCTGCTATTGAAGTTGGAGAAAACGATAGTTTAATCATCCAAAAGTTAACTCAAGATAAAGAAATGTTTGGTTTCTTTGGTTTCAGTTATTTCTTAGCTGCAAAAGATAAATTGCAAGCAGCAAGTATTGATGGTGGACAACCGTCATTAAAGTCTATTCAAGACTACAGTTATGCTGTTGCTAGACCTTTATTCTTCTACGTGAAAAAAGCACACGTTGGAGTAATTCCAGGCTTACATGAGTTTGTGAAAGAATTCACAACTAAGAAAGCTATTGGAAAAGGTGGTTACTTAGCAGACATTGGTTTAGTGCCATTAGACTCTAAGTTGTATAAAACAAGTAGAACTAATGCTACGAAGCTAGTTGCTATGGGTAATTAATTATTCCTCAGTTAACAAATGATTAAAAAGGGGGTCTTTTTAGACCCCTTTTTTTTAAAAAAAGAGTAAAGTCCTCACTTAAGGAGATTCTGTGAACTTAATATTATTTACATTTATTGTTCTTCTAGGTTTCACAAGCTATTATTTTGGACGCAAAAAAGCATATACAATTCAATCTACAAAAAAAAGATTAACCGCATTACCACAATTTTATGGTTATTATCTTGCAATCTGGTGTGCAATACCAGCCTTTATAATTTTTTCATTATGGGCAATTTTTGAGCCCACAATTGTAAAACTATTAATCTTAAGTGATTATTCAAATCAAGGTTATCTTGATGATGAATTAAATTTATTATACGAAAAATCAAAAGCATTGTCTCGAGGGCAATTCACTGGAGAAATTACACCTTTTATTGAAGCTTCAGCTGAAAAATATTTAAGTCTTCGATCAATAGCTCAAAGTTCAAAAGTTGTTATAGTATTATCTGCAATTATTGCCTCTGTTGCTTATGCGTATAAAAGAATTTCATCTAATTCTAGAACAAGAGAACCAGTTGAAAAATTTTTGAACGCAGTTTTATTTACAGCTTCTTTAGCTGCAATATTAACTACTGTTGGAATAGTTTTCTCACTTATATTTCAAACTATAGATTTTTTTAAAGTAATTCCATTATTTGATTTTGTCTTTGGAACTCACTGGTATCCAGCAAAAGCTTTTGTTAGAGATTCTTCTGAGGCTTTAGATCCGACAATGTATTCAGATACTTTTGGAGCAGTCCCTATTTTTGCAGGTACTTTTTTTATTGCATTTATTGCTATGTGCGTTGCTATCCCAATTGGATTAATGAGTGGAATTTATTTAGCTGAATATGCATCAACTAAAGTTAGACAATATGCAAAACCATTAATTGAAATTTTAGCTGGTATACCAACAGTTGTTTATGGTTTTTTTGCTGCCCTAACTGTTGGACCATTTTTGAAAGAATTAGGAACTTCAATGGGTCTTGAAGTTTCAGCTGAAAGTGCTTTAGCAGCAGGAGGGGTAATGGGTATTATGATTATACCATTTATTTCAAGTTTAAGTGACGATGTAATTACAAGTGTGCCTCAAAGTTTAAGAGATGGAAGTTACGCTATGGGAGCAACTAAATCAGAAACAATTAAGAGAGTTATTTTTCCCGCGGCATTGCCGGGGATAGTTGGATCTATTTTACTTGGTGTTTCAAGAGCTATTGGAGAAACAATGATAGTTGTTATGGCCTCTGGTTTAGCTGCTAATTTAACTTTAAATCCTTTAGAGTCTACTTCAACGATTACAGCTCAAATTGTAGTTATTCTAATTGGTGACCAAGCTTTTGGCGACCCAAAAACGCAAGCTGCTTTTGCTTTAGGTATGTCATTATTTTTAGTAACACTTTGTTTAAATATTGTGGCCTTGAGAGTAGTTAAAAAATATAGAGAAAAATATGAATAAAAATAAAGAACAATTATTAAATAAAAGATATAAAGCTGAACAGCGATTTCGCTTATACGGTCTGAGTGCAATTTTTATGGCACTTTTATTTTTAACAATCTTTATTTTTAAAATTTTTTCAACTGGCTATTCAGCTTTTCAAAAAACATGGCTTATTGTTCCAGTAACTTTCGATGCTGAATTAATGATGTTAGACCAAAATCCTTCTAAAGAAGATTTACAGGACGCTGATTATTACGATATAGCACTAAAATCAATGGCTGATTTAGATCCAAACGCCAATGAAGATCAAGAAAATGAATTGAAGAGAATGGTGTCTTATTTTTTTGAAAAAGAAATTAAAAATGAACTTTTAAATGACCCTAATTTAATAGGAAAAACAAAGGAAGTTTATCTAACTGCTTCAGATGATTTAGACCAAGTCTTTAAAGGAAATTATCCAAGAGATTTACCTGAAGACCAAAGAAGAGTAAGCGATTATCAATTAAAAATTTTTGATCAACTTGTTGCAAATGGTAAGGTTGAAAGTAAATTTAATATAAGTTTTTTTACAAATGCTGACTCAAGAGAAGCTGAGCTAGCTGGAATAGCAAGTTCATTTATGGGCTCAATTTTTTCTATACTTGTTTGTTTAATGATAGCTTTTCCTGTTGCGGTTCTAGCTGCAATCTATCTTGAAGAATTTGCCCCTAAAAATAGATTTACTGATTTTATTGAAGTTAATATAAACAACTTAGCAGCGGTTCCATCTATAGTTTTTGGTCTATTAGGGTTAGGAGTTTTATTGGCTATATTTCAATTACCAAGGTCTACCCCATTAGTTGGAGGTATCACTTTGTCCTTAATGACCTTACCAACAATAATTATAGCTGCTAGAGCATCTTTAAAAGCAGTTCCACCAAGTATAAGAGAGGCAGCACTTGCTATGGGAGCAAGTCGAATGCAAACCACAATGCATCATACAGTTCCTCTTTCTATGCCTGGCACGTTATCAGGAACAATAATTGGTTTAGCTCAAGCTTTAGGAGAAACTGCACCCTTAATTTTAATTGGAATGGTTGCTTTTGTTAACACGATACCTGGATCACCCATGGATCCTGCTGCAAGCTTACCAGTTCAAATTTATATTTGGGCTGAAAGTGCTGAAAGGGGATTTGTAGAAAAAGTTTCGGCATGTATAATGGTCTTACTTGGCTTTTTAATAATAATGAATTTATTTGCCCAAATAATAAGACATAAGTTTGAGAAAAAATGGAGTTAAAATGATAAAGATTAAAGCAAAAGATGTTGATGTTTTTTATGGAAAAAAACAAGCGCTCTTTAATATAAGTTTAGGTATTGAGGAAAATCAAGTAACGGCATTAATTGGTCCATCTGGTTGTGGTAAATCAACTTTCCTAAGATGTCTTAATAGAATGAATGATGTAATTGATATCTGTAATGTTAAAGGAGAAATTTTAATTAATGATTTTAATATCAATGATAAAAGTTGTGATGTCGTAAGACTAAGAGAAAAAATTGGTATGGTTTTTCAAAAACCCAATCCTTTCCCAAAAACTTTATATGAAAATGTATCTTACGGTCCAACAATTCATGGTATGGCTCAATCAAAACAAGAAATGGATGAAATTGTTGAAACTAGTTTGAAAAAGGCTGCACTATGGGAAGAGGTAAAAGATAGGTTGCATGAACCTGGAACTGGATTATCTGGAGGACAACAGCAAAGACTTTGTATTGCTAGAGCGATTTCTGTAAGACCTGAAGTTATATTAATGGATGAACCTTGTTCAGCATTAGATCCAATAGCAACAGCACAAATTGAAGAATTGATTGATGAGTTAAAAAAAGAGCACACAATAATAATTGTAACTCATTCTATGGCTCAAGCAGCACGTGTTTCTCAAAATACAGGTTTTTTTCATTTAGGACAATTGATTGAACATGGATCTACTGATAAAATATTTAAGAATCCTGATAATAAAAAAACGCAAGATTATATAACAGGGAGGTTCGGATAATGTCTGAAGCACCACATACAGTCAAATCTTACGAAGAAGAACTAAAAAATCTTAATGCTAATATAATTAAAATGGGAAGTGCATGTGAAGATTCTTTAGGTAAAGCAATTCAAGCCATTACAACAAGAGATACCAATATTGCAGAAGCTGTTATTCAAGAAGATGAAAAAATAGATAAATATGAGACTTTAATTGAACAGCAAGTTGTGAATTTAATTGCTTTAAGACAACCTATGGCAATTGATTTAAGAGAGACAGTAACGGCTTTGAAAATGTCTTCAGATTTAGAAAGAATAGGTGATTTGGCAAAAAATATATCCAAGAGAACACTTTTGCTTAATGAAAATCTTCCAAAGAATTTGGTAGACTCATTGAATAGAGTAGCTACCAATGTTCAAAAACAATTAAAATCAACATTAGATGCTTATCTAGAAAGATCTGCGCCAATGGCAGTAAATGTTTGGGAAGGTGATGAGCAAATAGATGATCTAACAAATCTTTGTATGCAAGAAGTTATAAAATATCTTAAAGAAAATGAAAAAAATTTAGAAGATGGAACCCATTTATTGTTTGTAACTAAAAACATAGAGCGTATTGGTGATCATACTACAAATGTTGCAGAACAAGTTTATTATTTAGTTAAAGGTGAATATTTAGAAGGTGATAGACCCAAGGGAACAGAGCCAATTGTAACCGGAGAAAAATGATTTATGTCAGCTCATGTTTTCATAGCTGAAGATGAAGCATCAATTGTTAGTTTGTTAAAGTACAATCTTGAAAAAGAAGGTTATAAAGTCAGTCATTCAGAAAATGGAGAAGATGCTCTTAAACAAATAAAATTAAAACAGCCAGATTTAATATTAATGGATTGGATGTTACCAGAATTATCTGGTGTTGAAATTTGTAAAAACTTAAAAAAAGATAATAAGTTTAATGATATTCCTGTCATTATGTTAACTGCAAAAGGGGAGGAAGAGGACAAATTAAAAGCATTTGATACAGGTGCAGATGATTATGTAACTAAACCTTTTAGTCAAAAAGAATTGAATGCTAGAATAAAATCTTTATTGAGAAGATCTAAACCTCAATCATCATCAGACATTGTAGAATTTACTGATTTAAAAATAGATCGGATTACAAAAAGAGTTTATAGAAAAGATAAAGAAATTACTTTGGGTCCAACTGAATTTAAACTCTTAGATTTTTTTATCAAAAATCCAAAAAGAGTTTATTCAAGAGAACAACTCTTAAACAATGTTTGGGGAGAAAATATATATGTTGAGTCTAGAACAGTTGATGTTCATATTAGAAGATTAAGACAAGCAATTAACATACAAAATACGAAACCTTTAATTAGAACAGTAAGATCAGCTGGTTATTCTTTAGAGTCTTGAAGATCTTTGGGTCTTATAAATTCTTTTAATACTCCCTTTTTCTCAACTTCATTCCAGGATTTAATATCAAACTCAATTTTTGCAAATGCTGCTGTTGGGAATTTATAATTCATTAGTTTAAAATTATTCGTATTATGATTTTTTGTAAGATTTCGTACTAAATTTTTCACTGATGGTTCATGGTTTATAATTAAAATTGATTTATATTCACTGGATATTTCTTTAATTTTTTTTACAATTGCATTCTCATCAACTAAATATAAATCTTTTGAAAAATTAACTTTTTTTGGCTTATTAATTTTCTTGGATAAAATTTGAAAAGTTTTTTTTGTTCTTTTTGACGATGAAATTAATGCATAATCAAATTTAAATTTTTTTTTAACAAAAAATTCACAAATCATTTTTGCATTTTTCTTGCCTCTTTTACTAAGTGGTCTATCAAAATCATTAATACTTAAATCATCCCAACTAGATTTTGCGTGTCTCATGACGTATAATTGATACATAAAATCTAAATATATGACTGCTTTAAAAAAACAACATAAAGAAGAGTTGAAATCTAAATATATAAATAGAGAGCTTTCTTGGTTAAAATTCAACGATAGAGTACTTTTAGAGGCGCAAAATATCGAAAATCCTCTTTATGAAAGAGTAAAGTTTTTATCAATTGCTGGGTCTAATCTAGATGAATTTTTTATGGTCCGTGTAGCTGGGTTATATAGTCAAATAAAACAAGAAGTTGACTCACTAAGCTCTGATGGTTTGACACCTGAAGAGCAAATGGATGAGGTAGTGCTTGAAACTAAGAATCTATTAAAAAAACAGAACAAAATTTTTATTCAACTGATTATGGAATTAAAAAAAAATAATATCAATTTAGTTAAACCAGTTAATTTAAATACTAAGGATAAAAAAAAACTTTTAGAAATATTTAAAGAAGAGATTTACCCTTTATTAACACCATCAGCAATTGATCCTGCACATCCATTTCCATTTATAATCAATCAAGGAAGAGCAATTGTAATGAAGTTAAGAAAAAAAAATAAAAAAAGGATTTTAAACTCAATAATAGTAATACCAAAAGCATTATCTAGATTTATTGAAATTGAGTCTTCAAAAAATCATAAGAAATTTGTGATTCTAGATGATGTAATAAGTTTTTTTGCTAATGAAATTTTTCCAGATCATGATTTAGAAAAGAAAATGATTTTTAGAGTAATAAGAGACAGCGATGTAGAGATTCAAGAGGAAGCAGAAGATTTGGTTAGATCTTTTGAATTGGCTTTAAAAAGACGTAGAACGGGTGATATTGTTCGTTTAGAGGTTCTTGAAAATAGTGATAACGAATTGATAAGATTTATAACTAATAAATTAGATATAAATCCTGACTATATTTATGATGTTGCTGGCCTTGTTGGAATTCAAGATATAGATCAAATATGTAAAGTAAAAAATCCAAAATTAAGATTTAAACATTTTACACCTAGAGAAGTTGAAAGATTAAAAGAATATAATGATAATTTTTTTGAAACTATTAAAAAGAAAGATTTAGTTGTTCATCATCCTTTTGAAACATTTGACTCAGTAATTGAATTTTTAAACCAAGCAGCAAATGATAAAAAAGTTATAGCTATAAAACAAACTCTATATAGAACAACTCTAGACTCACCTATTGTTAAAGCTTTAATAACAGCTGCAGAAAACGGAAAAACAGTTACCGCTTTAATTGAAATTAAAGCTAGATTTGATGAGGAAGCTAATATTCAACTATCAAGAAGTTTAGAAAAAGTAGGTGTTCAAATTGTTTATGGTTTTGCTAAATATAAAACTCATGCAAAATCATCATTAGTTTTAAGAAGAGAACAGGGTAAAATACAAACTTATTTTCATTTAGGAACTGGCAATTATCATCCAGTAAATGCTAAAATTTATACTGATTTGTCTTTATTTAGTTGTGATAAGAAAATGGCATCAGATGTTGAAAAGTTTTTCAATTATGTAACAGGATACGCAAAACCAAAAAATTTAAATAAAATTTCTATTTCGCCAGTAAATATGAGACAAACCCTAAATGAAAATATTGATGCTGAAATTAAAAATTCTAAAAATGGAAAATTTGCAGCTATTTGGGCAAAAATGAACTCTTTAGTAGATCCAGAAATTATTGATAAATTTTATGAAGCTTCGAATGCTGGTGTAAAAGTTCATTTATTTGTAAGGGGTGTTTGTTGTTTAAGACCAGGAGTAAAAGATAGATCAGAAAACATATTTGTAAAAAGTATCATAGGAAGATTTTTAGAGCATTCTAGAATTTACTGCTTTAGTAATGGTACAAAAAAAATGCCTAATAGAAATGCAAAAGTATATATTTCGTCAGCTGATTTAATGCCAAGAAATTTAAATCGAAGGGTAGAACTTCTAGTCCCAATTGAAAATGAGACTGTTCATGAACAGATCTTAGATCAAATAATGTTGGCAAATTATCTTGATACTAATCAGAGCTGGGAACTTGAAGCTGATGGTAATTATAAAAAAATTAAATATAGTAAGAGCGATTCCTTTTCAGCTCATGAATATTTTATGAATAATCCGAGCTTATCTGGAAGAGGTAAAGCTAAACTAAGAATGCAGCCTAAACAACTGCACTTAAGATTGATTAAAAGTGGAAGTAATTAAAAGTAAAAATAGTTTAAAATTAAATCAGGCAAAATTAGCTATAATAGACATTGGATCAAACTCTATAAGAATGCTAATTTATGAAGATTTCAGTTCTTCTCGTGTGCCTTTTTTTAATGAAAAAGCAGTTTGTGAACTTGGAAAAAATTTAGATAAATCCAAAAAACTTCACAGATCTGGTACCGAATATGCTTTAAAAGTTTTAAAAAGATTCTCTGAAATTTTAAATGTTTCAAAAATCACAAATCTTAAAATCATTGCAACAGCAGTTTTAAGAGAAGCAACTGATACAAAACCATTTATTAATGAAGTTGAAAAACTTTTTAAAACTAAGATTAATATATTATCTGGTGAAGAAGAAGCTGAATGCTCAGCTGAGGGAGTAAAAATAGGCTTTGAAAATGTCAATGGATTAGTTGCTGATCTTGGAGGTGGAAGTTTAGAATTAGCTCGAGTTGAAAATAATATAGTTACTAATAAAACCTCATTACCTGTTGGAGTTTTAAGATTATTAAATAATCCTATAGTTAAAAAAAGAAATTTAGCAAAATATATCAAAAAATTATTAAGAGAAGAAAAATGGCTTTCAAAAAAGAAATTTAATAATCTATATTTAGTTGGAGGTACCTGGCGAGCATTATTTAAATTACATCTTTTTCAAAATAATCATCCGGTACATATAATTCATCAATATAGTATTGATAACAATGTTTTATCTAAGTTTGTTGAAAAAATTTCATCTTTTAATAAATCTAAACTTAAAACAGTTGAGTATATTTCAAAATCTAGAACAGCGTATTTACCTTATAGTTGCATTATACTTGATGAAATTATGAGAGTTACAAATCCAAGAAATATAATTTGTTCTATAAGCGGTTTGCGTGAAGGTTCTTTATCAATTGACTATTTTAAAGATGTAAAAGAATCAGAAATTTTTCATAAAGCACTTGAGAATATTGCAAAAAAAAGAGGTGATCTAGGATCGAACTATAAAAAATATTATGATTTTATTCAGCCAGTTTTTGAAGGCAATGAACATTTTAATAAGAAATTATTATATCTGGCATGTGTATTAAGTCATATGGATTGGGGATTAGGAGCATTTCAAAAAGCTGAATTGGTATTTCAAGAAACTATAAATACTCCTTTACTTAGATTGACTCATAAAGAAAGAATACAATTAGCTTTGTCATGTTATTGGCGGTACTGTAGTATCAAGTATAATCCAAAGATGGAGTATCTAACTTTTTTAAATAATAATGAAATTTTTTCAAGCAAACAAGTTGGAGCAGCATTGAGATTTTCACAATCATTGACCTCGATATCTACGATATTTCTTGAAGAGTTTAAATTGTATAAAAGAGGTAATGCTGTATTTTTAAAAATTCCATCACAACATCAAGAAATAATCTCAAAACAAGTTACTAAAAGATTTAAAGCTCTTGCTAGAGAATTATTTTTAGAACCAAGAGTAATTTACTCAAATAATTCAAGATAAATTAAATTTAATTCTATTTTTAATTGAATGTTATTTTTTTGTAACATTATTTTAATTTAAATTAAATAATTAGTTAAATTTTCTGTCATATATTTAAATTTTGTTGATTAACTACTTTCTTCCTTCTCTTAAATGAGAAGGGAGAAAGACGATTTGGAATTAATTATTTATAGATGCAGGAGACTGCTCTGCATTTTTCTTAGCAAGCTTTTTTGCTTTTTTTTCTGCAACCTTTTTTTCTAGACCAGCAATTTTAATATTAAGGCTTGATAATTTTTTTTCTTTTGCTGTAATTTTATTTTTAAGTTTGTCTATTGATTTTAATATCTTTGTTTTTTTCTTTTCATTTTTTTTTAGTTTTTTTCTCATTACTGCCTCCGAATTATTTAATATTTGATTTAATCATATAATCCTTAAATAAAAAAGATATTTTGATACAACCTTTAGTTTATATTTTTTTAAGAACTGTTATTAAATAAAAAAACATTGCTATATGAGAACTATTATTGAATTTTTGATTTAATATTAATTTAAATATCTCTCTTTGATTAAAAAGATGAATTCTAATACCTTGTTCTGGTTTCGAAATTTTAATTAAGTCTTCTGTGTAATAACCAGTAATTTTAGTAGTTAGTCTTCCAGGTTCATTATAAAAAGTTATTATTTTAGTCAATTTTGATCTTGATCTATATCCTGTTTCTTCTCTTAATTCCTTATATGCTGATTGGAGAGTTGTTTCCTTTTTTTCTACTACGCCAGAAGGAAACTCGTAATTAATTTTATTAATTGGAACTCTTTTTTGGGAAACTACTACATATTTGTCTTTAATCTTAGGTATTACTAATGAAAGATTAGAAGTTTTAAGATAATGATAAAACTCTTTTTTTTTAAATTTTTTGTTAATTAAACTTATTCGATTGGTAAGTTTTATATTTTTCAATTTTTTTCTAAAAATAACTTTTTAACAATAAGTACAGCAATTAACATTCCAATAAGCTCAGCTAAAATATAATAAGGAGTATTTAAATAACTAATACCAGTAAAAGATTCTGTAAATGTTCTAGCAATAGCAACCGCAGGATTTGCAAAAGAAGTTGAAGAAGTAAACCAATAACCAGCAGTAATATAAAGACCAACACTAGCAGCAACAGCAATTTTGCCTGACTTCATAGACCCAAAAATTATCACAATAAGTCCTAATGTTGCTATTACCTCAGATGTGAATATGTAAATTCCATCTCTTGATTTAGTAGACAATTCATAAATTTCATGTTCAAAAAAGAAATTGGCTAAACCAACACCAATTAAGCAACCAACCAATTGAGCAATAATATAAAAGGGTAGTAGTTTCTTTTTTAATTTGCCTGTTATTGCCATAGCGATACTTACAAATGGATTAAAATGAGCTCCTGATACATCAGCAAAAACTGTGATAAGTACAAATAAACCTGCTCCTGTTGCTATAGTATTAGCTATTAACATTACAGCAACGTCATTAGTTAAGTTCTCAGCCATTAAACCTGAGCCAACAATAATCATCACTAAAAAACAACTTCCTATTAATTCAGCAAGAAAATAACGACTTTTATTTTTCATTAAGCAGTTCCTTTATTCTTTTATGAATATTATTGTAAACTTTTTCAATAATCTCATCTTTTCTATTTATGTCATTAGTTTCATTAAGTAATTTAACAGGATCCTCTATATCCCAATGAATTATCTGATCTTTATTTGGCCAAATAGGGCAGACTTCGTTATTGGCATTATTACAAACTGTAATCACATAATCCATTTTAATTTGACCATTAATAAACTCATTAAAATTTTTAGATCTATAATTTGAAAGATCATAATGTTTTGATAATAAATAATTCTTAACATCTTCATTTACTTTTCCTGTTGGATTACTCCCGGCACTAAAACCTTTATACAAATCGTCATACTCATTATTTATAATACTTTCAGCAATAATACTTCTTGCTGAATTACCTGTGCATACAAACAATATATTCTTCATTTAAAAAATAACTTTATAAATCCCAATAACAAATAATGGAATTTGTAATCCAAAGTTAGTAAGTATCGCTTTATCTTTGCTGATAAATCCAGCGATAGTCCATCCAACAACTCCTAATCCATGAAAATATATATTTAATGGATATATATTTAAATTAGTAAGGAGTATTCCCATTAAAACTAGAAACGTACTGATCCACTTTAGATATTTTTTTATAAACATAAAATCCCCTTTCGTAGTTATATTTCAGTTATGTTAAGAATTTATTACAGTTTATAGGAAAAATAATTTTATTTTGTGTCTTCCCAGTCAAATCTTGGAAAAGAATCAAAAATTTTAAATATGCCATCCGACCATTGATCACAGACCTTAGAATATTCAGTATCAGTGATATTTAAGCATTTTTGTGAGGCAATTTTATATTCATCTTTTTTATAGACAGCAAAATCAATAGGAGGGCCAACTGTTAAATCACTTTTTAATGTTGAGTCCATTGAAATTAGAGCACAACGTGATGCATCACCAATAGATACGCTTGGTTTTATAACTCTATCTAAAATAGGTTTACCGTATTTTACTTCACCAATAACTAGATAAGGTTTGCTATCAGCTGGTTTAATATAATTTCCTTGCGAATATATTAAGTACAATTCTAAAGGTTGGCCTTTGATCTGACCACCAACTAAAAATGACGAACCTAATAAAACTGTATCGGTATTTATTCCCTTTGGTGCTGAATGTTCAATATTTAATGAACCTATATAGGACGCAATTTGATCAAAATCTTTACAGGTATTTAAATTCATTATACCGCTGTCGCCTTTAAGATCTTTTTCAATAGATTTATATACTGCCTGTGATGTACCTAAGTTTCCAGAGGTAACTATAATGACACTCCTATCACCAACATCATGAACAAACATTTTTGAGTATATATTGACATTATCTAATCCAGCATTTGTTCTAGAGTCTGAGGCAAATACAATTCCGTCGTGAGCTTTAATGCCAACACAATAAGTCATAATACTATTAATAATTACTAATTAATTAACATATAATTAAATTCTAGCATAGCTGATATAACTATATCGCAATTGATTGTTTACACTAATTATTGAACAATTCTTTAATGAGTAGTAAACTATGGGATAATTATAATGCCACTAAAGCATATGATGGATATTTTACTAGTGAGAATAAATTAAGAAAACACGCAGTTATAATTTCAAATATTTTAGAAAGATACGGAAAAGATAAACTTCAAGAAATTGAAAAAAATTGTCAAAGCACAATAAGTGCGAGAGGTATTAATTTTAGAGTTTATGCTGCTAATAACAGAGCAGAGGAAAAGAAATGGCCGTTAGATATTATTCCAAGAATAATTCCAAAATCTCAATGGAACAAGGTAACCAAAGGTTTAAAGCAAAGAGTTAAAGCCTTAAACTTATTTATTGATGATGTTTATAATCAAAAGAAAATTTTTAAAGATAACATTGTACCTAAAGAAATCATTTTTAATTCTCCTTATTATGTAAAGGAATGTGAAGGATTTTCACCTAAATATAAATCATGGGCGAATATATCTGGGGTAGATTTAATTAGAAATAAAAATGGAGATTACCTAGTTCTAGAGGATAACCTCAGAGTACCCTCGGGCGTCTCTTATATGCTTGAAAACAGAATGGTCATGAGAGATGTGTTTCCTGAACTTTTTACCAGATATAAAGTTGCATCAATACATCAATATACAAACAAACTTTTTAATTGTATGAACGAATGTATACCTAAGAAAACTGCTCATCCACACATGGTAGTGCTAACACCGGGCATTTATAATTCTGCTTACTTTGAGCATTCTTTTTTAGCTGAACAAATGGGCATTGCATTGGTTGAAGGAAAAGATCTTTTTGTTGAAAATGATAACGTTTATATGAAAACTGTTAAAGGTCCTTTGAAAGTTGATTGCATATACAGAAGATTAGATGATAATTTTTTAGATCCTAAAGCTTTTAATAAAGACTCTGTCATTGGTGTTCCAGGATTATTTAAATGCTGGCTGAAAAAAAACGTAGGTATTGTTAATGCAATAGGTACAGGTGTAGCTGATGATAAAGTGGTTTATTCATATGTAAATAAAATGATTATCTATTATTTAGGTGAGCAACCTGTATTGAATCAGGTCGAAACTTACTTGTGTCATGACAAAAAACAAAGAGAGTATGTATTAGAAAATATGTCTAGATTAGTTGTAAAACCAGCTAATGCCTCTGGTGGATATGGAATAATGATAGGTCCAAAGGCTTCTATAAAAGAGAGAGCGGAAGTAGCAGAAAAAATTAAAAAGAGTCCTAGAGAATATATTGCACAGCCTTTAGAAACCTTATCAACAGCCCCAACTATTACTGAAAAAAACATAGAGCCTAGACATCTAGATTTAAGACCTTTTGTTTTAAGTGGTAAAACTAGCTATGTTACAACTGGTGGGTTGACTAGAGTTGCTTTAAGAAAAGGAAGTACAATTGTAAATAGTTCTCAAGGCGGAGGATCGAAAGATACTTTAATAGTAGAATAACTTAATATCTAATTTTAAATTTAAGTTACAAATTCATCAAAGCGTAATATTATTAAAGAAAATTAGATATATATTTATGAACAAAAAAACCAACAACTATAAATCCCAAGCTTGTGCCATAAATTAGGAAGAAATTCATATTAAATGATTTCGCAAAAAAGAAGGGTAAAAAAAATAAATAACTCACAGGTACCGCTACTAGTATGCTTTTAGTAAAAAGAACTGTTTTTTCTATATCATTATGCTCATAGTAGGAAAAAGCTATAGCTATTAGTGATACAAGAGGCAAAGCAATAATGAAACCTGCAAGTTTTGGATTTTGACCCGAAAGCCAACTAGCAAAGGCTATTATTATTGCTGATAGCACAATCTTTAAGGTAAAAAATATCATTAATGATTTAACTTTATTAAAAAAATATCATTAATGATATGATTTTATTTAAGCGTGCATTTTTTGCATAAACCAAAAAACTCAAGATTGTATTTACTGTATTTCATACCATCTTTGTCTTTGAAGTTAGCTAAGTATTTAGAAAGACCCACGCTACTTATTTCTGTTACTTTTTCACAAATTTCACAGATAGAAAAAGCAGTAGCGTTAGCCACCTGACAGCTTGAATTGTGACATGCAATAAAGGCATTTCTACTTTCGATTTTGTGAATTTTTCCTATTTCAACTAATTTATCTAATGCCCTGTAAACTTGCAATGGAGCTTTAATACCTTTTTTTTGAACATTAAAAAGGATTGAATAAGCTTTCATTGGTTCAGGAGATTTATCAATTAAATCAAAAATAATTTGCTGATTTTTTGTGAGAATATGTTCTTTATGCATAATTTTCATTTTACTGATTCCTCATTAATTTTTCAATTTAATCGTTTGTTTTATTTTAAATAATGAAAGTATGAACAATAATAAAGCTGCTGTTATAATTGATGGACCCGAAGATGTATTAAACTCTAAAGATGTGAATAATCCTATAATTACAGATAACAATCCCCCTATAGTTGAATAGATAACCATACTTTGTGGACTTGATGACAAATTTCTAGCCATTGCAGCAGGGATAATCAGCATTCCAGTAATTAATAGTAATCCAACCATTTTTATTGAAATAGCGATGATTGCTGCCATTAAAATTGTAAATATAGCTTTAGCTCTATCCGGATTCAATCCTTCTGCCTCCGCTAGTTCATAATTTACTGTTGAAGCGAATAAAGGTTTCCAAATTAATTTTAGAACTAATAGGATTAATGCTCCTCCAATCCATATGATCAATAGATCATCAACCGAAACCGCTAAAATATCTCCAAACAATAATCCCATAATATCAAATCTAATGAATGTTAAAAAGCCAACAACAACAAGTCCAACTGCCAGAGATGAATGAGCTAGAAGACCCAATAAAGCATCACCTGGTAAGTTAGTTTTTTTTTGAAGTTGAATTAAAATTAAAGCTATTATGGAAGAAATAACAAATACTGAAATAGCAATATTAAATTCCATAGTAAAAGCTAATGTCACTCCCAATAGAGCAGAGTGAGCCAAGGTGTCACCAAAATAAGATAATCTTCTCCATATAACAAAGCAACCAAGAGGTCCTGTTACAAAAGCAACCCCAATTCCAGCTACCAAAGCTCTTATAAAAAAATCATCAAACATCTAATTTTTTTTAATTTCACCTTCATCTGTATGAATATGGTCGTGCTTGTGCTCATATCTTGATAATATTTGAGAAGCTTGTTCTCCAAATAAAGCTTTATATTCATTGTTTTTTGCAACATCCATTGGAGATCCCGAGCAACAAACATGGCCGTTTAAACAAACAACATGGTCTGTTGCACTCATTACTGTGTGTAGGTCGTGTGAAATTAATAAGATCCCACAACTTAATTCATCAGAAATTTTTTTAATTAATTCGTATAAAGCTATTTCACCAGTAAAATCTACTCCCTGCACTGGTTCATCAAGTACTAATAGATCAGGTTTCTTTGATATGGCTCTAGCAAGTAGTACTCTTTGAAATTCACCACCTGATAGATCTCCTAAATTTTTATCTTTAAGATGAATTACTCCAGTTAAAGATAGAGCTTCATCTATTGTATCTTTATTAAGACTTTCTGTTAACATCATGAAATCATTGACTCTTAGCGGTAACGTCCAATCAATTGAAATTTTCTGAGGGACATATCCAACTTTATTCGTGTATTTTTCAACTGAACCATCAATCTTTTTGTAAATACCTAAAGCAATTTTAGCTGTTGTGCTTTTTCCTGATCCATTTGGACCTATGAGAGTAACTATTTCCCCTTTTTCAACCTGTAGTGAAACACCTTTGACTAGCCATTTGTTATTCAACTGTAAACCAGCATCGTTTAATTTTACCAATATATTTTGATCAGTGCTCATTTTTTTTCTTGACTAGTAAGAGTTATATTATTACATAGTGTTATATTATAACAATCTAAATATACAACATATGAAAAACTTAAAAAAATTACCATTAATCCTATCACTATTATCATTCTTAACAATATTTGTACCAGCTAACGCTGAGATTAAAGTAGTTGCAGCAATAAAACCAATCCATTCGCTTGCAAGTTATCTAATGGATGGTGTTGGTAAACCAGATTTAATTGTTGATGGTTATGCTTCCCCACATGGATTTGCACTTAAGCCATCACACGCTAAAATGATACAAAATGCAGATATTATATTTTGGGTAGGTGAGGATATCGAAACTTTTTTAGAGAAACCATTAAAAACAATTGCAAAAGATGCTGAAAAAATTGAATTAATGGAAATTAAAGGTTTAACTAAACTTAAATTTAGAGAAAGAAATATTTTTGAAGGTCACGACGATCATGGTCATAAAGATGACGATCACGATGATCACGATAAGCAAGCAAAAAAAGACGACCACGATGACCACGATCATGACAAAGAAGGTCATAAAGAAGATGATCATGATGATCATGATCATGACAAAGAAGGCAAAAAGAAAGATGACCACGATGATCATGGACATGATGAACACGGACATGAAGGTCATGCACATGGAGAATTTGATCCACATATTTGGTTGGATCCAATGAATGCAAAAATTATACTAAAAGAAATGGCTGAGCATTTGATTGAAAAAGATCAAAAAAATTCATCTATCTATAAAAGAAATCTTAAAAAAGGATTAAAAGATTTAGACAAATTAACAAGTGATGTAAAATCTGATTTAAATAAAGAATTTAAAGCAATTGTATTCCACGATGCATATCAATATTTTGAGAAAAGATTTGATGTAAATGTATTAGGAGCTTTTACAGTGAATACCGATGTTTTGCCAGGTGCCGAGCAGTTATCTGAAATTAGAGAAATAATCGAACATGATAAAGTAAGCTGTATATTTTCAGAACCACAGTTTAATCCTGATATTATCAAAGCTGTGGCGAAAGATACGAATGTTGCAACTGGTGTCATTGATCCATTAGGCGCAACGCTTAACCCTGGTAAAGATTTATATTTTGATTTAATTAGCAATATGTCAAAATCTTTTAAAGGATGTTAATTTAATTAATGGAAGAAATCAACAGACAGGTTCCCGTCACTGTATTAACAGGTTTTCTTGGTGCTGGAAAAACTACACTTCTTAATAGAATTCTTACAGAACAGCACGGCAAGAAGTACGCCGTTATTGTAAATGAATTTGGTGAACAAGGTATTGATAATGACCTTGTAGTGGATGCTGACGAGGAAGTTTTTGAAATGAACAATGGCTGTATATGCTGCACAGTCAGAGGTGACCTAATTAGAATACTTAGTGGGTTAATGAAGCGAGCTGATAAACTTGATGCAATTATAGTTGAAACAACTGGTTTAGCAGATCCAGCTCCTGTGGCTCAAACCTTCTTTGTAGATCAAGATGTAGCAAATAAAACAAAGCTAGATGCAATTGTTACAGTTGCAGATGCAGTTCATTTAAGCTCACAAATTGAAGACCATCACGAAGCTGAGGAACAAATTGCTTTTGGTGATGTAATATTACTAAATAAAATAGATCTTGTGAAAGATGAGAATATAGAGGTAGTGACAAAAAGAATTCGTAAAATTAATCCTTTTGCTAAAATTATTAAAACTACAAAATGTGGAACACCACTTAAGGAAATTCTTAATCTTGATGCTTTTAGTTTGAAACGTATTTTAGAGGTAGAACCAGATTTTCTTGAGTCAGATCATGACCATGAACATGATGATGATGTTACAAGTTTATCATTTGTATCTGATACACCTCTTGATATGGAAAAATTTCAAAACTGGTTTGGAAAACTTTTACAGACAAAAGGTCAAGATATTATGAGAACAAAGGGAATACTTAATTTTAAAGATGAAAATGATCGATATGTATTTCAAGGCGTTCATATGTTGATGGATGCTTCTCCTATGGGAAAATGGCCCGAAAATAAAAAACGTAGTTCTAGACTAGTGTTTATTGGACGTAACTTAGATACAATGAATTTAAAAGAGGGATTTGAAGCCTGTAAATCAGAATGACAACTGATTTAAATCAATTTCCACAGTTAGATAAAACGAAATTTGAACAAAGAGGAATTCAGTTAGAAATTGGAGTTCCAGTAACAAGCGCGGTTTCAATTGGCAATAATATAGCTGCTGGTTTTGGTGATGGTACTATAAGAATTTTCAGTTCTGGAGAAAAACACAAAACTTTAAAGGCTCATAAAGGTGTTATTCTTTGCATGGCAAAGGATGGTGATAATATTTTAACCGGTGGTGATGATGGTTATTTTTTAAAAATTTCACTCAATGGAGAAATAAATGAAGTTACAAACTTTGGTTCACGATGGGTGGATCATGTTGCGGCACATAATGGAAACTTAGTCTGTTCCTCAGGTAAGGTGGTTTATTATTGGGATAAAAATAAAAAAGAACCAAAATCTTTAAATCATGATAGTACGATTGGAGGTTTAGCATTTGATGCGAAAGGAAGACGGTTAGCTGTATCTAGATACGGGGGTGTTACAATTTGGAAAAAAGATTACAGTAATAAATGGAAATCAACAAAATTAGATTGGAAAGGTTCTCACAACAAAGTGAGTTTTAGCCCAGATGGTAAATACTTGGTAACGTCTATGCAAGAAAATGTACTTCGTTGCTGGCGTTTAAAAGATAAGCTTGATTTTGCTATGTCAGGATATGGCTCAAAAGTTAAAAGTTTTGCATTCATTGGTGATACAAGTTACTTGGCAACATCAGGGGCGATAGATGCAATATGTTGGCCCTTTGATGGTGAAGGACCAATGGGACGTAAACCTATCTGTCTTCCTTATATAGGAAATAAACAAGTTACATTTATAGAACCATTCCCCGATGAAAAAGCAATTTTTGCTGGTTTGAGTGATGGTTCTGTTTTTTTATCTCAAATTGAAAATGAAAATAACACTATAATGATTAGAAGTTTCACGGGTTTTGAAGTTAGTGCAATCGCAATGACTGATAATAAATCAAGTATATTTATTGGTGACATGAATGGAAATATTTTATGGACTTCAATTTGGGATAAATAAAAAATGTTTAATAAAAAAAAACCAAATTTAGAAACAATTCATAATTTAAAAAATTATTTTATAAAGAAATATAAAATACCAGAAAGTACAATTTTAAGCATTGCAGAATTAAATTGTCATGAACCTGATTGTCCTCCGACAGAAACAGTAGTAACCGCTAGATCAATAGATGGATCTACGCAAAACTGGAAAATCCATAAGCCCATAGATGAAATAAGTGAAAATGACGTTAATGATTTAGAATAAAAATTGATCTTTAGTTATAGATAAAATCTTTAAGCTAAAGTAATTTCTATTGGGGTATGGTCTGATGGTTTTTCACGGCCTCTTGGATCTTTATTAATATTAATTCCTTTAACTTGATCTATTAAAGAATTTGATACTAAAAAATGATCTATTCTCATTCCATTATTTTTTTGCCATGCACCTCTCATGTAATCCCAAAAAGTATATCCTTCTTTAGTTTCATTAAAATGTCTATAAACGTCGTTAAAACCTAGATTAATCATTTCTCTCAATTTTTTTCTAATCTCTAATCTGAATAAAGCGTCATCCTCAAAACTTTTAGGATTATAAACATCTTCTGCTGATGGAATAATATTAAAATCTCCTCCAATTATTACATTTGGGTTTTTTTTCAATAAAGTCTTCAATTGTTTTAACAAATCATTTAACCACTTTTTTTTATAATCGTATTTTTCAGTATCAACTGGATTTCCATTAGGTGTATAAATATTAATTAGTTGTATATCTTTTTTTTTATATTGAAATTCTGCAGAAATTATTCTTGACTGTTTAAGTTTATCTTTGATTAGATCTTTTTTTATATTAGTAAGTTTATTTTTTGAGATAATAGCAACACCATTATAGCTTTTTTGCCCAAATACCTGACACTCGTAATCCATCGAAGAAAAATCATCAAAAGGAAAATTTATTTCTTCAGTTTTAATTTCCTGCATCATTAAAATATCTGGTTTATATTTTAGAAGATAACTTTTAATATTTTCAATTCTTGCTCGAACTGAATTTACATTCCATGAAGAAATTATCATTAAAGTGAAAAGGAAACACCACAACCACAAGATGATTTTGTTTGTGGATTGGTTATCTTAAACTGCTCACCAATTAATTCTGAAACATAATCTACCTCTGATCCTTTTAAAAGATCTGCCGACGTTTTATCTATTAGTATATTTTCGTAATTTAAATCGTCATCTGTTTTTTCTTTGTCAAAAGTAAATTCATATTGAAATCCGGAACAACCACCACCTTTAATGGCGATTCTAAAAAATAAGCCTTTATCTTTTTTAGATAATAGAGCATTGATCTGTTTTAGCGCTTTATCGGTAAATTTAATTTCTTTTATCATAAATGATCACTGGTATTACTAATATAATACTTAAATTTTTAATTTAAAGGATGAAAAAATACTCAAAGATAGGTTTATTCAAAAGTAAAGGTAGAATCTTTAAGGAGAGTTTATCTAAATATAGAGGTCCATTTCAAAGAGACAGAGATAGGATTATTCACAGCGCCTCTTTCAGAAGACTAAAGCATAAAACACAAGTATTTGTAAATACAGAGGGAGATCATTTTAGAACAAGAATTACTCATTCGATGGAAGTAGCACAAATTGCAAGATCTATTGCAAAATATCTTAATTTAAATGAAGATTTAGCAGAAACTTTGAGCCTGGCCCACGACTTAGGTCATACCCCGTTTGGTCATGCAGGAGAAGAGTCTTTAAATGAATGTATGGAAAACTTTGGTGGTTTTGATCATAATTTACAAACATTGAGAATTGTTATGTTTTTGGAAAATAAATATTTAAAATTTAGAGGGTTAAATCTTTCAATTGAAACATTAGAAGGTCTTTTAAAACATAATGGGC
>CACBLI010000006.1 GCA_902540235.1 uncultured Pelagibacteraceae bacterium
ACCCCAGTTTAATTTTAAATTTAATTTAAATTTAGAAAAATATATTCAAGGTTTTTTTGATAGAATTTCAGAGACTATTTCCAGTTATAAGATATTAAAAACCGATGAAAAAAGAAGAATTAAGATAGAAAAAATTGAAAAAGAAAGAAGGGAAAAAATAGAAGAAGCAAAAAGAAAAAAAGACGAGGAAATTTTAAGATTAAAGTTGAAAGAACAAACACTTAAAGAAGAAGTAAGATTAGAAAGACAAAGGACTAAAGACATAAAATTATTTTTAAGAAAAGAACAAGCACTTTTGAGGATAGAACAAGCAGAAAAACAAAAACAATTTTTAAAACAATTAAGATTAGATAAACAAATTGAAAAATTTAGAATAAGAGAGGTCAAGGAATTAGAAAAACTTGAGAAAATTTCGTTAAAAGAAAAAAGAGAAGATTATTCTGGATTACAAGAAAGAATTGACAAACTTAAAGAAAAATACAGATTACTACGGGATCAAAAAATCAAAGAGAGAGTTGAAGCGCTAGGAGTCAAACTTCAAGGTGACGAAGATAGAGAAACTTTATTAGAAAAAGAAAAGGAATATACTTTAGCGAGACAAAAAATTGAATTTGCACTTGAAAGTTTTTATCGAAGTGCAAGCAGTTTAGTATTTCAACTAAATAAAAGACATATTACACGAGATATGTCAATTTTTCGATGTATAGATAGAAGATTTGAAACTGGAGAAGTTTTTATAAAATGGGATGAGTCATCAGACGATGAATGGTTACTATTGATTTATATTAAAAATAATTCTCCAGATGAGGGAATTGTCATAGAAGATAAAACAAATCCAGAAAAAAATCTTTCCCACGAGTTTAGAAATGTGGATATTTTTAAAGCCTCAGACACCATGGTAGACTCTTTAACACAACTCATTGCTAGAAAAAGAGCCAAAAATAATAATTAAATAATAAGATTTAATTAGGTATTATATCTTATGATTTTAGGGTCTATTTTTTTTGTAATTTTATATTTAGTCTTTAGATACATCATAGCTTGGATAACTTATTTAAATAACCTAGATCCAAGACTTGGTGATAGTACATGGAGATTTACTTATGATTATCCTGTCATCGGAGAAAGAGATGTATCAGATTTAGATGATAAAGATTTTGTGAGACTTAGAAGAAAAAAAAATAATATTGTATTATTAATGTATTCTATAGTTTTAGTAATGTTTATAGCCTCTATGTCTTTATTAAGTAAATTTTTATTATTTTTCTTTAGTTAGTTTTTTTTAATTGTTTTCTATTCTTAATATAAAGAAAAAAAGCTACTATTTCGTATACTACAGAAAATATATTGAAAATTATTGGTAACTTAAAAAAATTATAAAGAAATCTATATTTTGGCATTTTTTTCCATAACAATAAAAATGCTTTTGCGCCTCCTAAAACATTATCACCATCTTTTACATGAAGTCTTCTTAAAAGCTGCTTGCTATCTTTAGAGGTTTCTTTTTCGGCTAACTCATTGTTTGTAATATCAACCCAATTAATTTCGTCTATTTTTTCTTTTTTATAAAGATCAATTTCAGCCTTACAAATTTTACAAGAATTATTAAAATAAACTTTCATAATTATAGGACTTAATACTGATTTGTCTTATAAATGTACATGCGTAAAATACTCTAGTTGAAAATTCTACGAAACAATCTATTAAATATTGTATTTTATGAGTAATTTCTTCAAAAAATCTGACCTATCTAGAAAAGAGGCTGAAAGTATTATTTCAGACACTTTGCGAAAATGTGATGATGGTGAATTATATTTAGAAAATTCGAAATCTGAATCAATATTATTAGACGATAACAAAATCAAAAATTCAAATTATAATTCAGATTTAGGATTTGGTTTTAGAGCTATATCTGATGAAGTAGTGGCTTATTCTCACTCTAATGAAATTTCCAAGAACTCTTTAAAACAATCTTCAGAAAATTTAAAGTCTACATTAAAATCTGCCAAAGGTACTTATAATCATGAAATTCCTAAATCAAATAAAAAGTATTATGACAATATTAATCCGATTGAGCAAAAATCTCTTAATGAAAAAATTAGAATATTGAACGATGTAAATGATTATTTACGATCTAAAGGTGACAAAGTTAAACAAGTTACAGCTAATTTTTTGGGAGAGCAAAAGTCTGTTGAAATAATTAGATGTGGTGGAGAGACTTTGTCAGATGTTCGACCCTTGATAAGATTTAACGTGTCAGTTATGCTTGAGAAAAATGGAAGAAAAGAAACAGGTGTATACGGTGTTGGTGGAAGACAATCTTACGATTCATATTTAAAAGATGAAAATTGGAAAAGTGTTTGTGATGAAGCTTTAAGAATAGCATCAGTTAATTTGGAGAGTAAACCTGCGCCAGCAGGTGAGATGAAGGTTGTTCTAGGACCTGGATGGCCAGCAATATTAATTCATGAGGCTGTCGGTCATGGTTTAGAGGGAGATTTTAATAGAAAGAAAACTTCTGCATTTCATAATCTAATGGGCCAAAAAGTTGCAAGTGAAGGAGTTACAATTATTGATGATGGTACCATTGATAATAGAAGAGGTAGTCTTACTATTGACGATGAGGGAACGCCAACAGAAAAAACGGTTTTAATTGAAAATGGAATTTTAAAAAATTTTATGCAAGATAGACTAAACGCACGTTTGATGAAAACAAGATCTACTGGAAGTGGAAGAAGAGAAAACTATAGACATATAGTTCTACCAAGAATGAGAAATACGATGATGTTAAGCGGTAAGCAGACTAAAGAAGAAATGATTAAAGCTGTCGACAAAGGTATTTTCGCAGTTAGTTTTGGTGGTGGACAAGTTGATATTACATCTGGAAAATTTGTATTTAATTGCACTGAGGCATATGAAATTGTTAACGGTAAAATTGGATCGCCAATTAAAGGTGCAACGTTAATTGGTGATGGTCCTTCAATTTTAAAAGAAGTTTCCATGGTAGGAAATGACATGATGATGGACCCTGGTATTGGGACATGCGGTAAAGCAGGACAAGGTGTACCAGTAGGTGTTGCACAACCATCAATATTAATCGACAAGATGACTGTGGGTGGTACAAAACTTTAAATGGTTAAAGATCAAGAATTTTTAGAGAAAAAAGCATCATATTGTTTAGGCTTAGCCAAGAAATTAGGCGCAACAGACTCAAGTGTTGTTGTAAAAAATTCAGTTTCTGAAACTGTTAATTTTAGAAATAGTAAATTAGATGAGTCTAACAGGTCAGATAATCTAGGCATAAGTATCACGACTTATATTGGTAAAAAAAAATCATCAATATCATCCTCTAATTTGCTTAATGATAATTTGAATATTTTGATAGAAAAATGTGTCGAAACTACAAAAAATACTCCTGAGGATGAATTCAATTCCTTACCAGACAAAGATTTATTAGCAAAAGAAGTTAGAGATTTAGATCTTTATGATGATAGTCATATAGCGAATGATCAAAAAATAGATTATTTAAAAAAATTAGAGGCCGCTGCTTCAAACGATAAAAAAATCGTCAATACTGAATCTAGTTTTACTCAAAATAAATCTAATTTTGTTTTAGCTAATAGCGAAGGTTTTTGTGATGGTTACAAAACATCCTCATTTACAGCATCGAGTGTAACAGTTGCAAAAAATGAAAAAAGCATGGAAAGAGATTACGAATATTCTAGCAAATGTTTTCTTAAAGATCTAGATGATGCAGAGAAATTAGGAAATCTAGCTGCTAATCAAACTATTAGAAAATTAAATCCAAAAAAAATCGGGAGTGAAAAAATTGCTATAATTTTTGATAAAAGAATAGCTAAGGGAATATTAAGTACTTTTGCAAGCGCTATTTCTTCATCAGCAATATCAAGAGGTACTTCTTTTCTAAAAGATAAAATTAATCAAAAAATATTCTCAGATAAAATTAATGTATTTGACAAACCTGATATGCTCAAAGGATTAGGCTCAAGAAATTTTGATAGTGAAGGGGTAAAGACTGACACACTTAAACTTGTGGATAAAGGAATTTTAAAACATTATTTGATTGATACATACAATGGAAAAAAATTAAATCTTAAATCTAATGGAAGATGTGGAGGAACTAGTAATCTTTATTTTGAAAATGGAAATACTTGTTTTAAAGATTTACTGAATTCAGATTCGAAAAGTCTTTATATTACTGAAACCATAGGACATGGGAATAATATTGTGACCGGAGATTATTCAGTTGGAGCAACAGGGTTTTTGGTTGAAAATGGTGAGTTTAAATATCCAATAAATGAAATTACCATAGCAGGTAATTTTAAAGACATGTTTCAAAATATCACCTTAGCTAATGATTTGGAGTTTAAATATGCAACTAACTCACCAACCATGTTAATAGAGGGAATGGTTGTTGCTGGTAAATGAGCGAATTTTGTATAATTGGCTCTGGTATATCTGGATCCACTATTGCAAATCTTCTAAATAAAAAATATTCAGTAATTCTGTTCGATAAAGCAAGAGGCCCTGGGGGTCGCGCATCTTTTAAAAGAATAAAAGGTAAAACAGGTTTTGATCATGGCACCCAATATATTTCACCAAAAACTGAGGAATTTAAAAAATTTACTAAAAATTTAATAAAAAAAAAAATTTTAAAGGTATGGAATGGCAAACACGTTTTTCTTAATTCAAAAAAAAAAGAGGATAAAAAGCACCTAAAAATAATTGGTAAAAATGGGAACAATGATATTAGTAAATATTTGCTTAAGAAAATTAATTGCAACTACCATAGTGAATTAAAAAAAATCTATTATAAAAACAAACTCTGGTATTTGTTATTTGATAATGGAAAAACAAGATCTTTTAAAAATCTAATTTTAACTTGTCCTTTTCCACAATTAAAAAAACTTTCTAAGAAATTCATAAATAATTCTTTTTTAAGTAAATCTATAAAAATGGATGCTAATATTACTACTATGATTGCTATTAAAAAAAGTAAGAATTCAAATAGTAGCTATCTTTTTGAAGATCCAATCCTTGGTTGGGCTGGAAATGAAAACTCAAAAAAAAGGTTTAAATCAAAATATGATTTATGGACCCTTCAAAGTACATTTGATTGGGCAAATAAAAAGATTAATAAAAACAAGAATAATAAAAAAGAAAATTCAAAAATTATGATTGATAAATTTTTTAAACTTTCAAAAATCAAAAAAACAAAAATTTATTATTCACTTAATCATGGCTGGAGATACTCTTCAAATTCGAGACCATTTAACATTAAGAGCTATTGGGATCCTAGGAAAAGACTGGGTGTTTGTGCTGATTGGTTTGTAGGACCAAGATTAGAGTCAGGATGGATAAGCGCACAGGATTTATTTAAAAAAATCTTGAAATAAATTAATCAAAATTCTTTAATCTATATTCCCAGTCGCCCATTCTTGAATATGATACTTTTATTATCATTGAATTTTTACGATCGTACCAAATATCGAAATCTAATCTTTTATTTTTCGGTATACTCATATCTTTAGATTTCAGTGTAAAATGATCAACATCATAAACTTTTCCATAAAGATCTATTTTTTCTTTACCTAAAAAAGTTACTACTTGATCCTTAATGCTTCCTGAGATGGGACTTATTTGAGAACTTGCTTGTAAAACTTTGTGATTCCACCAATTTCCAATTACGTTATCAGCTGAGGCTTCTCCATTATATGAAGAGCCCTTAATGTCAAATTTTTTATTTTCTTGATTAAATGTTAAATTAACAAACTTCTTTTTGTCATTTTGTAAAGTTTTAGAATTGTAAGAAACCAATTGATCTTTGAGATATTTTTCCTCACTATAACCCTCGACTTGGAAAACTGTTGCCCCTAAAAGCTTGACTACAAATTTAATTTGATTAGTAACAATTGTTTCTGCTCCATTTCTTTTAAAAAAGTAATGATTATAGCCAATAAGCTCACCATTTCGAAAAATCTCCATCTCAATTTTGTTATATTTTATGTAATGTCCAATATGAGCGATCGTATTAGTTTGATAAAGTAGGAGTAATAAAATGACTATAATTTTTTTCATTTAACAAATAGTTTAATAGAATTTTTTATTAATAGAAATAACTTATTAAAATGTTTTTAAAAATTAAGAAAATACCAAGGGTGAATTGGAGTTCCGATAAGCCTTATAATTTTAAACCAAAATTCTCTACATTCTTTTTTTTATGTTTTGGATTGATGTTATTTGGTCTTGGAGAAGGTTTATTAATTGTATCTTTTACTGGTGCTTCTCCATGGAGTGTTTTAGCACAAGGCATTTCTTTAAATGTTAACTTGACTATAGGAACAATAACATTTTTGATTAGTCTTGCAGTCTTAATTTTGTGGATACCGCTTGGTCAAAAACCAGGAATGGGCACAATATTTAATGCAATCATTATTGCATTGATGATTGATCTTTGTATAAAATTTGTTCCAACACCAGCTGACTACTTATATCAATTAATTTTAGCAATAATTTCAGTAATCACAGTTGGGATTGGTGGAGGTATTTATTTAGTATCTAATCTTGGAGCAGGACCAAGAGATGGTTTGATGATCGGCCTACAAAAAAAAACAAATTTACCAGTCGCTGCTGTAAGAGCATTTTTAGAGATCTCTGTTGTAAGTATTGGATGGTACTTAGGTGGAACTGTAGGGGTTGGCACCTTATTATTTGCTTTTGGAATTGGTCCTTGTGTTGCTTTAGGTTTGTATTTAGTTGATAATATTTTCAATTAGGCTGCAGCGCCTGATTTTTCACTTCTTTTTCTTTCATGTGGATCGAGAATTGCTTTTCTTAATCTACAAGAATCTGGAGTGATTTCTAAAGCCTCATCAGCATTTAGCATACTTAATTGTTCAGCGATGGACATTTTTCTTACAGGAGTAAGGACAACATTTTCGTCTGTACCTTGTGTTCTCATATTAGTTAATTTTTTACCCTTCATAACATTTATAATCATATCTCCTGGTTTAGGAGATAAGCCCACAATCATCCCTGGATAAACAGGATCATTATGAGTTACAAACATTTCACCTCTAGCCTGTAAATTAAATATTGCAAATGCAACTGCTTTACCCTGCTCCATTGAAATAAGGGCACCATTTCTCCTACCTTCCATTTGACCCTCAAATGGTCCATATGCATGAAAAATTCTGTTAATTACGCCATTACCTTTTGTAAGTGTTAAAAACCGACTTGTGTATCCCATCAAACCCCTTGTTGGTGCATGAAAGATTAATCTTTTTTTATTTTTACCAGTATCTTTTAATTCTATTAATTTGCCTTTTCTTCTATTCATTGAGTCAATAATTTTTGATGAATATTCCTCATCCAGATCCATAGTTATTTCTTCTATTGGCTCAAGTTTGTTACCATTTTCATCTTTTTTACAGAGAACTTTTGGGGGACTAACAGTCATTTCAAAACCTTCTCTTCTCATCTGAGTGAGTAAAATTTCTAACATTAATTCACCCCTCCCACTTACAACAAAAGAGTCGTTACCCACATTTTCTGTAAAAGTAATTCCAACATTATTCTGTGCCTCTTGAATCAACCTATCTCTTATCTGAGTGCTTGTAAGTTTTTTACCCTCAGTTCCTGCAAGAGGAGACGTATTTACAGTAATTGTTATGGACATTGTTGGTGGATCGATTGGAGTAGCTTTAATAGGATTATTCACCTCAAGATCACAAATTGTATCAGCAACATTAGCTTTTTCTAAACCTGCGATTACAACAATATCCCCCGCCTCACCAACTTCAATTGGAACCTTTTTAGTTCCCTCGTACCTAAAAATTTTAGTTAATCTACCTTCATCAACTTTTTGACCTTTTAAGTTGATCGCTTTAATTGCTTGATTAGCTTTAGCAGTTCCCTGAGATATTCTACCCACCAAACTTCTCCCCAAAAAACTGTCAGCATAAAGAAGAGTAGATAACATAGCGAAAGGTTTTGACTTATCTAATTTTGCAGGCTTAACATGTTCTATAATTTTATCTAAAAGTGGATTAAGATTTTTTTTCGGACCATCAATTTCTAAATCAGCCCATCCAGATCTCCCACTGGCGTATAAAACAGGGAAATCTAGTTGTTCCTCATTGGCATCTAAGCTAACAAATAAATCAAAAGTTTCATTTAAAACTTCATCAGCTCTTTGATCTGATTTATCAAGTTTGTTGATTACAACAATTGGTTTTAAACCTTGTTTTAACGCTTTTGCCAAGACGAATTTTGTTTGAGGCATTACACCCTCAGCAGAGTCTATTAGTAATAAAGCTCCATCTGCCATACCAAGCACTCTTTCAACTTCAGCAGCAAAATCTCTATGACCTGGAGTATCAATAATGTTTATTCTTGAGTTTTTCCAATTAATTGATGCAGGTTTAGCTAAAATTGTTATTCCTCTTTCTTTCTCCAATTCTCCTGAGTCCATTAATCTTTCATCTACAACCTCATTTTCTCTAAATGACCCACTTTGTTTCATAAGATTATCGATTAGAGTTGTCTTACCATGGTCTACATGTGCGATAATGGTGATATTTCGAATGTTATTATTCATAAATTGGAGCTCTTATACATATTTAATTGCTTTTGAAAACTTAAAAAAACTCCCGTTATGCTTAAAAAATTCAAGTATTTTTTATTTAATTTGTATTTTTTCGCCTATTACGTTTAAGTTTTCTTTTTTCTTTAAAACTTAATTTGGGTTTTTTTTTAACACTCGAGTCTTTGAATGATTTACCACTGTATCTTTTTGACATAGAATGATTATACAAATTAAAGCATAAATATTAAATAAAATTGAAAAAAATTTTTGTTCATTTAGGTGCCGGGGCAGGAGATTTAGACTCCAGAGCAAATTATAGATGTGGTTTTACTGAATTAATAAAAAAAAAAATTACTAAAGAGGACAAAGCTTTTGTAATCGAACCTAACATAAAAAATCTAAATAAATTAGAAGAATGTTACAAAAATTTTAAAAACGTAAATATTCTAAATTTTGCAATAAGTCACAAAAATACAGACCTATGTGAATTTTTTTTCACAAAAGATGATGCGCCTCATTATCAAGTTTGTTCTTTGGATATAAATCATGTTAAAAAACATTATCCCAATTCAGTAATTGAAAGCTTTACAGTAAAAGGCTTAAGAATTAATGAATTTTTTTCAAAATATGTAGGTGAAAAGATTGATTATCTTAGTATTGATCTTGAAGGCGTTGATTATGAGGTTATGATGGAAATTGACCTTTCGAAATTTCAAATAGAAAATATTTCGATTGAACATCTTCATTTGAATAAATCACAAAAAGAAATCCTAATAAAACATCTAAATATAAATGGTTATTCATATTGCGGGTATGGTTATGATCATCTAAATTTTGATTATTTATTTAAAAAAAAAAAAATAATTTGGAATAAATTTTTATCTAATTTTCTTTGGTTAGTGAGTCATAAAAAATTGAAGTATTTTAATAAATTTATTTTTAAAGACTAGGAATAAAAAAAAGGGCAGTAAAAACTGCCCTCTTTGAATTTTTGTTTGAGTATAATGGGATTACATTCCCATGCCGCCCATGCCGCCCATTCCACCCATGCCGCCCATTCCACCTGGCATTCCAGCTGGAGCAGCATCTTTTTCTTCAGGTTTATCAGCTATCATTGCTTCAGTAGTAACTAGCAACCCAGAAATCGAGGCTGCATCTTGAAGAGCAGTTCTTACAACTTTTACTGGATCAATAATACCTTTAGCAAACATGTCACAATATTCTTCATTCTGTGCATCATAGCCATGAGTTTTTTTATTCTGTTCTAATAATTTACCAACTACAACTGAACCATCAACTCCAGCATTTTTAGTAATTTGTCGTATGGGAGACTCCAAAGCTCTTCTAACTAAATCTACACCAGCTTTTTGGTCTTCTCCTTTTACTTTTACTTTATCAAGTTCTTGAGCTGCATATAATAATGCACAACCACCACCTGTTACAATACCTTCTTCAACAGCGGCTCTTGTTGCATTTAAAGCATCTTCTACTCTGTCTTTTCTCTCTTTTACTTCAACTTCTGTAGCTCCACCAACTTTAATTACTGCAACACCACCAGCTAATTTTGCTAGTCTCTCCTGGAGTTTTTCTTTGTCGTAGTCTGAAGTTGTTTCATCAATTTGTTGTTTGATTGAGGAACATCTAGCTTCTATATCTGATTTTTTACCAGAACCATTTACTATAGTGCTGTTATCTTTATCAACTTTAATTTTTTTACATGAACCAAGATCATCAAGTTTAACATTTTCGAGTTTAATGCCTAGGTCTTCGGAAATAACGGAACCACCAGTAAGAATTGCTATGTCTTCAAGCATAGCTTTTCTCCGATCACCAAATCCTGGAGCTTTTACAGCTACAACTTTTAGACCACCTCTTAATTTATTTACTACTAAAGTAGCCAATGCTTCACCCTCAACATCTTCAGAAATAATCATTAACGGCCTTCCAGCTTGAACAACTGCCTCTAAAAGAGGAACCATAGGCTGTAGGTTTGTTAATTTTTTTTCGTGCAATAGAATAAAAGGATTTTCTAATTCAGTTGTCATTTTATCGCTATTCGTAATAAAGTATGGAGATAAATATCCTCTATCAAACTGCATACCTTCAACAACGTCTAACTCTGTTTCAATTCCTTTGTTTTCTTCAACCGTAATAACGCCTTCATTACCAACTTTTTGCATTGCTTTCGAAATCATAGTACCAATTTCTTTATCGCCATTAGCAGAAATTGTTCCAACTTGTGCAATCTCATCACTATCTTTTACTTTTTTAGCTGAAGAAACAAGATTTTGTTTTACTACGTCTACTGCCGCATCAATTCCTCTTTTAACATCCATAGGGTTCATACCTGCAGTAACATATTTTACACCTTCTTTTACAATTGCTTGTGCGAGAATAGTCGCTGTGGTTGTTCCATCTCCAGCTTCATCATTTGTTTTACTAGCAACTTCTTTAACCATTTGGGCACCCATGTTTTCAAATTTATCTTCGAGATCAATTTCTTTAGCAACAGAAACCCCGTCCTTTGTAATTCTTGGAGCACCATAAGACTTATCCATAACCACATTTCTTCCTTTTGGTCCTAGTGTTACTTTAACCGTATCAGCAAGTATATTTACACCTCTAATCATTGCTGCTCTTGCTTCCGCATCAAATTTAACTATTTTCGCCATTTTATTTTCTCCTTTAAATTAAATTATTTGCTTGAAATACCCATAATGTCTGATTCTTTCATTATGCTGTATTCCTTGCCATCAATTTTGACTTCTGTTCCTGACCATTTGCCAAATAAAACTTTATCTCCGACTTTTACATCCATTGGTATTGTTTTGCCGTCTTCAGTTTTTGCACCACCACCAACAGCAACTACTTTGCCCTCTTGAGGTTTTTCCTGTGCTGTATCAGGTATGATTATTCCACCAGCAGTTTTTTCGCTGCTATCTAAAACTTCTATTAAAACTCTATCGTGTAACGGTCTAAATTTCATAAATTCTCCTTATTAATATGGTCTTCATATAGAGATTGGCCATACTATTTCAAGATATAGTTAAAAATTAGTTAGTTAAAAAACAAAGGAATTTGAGGGTTTTATGGTTTATAGATTAATTTCATGACTAAAAATTTAGATAAAGAAGGTCTAAGTTCTATAGCAGACAATTATCAGCTATTTTATGTTGACTTATGGGGGGTGGTTCATAATGGGGTTACTCTTCATCTTGAAGCGATAAAAGCTCTCAAAGAAATCAATAAAAAAAGAAAGGACTATATTTTACTCACAAATGCACCCAGACCTAATCATGTAGTTAAATCCTTTTTAGAAAAACTAGGTATGGAGAAAGAAATTAGAGAACATGTTTTTACCTCTGGTGAGGCAGCTCTCATTTATTTAAATAAAAATTTAATTGATAAGTCTTTCTTTCACGTGGGTCCACCAAGAGATTTTGATTTGTTTAAAGACTTTAAAAAAATGAAATTAGATAATATAGAAAAAAGTGAATATATTTTATGCACTGGATTATTTGATGATCACAATGAGGACTTAAATTATTATAAAGATTTGTTCGAAAAAAATATAAAAAAAAAAATGATTTGTACAAATCCCGATTTAATTGTTGACAGAGGAAACACAAGAGAATTTTGTGCTGGTTCTGTTGCGATGATTTTTGAAAAAATGGGTGGAGAAGTCGTTTACTTTGGAAAACCTTATCCTGAAGTTTATCATCAATCTATTGATAACAAAAATAAAAAAATTCTTTCCATAGGTGATAATTTAAATACTGATATAAAAGGAGCAAACCTTTTAAATTATGATTCTTTAATAATTTCAAATGGAATTCATAAGAGTGAAATTAAAGAAAAAGGAATTGAAAAAGTTGCAAAATCTTACGAAGCAATTTGTAATTATATTCAATCGGAATTGAAATGGTAAAATCAACAGAAATATATAAAAATTTTAATATCAACCCAAGATATAAAGAATCAATAATATTAATTGGAAATTTTGACGGAGTTCACAAAGGACATCAAAAATTATTCTCATTAGCTAAGAAATATAAAAAAAAATATTCCTCAAAAATTGGGGTGTTGACTTTTGAACCAATGCCAAAAATGTTTTTTAATAAGAATTTAAATAATTTTAGAATTTCTAATTTAGAGCAAAAAATTGATAATCTCAAAAATCTCGATGTAGATTTTTTGATAATAAAAAAGTTTGATCAAAAATTCTCAAAAATAAAATCAATAACTTTCATTAAAGAAATATTAGGTAAAAAGTTAAAACCAAAATTCATTTTTGTAAGTAATAATTTTAGATTTGGTAACAAGAGAGAAGGTAACGTCAGACAGTTGATTAAATTTGAGAGAATGTGTGGTTATAAGGTAGTTAAACCACAACCACTATTGACCAATAGAAAAATAGCATCTTCATCGTTAATTAGAAAACTTTTACAAAAAGGAAAATTAGAAAAAGCCAACAAAATTCTGAATAGAAATTGGTCAATTGTTGGAAAGGTTCAAAAAGGAAGACAGCTTGGAAAAAAAATCGGTTTTCCAACAGCAAACATTGATATTAAAGATTATATTTTAGCCTGCCCAGGTGTATATGCGGTACAAGCAAAAAGATATGGTAAAAATAATCATATAAAAGGGATTGCAAATTTAGGCTATCGACCAACATTTAATGGAAAAAAAATATTATTGGAAGTTCATTTATTTAATTTTTCTGGAAATCTTTATAATAAGTATTTATCAGTAGAATTTAAAAAATTTATAAGAAAAGAAAAAAAATTTAAAGATGTTGGCCAACTTAGAAAACAAATTAAAATTGACTTGTTAATAGCAAAAAAATAAAATGAGCAAATCTCAAATAAATCTTCCTAAAACTGCTTTTTCAATGAAAGCAAATTTGCCAATACGAGAACCTGAAATTTTAAAACTTTGGCAAAATATAAATCTTTATGATGAATTAAGAAAATCGAGAAAAGGAGAAGAAAAATTTGTTCTTCATGATGGTCCTCCATATGCAAATGGCAATATACACATGGGAACAGCTTTAAATAAAATTTTAAAAGATATAATTGTGAGATTTCATCAAATGGACGGAAAAGACTCTGTCTATGTTCCAGGATGGGATTGCCATGGCTTACCAATAGAATGGAAAATTGAAGAACAATACAAAAAAAATAAAAAAAACAAAAATGAAGTTCCAATCGTTGAGTTTAGAAAAGAATGCAGAGCTTTTGCAGAAAAATGGATAGAAATTCATAAAGATCAATTTAAAAGGTTAGGAGTTGTAGGAGATTGGGATAATTATTACTCTACAATGAGTTTTGATGCTGAGGCTCAAATAGTAAGAGAACTAGGTAAATTTTTAAAAGAAGGAAGTTTGTATAGAGGCTTCAAACCTGTTTTATGGTCCACTGTTGAAAAAACAGCTTTAGCAGATGCAGAAGTTGAGTATCAAGATCATAGGTCAGACACTATCTATGCATCTTTTCCAGTTAAATCGTCAAATATCAAAGAATTAAAAGATAGTGAAATAGTAATTTGGACAACTACCCCATGGACTATTCCAGCCAACAAAGCCTTGGCTTACAATGAGAGCCTAGATTATTTATTAATTGAAATAAATGACAATGGAGACTTTAAAAATAAGAAAATTGTTATTGCAGATGCATTAATAGATACAGTCGTAAAAGATACCAAGATTCAAAGTTTCAAAAAATTAAAAAATTTTAAAGGTAAAGATTTAAAAGGAACAATATGTAATCATCCTTTTTTAAAACTTGGTTATGACTATGACATACCTATGCTGGAAGCACGTTTTGTTACTACAGAACAAGGCACTGGAATTGTTCATTGTGCGCCAAGCCATGGACCTGATGATTTTAATTTGTGTATGAATAATGGAATTAAAGCAATTGAAACAGTTGATGGCGATGGAAGGTATACAAAAAATGTAGCACTTTTTGAAGGTATACATATTTTTAAATCTAATTCTATTGTAATTGAAAAATTAAAAGAACAAAAAAAATTATTATCGAGCGGTGAACTTGTTCATTCTTATCCTCACTCATGGAGGTCCAAAGCACCATTAGTTCACAGAGCAACTCCTCAATGGTTTATTTCTATGGATAGTCATAAGCTAAGAAATAAAGCTTTAAAAGCAATTGATGAAACAACCTTCTATCCTAGTAAAGGAAAAGAAAGATTAAAATCGATGATTGAATCAAGACCCGACTGGTGTGTTTCAAGACAAAGAGTATGGGGAGTTCCATTACCTATTTTTATTAACAAGAAGACAGGTGAAATTTTGATTGATAATGAAGTTTTTGATAATATTGCGAAAATTTATGAAAAAGAGGGATCTGATTGTTGGTTTTCGGATGATCCACAAAAATTTCTCGGGAAAAAATATAAAGCTGAAGATTTTGAAAAGTTAAGTGATATCGTAGAGGTATGGTTTGATAGTGGATCTACACACTCATTTGTATTGGAAAAAAGAAAAGATTTAAAGTGGCCTGCATCTATGTATCTTGAGGGCTCTGATCAACATAGGGGATGGTTTCATTCGTCTCTTTTAGAGTCTTGTGGCACTAGAGATCGTGCACCTTTTGAATCTATTCTTTCACATGGTTTTGTAGTTGATGGCAAAGGTTTAAAAATGTCAAAATCTTTGGGAAATGTAATTTCCCCGGAGGATATTCTTAAAAAATATGGTGCAGATATACTTAGAATTTGGGTTGCTTCCTCAAATTATGCTGAGGATCTTCGAATAGACTATTCAATATTAGATCAGCATGCTGAGTCTTATAGAAAAATAAGAAATACCTTTAGATATCTATTAGGCAATTTAAATGACAAATTTGAAGAGAATGAATTAGAAAAAGTTGATGTTAATAAATTACCAGAATTGGAGCAATTTATTTTACATAAGATTTATAAATTAAACTTAGATTTTGAAAAAAATTTTAAAAATTATAATTTTCATAATCTTTATAAGGATTTGTTGAATTTTTGCACTGTAGATTTGTCAGCATTTTATTTTGATATAAGAAAGGATACATTATATTGTGAACCTAAGAACTCTGATAAAAGAAAATCTACACTATTATTATTAAACATAATTTTAAATTCGTTACTTAAATGGTTTGCGCCTATTTTGTCATTCACAACTGAAGAAATTTATCAACTTATATCAAAATCAAAAAAAAGTATTCATCTCCAAAAATTTATTAATTTTCCTAAAAAATTTCATAACGAAAAATTAGGTGAAAGGTGGTCTAAACTTATCAAAATAAGAGATTTTTGTAATTTGAGTATTGAAGAAAAAAGAGCAAGCAAAGAGATTGGTTCAAGTTTAGAGTCTAGTTTAGAAATAACATTGAGCCAAGAATTATTTGAAAATTTTAAAGATGTTGACTTTGCTGAAATTTGCATTACCTCATCGGCAAAAATAAATCAAGGATCAGACAACGAGATTAAAGTTTTAACTACAAAAGCTCCTGGAAAAAAATGTCCTATATGTTGGAAAGTAAGTGTGAAGGGATGTAGCAGACCAAATTGTAATATTCAATAATGAATAAAAAAATTTTTTTAATAAAATTTTTACTAATTTTCTTAATCTTTCTAACCGATCAAATTTCAAAGTATTATATCATAAACATTTTTAAATTTCAGAATGAGGCAATTTACCTTACAAGTTTTTTGAACCTTCAATTAATTTGGAATCAGGGTATTGCATTTGGGTTGTTAAGTTTTGAAAATGATTTGTATTATAATTCAATAACATTTTTGATTGTGGTAGTAATTTTGATATTGCTATTTTTAATTCGAAATCATGATCAATCCTCATATTTCTATTCTATGATAATTGGAGGAGCATTAGGAAATTTAACTGATAGAATTAGATATTCATCTGTTCCAGATTTTATAGATTTTCATATATTTAACTTTCACTGGTTTGTTTTTAATATTGCTGATATATTTGTTTCTTTAGGTGTTATTTGCCTTATTGTTGTTGAAATATTTTTTAATAAAATAAAATAAATGCATAAAATTAATTTTTATCTGATAATTTTTTCTATTTTTTTAACGTCATGTCAGTCAATAAAAGATGGTTTGAGTGGCAGGAAATCGGAAAATAGTGATGAGTTTTTAGTTAAAAAAAAGAATCCTCTAGTAATGCCGCCAAAATTTATGGAACTTCCAAAACCTAAGGAAGAGACTTTTGAAAAGGAAATAAGTGTAATTGATGAAACAAATAACATTGAAAATATTCTTAATTTAGAAAAAACCCAAAGCGTTAATTCGGAAAAATCCGACTCTGCTGAGGATTTTGTCTTGAAGCAGCTTAAAGATAAATAATGTTTTCATCTAACATTGAATTTAAAAATTTTAGTATAAAAAAAAATAATTCTAAGATTAAAAAAATTTTAAATGAATTATTAGATAATTATTCAAAAAAAAATAATCAACTACTTTTAAGTTTATCGAAAAAATATAAATATAAATTCAAATTTCAAAATATTAAAAAATATAAAAAATTCAAACATTATAGAATTTTTGGTATGGGAGGCTCTAGTTTAGGCGCTGAGGCTATCTATTCTTTCTTGAATAGAAAAATTAGGAAAAGATTTTCATTTGTAAATAACATTGATTTATCTCGTAATAGGAATAATAAAATTAATCAATTAAATATAATTATCTCTAAATCAGGAAATACCCTTGAGACTCTAACGAATTTGAATTATCAAAAAGTAAAAAAAAACTGTTTATTCATAACTGAAAATAAAAACAGTTATCTTAGAAACCTTGCCTTAAAACTTAAAAGTGAAATAATAGAGCATAACAACTTTATTGGAGGAAGATACTCAGTTTTATCGGAAACAGGAATGATACCAGCATTTTTTATGGGACTTGAACCAAATAATTTTAAAAGATTAGATAATTTGATCTCAAGTAATAAATTTATAAATATGCTGACTTATAATGTTTCATCAATTTTTTCATTTCACCAAAAGAAAAAAAACAATTCTATAATATTAAATTACGACGAAAACTCGAACGATCTCTTTTATTGGTATCAACAATTAGTTGCAGAAAGTTTAGGAAAGTCTTCAAAAGGTATTTTGCCGATTGTCTCTCCAGTTCCAAAAGATAACCATAGTGTTATGCAGCTCTACTTAGATGGTTTTAAAAAAAATTTTTTTACCTTTTTTTATGTAATGGATAATGATCTAAAAAAAATTGAAAATAAGTCTTTATTGGACTCACATAAATATTTAAGAAATAAAAAAATATCAGATATCTTATATTCTCAATTTAGAGCTACTCAAAATGTTTTTTTAAAAAAAAAGATACCATTTAGAAGTTTTATTATAAAAAAAAGAGACGAAAAAACACTAGGAGAGTTATTTGCCTTTTTTATTTTAGAAACAATTCTTTTAGGAAAAGCGCTAAACATTAATCCTTATGATCAACCTGCTGTAGAGTCAATTAAGATCAATTCTTTTAAAATTTTAAAAAATATTTAATTAGCAAATATTATTTTTGATATACCGTAAAATCTTAAATCTATAATATTCAATTTTTTAGTGAGTTTAATATTATCTTTTTTATGTCGATGAACTATAAATATTCCATTTTTATTAAGGATGTTTTTTTTCAAAATTTCCTCAATTATAAAATTTATTCTTTCCTCTCTGTAAGGTGGATCAAGAAAAATTATATCTAATTTTAACTCATTTTTTTGAATGTTCTCAATAAATTTAAAACAATCTAATTTATGAAGGTGGGAATTTTTTTGACATTTGAGGTTTTTTATATTTTTATCTAATGACAAGACTGCACTGGGATAATTCTCAACAAACAAACATTTTTTTGCACCTCTTGATATTGCCTCCAAACCAAACGAGCCAGAACCTGAGAATAGATCTAAAATAACAGAATTTTTTAGGTTGATATTAATTTTATTTGAATGCTCAATTACATTAAATAATGCTTCTTTGACTAAATCTCTTAAAGGTCTCGTAGTTTTATCCTTAGGAAGATTAATTTTTTTACCTTTAAATTTTCCAGAAATAATTCTCATTGATCAATAACTTTATGACCAATATCTTTTCTATAAAAACCATTTTTCCAATTCAATTTTGCTAAAAGACTTAAGGCTTTATCTCTGGCAGATTTAAAAAAATTAGATCTAATAACTATATTTAAAACTCTGCCTCCATTAGAGTAAATTTTTCCATTAATTGATTTTGTTCCCGCATGAAATAAGAACTCACTATTTTCTAATTTAAGATTACTTAAGTTCAATTCGATATTATTTTCATAGTTTTCAGGATACCCTTTTGAACACATTACAATACAAAGACTTTTATCATTATACCATTCTATCGTTGTATTTTTTAAATTTTCTTCAATGCATGCGTTAATTAATAATCCAAAATCAGTTTTAAGTTTTGGTAAAAGAGCCTGACACTCTGGATCACCCATCCTAACATTATATTCAATTAAAAAGGGCTCGCCTTTAATTATCATTAAGCCAGCATATAAAAATCCTTTAAATGTTGAATTTTCCTCTCTTAAACCTCTTAAAGTTGGTTCTATAATTTTGTCAATTATTTTTTTATTTAAAACTTTATTTTCCAATCTCGATGGAGAGTAGGCTCCCATCCCCCCTGTATTTTTGCCCTTATCTCCTTCAAGTACTCTTTTATGATCTTGTGCTGTTCCAAACTGTTTATAATTTTTTCCATCTGAAATAATAAAAAAGCTCATTTCTTCACCATCTAAAAATTCTTCGATTAGTAGCTGTTTTGCTTTTCCAAATTTACCATTAAAAATTTCTTTAATAGCTATTTTTGCTTGATCATTAGTTTCAGAAATATAAACGCCTTTCCCTGCAGCCAAACCATCTGCTTTTATTACTATTGGATAATTGCAGTTTTTGAGAAACTTTTCTGCATCCTTAACATTAAAAAAAATACCAAATTTTGCAGTTGGTATATTAAAATTTTGACAGAGTTTTTTAGTAAAAATTTTTGAACCTTCTAACTGTGAAGCAAATTTATTAGGCCCAAAAACCTTTATATTGTATTTTTCCAAATAATCGACAATTCCATCTACAAGCGGTTTTTCGGGACCAACAATAAGAAAATCAATTTTTTTATCAATCGTAAAATTTTTTAATTCTTCAAAATTATTTAGATCAATTTCTATATTTTCAGCAATTTGTTTCGTCCCTGCATTTCCAGGAAAACAGTAAATTTTTTCAATTATTTTTGATTTTTTTAAAGAGTCACATAAAGCATGTTCTCTACCTCCACTTCCTATTATTCCAACTTTCATATATTAATATATAAACTAAAAATGTTTAAAAAATTAGCTAAAATAAAATATTTACCAAATAATTTTGAAGTGATTCAAGATGGTGATTATGTAATTTGTGCTATTTCAGGAAAAAAAATTCCTCTTGAAAAATTAAACTATTGGAATGTCAAAGATCAGGAGCCGTACTATTCATATAAAGAAGCATCTTTTAAAAGAGAAAAAAAAGATTAAACTATTTCCATCTGTTGTGTGTCCATATCCATTGCCCGGGATTCTCAATAATCATTTTTTCTAAAATGGAGTTAAGAGCCAAAGTTATTGATTCAATAGTGTCATTGTTAGAAAAACTTACAGGTTTAAAAATTTTTAATTTAAAATTGTTGTCTTTTTTTCTTTTAATGTGTATTGGAACTATTTTGCAATTGAATTTTTTAACAAATTGCGCAGGTATCGTTGTTGTCAAGGCTTCTTGACCGAAAAATTTGCATCTAATTCCCTCAGAAACTCTTTGGTCAATCATTAGTGCAATAGAAGTTCCGGATTTAAAATATTCTAACAAATCTCTTGTACCAGAAATACCTTTTTTTATTTGTTTTTTACAAATGTATTTTTTTCTAATATTTTCCATGATCGGATTTATAAATTGATTATTTAAAGGCCTATAAATTGCGGCAAGATCTATACCTGACCTCTCAATGTGCATTGCCATTAATTCAAAATTATCAAAATGTCCTGAAATAAATATAACTGGCCGTTTATCTATTTTAATTTTTTCTAATTCTATTTGACCCTCTACCTCAATTCTTTTTTCAAATTCTTTTTCTCTAAAATCTTTAATAAAATTGTACTCAGATAAAATTTTTCCATAAGTTAACCACATGTCATGAATAATTTTTTTCTTAAAATCTTGATTTGAGTCAGGAAAAGCTCTTTTGATATTTGATATAGTAGTAGTAGTAGACCTGAAAAGAGGACCAAAAAAAACAGAAATTTTACTGGCAAATAATCTTGAGTTTTTTAATCCTAATAACTTAAATAAAAAAAATAATGATAAAATTAATGTAGATTGAAATAAATATTTGATCTTTTTAGTTAAGTTTATCATTAATAAGATTTATAAATTGTTCTTCTTTAACTATTTTTAACTCGATTTTTAAAAAATTAATATTTTTTGCATCATCATCAGATAGCTTGATAAAATCTTTTTCTGTTGTAAGTATTTTAGCATTCAATTTTTTCGACTCTTGAAGAACGTTTTCAATATCTTTTTTTTTATATCTATGATGGTCAGGAAATATTATTTCTTTAACTACATTAATATTATTTTCTAATAAAATTTCTCTAAAAGATAATGGGTCCCCTATTCCAGAAAAGATTAAATAATTTGAATTTAAATCTAATTCGTTAAAGTTTTGAATCTCATAATTGGACTCAAATATCTGAATTTTTGAGTTCAATCTATAAATTATTTCTTTTATGTTCTCAGTATTACCACCTTTGCCATTTAAGAAAACGATATCGTAATTTTTCAAATTTTCAATTTTTTCTCTTAATGGTCCAGAGGGAATTAATTGTCCATTACCAATCCAGTTTTTTTTTTTAAAACAAACAATTTTCAAATCATAATCAATTTTTTTTTCCTGAAGACCATCATCAAAAATTATGACTTGATTAGAGTTATTAACAGCTTGATTGATAGCGTCTAGTCTTCTCTTAGAAATTATGGTTTTTGTTTTAGCTTTTAATAGATTTTGCTCATCAATTTGGTTTAAATAGAATTTTTTAGATGTAACAACATTGACTCCCATTTTTTTAATAATATTGAATAACTTTATTGTAAGAGGTGTTTTGCCTGTTCCGCCTAAATAAATATTACCTATACAAATGGTTTTTATTTCAGAAAATTTATATTTTTTTTGAATGCTTAAAAAAAAGTTATTAATTATAACTGGAATTGTAAATGGTAATAATAAATATGAAAAAATATTTGATTTTTTCAAATCCCAAAATGCAGGTTTTTTAAAGTTCATTTTATTTTAAATAGTTATCAATTTCTTTTAAGTAATGTTGAAGTATTTTATTTCCTATATTATTAAGTTTTTTTTTAATATCTATTTGGTCATCCCTAGAGGATAGTAATTTATTCAAAATTCTATACATTCCGATCTCTTTTGATACTTTAAAGGAAATTTTTTGAGAAGTTAGATAACTATATATTTCTTCAAAATTTGAAATATTTGGACCATGTAAAATATTACACCCATATCTTGCTGCCTCAAGAGGATTTTGACCACCATGCTTAATTAAAGAACCACCTAAAAAAACATTCTCACAAAGTGAAAAAAAAGTTTTTGTTTGACCATAAGTGTTAACTAAGTAGATATCAGTATCAGTAGGAATTTTTTTTTCTGGTTCGTGAAGTTGTGTTTTAAGACCAAGTTGATCGAGTTGAAACTTGATCGAATTTACCCTGTTAATATGCCTGGGTATTATTATTGTAAGCAAATTTTTATATTTATATTTCAATTTTTTATGAACAATTCCAATAAATTTCTCTTCATTGTTATGTGTGCTTGAAGCACACCAAATTTTTTTATTTTTTATAAATCCCCTTAGATTTTGTTTAACCTTGATTTTTTCAAATTCAGATTGTGAAAATTTTAGATTACCAAAGTATTTAAGATTTTTTGCTCCTAGTTTTTTTAGATAAATTTTTGATTTAATGCTTGAACATAAACATAAGTTAAATTTACTGAAAATAAAATTTGAAAAATTTTTAAATTTTCTCCATCTTTTAAATGACTTTGATGTAATTCTACCATTAAGCAAAATTGTAGGGATTTTTCTTTTTTTTAAATTCAATAACATATTAGGCCAAATTTCAGAGTCTACAAATAAAGATAAACTAGGTTGCCAATAATTTAAAAAATTTCGCGTATTTAGATTTGTATCTATAGGAAAAAATTGATGTATTACTTTTTTGAATTTATAATTTGATATAACTTTTGAAGAACTTAGAGTATTTGAAGTAATCAAAATTTGAGCAATATTTTTTTTTTTTTCATACTTTTCAATCAAGGGAACAACACTTTGAAATTCACCAACACTTGCACCATGTATCCAAATAAGTTTACCTTTAATTTTTTTTTTTGTGAAAGAACAGAATTTTTCCTTGTATCGTTTTGGGTCTTCTTTATTTTTAATTAATCTTAAAACGATTATTAAAGGTGATAAAAAATAAGCAATGTTAATTAAAATTCTATAGATTATTAACATTATGATCTTTTGATTTGTTTATCATAAAAGTTTTTATAAATTTTAGAATTAGTTAATAATTCGTTGTGTTTGCCTTCGCTTACCACCTGACCATTATCTATCACATAAATTTTATCTGAATTAAGAATCGTAGAAAGCCTATGGGCAATAACGATAGTTGTTTTGCCTTCAGTAAGAAAATTAATTGCTCTTTGAATTTTACTTTCTGTCTCTGCATCTAGAGAGGATGTTGCTTCATCAAGTAATATAATTGAACTTTTTTTCAAAATAGCTCTAGCAATAGACAATCTTTGCTTTTCTCCTCCTGATAGCCTTATTCCATTTTCACCTATCAGAGTGTCATATTTATCCGGTAATTTATCTATAAACTCATCGGCAAAAGAAAATTTTGCTGCTTCAACTATTTCTTCGTCAGATGCTTCCAAATTAGCATATGCAATATTATTTTTTATGGTGTCATCAAAAAGAGTTGTATCTTGGCTTACTAATGAAATATTTTTTCTAACTGAATTAATAGTTGATTTATAGATTGATTGATTATCAATTAATATGTCGCCTGAGTGAATATTATAAAATCTTGGTATTAAATTAAGTATTGTAGATTTACCAGCACCACTGTGGCCAACTAATGAAGTCATTTTTTTTCCAGGTATTTTTAGGTTTATTGACTTTATTATTTGAAGTTGATCTTTTTGATATTCAAATGAAACATTTTCAAATTTAACTTCTCCCTCTGTAAGTTTTAATTCTTCTGCATTTGACACATCTTTTATTTCATTAATATCATCGATTATTGGCAGTACTCTTCTAGATCCTGTTAAACCTTGTTGGATTGTAATGTTAAGAGTAGCTAAGGACCTAACTGGTTGATAAGCGAGCATCATTGCTGCAAGAAAAGAAAAAAAGTTACTAACTTCAAGTTCATTTTTGACTACAAGTTTAGCAGAAACAAAAATTAAACATGCAATCATGATACCTGTTAAAATTTCCATTATAGGAGAAGCTCTTACAAAAACTATATTTATTTTTTTTGATGTTTCTTTTAGAGTATTTATGTATTTTAGTGCTCTTTTTTTTTCATAGGCTTCTTTTTGAAATATTTTCATTAATTTATGATTTTTAAAAATTTCCATAAGATATGTATTTAGAACACCAACTTTAAGCATTTGTTCATTAGTGACCTTACCAATCCTTTTACCTAAAGATTTTGCAGCTAAAGAAGCAAGAGGTATCATTATAATTGCAATTAAAGAAAGCTTCCAGTTTTGGTAAAACATAACTGATAACAAACCTATAAGTGTTAAGCTGTCTTTAAAAAGATTTAAAATTGCAGTACTTAATAAACTAGTAATCCAATTGACATCGTTTATCAAGTTTGTGATAAATTTTCCTGAATGTTTTTCATCAATTAATTTCGTATCAGCTTTAATTAATGAAGCAAACATATCGGTTTGAAGTTCTTTTTTAACTTCCTCGGCAACACCAATCATAATTACTTTTGCTAAGTAAAGCGAAACACCTTTAATGGCAAAAGCTGTTATGATTAATAAAGGTATAGTAAATATTAACGTAGAAGATTTTTTAACAAATAATTCATTAATAGCAGGATCAAGTAGATATGCTATTGCGGAAGTACTAGCTGCTAAAAGAAGTGAAAAAAAAACTGATAAAAAAATTTTTGGTACGTATTTTTTTGTGTAATCTCTGTAAAGTCTTTTGAAAATTTGAATTGACGTCATTTTTTTAAAATTTCCCAGCCAAAATACTTGTTAGAACAATAAATCCTAAAAAATTATTTGATTTAAATATTTTTAAGCAGTTTTTCGCATCTTTAATGTTTAAATTTTTAATTTGATAAAAAAACAAATGAAAAAAAATTAAAAATAAAAAAACATAAAAAAGATTATTCAGGTTCATTAATATACCTATAATTATTAAAGATATAAAAAATGTTAATAAGCATAATATTAAAAATAACTGAGGGTTTTTTTTAAATTTTATTGAAGTTGATTTGAGTCCTATAATTTCATCATCCTTTATATCTTGAAACCCATAAATAGTGTCATAGGCAAGTGTCCAAAATATGGCTCCTATGTAGAAGATAATTGGAACTATACTTATCTCGTTAAAAATTGATGTCCAACCGAGAATAAGGCCATAGTTGAAAGTTATTCCAAGAAAGAGTTGAGGCCAATAAGTGTATCTTTTCATAAGTGGATAAGTAAAAGCTAATGGCATAGAACCTATCGCAAGAATTATTGTAAAATAATTAAAATTTATTAAAACTAAAAATGCTAAGATACAAAGAATTGCTGCGTAGAGTATTCCAATTTGAATAGAAATTTTGCCAGAAGCTATAGGCCTATTTTTAGTACGTGAAACTCTATTATCAAAATTTTTATCTAAAATATCGTTTACTATGCACCCAGCTGATCTCATAAAAACTGATCCAAGAAAAAAAAGCGTTAAATAAAAAAAATAGGTATCTAAGTTATTTGAAAAATCATAGCCAATAGACAATCCCCAAGCACACGGCCAAAAAAGCAGCATATAGCCAATTGGTTTTTTCAATCTTGTCAGTTCGATAAATATGCTTAATTGGTTCATAAAATTTTTCTTGTAAATAACAAACGCAAGATTGATAATCAAACTGATTCGTATGAATATAGATTACACTGTAACAGCCCTGATGTTTCCAGCAATTCCTCTATTGATGGCTGTATATAGTAATAGATTTCACACTTTAAGTAACTTAGTTAGAAAATTACATGATGAGCATGTTTACGAGAAACACATACCACCAGAATGGAAAAAACAATTCTTGAATCTTAGCTCAAGAATAGGCCTTTTGAGATGGACAATTTTATTTGCAGCTTTTGGGTTTTTATTCAATATGTTAACGGTATTTGCCTTATATCTTGATGAGGTTTTTATGGCGCGAGTAATTTTTGGTTCTTGTTGTTTATCAATGATTGTCTCAATAATTTTTTTTATAAGAGAAATTCATATTTCAACAAATGCACTTAGGCTTCATATGTCGGATATGGATGTTAATGTAGATTAAGGAATTATTACAGCTGGACCTGTTAATAATCTTGCCTCTAAATCCTTATGTGCTTGGGCAGCATCTTTTAGAGAATATTTCTTAGAAATTTCTATCTTAAATTTTTTAGATACAACAGCTTCAAAAACTTTTTTTGCTGACTCTACTAGCTCATCTCTTTTAATAGTATAGTGTGCAATGGATGGTCTTGTAAAAAAAAGACCTTTTGCATTTATATCTTTTTTTACGTCGATCGTGTCAACATAACCTGAAGCATTACCAAATGCTACCATCATTCCTCTAATCTTTAATGTCTCAATTGATCCTTTGAATGTCTTTATACCTACTCCGTCGTAGACAACATCAATTCCATTTTTACCCACAATTCTTTCAACTTCTTCTACAAAATTTTTTTCTGAATAATTTATGACGTGATGGCAACCATTTTTTTTTGCAATTTCCTCTTTAATTTTCGATCCAACTGTTCCGATTACCTCCGCACCTAAAGCATTGGCCCAAGGACATAAAATTTGACCAAGACCGCCAGCAGCAGCATGATATAAAACTTTATCACCTTTTTTTAAGGGATATGCTCGATGCAATAAATATTCTGCTGTTATTCCTTTTAATGTAACACAAGATGCTACTTCATCAGACACATCATTGGGTACAGAAACTAATTTTTCCTCAGGCATAATTTGTTTTTCTGAGTAAGCGCCAATAGGCATTGAAGCATGAGCAACTCTATCACCAACTTTAAATAGTTTTACTTCTGACCCCACTTCTTCAATTACACCACAAGCTTCTAAACCGATACCGCTGGGTAATGGAATTGGGTAGAGACCTGTTCGATGATAAACATCTATAAAATTTAATCCAATTGATAGATTCTTAATTAAAACCTCCTTAGGTCCAGGTTTTCCTATTTGTACATCTTGAATAACTAAAACCTCTGGCCCGCCAAACTTATTTATTTGAATAGATTTCATTATTTATTTTACAAATGTGCCGTTATGATAATCTTGAACAGCTTGTAATATCTCTGCTTTAGTGTTCATTACAAAAGGCCCACCTCTGGCTATTTCCTCATTAATAGGTTTTCCTGAAATAACTAAAAATTTTGCACTTGAAGCAGCTTTGACTTTTAACTCTTCACCTTTTGAGAGCAAGATTAAGGTGCTATCTTTAATCTTTTTATGATCTTTTTCACCAACTACTATCTCCCCATTTATTAAGTATACAAATGAATTGTGAGTAGAAGGTAAACTAAACTTAAATTCTTTTCCTTCATTTAGTTCAACATCAAAATAAAAAGGCTCTATATTATGTCCTTTAACTGGACCTTCTGCTTTTTCAAATTTTCCCGCAATAACTTTGACACGTTTATCATCATCTTTATGAACACTCATTTTGTTTGCATCGATATAGATATACTCTGGTTTGCTCATTTTTAATTTTGCAGGCATATTAATCCATAATTGAAATCCATGAAGTTTACCTTCTTTCATACCTGGCATTTCTGAATGTATAATACCACTACCAGTTTTCATCCATTGGACATCGCCAGCAGTCATTTTACCTTTACCACCAGTACTGTCCTCATGTTCAAAATTTCCTGCTAACATATAAGTAACAGTTTCAATTCCTCTATGTGGATGGGGAGGAAATCCAGCAACATAATCTTCACTATTTTCTGAACCAAATTCATCCAACATTAAAAAAGGATCGAAATAATTTGGTTCAACACCAATACTTCTTTTTAATTTAACCCCAGCTCCATCTGATGCTGGAATAGGATCAATGATTTTACTAACTTCAATGTTTTTCATATTAGAATTTAATAGTTAAAAAACAGAAATTTGCAATGTTACTTTTTATTATGTGAACCATCACAGAATGGCTGGTTATTAGTTTGTTTACAAGTGCAAAAAAACATCTTTTTAGTTAATTCTGCTTTATATACAACAGGGTTAAATTTAGATCCTTTATGAGAGCCATCGCAAAATGGTTGCTTGGAACTTTTTCCACAACTACACCAAAAGTAAGATTTGTCTTCTTTAACTTCAATTTTTATTGCACTATTGCCCGCTCTCTGTCCCTTTGTCATGTTCCCCTCAATTATTATTTAAATTAAACTAAAAATCTCAGTTAAATCTTTTATTTGATTACTTGGTTTATAATCAAGGTTATCAAATATATTGTTATTTCTGTTCACCCAAATAGATTGGTAACCATAATTTCCTCCACCAGAAACATCCCAAGTGTTTGCACTTAAAAAAATAACTTCACTATTTTTTATTTTATATTTTTTTATTGGTAAATCGTAGACTCTGGAATCTGGCTTATAAATTCCAACCTCTTCTATAGAAAAAATGTCATCAAATAATTTATCTAAGTTATTACTTTTGACCAGCTCATCTAATAGCGAAGGATTCCCATTTGAAAGAATAGCTAATTTAAAATTCCTTCCTTTTAATTTTTTTAAAGTTTCTGGAACTTCTTTAAAGGGCGAGAGAACTTTGTATAAATTCAATAATTCGTTTTTCATAGAAGGATCTATGCTAAAAGCTCTCATTGATTTGTCTAAGCTATCTTCTGTAATCTGCCAAAAATCTTTATGTCTCTTCATTAAACTTCTGAGCCAAGTATACTCTAACTGAGTAGTTCTCCAAAAATTAGCAAAACTCTCCCACTTATCTCCAATTTTATCTTTACATTTTTCTGCAGCAGAATTTACGTCAAACAATGTACCATAAGCATCAAAAATTATTGCTTTAACATTTTTCATAAATTAACTTAACACAAATGAGCAATATTAGATTATTTTTTTTGGATTCACTGTCAGTGAATATGAATGGTAAGTTAGATAAGTCACAATCACATTATTTAACAAAAGTAATGAGAATAAATGAAAATGAGGTTTTTTCGTTATTCAATAACAATGGTGAATGGGTAGCTAAAATTTTAAGAATTTCAAAAAGTATTGTTGAATTTAAAGTTATAAAAAAACTAAGACAAAAGGAAAAAATAAAAGAATTATGGTTGGCATTTTCTCCAATTAAATCAAATTATCAAAATTTTATGATCCAAAAAGCTACGGAGTTGGGAGTTACGAAATTTATACCAATTATTTTTGAAAGGACAATCGTTAGAAAAATAAACAAAGAACGTTTTAAAAAAATAGTTATTGAGGCAAGTGAACAATCAAATCGTATTAACGTACCATTAATTGAACCTACTCAAAATTTGGATAATCTTTTAAAAAATTCAATGGACCTAATTTTCACTGACTTAAACTCGACTAATACTAAACTTGATAAATCAAAATTTACAAATAAACCAGTTTGTATAATTATAGGACCAGAGGGTGATTTTTCAGAAGCAGAAAGAGCGAAGATTCTTTCTTTTAGAGGAGTCCAGCCATTCAAAATCAATGAGAATATTTTAAGATCAGAAACGGCAGTGATATCAGCAATTTCAATCGTAAATTATGCAATTAATTGATAAATTGTCGCGAAAACTAAAGTGTAATTTTTATAAAAGAGCTTTATATAGCTATTAAAATGAAAAAAATTTTTATTATATTTTTAAGTCTTTTATCATCTAGCAGTGCTTTAGCAAACCAACCCTTTGATTGGCAACTAGGGTTTCAAAAAGCTGCCTCAGAGTCTATGAGAGATATTGTTGCTTTCCATAACAATCTTTTATTGCCAATTATTATCGCAATCAGCGTGTTTGTTTTATTTTTAATGTTGTATGCTTGCATAAGATTTAGAGCTTCAGCAAATCCAAACCCATCTAAAAGAACACATAATGTTACTGTAGAAATTTTATGGACTTTAATACCATGTTTAATTTTGATTGTGATGGCGGTACCGTCATTTAAGATTTTATATAAACAAGATACTATTCCGAAAGCGGATCTAACAATAAAAGCGATTGGCTACCAGTGGTATTGGGGTTATGAGTATCCAGACGAAAATATAATTTTTGAGTCTTATATGATTGAGGATAAAGATTTAAAAGCTGATCAACCTAGATTACTTGCTGTAGATAATGAGGTTGTAGTTCCAGTAAATAAAGTTGTTAAAGTTCTGATAACAGCAAATGATGTATTACATGCCTGGGCTTTACCGGCATTTGGTGTTAAAAGAGACGCAGTGCCTGGAAGAATTAATGAAACATGGTTTAAGGCAGAAAAAGAGGGGACATACTACGGCCAGTGTTCTGAACTTTGTGGCATCAAACATGCATTTATGCCAATCACAGTAAAAGTTGTGAGTGAAGAAGAATATCAAGATTGGCTGTCGGAGGCGCGAGTAAAATTTGCAAAAGATGAAATTAAAAATGATAAACTAAAAATAGCTAGTAGGTAATTTATGTATACACAAACTGCACACGATGATCACACCCCAACCGGTTGGAAAAGATGGGCGTATTCGACAAACCACAAAGATATAGGTACTATGTATTTAATCTTTGCAATTGTTGCAGGGGTTATAGGAACGGCATTTTCAGTTTTAATGAGAATGGAACTGATGCATCCAGGCGATGGTATATTGGGTGGAAATTATCATTTATATAATGTGTTAGTGACAGGTCATGGTTTAATCATGATTTTCTTTATGGTTATGCCTGCGATGATAGGTGGTTTTGGTAACTGGTTTGTGCCAATTATGATTGGAGCACCAGATATGGCATTTCCACGAATGAACAACATTTCTTTTTGGTTATTGCCAGTTTCTCTTACATTATTAATCTTATCAATTTTTGTGGATGGACCTCCAGGTCAAACGGGAGTAGGAGGTGGATGGACCATTTATCCTCCATTATCATCTAAAGCTGGACAGCCCGGTCCTGCGATGGATTTAGCAATTTTAAGTTTACACTTAGCAGGAGCTTCCTCAATTCTGGGTGCAGTTAATTTTATTACTACAATTTTAAATATGAGAACTCCAGGTATGACATTACACAAGATGCCATTGTTTGCATGGTCAATTTTAGTAACTGCATTTTTGTTATTGTTATCTTTACCTGTTCTTGCTGGCGCAATCACCATGCTATTAACAGATAGAAACTTTGGGACAGCCTTCTTTGAGGCTCAGACTGGAGGGGATCCAGTCTTATTTCAGCACTTGTTTTGGTTTTTTGGGCATCCTGAAGTTTATATTTTAATCCTTCCTGGTTTTGGAATGATAAGCCATATAGTTTCAACATTTTCTAGAAAACCAGTTTTTGGTTACTTAGGAATGGCCTATGCGATGGTAGCAATCGGAATTGTTGGTTTTGTTGTTTGGGCTCACCATATGTATACAGTAGGATTGAGTACTGACACAAAAGCCTATTTCCTTGCAGCTACAATGATTATAGCTGTTCCAACAGGAATTAAAATTTTCTCTTGGATAGCAACTATGTGGGGTGGATCAATATCTTTCAAAACGCCAATGATGTGGGCACTAGGTTTTATATTTATGTTTACTGTTGGTGGGGTAACAGGTGTAGTTTTAGCAAACGCAGGTGTTGATACTGCTATGCATGACACATATTACGTAGTAGCTCATTTTCATTACGTTCTTTCTTTAGGAGCAGTTTTTGCAATTTTTGCAGGCTTCTATTATTGGTTTTCAAAAATGAGTGGTTATGAGTATTCAGAATGGATGGGTCATTTGCATTTTTGGCTAACGTTTATTGGAGTGAACTTAATCTTTTTTCCTCAACATTTTTTAGGTTTAGCGGGTATGCCAAGAAGGTATGCAGATTATCCGGATGCGTTTGCAGGTTGGAATTATATATCATCTATAGGATCTTACGTTGCTGTAGCAGGATTGATGGTATTTTTTTTAAATCTTATTTATGCATTTGCAAAAAAGAAAACTGCTGAAAAAAATCCATGGGGTGTAGGAGCTACAACGCTAGAATGGACCGTGCCATCACCTCCTAACTTCCATACTTTTGAGGAATTACCAAAATTTGAGGACGATCAAGATACTCAGAAATCACACGGTTAGATTTAGAATATAAAAGACATGAACAATGCACGGCTAAAAAAAAGAAGTTTAAGCCAAGAGGATTTATTTAACCTTTCAGAATTATTCAAACTAATGAAGCCGCGTGTAATGTCATTAGTTATTTTTACTTGTGCTGTTGGTTTATTAACAGCTCCAAATATAGTCTCAACTAAAGATGCTATAATTGGAATTTTACTAGTTTCATTGGGTGCTGGTGCTGCTGGTGCATTAAATATGTGGTACGAGTCTGACTTAGATGCTTTAATGTCTAGAACTTGTTTAAGGCCGATACCAACTGGCAAAGTAAACAAGAACCAAGCGTTAATATTTGGTGTAACTTTATCAATCGCATCAGTTGTAGCATTAGATTATTTTACCAATAGAATTTCAGCAACCATCTTGTTATTAACTATATTATTTTATGTGTTGGTTTATACAATTTGGTTAAAGAGAAGAACTCCACAAAATATTGTTATAGGTGGGGCCGCAGGAGCTTTTCCTCCTGTAATAGGTTGGACAATCGCTACAGGTTCAATGTCAATTGAACCAATTGCTTTTTTTTTAATAATATTTTTTTGGACCCCTTCTCATTTTTGGGCTTTGAGTTTGTACAAATCTGATGATTATCGTAAAGCTAAAATACCTATGCTTCCACTAACTAGTGGAATTGAAAGCACTAAAATAAATATATTTATTTACTCACTTCTAATGTTGCCAACAATTATTTTTCCATATGTAATAGATTTTGTTGGGTTGATATTTTTAATTCCGTCATTACTTCTAACGTTCTACTATAATTATTTATGCTATGAACTACTTAAATTTAAAAAGAATAGATTTAAACCAAAGTTTGCAAAAGCAATATTTGGATTTTCAATACTATATTTGTTTTTGATTTTTGTTCTTTTTTTGATAGATAAGATTATATGATTACGCCAGATAAAAGAACAAAAAGAAAAAACATATTTACAGCAGTAGCAATAATTGCATTTATGATTTTTCTTTTCTTATTTACCCTATATAACACCGGAGTATTTGATAGATCTATATGATTGAGAAAAAAAAATTAACCCCATTAGTTCTTGCTGGCATTTTTGTTTTAATGCTGGGCTTGTCTTATGCCTCTGTACCACTTTATGAAATTTTCTGTAGAGTAACAGGCTTCGGAGGAACAACACAAGTTGCCAATAATGCTCCAAAAATTGTTTTAGATAAAGTAGTAAGTGTTAGGTTTGATACCAATGTGAATAATTTACCATGGGACTTTAAAGCTAAAAAAAATGTGATGGATGTTAAAGTTGGTCAAGTTAACAAAATAGAGTTTGAAGTTTTAAATTATAGTGACGAACTTACAGCAGGAGTTGCAAGTTTTAATGTGTCACCTTCAAGTTTTGGAAAATATTACAGTAAATTAGGTTGCTTTTGTTTTGAGAAACAAGAACTAAAAGCTGGAGAAAAAGCTACATACGTTATGACTTTCTATTTGGATCCAGAGATGGTTAATGATGCAACTGTAAAAAATTTAGAAGATGTGACTATGTCATATACTTTTTTCTCGACAGATTATTATAAACAATCATAATTTAAAATATGTCAGCTGAAAAAAAACACGATTATCACCTTGTGGACCCAAGCCCTTGGCCAATATATGTATCATTTTCTTGTTTGGTTTTAGCCTTAGGTTCAGTTTATTATATGCACTCGGACGTTTCTTGGGGAATGTATTTGGGTTTTGCACTTTTAATTTATGGTGCATACATGTGGTTTAGGGATGTTGTCATTGAGGCAGAACATCAAGGACATCACACACCTGTAGTTCAAATACATCATCGATATGGAATGACTTTATTTATCGCCTCTGAGGTTATGTTTTTTGTTGCTTGGTTTTGGGCATACTTTGATGTAAGTCTTTTCCCAAATGAATTTGTTGGAAATGTATGGCCACCAAAAGATATTAAAACTTTTGACCCTTGGGATATTCCATTAATAAATACTTTGGTACTTTTATTGTCAGGAACTACTGTAACATGGTCACATCATGCGCTTCTTGAGAATGATAGAAAAAGTTTTATTCAAGGATTGGTGTTGACGGTTATTCTAGGTGTCTGTTTTACTGCACTCCAAGCTTACGAATATCATCATGCAACATTTGCTTTTTCAGATCATATCTACGGATCAGTATTTTATATGGCAACAGGATTTCATGGTTTCCATGTGATTGTAGGAACAATATTCTTGGCTGTATGTTTGTGGAGAGGAAAGCTAGGTCATTTTAACAAAGATCACCACTTTGGTTTTGAGGCGGCAGCATGGTACTGGCACTTTGTTGACGTAGTATGGCTATTCTTATTTGCTGCAATATATATTTGGGGAAGCTAATTTTGGATCTTGAAACATAAATTTTTATTTTCAGTTTTTATAATATTCTTTATATTAGTTTTTATCGCGTTAGGAACTTGGCAGATAATTCGTCTGAATTGGAAGAATAATCTTATTCTAGAAATTGAAAATTCTTTAAAAAATCCTCCAGTTCAACTTTCACAATCTAATCAAAAAAATTATCTCAAAATTAAAACATCGGGCAGTGTTGATTTTGAGAAACAAATTTACTTATATAATTTGAATGACTCTGGAACACCTGGGTTTGAAGTTTTTAATCCAATTATAATTAATGGCGAAAACTATTTACTTAATAGAGGATGGATACCATTTGAAAAAAAAAATATGCCTGAGATAAATATATTAGATCAAAATAATATATTTGGAACTATTAAAACACAGAGAAGAAAAAATATATTTAAACCAGATAATGATATTAAAGAAAATTACTGGTTTAGTTTAGATAGGGAAGATATTTTAAAATTTACTGGTAAAAAGTTTTCTAAGTACATAATATATTTGGATGGAAATTATCAATTTCCAAGACCAATAAAAATTACTGCTAATATTTCTAATAATCATAAAAAATATGCAATGACATGGTTTTCATTAGCGATTTCAATTTTTTTGCTATATCTATATTTTAGAAAAAAAAATTACTAAATGAACTACATCAGCACAAGAAATAATCAGAAAAATTTTACTTTTAGGGACGTTTTTCTTAAAGGTTTAGCAGATGACGGGGGGCTATTCGTACCTCAATCAATTAAAAAATTTAAAAAAGAGGAATTAGATAATTTAAAAAACCTTAGTTACAATGATTTGGCAGCTGAAATAATTTACCCGTTCATAGGGGATTTCATGTCTAAAGATAACTTAATCTCTATGATTTCAAAATCATACTCAAATTTCAGATCTAAAGATGTTGTAAAAATATCAGACTTGGGAAATTTAAAAGTTTTAGAGCTATTTCATGGCCCTACTCTAGCTTTCAAAGATATAGCTATGCAACTAATAGGTAATTTTTACCAATATCATTTAACACGTGATCAAAAAAAAATTAATATAATAGTGGCAACTTCAGGCGACACTGGTGCAGCTGCTATAGACGCCTTAAAAGGAAAAGCCAATTTGAATGTTTTTGTATTACATCCAAATAATAAAATTTCAGCAGTGCAAAGAAAATTAATGACCATCCATGAAGACAGAAATGTATTTAATATTGCAGTTGAGGGAAATTTTGATGATTGCCAAAATTTAGTAAAAGCAATGTTTAACGACGAAAAATTTTCTGAAAAAATAAATATGTCTGGTGTAAATTCAATTAATTGGGCAAGAATTGTTGCTCAATCTGTATATTATTTTTACGCTTACTTTAGAGTTGAAAATGGTCAACCTTTGTCCTTTTCTGTTCCTACTGGAAACTTTGGTGATATTTACGCAGGCTACTTGGCAAAAAAACTAGGTCTTCCAATTGATAGATTAATTGTAGCAACAAATAAAAATGACATACTACACAGAGCTATTTCTGATGGTGATTACAATCAAAAGAAAGTTGAAGAAACAAATACACCAAGTATGGATATACAAATAGCAAGTAATTTCGAAAGGCTTTTATATGACGTAAAAAATTGCAACTCAGAAGTTACAAAAGATGTAATGGCTGAAATAAAAAATAATACTTATAAAATTGACAAAAACGATCTAGATAAAATTAAAAAGAATTTTGTATCCGAGATGCTTAATGAAAATGAGACTATTGAAATGATAAAGATAATCAATGATGAACATCAGGTGGTAGTAGACCCACATACTGCAGTAGGCATCGGTGCTGTAAGAAAATTAGGATTAGAAAAAAATTGTGTTGTATTATCAACTGCACACCCATGCAAATTTCCAAAAGCAATAGAGGATGCGATATCAAAAACCGAAAATTTACCAAATAGTCTAAAATATGTTAATGATAGAAAAGAAAAATTTAAACTCCTTTCTAACGATATTACAAAAGTTAAAAAATATATAATGAATTCGATATGAAACTTAAAATAAAAGATCAACTACCAGATACAGAGATTTTTCAACTTGTTGATGGAGAACCTCAAAAAAGTAAACTAAGAGAAACTATTGGTAATGGTAAAATTGTTTTGTTTGGTTTACCTGGTGCATTTACATCAACTTGCTCCAAACTTCACCTGCCAGGTTTTGTCGCAAATGCAGATAAAATCAAAGCAAAAGGAATAAAAAATATATTTTGTTTATCAGTAAATGATCCCTATGTGATGCATGGCTGGGGAGAGATTAATAATACTGGAGATAAAATAAAAATGTTATCTGATCCGTATTTGTTATTTACTAAAGCAATAGGGGCAGAAGTTGATAGAAATTCAAAAGGAATGGGAATTAGATCTAATCGTTATTTAATGGTAATTGAAGATTTCATGGTTATTAATATTCATGTTGAAAAAGAAACTAAAGAATGTGGTTTAAGCTCAGCAGAAAATTTGTTAAATAATTTATTATAAATAAAGAAGTTATAATGATTATCATTTTTAAAAAATTATGATTGAAAAATTTTATACGAAGACAGGCATGTATATTGATTGGCAACAGTTAAACAGTTTGCCTGAGATTGATACTTTTATAGATATTGGAGTTGGACCTAAAGGAACAGAAGATTTGTACGATGTCTTTAAAAAAGCAAACCTTATACTTATTGACCCGATTGACGAAGCAAAAGAATACGCAAACCAATTATCAAAACTTAGAAATGTTGTTTTCATTCAAAGCGCTCTTGGAAAAGATGACAATATTCATAAAAGCATGAAGTTACAGAAGGAAAGAGGATTAAGTTCTTTTTTAGAAATTTCTCCAATAAATGTGGAAGATAATTATACAGAAATAAAAAAATTCAAAATTTCAAAATTAGATACATTATTAAATAATAAAAATAAGCTTGGTAGAATTGGAATTAAAATAGATGTTGAAGGCTATGAGCTAGATGTAATTTTGGGCGCTGCTGAAACATTAAAATATACAAAGTTTGTAATTGCTGAGGTTAGACATAATCATGAGTCCCTCAAAGGAGTATATAAACTTCATGAATTTATAAGTGCAATGAATAAAAACAACTTTACTTTATCAAAAATATTAACCGCAAAACCCTTTATTGCTGATTTATGTTTTCAGTCAAATAATGAATTATAATTATAGAGGTTAATGATAACTAGCTTTAATATTTATTAGGAAGCTTGTTTAATAATCCTAAATTTACTATTAAAAAATTTTGTATTAACGTTCTTTTAAGTTGGTAGCATCTCTAGCAAGAGAATCTACTTCATTATTTAATTTATCAGATGAGTGAGCTTTCACCCAATTCCAACTTATCTCAAATTCATTATTTAATAGATCTAACTCAGCCCAAAGCTCTTTATTACTGACCTCTTTTTTGTTTGCAGTTTTCCACCCATTTTTTTTCCAATTATGTATCCACTCTGTTATCCCAGACTGAACATATTTAGAATCTGTAAAAATTTGAACCTTGCTACCTTTTGGAATTTCTTTGAGGGCTTTTATTGGAGCAAGTAACTCCATCTGATTATTTGTGGTAACTTTTTTACCTCCTTTTATTTTAGTTTTTTTACCATCATTTATTATTATCGCTGCCCAACCACCTTTACCTGGATTTCCAATACATGAACCGTCAGTGTATATTTTGATCATAAATTATAAATAATCTTTATAAGTTTTTAATTTGTTGTGTGTTACTAACTTTTGATAATATTCTTTAGGATTTTTAATTTTAATAAGTGCTCTCTTTGGAGTGTTAGTATAGTCGTAAAGCCTGGTAAGATAATATCTTAATGCAGCACCTCGACATAAAATATTCAATGAATTTTTTTCTTTGTTAGAGAGTTTTTTTATTTTTTCATACCCCTTAATAAGATTCTTCACCTTTTTTTTATTGAGATAAAATTTTGAATTGACTTGATCAAAGCATAATGCGTTCACGCATATAGCAATTTCATACATGAAATAGTCATTAGCCGCAAAGTAGAAGTCAATTATTCCAGATATTTTATTATCTTTAAAAAAAATATTATCAATAAACAAATCTCCATGAATAATTCCACTGGGTAATTGTTTTGGCCAGTTTTTATTTATATTGTGTAAGTTTATCTTTAAAAATTTTTTTAAGTTTTCAAATTCACCTGATTTCAACGTAATCTTATTAACTAATGGTTTGAGTTTTTTGATACCCATTGAATTAACTCTGGAAAGCTTGATTTTTTTTGTATACATATGAATTTGTGCAATTAACCTTCCTACTTCATAACAATTTCTGTTAGTTAAATTTTTTTTATCTTTTCCTTTCAAAAATGAAACAATACATGCTGTCTTATTCTGGATATTAATTAAAAATTTACCTTTTTTATTTTTTAAAGGTTTAGGGCAATTTACACCTAGGGAACTTAATCGATCCATCAAATTGATAAAAAATGGTATTTCTCTTTTCAAAACTCTTTTTTCGAAAATTGTAAGAATAAATTTACTATTTTTCGATTTTAATAAATAATTTGTGTTTTCAATCCCTTGCTTAATACCTTTAAAACTCTTGAAATTTTCAATATTAAATTTTTTATTGATTAAGGAAATATCATTTTTACTGATCTTAGTATAAACAGCCATTTAATTTAATCTTCTAGGAACTTTAAAGACAACGTTTTCTTTTATGATTTCAACCTCATTAATTGAAACTGTAAATTTCTTCTTTAAGTCTTTTATAAAATTTTCTACAAGTATTTCAGGTGCAGACGCACCAGAGGAAATTCCTATAGTATGTGAATTTTTAATTAAATCATAAGGTATTTTACTTTGAGAATGAATTAATTGGGCATTATCACAACCAGATTTTTTAGCTACCTCAACCAATCTAACTGAATTTGAGGAATTTCTACTTCCTATAACAAAAAATAAATCGCAATTTTTTGCAATACTTTTAACTGCCATTTGTCTATTTGTTGTTGCATAACAGATGTCCTCTTTATGAGGCTCTTTGATTTTTGGAAATCTTTCTTTTAAAATTCTGATAATTTCCCTAGTATCGTCTATTGATAATGTGGTTTGAGTTACAAAAGCTAGGTTTTTTTTGTTATCAAATTTATAACCTCTAGCCTCATCTTCATCTTGAATAAGATCAATCGAACCTTTTGGTAGTTGACCCATTGTACCAATAACCTCAGGGTGATTTTGATGACCAATTAAAATCAAATGGTATCCGGATTTATGAAGATTTTCAGCCTCTCGATGAACTTTAGAAACTAGAGGACAAGTTGCGTCAACGTATGTCATTTTATAATTTTCAGCATCTAAAGGAATTTTTTTTGGAACACCATGAGCTGAAAAGATGACAGGCCTAGTTTTATCCTCAATCTCTTCAAGTTCCTCCACAAATATTGCACCTTTCTTTTTTAAATCGTCTACAACGAATTTATTGTGAACTATTTCATGCCTGACATATACTGGTGCTCCATATTTAATCAAAGTTTTTTCCACAATTTCAATTGCTCTTTCAACACCTGCACAAAAACCTCGCGGTGCGGATAACAAAATTTTAATTTCTTTATTTTTCATTTTTTTCTAATAAATATTCGAGCAATATATGCGGAAAGGTTAGAGAAGCCAAACCTATAAATATTAATTTTAGAATTGAACTATCAAAACCATAATTTTTATTCAAAAAATACATTCCAATAAAACAAAGGAAAGAAGTAAGAATTGTTAAAGGAAGAGCTTTTTTAAAAAAGATAAAAAAACCATTTTTTAGATTTTTATCATCAAGCTCAATCATTAAAGAAATACTGTGTCGAATTGAGTGTAGAAAACAAAAATAAATTGTAAATGCTATTAAAGGGGTAAAATAAAAATTTATGATGATTATTGAAAAATAATCAAAAAATATTGTAAATTTCTTTAATTCGAAATTTTTAATAATTAAAAAAATACTTGATAAAGTGCTTAATATTATTCCAATATCTAAAATTTTTTTATTTTCAATAAATGACAGGCTCGAGTAAAAAGTTTCATTTTTAATTAATAATAATTTGAAAATAGACATAGTTTCCTCGAAATGAAAAAGTAATGGTGCCAAGATAATTAAAGAGCCTTTGAATAGAAATATTAATTGATAAATATTTGAATTTTTATTTATTAAGAATTGAGTATCTTCTTTTCCAAAATGATAAGAAGCGACGATTAAAAAAATTATTAAAGCTGTAGCTGGAAATAACACCCAAAATACAGTTATTAAAATAGCTAATAACAGATAACTAAAATAAAAAATTGAAATATTACTTGAATCAAAAGCTTTAAGGAGTTTTTGTCCTTTTATATGATCTAAGGATCCATGAGATACCCCAATAATAAGTATAAGCAATAAACAAATTAATGGAGATATGATTGAAATATCAACTTTAAAAAATATTAATGAAAAAATATTACAAAATAAAAAAAATATAAAAGAATGATTAAAGCAAATTTTTTTGATTCTAATTTTCATCATTCATTAGTAAAACAAAGCTTTCATAAAAGTCAATTTTGGCATTTTAAGAATTATATTAAAATCATCCCAAAAATTACTTTTATTTGATAAAAATTTTATAACAGTTTTTGGTGAGGCCCTAAACATATTAAAGAATATGTCTGACATTTTTTCAGGATGTCTATCAAGAACACGCAAAAATATATCATCTAAAAATTGATATTTTTTATCAATTTGAAAAGTTTTAGAATTCGAAATATTCTTAATATTTTCTCTAATGTATTTACTGTGTTCCTGAATATTCAAAAAAGTGTAACCTGTGCTTAATCTTGTCATACCTCCAGCAGTTCCAATGTTTACTTTATTTTTTTCTTTTTCGTATGTTGGATAAAATAGAGGGATTGCACCTTCTTCTTTGTAGGTAATTTTATAATCTTTTATTTTAAGATGTTTATCAATATAATTTTTAATTTGCTGGTCATAATCCTTTTGTGAATTATCGTTCATCCTTGATAGCCAAGTTGTCTCAACTAAAGCTTTATTTTTGGAGTAGGGAAGAGTATAAAAAAAATGTACACTTTCTCTTTGCTCACAATCAAAATCCATAAGATTAAAAATATCATCATCAAAAATTTTTTTTTTTGTTTCAATTTCTACTCCACAAAAATGTTGCCAAAGGTTAAAATGTTTTTTTTTAATATTAGGTACACTGTTAAAAATGAAGGAATTCCTGGTATTAATTTCATCAATGTTTTTAAAAAAAAAGATATTATTATTTCTTTTTAATTTATTATTTATTTTTTCATAAAACAAAGCACTATCCACACTTTGGTATGGGTAATTTTTACATTGAAGATGATTTGTTTTACCTGGAATGTTAATTGAAAAATGTTCCCAACTTTTTTTAACACAATCATCAAAATTATGTGGACTCACTTTCCAGAAAGACCATGTTTTATCTCTTTTATATTCTGCTCTTGGTTCAATAATAGCCAAAGTTTTATCTCTTAACTTCTCATGAACTTCTAACTCGTAAGCTAGAGATAAACCAGCACAACCACCTCCAATAATGATGTAGTCAAATTCTTTCATTTAAATTAATTTCCTCATTAATTAAAATATGATCATGTCTAATTTGATCATCTTTTTTATATGTCACTGATAATCGGATTAAGTCCAAAATTGAAAGGAAGGTTTCAAATGCTTTTTCTAAATTTGAAACATATATCTTTCCTGCATTTTGATAGTTCTTTAAATTTTTTTTACCTAATATTTTATATCCAATTTTTCTGTAAATTCTTCTTGCAACTAGAATAGAAAAACGAAAACTAAATGGTATATCTTTAATTGAATAAAAAGAATTTTCATAAAAAATATCAGCAAGATTTATAGTTGATGAAATTTCCTCAAAATTCTCTTTTATGTAAAAACGATCGTTTTTTGAATCTTCAACCACATCTCTTGATATATTAGTTAGCTGCATTGCAATTCCAAGATCAATAGCCGATTTTAGCGAACTTTTCTTATTGACTTTCAAAATTTTTGCCATCATTAACCCAACAGTTCCAGCTACTCTATATGAGTAAATTAACAAATCTTTTTTTGAGTTTAGTTTAACTTTTCCTTTGATATCTGACTTAATTCCATCTAATAAATCCTGGACAATTTTTAAAGATATGTCGAACTCCTCCATGAGATCCCACATATTTTTGATTACTGGATTGTGTAATTTTTTTTGGTTAAAGTCATTTTCAAACTGAATAAATTTTTTTTCTTTAATTTTTAATTCTTCATTATCATCTGCAATATTATCTGCTATTCTGCAAAAATCGTATAAATCTGAGCATTTTTTTAAAGTTTCTGTTGGTAAAAAAAAACCAGCCCAACTAAATGATTTTGCGTGAACAGATAAGTTACTACCGTTAGACATTATAAAATTTTATCTAATACTTTTGCAGATGATAATACTCCAGGTACGCCTGCACCTGGATGAGTACCTGCTCCCACAAAATAAAGGTCATCATATATTTCAGATTTATTATGAAATCTAAAATAAGCCGACTGAGAGAATTTTGGCTGTATTGAGAAACCTGAGCCATATTTAGTATTTAAATCTTTCTCAAAGTAATCTGGAGTCAAATAAAAATCTTCTACAATATTTTTTCTAAGATTTGGCATCAAATCTTTCTCCATTTTGTCTATTATCAGATTTTTCATTTTTTCACCTTCAAAAGACCAATCAATTTTTGATTGATTATTTGGTACTGGAACTAACACATAAAAACAGTCGCTTCCTTCAGGAGCCATAGATTTGTCTGTTGCAGTTGGTCTGTGGAGATAATAACTAATATCCTCATTTAACTTTTTATTATTGAATATATCATTAAGATGTTCTTTATATTTTTTACCAAATTTAATCGTATGATGTTCAACATTTTCATATTTTTCTTTAGTGCCAAAATAATAAACAAATAATCCCATAGAATATTCCATTCGACTTTTTTTCCATTTAAAAAGAAAAGAGTTATTGATGTCATTATTTAACATTTTTTCATAAACGGCAGGTGGGTCTGCATTACAGATTACGTTGTCAGATTTTATTATGGTTTGATCATCTAATTCAATACCGGTAATTTTTTTTTGATTAGAAAGAATTCTTTTAACCTCGTGTCCTTTTATTACTTTAATTCCAACTTCGTCCATTAATTTTTCAAAACCTTTAATTATATTTCCAGTCCCTCCCATAGAGTAATGGATCCCCCATTTTTTTTCTAAGTATAAAATCAATCCATAGATTGATGTAGTTGTAAAAGGATTGCCACCAACTAATAAAGGGTGCATACTTAACATTCTTCTTAATTTTTCATTTTTTATATAAGAGCTAACTAATGAGTAAACTGATTTATAACTTTTTAATTTCAATAGAGACGGTAATTGTTTCATCATTACAAATGGTTGATCAAATGGAACATCCGCAAGTTCTGTGAAACCCTTGTCAAAAATTTTTTTTGTGAAATCTACTAATTTTTCATAACCTAATACATCTTCTTGACTGATTTTCTCAATTTGTTTCTTCATATCTCCTTCATCTCCAGAGTAATTAAATCGAGTTTTATCCTCGAAGATAAATTGATACCAAACTTTCAATGGAGTGAGTTTTAAATAATTATTTGGATTTTTCTTAAATAATTCAAATAATTCATAAATCAAATATGGAGCAGTGATTACTGTTGGACCCCCATCATATATAAAGCCATTTTTTTTAAACACTCTGGCCCTTCCTCCGAGATCGGGGTGTTTTTCAACCAAAGTTACATTGTTACCTTTAGCTTTAATGCGAAGTGCGGCAGCTATGCCTCCAAAACCAGAACCAATCACAATAGAATTCATTCTAATAATTTATATTTTTTTTAAAAAAAATGTAAGAAGATTATAAATTAATTTTCTTCAACTCTGCTTTAGTTTCATCCAAATTTTTTTCAAACAGATTATCTAATTTAGATTTATCTACAGACGTACCAATTATTTTTTTTACAGAATCTACTGCAATTTTTACAGATGTATTCTTTATCTCCTTAATTGCAGCATTTTTCATTTGAGCAATCTTTGTTTGAGCTGAATTTTTCTTAATTTCGGAAGATTTATGAAACTTATCATTTAATTCTATTATTATTCTATCACTATCTTTTCTTGCCTGATCTAAAATTTCTTTACTCACTGACTGTGCAGTATTAAGTTTTTTTTGAGCATTATCTAATAATATTTTAGCTTCAGTCCTTAATTTTTCACTTTCATCAATTTCATTTTTAATATCCAAAATAAGTTTGTTTAATAACTCATTTATTTTTTGTGGAACTTTTAAATAAATTAGACCACCAATGAAGATAATAAATGAAACTGCCACCCAAAATGTTGCATCAAGAGCCATAATATTTATCCTTATTCTTCTTTGAAAGATCATTAACAATAGCTGAGATGCTGCTATTGTTAACTTCAGTTCCAATCAATATTTTTAAAAGACTAGAAGATGTTTCTACCGCAATTTCGTTAATTTTTTTAGCAGCATTATTTTTTAATTTTTCTATTTCTTCTTCAGCATTACTGATCTCCTCATGTATTTGTTTATCTAAAATTTCTTTTTTAGAGTTAATATCTTTAACTACTTTCTCCCTTGCATCTTTGAAAATCTTTTTTGCCTCCATTTTACTTTTGTGAATTATTTCATCATATTCTTTTAGTTTGACCTCGCTGCTTTCTCTCTGTTTTTCAGCAGACTCAATGTTTTCTTGTATTTGAGATTTTCTAAGCTCAAGATTTAAACTTATTTTTGGTAGAATAAATTTTGATAAAGTAAAATATAAAATACCAAAAGTTATTATAAGCCAAAATATTTGTGAAATCCAAAATTCAGGATTAAGTTGAGGCATACCTCCACTTTCAGCTGCAAAAACTTCCTTTAAAAAAAAGAAATTGAAAAATATCGACTGAAAAAATATTTTTTTAATCATTAATTTAGAATGCAAATAAAATGATTAACGCAACTACTAGTCCAAATAATCCTGTGGCTTCTGCTAGTGCAAAACCTAAAAGCAGATTAGGAAACTGTTTTTGAGCTGCAGACGGATTTCTCATCGCCCCAGATAAATAGTTACCAAAAATTATTCCAATACCAACACCAGCTCCCGCTAAAGCGATTGCCGCTAGACCTGCTCCTATCATTTTTGCTGCTTCTAATTCCATTATATCCTCCTATGTTAATTAATGGTGTAAATTTAATGCATCGTTTAAATAAATGCATGTTAAAATTGCAAAAACATATGCTTGGAGAAAAGCAACTAATATCTCCAAACCAGTTAATGCAACTGAAAAACTCAGTGGAAGCCATCCACCGACAATTCCGAGACTTATTACAAAGCCTCCGAAAACTTTCATCATAGTATGACCTGCCATCATATTAGCGAATAATCTGACTGATAAACTAATTGGTCTACTTAAATAAGAAATAATCTCAATAACAACAATTAGTGGAAGCAATACAATTGGTACTCCACTTGGAACAAAAAGTTTTAAATATCCAAAACCATGTTTGACAAACCCAATAATTGTTACACCGATGAATATAAATGACGCAAGCATAAAAGTTACAATAATATGGCTAGTGACCGTAAAAGTGTAAGGGATCATTCCAAACATGTTACAAAAAAGCACAAACATAAATAATGAAAATATAAAAGAAAAATAAGGTTTGGCTTTTGAACCTGCGGTATCACTTATCATTTTTGCTACAAAAGAATAGCTTAGTTCTGCTAACAACTGGATTTTACTAGGAATGATGGATCTTTTTTTTGAACCTAAGTTAAAAATTAAAAGAATTGCTAATAAACTTATAATCATAAACAAGCTCGCGTTTGTAAATGAGATATCCACACTTCCTAATTTTATCTCAGGACCAATTCTGTACACTTCGAATTGGCTCATTGGGTTTGCTGCCATATGTTTGTCTCTATTTTTGCATTTTTTTTGCAGATTTAATTACATTTGCTATTCCAGCAATTACCCCTACAAAAAAAAATATTAAAATTAACCAGGGTTTAGTACCAAAGGTCTTGTCTAAAATAAACCCAATAATTGTCCCTACCGCTACTGCGGAAACTAGTTCTGTACTTAGCTTAAAAGCATTACCAATAGGGGATGGATTGTGATTTTTCTTACTCAAATTTCTTTTATCAACCTTTTTTTTTGCAATCTCTAAGCGAGTTTTAAAAGGATCTTTGGACATCTAAATTATTTAATTAAGCGACCATACTTTCTGCTTTTTGTAAATCAACAGCAACTAATTGGCTTATACCTTTTTCAGGCATTGTGACACCGTAAAGTCTATTCATTTTAGACATTGTTAATGCATGGTGCGTCACAATTATAAATTTTGTGCTGGTGATGCTTATCAACTCCTCTAACAAGTTACAAAATCTGGTTACATTTGCATCGTCTAATGGTGCGTCTACCTCATCAAGTACGCATATTGGAGATGGGTTTGTTAAAAAAACGGCAAAAATTAATGACAAAGCAGTCAAGGCTTGTTCACCCCCAGATAATAAAGTTATCGATTGAAGTCTTTTACCAGGTGGACTTACTAACATTTCAAGTCCAGCCTCAAGAGGATCATCAGAGTCAACAAGTTCTAATTTTGCATTTCCACCATTAAACAGTTTTGTATAAACATCATTAAATTTACGATTAACCTTTTCAAAAGCTTCCAATAATCTCTCCCTTCCCTTTTGATTAAGTTCTTGAATACTATTCTTTAATTTTGAGATGGCAGTAACCAAGTCAGATCTGTCCTCTTCCATCTTTTTAATTTCAGACTCATATTTACTTGTTTCTTCGTCTGCTTTTAAGTTAACGGATCCGAACTTATCTCTCTCCTGTTTCTTTTTATCTAACAAATCTTCCTGAGTAACAGCGTCCGGTAATTCTTCTACTCCAAACAAATTAGATTTTTCTAAAATATTTTCTTCCGTCAAATTAAGCTCTGAGCTTATTCTATCTATCAAATCGTCTTTTCTTTTATTTAAACCTTCAATTGTTGCACTTGAACTAGCTTTACGTTCTCTAATCTGAATAGATTGTTCTTGTATTTCATCTAGTTGTTTTCTGAGTGTTTCAATTTTTTCGTCAGTGCTAACTATAATAGATTCATTTTCATTTTTCTCTTTTTCAGAAATTCTTAAATTTTCAGAGATTTGACCTTTTTTTTCAGCCTGCAGTTTTGGTTGACTATCTAATTTATCTAATTGATTATTTAATTTATTTTTTCTATCGGCTAACTCATTTACCATTTTTTCGGAATTAGATAAAAGATTTTTCCAACTCTCAATTTCTTTTTCGATAACACTTATTCTTTCATTTCTTTTTATAGAGTCTTTTTTGATATTTTGATTCTTACTGAAACTATTTGCGTATTCATCTATTAATAATTTAGAATTTTCCAGTGCACTAGTTGCATTCACTTTATCGTTTAAGTTTATCAATTCCTTTATATTTTCGATTTCTTGGTATAAATTATTTTTAGTCTTATTTAAATCTTCGTTAGATTTTTTTTCAGTTTCGTAATATTTAGAGTCAATCTCAATAAGATCATTCTTTTCTTCTTTTAATCTTTTTTCATTTGAATTTGCATCGATGATAATCCCTTTTTCTCTATTAATATCATCATTTAATATCTCTATTGTTCTTTTTATATTTTTTATTTCATCTAGAATTCTTGTGTTTTCTTTATCTAGACCTTGAAGTTCTAAATTAAGCCTTTGAATTCTAGATAAACTCTCAATATTTTTCTCTCTTAAGGGGGTTATTTTATCTATCTCAAGCTTTATCATGTTTTCAATTTTAAAAATTTTATCATTAAAACCACTTACTTCACGTTCGGCTTCTGAATTAATTTCTGTCTCAACTCGAATTTCTTTATCAATTTCTATTAATTTTAAGTAATATAAACCGGCTTCTATTTTTTTTATTTCATCAGAAATATTTTTGTATTTGGTTGCTTCTTCAGCTTGTTTTTTTAGATTAGCAAGTTGTTTCTCTTGCTGCCTTCTTAATTCGTCTGCTCTTTTTAAATTATTTTCCGCAGCATTTAACCTTAGTTCAGCTTCATGTCGTCGAACATGCAAGCCTGATATTCCTGCCGCTTCCTCAAGAATTGCTCTCCTATCAGTTGGTTTGGCAGTAACGAGAGCACCTATACGACCTTGACTGATCATTGATGGTGAATGAGCACCAGTTGATAAGTCGGCAAAAAACATTTGTGCATCCCTTGCCCTTACTTCTTTATTGTTGATGTAAAATTTCGAGCCTTTATCTTTCTCAATTTTTCTTCTTATATTTATCTCTTCGAGCCCTTTATATTGTACAGGTCCTTCCTCCGCTTGTTTTGAGACAGTAACCGAGACCTCGGCAATATTTTTAGACGGCTTGTTTGAAGTACCAGAAAATATAACATCTTCCATTCCTGAGCCCCGCATACTTTTTGCAGATGTCTCTCCCATAACCCATCTTAAAGACTCCACAATATTAGATTTACCACAACCATTTGGCCCAACTATTCCAGTTAAACCATCCTCAATTATAAAATTCGATTTATCTGCAAATGATTTAAATCCATTAAGTTGGATTTTTTTAAAGTTCATAGAATAACTTATATCAGTTTTTCTAATGTTTTTTTCAAATTTTTATAATTAAGAGATTTATCAAACTTTTTATTGTTGATTATTATCGTGGGAGTAGAATTGACTTTAAAATTTTTAGCTCCCTCGACTCGATCATTTAAAACAAAATCTTCAATTTTCTTATCATTAATACATTTCTCGAAATCAATTTTGTAACCTTTCTTTTCAATGAATTTTTTGAGGTTATCGTTTAATTCGACAACAGTATTTCCTTTAATCCAGGATTGTTGATTATTGTATAAACCCTCTAAAATTTCTAAACTTCGTTCTTGGTTACATTGAGCAATTTTTGAGGCATTAAAAGCTGCAGCATCTAAAGGAAAATGTCTAAATTCAATTTTCACTAACCCTGGATCAATAAAATCTTTTTTAAGTTGAGGATAAATTTTTTTATGAAAATCAGCACAATGGCTACAAGTCAAGGACTCATATGCAATAATTGTAATCTTAGCATTTTCTTTTCCCGAGACAATTCTTACGACTTCCGCCACACTTGAACTGCTAAATAATCCAAAAATTACAATAAAAATGAATAAAAGCTTTTTCATTTTTCTCTGAATATTTTAGTTAATTCTATTAAAGATTTTTTAATTTTATCGTTTTTAATATTTTTAATTTGATTATCAAATTTGTCTTTTGTCACACTTCGATTAAGTTTTTTTTCTTTATTAATAATTTTTTCCTCATAATCAAAGCTGGTAAATTTAATCTTTTCTACAACTGTCTTTCCAAAAAAGTTATTCATTCTATCTACAATTTCTTTTTTGGAATATTCTAAATCTACTTCTTTACCTCTTTGAACCATTACTAATAAAGTACTAACTCCAAATTTATTTGAATTTTTAAATGATTTTGGATAACAAAATTTAAAAAGACTTTCTCCAGCTATAATCTTCCAGTTATTAAGTACTTCTGAGTAGACTTGACCTCTATTATTTATTACTTTTTTAATATTTTTCGGCAAAGTGTCTTTTAAGGATCTTAAACCTTGAATGGTATTGAATCTCTGCTTAGTATTATTTTTATATTGCATATGAAGGAAAAGATAATAACAAAAAAAATTCTTAAATGGTACGATTTAAATAAAAGATCTCTACCTTGGAGAAAAAAAGTTTCTTTAGAAAAAAAACAATATTATACACTAATAAGTGAATTTATGTTGCAACAAACTCAAGTTACGACTGTAATTCCTTTTTTTGAAAGATTTATTAGAAATTTACCTTCCATAAATTCTCTTGCAAAAGTTAATGATAAAAAATTAATAAAACTTTGGGAGGGCCTTGGATATTATTCTAGAGCAAGAAATCTAAAAAAAACTGCTAAAATTATAATTAGTAAATATAATGGAAAAATTCCAAATAATTATGGTGATTTAATATCTTTACCTGGTATTGGCAATTACACTGCTAATGCAATCTTAGCAATTGCCTTTAACAAATCCTACATTCCTTTAGATGGAAACATTGAAAGGGTCTTAAAAAGATATCTTTATTTAAAAAAAGATAAGGAAATACAAAAAGACAATCTAATAGAAAAAAAATCTATTTTTGGAATTTCATCAAGAGCAAGTGATTATGCCCAAGCTTTAATGGAATTAGGAGCAATGATATGTAAACCAAAAAATCCTGAATGTAGCGGGTGTCCTATTCCAAAAAAATGCAAGTCTTATAAAAAGAAAGATTTTGATTTGGCTAAAATTACAAAAAAGAATAAAGAAAAATATTTTATTCTTAAAGTTTATAAAAAAAATCAAAAATACTTATTAGTCAAAAATACAAAATTCAACTTTCTTAAAAATTTATCAATTTTTCCGATGGAAGAATTATCTAACCCAAAAAATTTTAATGAAAATCTTAATTTTAAAATGTCAAATATGAATATGAATATAAAAATTCAATATCTCAAAAATGCAAAAAGATTTTCCTCATCACATTGGTTTGATAAGAAAAAATTAGATAACTATATGCTTCCAACATTCACTAAAAAAGTGGTTAAATATTTAGAAAAAAATTAATGAAAAAAATAGCTGTAATTGGCGCTGGTATTTCAGGACTATTCATTGCTAATTTATTTAAGAGAAATAAAAAGTATCAAGTAACTATCTTTGAAAGAAATAGCTCAATCAATTTGAAAGAAGGTTACGGTATTCAATTATCTGTCAACAGCATCAAACTTCTAAATAAAATTCAGTTTGATAAATTAGAAAATAATGAGAAATTTAATCCAGATAAAATCAATTTTTATTCAATTAAAAATTCCAAAAAGATATGTGAGTTAAATATATCAGATTTTAATACTGAAAATTGTAAATATACTACTCTTAGAAGATCATCATTTATTAATTTTTTAAAAAAGGATTTAGAAAAAGAAATAAAATTTGACCACACTATTTCAAAGATAGAACAGCAAGATCAAATCGTTAAAATCACTTTTAAAAATAATGAAATTTATGAATTCGACTATTTAGTTATTTCAGATGGTGTCTTTTCAAAGAGTAAAAGTTTGTTATCAAAAAATAAAACTGAACCAAAATTTAATGATACGTTAGCTATTAGAGGAATAATACCAAGCCATTCAAATATGGCTGATAAAAAAAACATTTCATTGTTTTTAGGTTCAAATTTTCATTATGTTATTTATCCAGTATCTCCAGATGGAGATTTAAACTTTATAGCTGTAATGAAATATCAACTTTCAGAGGATGAGCAAAAAGATTACTCGTTGTTTAATGACAATATTTTTATTAATAAGATTTTAGATAAAGTTCCGGACATAAATAAGAATTTTTTTGATAATATTGATGATCTAAAGATATATCCAGTATTTATCAGCCATGATTTTTTTAAAGTTAAAAACAATAATATTCATTTAATAGGAGATGCTTTTTTTGCTTTTCCACCATCATTTGCTCAAGGTGCATCACAATCAATAGAGGGTGCATATGAATTATTTGAGAATATACAGAATAATACTGAAGATAATTTTTTTAAAAATAGAGTTAATAAAACAAAAATGGTTAATAATCGCTCAAAGTTTAATCAATTTGCTTTTCATTTATCTAATCCATTAACAACATTATTGAGAAATATTTTTTTGAAAAGATTGGTAAAAAACAAAAAGTTTTTAGAGAGCTATCTTGGTAAAATATATAAAAACTAATTATTAGAAATTAATCTTTGTCTTAAATGATCGATAGGAACCGCGTTTCCATTCAAGTTATAATGCCAATAGGTCCATCCATTACAGCTTTCAGCTCCTAAGATTGTAGCTGCTACTTTATGAATTGAGCCTTCAGTTTGAGCATGTTTAATACTGCCATCTGCCCTAATTTTTGCGCTAATTTCCTTTTTATTATCAAAAATAGTAGTTCCTGGTTTTATTATTCCTAATTCAACTAAAGAACCAAAAGGTATTCTTGGTTTAGATCTACCATTTTGCAAAGTATCTAAATTATCATCCTCTAAAGGTTTTGTTTTCTTTAGTCTTTGTTCAGCAGCTTTAAAATAGGTTTTTTCTTTTTCAATCCCGTAATAATTTCTACCTAATTTTTTTGCAACAGTTGATGTTGTTCCTGATCCTAAAAAAGGATCTAAAACAAAATCATTTTTATTTGTCGTTGCTAATAAAATTCTGTGAAGTAGAGCTTCAGGTTTTTGAGTAGAATGTACTTTTTTTCCATTCTTTTTTAGTCTTTCAGAACCATTACAAATCGGCAATTCCCAGTTAGATCTCATTTGAAGATCATCATTTAAACATTTTAAGGATTGATAATTAAAAGTATATTTTGATTTTTCAGACTTAGATGCCCAAATTAAAGTTTCGTGGGCATTGGTGAAACGAGTTCCTCTAAAATTTGGCATTGGATTTTTTTTATTCCAAATGACGTCATTTAAAATCCAAAAACCTAAATTTTGAATAGCTGAACCAACTCTAAATATATTGTGATAACTACCAATTACCCAAATAGCTCCATCTTTTTTTAAAATTCTTTTACATTCGCTTAACCATGAATAAGTGAAGTCATCATATTTTTTGAAATTTTCAAATTGATCCCATTTATCATTTACCGCGCTAACTTTAGATCTATCTGGTCTTGTAAGTTCACCTTTTAATTGTAGGTTGTAGGGAGGGTCGGCAAAGATTAAATCAAAAGTTTCATCAGGAATTTTTTTTAGTTCTTTTAAACTATCACCATTAATTAATTTATTTTTTAAGTTTAAATTCATTTTATAAAAATAAATTAGACTCCAAAAAGATTCTTGGGTCAACCTAGGATTGAATTATTTGAACTTGATATGTGTAGTTTTTTTTTAAGATCACAAGATATTGTGTTTCTACGTGAAACTTATTTATAACTCATAATTGGATTAAAAGTGACTCTATGATGTTTTGTAATACCAAGTTTTTTTATGGCTTTTAAATGTTGCTTAGTCCCATAACCAAAATTTTGATCCCAACAATAACCATCAAACTTTTTTGACAAATTTGTTATCATTTTATCTCGAGAAACCTTGGCAATAATTGAGGCCGCAGATATAGATGGTATTTTTTGGTCTCCCTTTATTACAGCTTTAAGATGATAATTTTTAATTTTTGGCAATTTATTACCATCGATAAAAATTAAGTGAGGTTTTTTTTTGAGCTTTTTTATTGCCCTTTTCATTGCAAGTAAACTTGCTTGTAAAATATTTTTTTTTTCAATTTCCGCAACTGTAGCTCTACCTACTGCCCAGATTGAATTTTTTTTGATATACTTAGATAATACTTCTCTATTAGATTTATTTAAACTTTTAGAGTCCTTTAGTAATTTTTTATCTATAGTCCTATTTAATATTACTGCAGCTGCATAAACTGGACCAATTAAACTACCTCGTCCGACCTCATCTACTCCTGCAATCAATCTCATTAAACTTTAATATTTAAATCCTCAATTTTTCTTTTTATTTTCTTTAAATCTTCCCATGAATATCTTTTATTTTCAGGGAATCTAATTAAGTAAGACGGACTAAAAGAAATAATGAGTGGGTAGGTTTTGTTGTTAAGAATTATCTCTTTCCAATTTCCTCGTTCTAAAGAAATTTTATCATTTATACCCGTAACTGCCTCCATGGCAGTGCTTCCCATTAAAATGATAATTTTTGGATCTATAATAGTGATATGCTCTTTTATAAAAATTGAGTATCTCTTTATTTCTTTACTTGTCGGTTTTCTATCATCAGGAGGTCTAAAATTTACTGAGTATGCTGTATATATTTTTTCTTTTTTAACATTTATAGCCAATAACATTTTTTTTAACAATTCGCCGACATTCCCTTGAAAGGAATAACCAGAGTTATCCTCTAAATCTCCTGGTGTTTCACCAATTAACATAATTGGACTATCGATGTTTCCATCTCCTAAAATAAGATTTTTTGCATTATCTTTTAGATTACAATCATCAATTGAATTAATTTTTCTTTTCAGTTCCTGAAGTTTTGTTTTTTTATCTAAATTATTTTGGACGACTTTTTTCTCACTATCCTTAACAATTTTAAATCTATTTATGGGTTTATTTTCAAAAATAAAATCGGGCTCAATTATATCAATAAATTCTTGTACATATTTAGCATTTTGATTTAAGCCTTTTTTAGTCATACACTGCAGAAATGCTCTTTAAAAAATTAAAATTTCTATTTATTATTTTGATAATTTATCAAATTTCATTCAATTCTCAAAGTGCTAGTTTCGATAGACTAAATTCCAAAAACTTATCAAAATATTTTTCAGGGATAGTAGCTTTTGAGAATAAAGATAATTCTTCAGCACTAGAATTTTTTAATTCATCGAAGATTTTACTTAATGCTCACGAACCTTATTTAAAAAGATATGTTAATTCTTTAGTTTTAGAAAATAAAATTTCTCAAGCTATAAATTTGATTAAAAATAATCAAAATAAAAACCAAATATTTTTTGATGCTTATTTATTGTTAATTGTAGATGGTTTAAAAAAAAATGATTTAGATAGAGCATATAGGTATGTAAATAAACTAAAAGAATTTGATGAACAAAATGGATTTAATTCTGCCATAAGTGAGAGTTTGAAACAGTATATTTATCTTTTTAAAGAAAAGAATTTTTTGGATGAAAAACAAAATTTTGGAAAATTAACTATTATATCTGAAGCGTTTCAAAGATGTTATTTAAATGATAAAAATACAGATTCTTATTTTCGAAAACTTATCAATGATACTGAAGGCGATTATACAAGATACATATTTTTTTATCTAAGTTATTTGATACAGAACAACAGATTAGAGGATGCAAAAATACTTACTAATGATATTGAGTACATTAATTCTACTTTGTTATTGTCCCAGGGTAAAAGTTGGATTGAGAAAGGAAATTCAGAAAAATTGACACAAGTTTTTTCTTGTAAAAATCCTAATGATGTAATTAGTGAATTTTTATTTTTAGTTTCAAATTTGTACTCTTCACAGGACAATTTTAATAAATCTAATTTTTATTTAAATTTATCTAATTATTTAAATCCCAAATTTAAATTTAATTTAGCTCTAGTAGCGGAAAATCAATATTTTAATCAAGAGTACTTGAAAGCTAAAAAAACTTTAAAAGTCTTTAAAAAAGAAGATCATTTTTATTATTGGTTTAGAGTTAAAAAGGAGGCTCAAATAATTGAGAAGCAAAGAAACAAAAAAGAGGCTTTGAATTATATTACAGCTGAGTTTGATAAAATTGATGAACCAAATAAAAAAATATTATTTGATATAGCAAACTTTTATAAAAATTCGAAAGAGTACGAGCAAGCAATAAAGTATTATACAAAACTATTAGAGTCTTTTGATATAAATTCTGAGATGAAATCAGATCTCCTATATAGAAGGGGAGGGAGTTATGAAAGACTAAATAAATTTCAAAAAGCAGACGAAGATTTGTTGCAAGCCTTAGAAATCACTCCAGACGATGCATATATTTTAAATTATCTTGCTTATTCATGGCTAGAACGAGATTATAAAATTTATGAAGCGATTGACATGCTTAAAATAGCCTATGAGGCTACTACTGATGATCCTTATATAATTGATTCTATTGGATGGGCTTATTATTTGATTGATGATTTCGTCAAGGCTGAAAAATTTTTAAAGAGAGCAGTGGAGTTGATGCCAGATGATCCCATAGTTAATGATCATTATGGAGATATTCTATGGAAACTAAATCGTAAAATTCAAGCAAGATATTTTTGGTCAAATGTTCTTAAAATGGATGATGCAGAGGAGGAAATGATTAACAAAATAAATATAAAACTGGTTGAGGGCATAAAGAATTCTTAAAATGCAAGCTAATATCAGATCCTATGCAAAGATAAATTTAGCTTTAAATGTAATCAAAAAAATTTCGAATTTTCATAAAATCGAAAGCATTGTTTCATTTATCTCTTTACATGATGAAATATTGATTAAGAAAATTAAATCAAAAAATCATATCATTTCTTTTACTGGTAAATTTTCGAAAAATATTGGCAAAATTAATACTGTTTCTAATTTACTAAATATTTTGGATAACAAAAAATTACTTAAAAATAATAAGTTTAAGATTAAGATTAAGAAAAATATCCCGGTTCAAGCTGGATTGGGAGGTGGTTCTATGAACGCAGCTAGCATTTTAAATTATTTAATTAAAAAAAAAATCATAAAGATTAATCAGAGACAAATTAAAGTTATTTGTAAATTGGTGGGTTCAGATGTGCTTTTGGGTCTTAATTCAACCAATACTGTTATTAATTACAAGAATGAAATCAAACGTTTTAATAATAAGCAAAAAATTTATACTTTAGTCATCAAACCAACTATTGGGTGTTCCACAAAACGAGTATACGCTAAAATAAGAAAATTTGATAAGCCAAAATTCACTAAGCCTAATAAACAAATGTTTAATTTACAATTTTTGAAAAAAATGACTAATTCGTTAGAACCTATTGTTTTTTCTATGCACAGAAAGCTAAAAACCATCAAATCTTTTTTAGAGAAATACACCTGCGCAGAATTTGTAAGAATGACGGGATCGGGTTCTGCGATAGTTGCATACTTTTATTCTAAAGAAAATTGCGATAAAGCTAAAAGGCATTTTAATAAAAAATACAAAAATTACTGGTGTATATCTTCAAAAACTATATAAATCATAAATTTTTGTGTTATATGAACTTAATACTGGGGCGTAGCCAAGCGGTAAGGCACGGGTTTTTGGTACCTGCATCCTAGGTTCGAATCCTAGCGCCCCAGCCAATTATGAAAAACTTTTTAAAAAAAATTTTTATTAGTTCTAATAACCTAGAAAACATAAGCCAAAGTATTATAGAAATTTCTAAAAAAACCCCCGTCAATAAAATCTTCAAAGCGATAAATAATTATTCCACGGATAGTGAAGTTAGATATGTAGGCGGATGTATTAGAAAAATATTGAATAATGAAAAAGTTGACGACATTGACATGGCGACGAATTTAGAGCCTAACATAGTTTGTGATGTTTTAAATAGTAATAACATTAATTTTTACAAAACTGGTATAGACCATGGTACAATTACGGCAGTAATAGATGAACATAAATTTGAAATTACTTCCTTAAGAGAGGATGTATCAACTGACGGAAGACATGCAAATGTAAAATTTTCTAAAAGTTGGAAAAAAGATGCTTCAAGAAGAGACTTTACAATTAATTCTATTTATTCAGATATTAAAGGTAATTTATTTGATCCTTATAATGGTAAGGATGACCTTAAAAAGGGTTTTGTAAATTTTATAGGTGATCCAGATAAAAGAATTAAAGAGGATTATCTAAGAATTTTAAGATATTTAAGATTTTTTCTATCTTATTCTAAAAAGTCTCACGATAAAGATCTTATACGTAAATTAAAATTAAACCTTAACGGCGTTTCAAAGCTCTCAAAAGATAGATTATTAGATGAATTAAAAAAGCTCATCAAGGCAGAAAATTTGGAGAAGCTATCTAAAGACAAAATATGCTTGGAATTGATTTCACTAATTTTCCCTGAGTTAAAAAATATAAATATATTTTCTAAATTAAATTCTCTTAAAAGACAGATAGTCGAAAACTCTGATTTTATTTTTTTAATATCTTTGATGGTAATTGATGATACTGATAATTCTGATTATTTTTTTTATAAATTTAATATTTCTAAAAAAGATGAGAAAAGAATTAAAAAAATCAGCAATTTTTACAAAGAAAAAGGAGGTTTCAAAAAATTTAATGAGAAAGAAATTAATGAAATTTTTTATTATGATGGAAAACAAGCAGTTTTAGATATTTTAAACTTTAAAATTATCAAATCAAAAAAAATTGATAATAGTTTAATTAAATTAAGTAAAACTTACATAAATAAAATCAAACCAATTATACCAATTGGAGCATCTGAATTAATGGAAAAATATAAAATTCCAGAAGGCAAACAACTTGGTTTAAAACTAAAGTTAATCGAGGAGTTATGGATTAAAAATAACTTTAAAATCTCTGATCACCAAGTGGAAAAAATTGTCAAAGATTAAATATATTTTACATCTTTAATTTCAAAGTTTTTTTTGCCTGCTGGGGTAATGATTTCAACCAAATCATTTTTATTTTTTCCAATCAAACCTTTTCCAATAGGTGACTGAAAATAAATTAATTTTTCTTTTAAATTAGCCTCATCTTTTCCCACAATTTTATAATTTATTTTATCTCCAGTATCTAAATTTTCTAAATAAACCGTTGAGCCAAAAATCACTTTACCATCATTGGTTAATTTTGTGACATCGATTACATTTGCTCGAGCAATTATATCGTTTATTTCAGTAATTCGACCCTCATTATGAGATTGCTCCTCTTTGGCCGCATGATATTCTGCGTTTTCTTTCAAGTCGCCATGCGATCTTGCCTCTGCGATTGCAGCAACTATTTCAGGTCGTTTTTTTTCTTTTAGAAAAACCAATTCTTCTTTTAATTTTTCTAATCCATTTAAAGTAATTGGTTCTTTATTCATATTATTTCCATTTAGCAAGTGGAGGAAGTGACATTAAAATACCTTCAGTATTTCCTCCAGTTTGTAATCCAAATTTAGTTCCTCTATCATAAAGCAAGTTAAACTCAGCATATCTACCTCTTTTAATATATTGAGCCTCTTTATCTTTGGCCGTCCATTTTTTTTTTACTTTTTTAGATATTATATTATTGAAAATAAATTGAAATGTTACTCCAACATCTCTTACAAATTTAAAATCTTGGTCAAAATTATCTTTTTTATAATCAAAAAAAATTCCCCCTATACCTCTAGGCTCTTTCCTATGGGGTAAATAAAAGTATTCATCGCACCATTTTTTATATCTTTTATAAAAATTTTTATTGTGTCGATCACACATTTTTTTTAATATCTTATGAAAATTTTCCTTTTCTTTTTTATCATACTTTGACGGTGTTACATCCATTCCTCCACCAAACCAACCATATGTTGTATTAATATATCGAGTGTTGAAATGCATAGCTGGAATTAGAGGATTTCGCATGTGCATAACAACCGAAATTCCTGACGCCCAGAATCTTGGATCTTTTTTAGCACCAGGTATATTTTTTTGAAACTCTTTTGGAAATTTTCCATAAACTTTTGAAAAATTCACCCCAACTTTTTCAAACACCTTTCCATTTTGAAGTATTCTATATTCACCTCCACCTTCATCTTTTTTATAACTTCTTTTCCAGCTTGTAGATATAAATTTTGATTTATTATTTTCAATTCTTACTATATCTTCGCAAAAAGCATTCTGAAGTGTTTTAAACCAATTACTAACAAGATCTCTCTTAATCTCTAAGTTCATATTAAAAAAATTTTGTTTGTTTCAAACTTTCAGCCAAGACAATAGCCACAGCAGTTGCAAGATTTAATGAACGTTTATTATTTTTCATAGGTATCTTCAAACGATTTTTAATTAATTTATGGATTCTTTCAGGAACTCCCGCACTTTCTCTTCCAAATAAAATTGTATCATTTTCTTCAAATTTAAATTTAGTATAAGATATAGATGCTTTAGTCGTCATCAATACAATTCTTTGATTCTCTTTAGATTTAAGAAATTCATTAAAACTTTTGTGAAATTTTATGTTTTTCTCTTCAATATAATCCATTACTACCCTTTTAAACCTCTTGTCACTCAATAAAAAACCACAAGGTTCTATAATTTCTAAATTTGCCCCCAAACATGCACAAGTTCTTATTATTGCGGCTGTATTTTGAGGTATATCTGGTTCAAATAATGCAATTTTTGGCCCAAGATCTATTGATTTCTGTGTCATTCTATCAGTAGTAAATTCAGTATTTTATATTATATGAATTCTTATATTTAAGTAGAAAAAATCAATATTGAGTATATTTAATAATTATTAATGTCAGAAAAAAAAACTAAAAGAAGAGATTTTTTATTTACAGCTACATATGCTGTTGGTGCAGTAGGTGCTGCGGCTGTGGTCTGGCCTATGATAGACCAGATGAATCCAGATGCCTCGGTTAAGGCATTGGCTAGCACTGAAGTTGATATTAGCTCAATGGACCCTGGAAAAACTATAACTGTATTATGGAGAGGTAAGCCAGTTTTTATTAGAAGAAGAACGCAACAAGAAATTGCTGAAGCAAAAGCTGTTAATTTAAAAGATTTAAAACATCCTGAAAAAGATGAAGATCGAGCTAAAAATCCTGAGTGGCTTGTAATGCTTGGTGTCTGCACACATTTAGGTTGTGTGCCCTTAGATCAAAAAGGAGATTATAACGGCTGGTTCTGTCCTTGTCATGGATCACATTATGATATATCAGGCAGAATAAGAAAAGGTCCAGCACCAACAAATATGGAAATACCTGAATATAAGTTTGTAAACACTAATACAATTAAAATTGGATAAACTTTATGAGTGATCACGAATATACCCCTAAGTCAAAATTTGGAAAGTGGTTTAATGATAGATTACCTTTGCTCACATTAGCAAGCCATCTGACTGATTATCCTACGCCGAAAAACTTAAACTATTGGTGGACATTTGGTGGAATACTTACTTTCTGTTTAATTACTCAAATCGTAACTGGATTAGTCTTGGCAATGCATTACATTGCTCATGCAGACATGGCATTTGACAGCGTAGAGCACATCATGAGAAATGTAAACTACGGATGGTTAATAAGGTACATTCACGCAAATGGAGCTTCAATGTTTTTCTTAGCAGTATATATTCATATATTTAGATCTTTATTTTATGGATCTTATAAATCTCCCCGGGAGATTATTTGGATCATAGGTATAATAATATATTTACTCATGATGGCAGCAGCTTTCTTAGGTTATGTTCTTCCATGGGGGCAAATGAGTTTTTGGGGAGCAACTGTTATAACTAATTTATTTAGTGCTATTCCACTTGTTGGTGAAGGTATAGTAACCTGGTTATGGGGAGGTTATTCGGTTGACAATCCAACATTAACTAGATTTTTTACACTGCACTACTTAATTCCCTTCTTAATATTAGGTTTAGTAGTGTTGCATATATGGGCCTTGCATGTTCCAGGTAATAATAATCCTGTTGGGATTGATATTAAAAAACCTTCTAAAGATACTGTTCCATTTCATCCTTACATAGTAATCAAAGATGGTTTTGCTCTACTTATGTTTATGATTGTTTTTGCATTCTTTGTTTTTTACACCCCAAATATTCTAGGACATGCAGATAATTACATTGAAGCAAATCCATTGGTAACTCCTGCGCATATAGTCCCAGAATGGTACCTTTTACCATTTTATGCGATATTAAGATCTGTTCCAGATAAACTTTTGGGTGTAGTTGCGATGTTGTCAGCAATTCTTATTCTAGCAGCTTTACCTTGGCTTGATACATCTAAGATTAGATCTGCAGTCTTTAGACCATTATACAGACAATTTTACTGGATCTTGGTCGCTGACGTTTTGATTTTAGGTTATGTAGGTGCTATGCCAGCTGAAGGATTGTATTTATTAGTTGCAAGAGTGGCTACGGCCTACTATTTCCTACATTTTTTAGTTGTTCTACCAATTTTAGGTTATAAGGAGAAAACTTTGCCTGTTCCATTAAGTATTACTGAGCCTGTGCTAGGTGGATCCCCTAATTTAGCTTTGGCTAAGAACAAGGAAAATTTTAAAGATTAGTGAAAAATTTTTTAAGAATATTTTTAATCACGAGTTTAGTTTTTGGAATTTCTGTAAAATCTAATTCAGCTGAAAAGATTGAATACTTAACAACTGATTGGAGTTTTAAAGGTCTTTTTGGAAAGTTTGATAGGGGAGCATTACAAAGAGGTTATCAAGTTTATACTGAGGTATGTTCGTCTTGTCACTCTATGAAATATCTAAGTTATAGGAATTTAGCCGAAAAGGGTGGACCAGAATTTTCGATAGCAGAAGCTAAAGCGATAGCTGCATCTTTTGAGGTCACTGATGGACCTAATGATGATGGAGAAATGTTTACAAGACCAGGTAAATTATCTGACAAATTTGTAATGCCTTATGATAATGTTAAAGCAGCTCAAGCCGCAAATGGCGGTGCATATCCACCAGATATGTCAGTGCTCGTTAAAGCAAGAGGAGGTGGGGTCGATTACATCTACTCTTTACTTCAAGGTTATGAAGATCCACCAGTGGGAATGAGTTTAGATGATGGAGTTTATTATAATAAATATATGTATGGTAACAAAATAAAAATGGCCAATCAGCTTTCTGACGGGCTCGTTGAGTATGGAGATGGCACAACAGCATCAATTGAACAAATGTCAAAAGATGTTACTACATTCTTAATGTGGGCAGCAGAGCCACATCTTGAGTCACGTCACCAGATGGGCTTCAAGGCGATAGTTTATTTAATTATTTTAACAATTTTGGTTTATTTTAGCATGAAAAAGATATGGTCACGTATTGAAACGGAAGTTTAAAACGTCGCCATCTTTCACAATATAGTCTTTTCCTTCAAGTCTCATTTTACCGTTTGATTTTGCATTCAACCAGCCATCATTTGAAATAAAATCATCATATGAAATAGTTTCTGCTCTAATAAAACCTTTCTCAAAATCTGTATGAATTTCTCCAGCAGCTTGAGGAGCCTTACAATTTTTTTCTATTGTCCACGCTCTGGTTTCCTCAGGACCAGAAGTGAAATAAGTGTCAAGCTCAAGGATTTGATACCCTTTTTTTATTAACATATTTAACCCTGTCTCTTTTAATCCAATCATTTCCATATAATTTTTTTTTTCGTGTACCTCTAAATTATTAATTTGATTTTCTATATCTGCTGAAATAATTAACGTATTATCACTTCCGAATTTTGAGATAAATTTTTTAGTATAATCGTTTCCATTTTGAATACTTTTCTCATCAACATTACATACAAATATTTTAGGTTTTAAAGATAATAGTCCACTTTGATTAATCTGTTTTTTTTCAAACTGAGACCTCAAACTTGAGATATCTTTATCATTATTTAGACAGTCTAGACTTGTTTCAAGAATTTTTAATTGAACGCTCTCTAAGTTTTTTTTATTATTTTTCTCTAATCTTTTTTGTATAGACTCAAGATCGGCTAACATCATTTCAGTCTCAATTATCTCCAAGTCTCTAACTGGATTTACATTTGGATTTACATTTTGGATATCACTAGAGTCGAAGCATCTTATAAGATGTATGATTGCATCAACCTCTCTAATGTGAGAGAGGAATTTATTTCCTAAACCTTCACCTTTTGATGCTCCTTTTACTAAACCAGCAATATCAACAAATGAAATAGTTGTATTGATAATTTTTTTTGAATTTGAAATTTTCGCTAAATTCTTAAGTCTAATATCTGGAACAGGAACAACACCAACATTTGGCTCTATTGTGCAAAATGGAAAATTTGCAGCTTGTGCTTTGCTAGAATTTGTTAGTGCATTAAATAAAGTTGATTTACCAACATTTGGCATTCCAACTATTCCACATTTAAAACTCATTATTTATTATTAACTGTACTAGAAAATAGGTCTAATTTTTTATCAACAAGAATAGAAATTGACTCTGTAATATTTTCAGTAATTTTGTCTATACCAATAGTTTCATCATCATCAAAATTTTGTAGAACATAATCTGCTACCTCTATTGAACCTTTTGGTTTTCCGATTCCTATTCTAACCCTTGAATAATCTTTGCCAATAAATTTATCAATTGAGGCAACTCCATTATGACCTGCGCTTGATCCCCCAAATTTAGTTTTGATTTTTCCAAATTCTACGTCTAAATCGTCATGAAAAACAATTACATCTTGTGCATCAATCTTAAAATACTCAATTAATTCTCTTATACAAATCCCCGAGTTGTTCATAAACGTCAATGGTTTGATAGCATAAACTTTTTTATTCGCTATATTTCCAGTTGTGAGAAGACCTTTAAATTTAGGTTTTTGTTTGGATAAATTAAATTTTTTATTAATACAATCTATGATTTTGAAACCAACATTGTGCCTATTATTTTCACTGTCAGGAGTTGGATTGCCTAATCCTACAAATAAAATCATGAGTTAACTAAACTTATTTTCAATTTTTATTATTTATTTTTTTTCTTCAGGAGGTTTTTTTTCGGCAGATTTTTTTTCATCAGGTTTCTTATCACCAACTTCTTGTTTGTCTCCTTTAGCTGAGTCTGATGAAGTTTTGTCACCATCTGCTGCAGCTTCAATTCCTTCTTCACCTTCCGCTGCTTCTGCCTCTGCTGGTTTTTCTGGTTCTTTAATAACAGTTGGAGCTGCAAGTGTGGCTATTACAAAGTCTCTGCCTTGTATTGTTGGAGTTACTTCTGAGTCTAATTTTATAGAGGAAATCTTGAAGCTTTCTCCAATATCAACACCATCAAGATCAATGGTTAAATTTTTAGGTATTTTTTCACTTGGACAATTTAATTCAACTTTCCTTCTTACTATATTTAGAACTCCTCCTCTTTTCAAACCTGGTGATTTTTCATGATTAATAAAATTAACTGGTACTTCAATTTTTATTTTCACACCAGGCAATATTCTTAAAAAATCTACATGAGTAGGCTCATCGCTTAAAATATGATACTTGATTTCCCTTGGTAAAACATTTTGAGATTTTCCATCAACTATTAATGTAATAATATTTGATAAAAAATTTTCCTTATCAATCAAAGTTTTCAATAATTTTTTTGAAACAGATATTTTTTGGTTTTGATCTTTTCCACCGTAAATAATACCAGGCACATTTCCACTATCTCTAATAGCATTTAATTGACCTTTAGTTGAATTATTTCTGATGCTTGCTTCTAACGAATTCATAAAAAATAGTTTTTTAAACCATGTTTATAAATAATCAAGGTAATTATTTAAATAAATCAGATACAGATGTTGAATTAGAAATTCTTTTTATTGCCTCGCCCATAAGGTTTGAGACAGGTAAAACCTCTATATTTTTAACATTTTTAGTTTTTTGGCTATTATCGATTGTGTCTGTAATAACCAAATTTTTTATCACTGAATTTTTAATTTTCTTAACAGCATCTCCACTTAGAACTCCATGAGTAATATACACATAGACCTCTTTGGCCCCCCTTTGTTTTAAAGCTTTGGCGGCATTAACAATTGTACCACCAGAGTCAATTATGTCATCAACAATTATACATGTTTGGTTCCTTACATCCCCAATAACATTCATTACTTGTGACTGACCTGGTTTTGGTCTTCTTTTGTCAACAATTGCTAAACCAACATTTAGGAGTTTACCAAGAGCTCTAGCTCTTTCAGTTCCACCTACATCAGGTGCTACACAAATAATTTTTTTACTTTTAATTTGCTTTTTTGCGTGTCTTGCAAATATTGGTGTTGAAAAAAGGTTATCAACAGGAATATCAAAAAAACCTTGTATTTGTCCAGCATGCAGATCAACTGTAACAACTCTATCTGCACCTGCTTTTGTAATTAAATTTGAAACTAACTTAGCGGAAATAGAAGTTCTTGGTACAACTTTCCTATCTTGTCTGGCGTATCCAAAATATGGAATGACAGCTGTGATATTTTTTGCTGATGATCTCTTTAGAGCATCTATACAAAGTAATAATTCCATTAGGTTATCATTTGCAGGAGATGAGATAGACTGAATGATAAAAATACTATTTCCTCTGATATTTTCATTAATCTCAATGTATATTTCACCATCTGCAAATTTTCTTATACTTGAATTTACAAGTTTTGTTTTTAGATATTTAGCAATATTTTTACTGAGTACTTTATTGCTATTTCCAGTTAATAGTTTCATTGAAAATGTTTAATTAATCATAATTATTGAAATATTTCTACCATAATCATCATGTTTTAATTTTAAAGATTGTCTTGCGCTAAAAAAATTATTTTTACTGTCAAAAGTATCAATTTTTATGACTTCTATGTTTGTAATTTTACTCGATTTTAGTTGAGATTTTATAAAATTAGGCAGATCAAAATGAATTGTGTTTTTTATATTTTTAAAAAAAAATTTATTATTTTTATTTTTTTTTAAGAATTTCTTGAGAAAATCTTCTTTAACATTGTAGCTTTTAAGTTGGATACATGGACCAATTGCTGCAACAATATTTTTTTCTTTACACCCTTTGTTTAACATAAAATTAACAACTTTTTTAATTATACCTTTATAGACGCTTTTCCATCCAGCGTGAATTGCAGCTATCATATTCATTTTTTTATCATATAATAGTACTGGTGCACAATCTGCGGTTAAAACTGCTATAGGTATTCTTTTTTGATCAGTAATAACAGCATCAGCTTTAATTTTTTTTTTATTAAATTTAAAATTTTTACTTATATAAATAATCTCGTTACCGTGCATTTGATGCATCAAGAAAATATTTCTAGATTTTTTACTAATTTTATTTTTTACAATTTTTAAATTATTTTTAATTTTCGATTTAAAATCATTAGACCCAGGTCCGCAATTCAAGCTTCTATAAATTCCATTTGATTTGCCTCCTATTCTATTAAAAAAACCGTGATTAATCTTTTTATGCTTGAATAGTAATTTAGAGGTAATCAATTCTAAAAACCAAGATTAAAATTATTTTTTTTATCTTTGATAAACATTACTTTAAATAAAGTACCCATTTGTTTTTCATCAATAAGTCGATTTAATCTGTAAAAGATATCAGCTTTTTTCAAAAAATCTTTATCTCTCGAAATTAATTCGGCCCTCTGCTTTATCCCCATTTTTATCAAAAAATTTTTTTGAGTATTAAAATTATTTTTTAACCCACCCAATTTTTTTGTAAATTTTTCAAATAACTCAAAATTTATATTATGTGTAATATCTGCATTGCCAATATTCTTTAAAATATTGGCAAATTTGTGATTAGATACTGCCTGTAAAGTATTTTTCATTTTTTTGTCGAAATTACCGTAATCTATAAGCAATATTCCTCCATTATTCTTTTTGATTATATTGGAAATTTTTTTTAAATAATTTAAACCAGTCTCAGAGCACTCAATAAAATCTTGATTTTCTGAAATTTTAAAATTTATTTTTTTCTCGAATTTTTTTATATCAGTTTTTTTTTCAATAAATGAGGCTTTAGATAAACTCTCAAAATTAACAAATTTTTCGTACCAAATATTTTTATATTTTCTGAATTGTTTTATTGGCATTGCATCAAAAAATTCATTTGCAATAAATATACATGGATTTTTTTTTATTTTATTAATTTGAGACACCCAAGAGATTTTATATTTCGATAATTTTTTTTTTTGTAACTTAATTAAAGTTGGACTTTTTTCATGAATTACAAAATTGCAGGATTTTAGAAATGATGGAAAATTTTGGAAACTCTCTAACATTATTTTCATCATTTCACCATTTCCAGCTCCGAGTTCAACTAAATTAAATTTTTTTGGAGCTCTTAGGTTTTTCCAAAAACTGATAATCCAAATAGCTATCATTTCAGAAAAAAGTCTTGAGACATTTGGCGCTGTTATAAAATCACCTTTTTTGCCAAAAGGATCCTTTTTCATATAAAAACCAAATTTCTTGTCATATAGAGATAAATTTATAAATTTATCTAAAGGAAGTTCACAACTCTTTTTTTTTATCATATTTTCGGATAACTAAATATGTTCCAAATAACAAAAATACAAAACTAATTATTTGTCCCATCGTCAGATTAAGTAATAAATAACCTAGTTGTTCATCTGGCACTCGAAAAAACTCTATTGTAAATCTAAAAATTGAGTAAAAAATTAAAAATAAACTTGAAATAAAACCTGGAGCATTATTAGTTTTTTTTTTATGGAAATATATTAAAATTAAAAAAAGAACAAATCCCTCAAAAAACGCTTCATATAATTGTGAAGGATGTCTGTATAAATTATCAATACTATTAAATTTCACTCCCCAGGGCAGACTTGTCTCTTTTCCATATAATTCTGAGTTTATAAAATTTGAAATTCGCCCTAAAAAAATACCAACCGGAGCAACTAAGGAAATAATATCTAGGTAACTATAAAAGTTTTGTTTATTCTTTTTTGCAAACCAAATACTAATAATAATTATTCCTATCACTCCACCATGAAAAGACATACCTCCCTCCCATATTTTTAAAATATTTATAGGGTTATTCAAATAATAATCTAAATTATAGAATATTACATAACCTAGTCTTCCACCTACAATAATTCCAACAATAAGATATGTAACGTAATCATCAAACCTTTTTTTAATTTCCTGGTCATAAATAAAAAATTTTTTAGCTAAAACCCAACCTATTAATATTCCAAAAATATAGGACAGTGAGTACCATCTTATTTCTATTGAAAAAAAATTAATTGCTACTGGGTCAAAATTATTAATGAACATTTTGATAAATAATTATAGGTTATATCAAATATTGAAATAAAAATATGAAAAACTCAAAATTTGTTTTTGATAAATTATCTAAGATAATTGAACAAGGCCTTATTACATCAAAAGATCTCAGATCAGAAATGTTAAGTATCCTAAAATCTAAAAGGGATGAAATAATTTTTAGAATGAAACTTACAAGTAAAGAAGAACTTGAAATTTTATCAAAAAGAGTAGAAAACCTTGAAAAAAAAGTTTCACAATTACAACAAACTAATAAAAAAAAAACTAAGCGGGCAAGAAAATCTTAACTCCGAGTCCATTCATTGATGATTTGTCAAGTTTAATGTATCCGCCATGAGATCTAATAACATCCGAGGCTATTGATAATCCCAAGCCAACGCTTGATTTAGTTTCACCCCTACCTTTGTCAATTTTATAAAATGGTTTAAAAACATTCTCGTATTCTGTCTTTGGTATACCGGGCCCGTCATCCTCGATAAGAATGAATATATTTTTTCCATTCTTATTTAATTTGATATTAATTTTTTTTCCGTATTTAAGACTGTTATCAATAATATTATTAAAGCTTCTTTTTAATAAATTTTTTCTTCCATTTATTAGAATATTTTGAGCTAGATCTCTAGTTATATAATTATTTTCATATCGTTCAATTGTCTCATTTAACAATTTTGAGAGGTTAAATATTTCGTTTTTTTCTGATTGAGATGAGCTAGTGAATTGTAGATACTCATTAAGCATTTTTTCCATTTCACTAATATCATCACTTAATTTGGAGGATATCTCGCTATCCTTGATAAAGGAAAGTTGTAACTTCATTCTGGTTAAAGGTGTTCTTAAGTCATGACTAATTCCAGATAACATTTCAGATCTTTGGTTTAAATGTCTAAGGATTCTTTTTCTCATTTTATCAAATTCATAACCTGCTTGTCTAATTTCAAGTGAACCCGAAGGTCTATAATCGTCAACTTCTTCGCCTCTACCAAATTTTTCTGCTGCTTTTGCTAAATTTGTTATTGGTCTTGTTTGGTTTTTTAAAAATAATATTGCAACAAAAATTAAAAAAATTGCTGGCACTGATATCCATAAAGCAAACAATCTTGCTGAGGAGGCAGTGACCCTATCTCTTGGCACTAAAAATTCGAAATATCCTTTTTTATATTTTATTCTTATGTTTATTAATTCCAAATAATCAGTGGTGCTAAACCAAAATTTATTGTTACCAATACTAGACTTCAGTTCTCTTCTTAAAGATCTATCTATTGGACTAAACCATCTTTCATTCAATTCGAAATTAAATTTTTTGTCTTGAATATATTTTATATTTAAATCTAAATGAATTGAAAATAAATCTATGATGTAATCTTTATCATTGTTCTCATTATCGAAAGCAACAATAAAAGTATCAATTTCTCCAACCAAGGCTCTAGTCATTCCTTTATTAGTCTTTATCCAAAGACTATCAAAAAAAACAATTGTAACTAAAAGTTGGAGTAAAATAACTGGAATTGCAACAATCAGCAACGCTCTATAAAATAATCTTTTTGGTAACAAATTTTTTACAAATTTAGTCAATCCATAAAACATAACCGCTACCCCTTAAAGTTTGTAAAAATTTTGGATTTTTTGGATCAATTTCAATTTTTTTTCTTAAGCGAGTTATAATTACATCTATAGATCTCTCTTTATCTAAATTTATAATTTTACCTATATCAATCCTTGAGAATGTTTTACCAGGATTATTTATCATTTTTTCTAAAATGATTTTTTCTGTGTTATTTATTTTAAATTCTTCCTTATTTTTAAGAATTATTAATTTATTTAAATCAATTTCAATGTTCGAGAACTTAACTACTCTTTTTAAATTTTTTTCTTTTGTTTTATTAAGAATATTCTTAATTCTAAGCAAAAGTTCTCTTGGTTCAAACGGTTTTGATAAATAATCATCTGCACCTTTTTCTAATCCTTCAACTCTCTCGTCTGCAGTACCCTTAGCAGTTAGTAATATTATAGGTGTCAAAATTTTATTCAGGTTATCTTGAATAAATTGAAGACCGTTTCTGCCTGGCATCATTATGTCCAAAATTATCATATCAAAATTAATTATTTTAATTTTTTCAGTTGCATCCTCAGCATTCTTTGCAGTTGTAACCAAAAAATTATTTTCATTTAAATATCTTTTTACTAAGGACCTTATACCCTCATCATCATCTACTACTAATATATGTGCTAAAAATTCATCCATTTATAATTTTTTTTAGAACCTTATCAAAATTTACAACCTCATCAGAACTTGAGTTTAACAGTGCGTTATATATCCTTTTTTTTTGTGTTTCGAAAATTTCAAGAAAAATTTTTTTTCCCTTTTCATTGAGATACACATGTTTTATTCTCGTATCTTGTTCATCTTTTTCAAATTTGATAATATCAAGCTTTGTTAAATCTTTTAAAACTCTATTTAAACTTTGTTTTGTTATTTTCAATTTTTTTAAAAGTTCAGAAATTGATATACCCTCGTACGATGAAATAATGTGTATTACTTTATGATGAGCAGTCCCTATAGAATATTTGCTCAAAATTTTTTTTGGATCGGTGAAAGTGTCTCTATAAACTATAAAAAGTTTTTCAATTAAATCTTTTAATTGCTCGTCTTTAAGATAAAGTAAATCTTTCATAATAGGTAAGTTATATTGACATATTCAAGATACAAAGATAATTTTTAAATAATTTAAAAATTATTTTCTAACATGATACCTTACGATAAAAGAAATGGTAAAATTTGGTATAACAATGACCTTGTGGATTGGTCAGATGTTAAGGTTCATGTCTTAAGTCATGGATTACACTATGCGAGTTGTGTATTCGAGGGTGAAAGAGTTTATGATGGCTCAATATTTAAATTAGAGGAACATACTTCAAGATTTTTTTACTCAGCAAAAAGAATGGGTTTTGAAATTCCTTACAGCGAGAAGGAGATTAATGAAGCCTCAAAAAAAATTATAGCTATCCAGAATGTAGAGAATGGCTACGTCAGACCTGTAGCATGGCGGGGAAGTGAAATGATGGCTATATCTGCGCAGCAGACAAAGATTCACGTCGCTATCGCAACATGGGAATGGGGTTCTTATTTTGACCCAAAATTGAAAATCGAAGGCATAAAATTAAATATTTCAAATTGGAGAAGACCTGCTCCCAATACTATTCCTTGGGATACCAAAGCGTCTGGTCTTTATATGATTTGTACTTTGTCAAAACATGAGGCAGAGAAAGAAGGTTACACAGATTCTCTAATGTTAGATCATGAGGGGAACATTGCTGAGGCGACAGGCGCTAATGTTTTTTTTAAGGATAAAAATGGTGAACTACATACGCCTATACCTGACTCTTTTTTAGATGGTATTACCCGTAGAACAGTAATTGGGATAGCAAAATCAAAAAATATAAAAGTTCATGAAAGAAAAATAAGTCCTTTAGAGTTAAAAGATTTTGTTGGTTGTTTTTTAACTGGTACTGCTGCTGAAGTTACACCAGTTTCTTCTATAGCAAATAATCAATTTAAAGTTTGTGAAATGATCATAGATTTGAACGAGAGTTATCAGTTGGTCGTCAGAAAAAAAAAGGCAGCTTAATCTTTATTATCTTCAGAAATAGCGTGGTCGATACCTTTCCGCATGTAATCATAACCAGTAAAAAGGGTTAATGCTGCAGAAAGCCATAAAAGAATAATACCAATGGTTTGTGCGTTATAATCTTGGAAATTAATTATTTTGTTTCCAGTTTCTCCTGAAAGTAAAAGTGCAATAGAAACCATTTGTAAAACTGTTTTCAATTTAGCTAAGCCAGATACTGGAAGTTTAATTTCTCCTTTTGCCAAGAACTCTCTAAGACCAGAAATTAAAATTTCTCGCGTAAGAATTATTATTGCTGCAATTACCTCGTAATTTCGAATAGTGCCATCCATCACTAACAAAATAAGAGCAGCTGCAACAATAATTTTGTCAGCTATTGGATCTAGTAATTCTCCAAGTTTGGACTCTTCACCAAGAAATCTTGCCAGCATGCCATCTAGAAAATCTGTGAAAGAGGCAACAATAAATAATATTAACGCAGTAAGATCTCCATAAAAACCAGGAAGATAAAAAGCTAACACAAAAAATGGTACAATTAAAATTCTACCGACTGTTAATATATTTGGTATTTTTTTAAGCATACTTATTTTTATTCGTGAAAGAAATTATATATCTTTTTTGCAACTTTTGCTTCAACACCTTCGACCGATTTTATTTCATCAATACTTGCAGACTCCACTGCTCGAGCAGAACCAAAATGGTTTAATAAGGCTCTTTTTCGAATAGAACCGATACCTTCGATCTGATCTAAGAGTGATTTACTTAATCCTTTTTTTCTTTTAGCTCTATGAGCACTGATCGCAAACCGATGAGACTCATCCCTTACTCTCTGAAGAAAAAATAGAGTAGGGTCATTTTTGGCAAATTTAAACTCTTTACCATTATGAAAAAAGGTTTCATTACCACTATTTCTAAGTTTCCCTTTTGCTATTGCAACTATTGGCAAGTCATGAAGGCCTAGTTCATTTAGAGTTTCTCTTGCAACAGAGTACTGACCTTTTCCACCATCAATCAAAACTAGATCAGGAAAAGTTAGATAGTTGTCTTTCTCATGTATAGCTCTTTTAAATCTTCGATTTAGCACTTCCCGCATCATACCATAGTCATCTTGTTCATTCTTTTGGATCTTAATGTTGAATTTTCTATATCTTTTTTTAATAAATCCTTCATCTCCATAAGCGATTAACGCACCAACACTATTAGTTCCTTGGATATGACTATTATCATAAACCTCTATCAAATTAATATTAGTTTCTAAATTAAATTTATTTGCTACTGCATCAAATAATTCTCTATTATTTTGGCTTTCGTAAAGTTTTCTAGTTAGGCTATCTTTTGCATTTTTAATTGCCTGATTAATTACTTTTAATTTTGATCCTTTTTTTGCAATGGATATATCGATTTGTTTCTCTTCCTTTTGAGATAGAGTTTTTTCAATTAAAATTTTTTCTTTGATCTCTTCAGATAATATAATTGATGAAGGAACACTTTTATTTTCATAAAATTGAGAGACAAAAGAATTTAATATATCACTTAATTTTTCATCAGGATCATGCTTTGGAAAAAAAGCTTGATTCCCCCAATTTTGTTTTGATCTATAAAAAAAAACCTGAATGCAAGTTTTACCTGACTCTTTATAGCCAGCGATTACATCAGCTTCAATTAAATTTGCCTCATTAATTCTTTGCGACGATTGAATGATATTTAAAGATTTTATTCTATCTCTTAAAATTACTGCTTTTTCAAAATCTAAATTTTCACTAGCCTTTTCCATTTGATTTGAGAGACTTTTCTGTATTTTTCTTGATTTACCAGAAACAAATTCTATAGCATCATCCACAGTTTTTTTATATTCATCATCATTTATGTATCCGACACAAGGTCCAGAGCATCTTTTAATCTGATAAAGGATACAAGGACGTTGTCTGTTTTTAAAAACAGTATCATCACAAACTCTTAAGTGAAAAATTTTCTGTATCATTTTTATTGTCCAATTAGCAGAGCCTGCTGATGCGAAAGGTCCAAAATAAAAACCTTCTTTTGTTTTTTTTCCTCTATGTCTTTTTATTTGTGGCCATTTATCTTTGTTACCAATAAAAATAAAAGGAAAAGACTTATCATCTCTTAAAAGAATATTAAATTTTGGTTTATGTTTTTTGATTAAATTCGCTTCAAGAAGTAAAGCCTCACTTTCATTTGATGTAGTTGTTATCTCAAGCTTTCTTGTTTGAGATAACATTCGTTCAGTTCTTATAATATGATTTTTTTCAGCTACATAACTTTTAAGTCTGTTAGGCAAATTTTTTGCTTTACCTACATAGAGAATATCCCCTTTATCATTCAACATTCTGTATACACCAGGAAGTTTAGGAATTAGAGGCAGTTCTTTTTTTATTACTTCTTTGCCAATTTCAGAACTTATCATGACTTCGTTTTTTCGTAATTTGGATACCAACAGATGAACATTGTTTCAGAATTTCCAATTTTTCAATTTTAAGCATTATTTTACCTATTCTCTTATCTTTGAAAAGTTCATCAAAAACGGCCTCAGCCAAAGTTTCTAAGAAATTATAATGTTTCTTTTTAATTAGTTTTTTAATTAATTTTACAATATTTGCATAATTTACAATTGATTTAAGGTCTTTATCGTTTGAGGGTTTTTTATCTTGATAATCAATTTCCAAACTAAATTTTACTTTTTGTGCTTTCTCTTTCTCAAAATCATAATATCCAAGCTTCAAATCAAGAATAAGTTCATTAATGAGAATTTTTTTCTCATAATTAAATAAGCTTTTGTTTTTATCTATTTTTACAACCTTTAGATTATTTTTTTTCATTTAGAGCAAATTTTCCTTAAAGAAATTGATAAATTGAGGCATATATACATTCATATTATCTCCACCTATTGTCACACCTCTAGAGAGACACTTTTCTTTTTTCATAGCTTTAAAAATTTTTTTAAAAGTTTTTCTTGGTTCATTTTGAGCAGCTTCATACCAAGCCTCTTCACTTGGATAAATCTTATATTTATCTATTAGCCATTCTTTCCATATTGGATTAGTAACAATGCCGTTATTATCAACATATACATCTGGACAATCATGAAGAGTCATCGCCATTTTTTCTCTCCAAGGTTTTTTACCTGCATGCCATACATGATACCAACCTTCTTTAATATCAATTTTTACTTTTCCTGGAGGAGCTTTAATCCTCTCTGCGTGTTCTTTACAAAACTTTGCTAAAGTCCAATCATCTGCACCTCCGTGTACCACAAGTAAAGTCGTGTTAGACGTTAATTCTGGTTCCGCAAAAAAACCAGCCATTCTACATTCAGCTGCTTCCGGTAGAATTGCATCAAAACCTTTCGTGCCTGTAAGAAATTTTGAAGTAAATTTTACATCAGCTAAAAACAAGGAGTTTGTTCCACCTCTAGAGTGACCGGTAGTACCAAATTTTCCATTTGATCTTGGATGTGATTGTAAAACTTTTAACGCCATCATAGCATCAATGGCACCATTAATAAGAGGAACTTTAGATTGATCTCTCCAAGTTTCTCTTGCACCTCTAGGACAAAAATTATCTATATACATAACACCTATACCTTCTTTCAAAAGATTTTGTGCAGCATGATACACAAAGTCATTCCATACATAATCGCCTGGGCCGCCACTGCTATGAGTATAAATTACTATCGGAACTTTATCAGTTCCTTTTGGTAATTGTAAATATCCTGTAATCTCAATTGGATTTCTGAGATGTCCATCTATTAATACTGTTCTTTGATCAAATCCAGTATATGAATTAAATTTTATTATCTTTCCACCTTTGTGAGTCTTTAATTTAGCAATACCGTTCAACATTGATTTTTTTTTAGTACAATTTGCCTTAGAGTCAAAATTTATATTTGTTGAATGTGCTAAAAGATTTGTTGTAAAAAAAATAGCAAGTATTACTAGTATTACTCTTTTCATTCTTTGCCTCTCATTATATCTGGTGTCTGCCAATTTAAGCTTTGACCACTATCTATTGCTAAAACTTGTCCTGTAATAGAACTGTTTTTAATAAAAAAGTCAACTGCATTACAAATCTCATTAACATCAACTTGCTGTTTTAGTGGTGTAGCTAAATATTGATTTTTAAAATGTTTTTCCGATTGTCTTTTGTTTTTAATTGTTGGTCCAGGGGCTATTCCATTAACTCTTATGAATGGTGACAAACTCATCGCGCTTGTTTTGGTTAAGGTATAAAGGCCTGTTTTACTTAATGTGTACGAGAAGAAATATGGGGTAAGCTTAAATACTCTTTGATCAATTATATTGATAATATTGTTATTTTTGCCCCTAATATTCTTTGAAAACTCTTTTGATAAAAGAGCAGGGGCTTTAAGATTTGTAGAAATATGTTTTTCCCAACTCTTAGAGTTAAAATTTTCTAATTTGTCATTTTCAAATATTGAAGCATTGTTTACTAAGCAGTCAAAAAATTTCAATTTTGATTTTGAAAATTTAACAACTTTAATGATATCTTTTTCCTTACTAAGATCTCCTTTAACTAAATAAATTTTTGTTCCATAATTTTGAAGTTTTTTTTTTAGATTTTCAGCTTTTGACTTAGATTTATTGTATTGTATTACAATTTGCTTATTTGGACCTGATAATTTTTCAGCTATTGCAGCACCAATTCTTGTTGCTCCACCAGTAATAATTATCCTCTGTGCTTCCATTTTTTATCTCTTTTTTTGGTAACCTTAGTTCCTGGCATACCCATTGTCGATCTACCTTTTGGATAAAGTTTATTTTTCACGTCATATTGTCTTATTTTTGGGTTTAAGGTGATTTCTAATTCAGTACTTTCTAATTTTCTTATTTCATCTCTTATTTTGGCTGCTTCTTCAAATTCCAAGTTAGAGGCTGCTTCTTTCATTTTTTTGTCAAGAGCTTTTAAGTGTTTCTTAAGATTTCCTCCAACATTAGATCCTTCACTGATTTTTACATAATCTTTTTCGTAAACACTCTCTAAAATATCATTAATTTCTTTTTTAACTGTCTTAGCATCAATTTTGTTTTTTTTGTTATATGCTAATTGAATTTTTCTTCTTCTCTCAGTTTCTTGGATTGCCTTTTTAATACTTTTCGTTTCTTTATCAGCATAAAGAATAACTTTTCCATCTACATTTCTAGCAGCCCTTCCTATAGTTTGAATTAATGAAGTCTCAGATCTCAAAAATCCTTCTTTGTCAGCATCTAAAATTCCAACTAATGCACATTCAGGTATGTCTAATCCCTCCCTCAATAAATTAATTCCGACTAAAACATCAAAGACACCCATTCTTAAATCTCTCATGATTTCTATTCTTTCAAGTGTGTCTATATCTGAATGGAGGTACCTTACTTTTACTCCATTTTCATGAAGGTATTCTGTTAAATCTTCAGCCATCTTTTTTGTAAGAGTAGTAACTAAAACTCTATGATTATTTTCAATTACTTTTTTACACTCATGCATTAAATCATCTACTTGATTTTTTGCTGGTCTTATTTCAACAGGTGGATCAATTAATCCTGTTGGTCTTATAACTTGATCTATAAACTTACCTTTTGTTTGTTCTAATTCCCAAGGACCAGGAGTTGCTGAAACAAAAACAGTTTGTGTTCTCATTAAATCCCATTCTTCAAATTTTAATGGTCTATTATCCATACAGGAGGGAAGTCTAAAACCATATTCAGCTAATGTACTTTTTCTTGATCTATCTCCTTTATACATTCCGTTAAGTTGTGGAACTGTCACGTGACACTCATCAACAAAAATAAGAGTGTTGTCTGGAAAATATTCAAAAAGCGTGGGAGGTGGTTCGCCTGGTTTTCTTCCAGATAAAAATCTAGAGTAATTTTCAATTCCAGCACAAGACCCTGTAGCCTCAATCATTTCAAGATCAAATTTAGTTCTTTCCTCAAGTCTTTGAGCTTCAAGTAATTTATTTTCTGCTCTATGTTTTTTTAGCGTTATTTCTAATTCTCTTTTTATATTTATAATTGCCTGTTCTACTGTTGGTTTTGGAGTTATGTAGTGACTGTTTGCATAAACTTTAACTAAGCTTAGCTCTCTTACTTGATCTCCAGTAAGAGGATCAAATTCTTCTATTTTTTCCAATTTATCTCCAAATAAATTTAATCTCCACGCTCTATCCTCTAAATGAGAAGGAAAGATTTCCAAATACTCTCCACGAGCTCTAAATGTGCCCCTATAAAAGTTTTGATCATTACGCTTGTATTGTAAGGCCACTAAAGATTTAATAATCTGCTCTCTGTTATAATCGTAGTTTTTTTGAAGAGTTAAAGTCATTTTACTATATGCTTCAACTGACCCTAGACCATATATACAAGAAACACTGGCGACAATTAAAACATCATCTCTTTCTAAAAGAGACCTTGTTGCTGAATGTCTCATCCTGTCTATCTGTTCATTAATTGATGCTTCTTTTTCAATGTAAGTATCTGATCTCGGTACATAAGCTTCTGGGGTATAATAATCGTAATATGAAACAAAATACTCAACAGCGTTGTCAGGAAAAAAAGTTTTCATTTCTCCATAAAGTTGAGCTGCCAAAGTTTTATTAGGAGCTAAAATCAAAGCTGGTCTATTTGTTGCTTCTATAACCTTAGCCATTGTAAAAGTTTTTCCAGAACCAGTTACCCCAAGTAAAACTTGATTAAATTCCTCTTTATTTGCTCCATTAACTAATTTTTTAATAGCCTCAGGTTGATCTCCCGCAGGTTTAAAATCAGATTTAATTTTGAACTTTTTACCACCTTCTAGTTTTCCACTGATTTTTGGATTTTTACTCTGAATATCTGTAATTAAATCTTGATAAGTATTTTCCATATATTAAGAACGTATTAGAATTAATTTATATTTCAATGAGCATAATATCTAACAGTTTAAAAAGAATTAAACCATCACCTACTATTGCCGTAACTCAAAAGGCAAGAGAATTAAGAGCGGCAGGAAAAGATGTAATTGGTTTAGGGGCTGGAGAGCCAGATTTTGATACTCCTGATAATATAAAAAATGCTGCCATAAAAGCTATTAGAAGTGGAGACACTAAATATACAGCAGTAGATGGTACACCTGCTTTAAAAAAAGCTATTATTAGTAAATTCAAAAGAGAAAACAAATTAAAATATACTTTAGACCAAATAACAGTTGGAACTGGTGGAAAGCAAGTTCTTTATAATACTTTTATGGCTACCTTAAATAAGGGAGATGAGGTTATCATCCCAGCACCATTTTGGGTTTCGTATCCAGATATGGTTTTGTTAGCTGGTGGAAAACCAAAAATAATTAAATGTACCGAGCAAGAGGGTTTTAAGCTTACTGCCAAAAAATTAAAAAAAGCTATTACCAAAAAAACAAAATGGTTGATACTTAATTCACCATCAAACCCCACTGGTGCAGGTTATACAAAAAGAGAAATTCAAAATTTAGCTAATGTTCTTATAAAAAACAAGAAAGTTTTAATTTTAAGTGATGATATTTACGAGCACGTGAGATACGACAATTTCAATTTTTTTACCATTGCACAAATTCCAAAATTGAAAGACAGGACGCTCACAATGAATGGAGTAAGTAAATCCTATGCCATGACTGGCTGGAGAATAGGTTATGCTGCTGGTCCAAAAGATATAATTAAAGCTGTTGGAAAAATTCAATCACAATCTACCTCAAATCCATCTTCAATAAGTCAGGCTGCTGCTGTAGAGGCATTGAATGGAAAACAAGGTTTCATAAAAACTAGAGCTAAAGCGTTTAGAGATAGAAGAAATTTTGTTGTAAAAAGTCTAAATAATATTGAGGGAATTCACTGTTTGACTCCTAATGGCGCATTTTATGTATTTCCAAGTTGCAAAGGACTACTAAATAAAAAAACAAAATTAAAAACTGATACAAACTTTGTACAAAGATTGCTTGAAAAAGAAAATGTTGCAGTTGTTCAAGGTTCAGCATTTGGTTTAGATGGTTATTTTAGAATTTCTTATGCAACATCGATGAAAAATTTAAAAAAAGCTATGTCAAGAATTAAATCTTTTTGTGAGTCTATAAATAAATAATTATTTTTGATTTAGAATTTTTTTTGCAGGAATAGTCTTTTTAATCCAAGATTTTGGAATGGAATTAATACCATTTAGGGAAGCAAAGTATGCTCCAACAAAATTTGCTCTAGAGCAATTACAACCTCCAGCCTTGATAGTTTTTAAAATTGCATCTTTATAATTCTTTGAATTTATAATTGTATAAATTGAACTATTAAAAGTTCCTGGATAACTGCAAGCCATCCCTAGTTTTTTAATTGTAAAAGGATCAAATTTTGATTTAAATTTTTTGATCTTCTTTATATCGCTGATAATTTCCTTAAATAAAATATTTCCACTGAATTTTTTTATAAATTTTTTAATGGGATCTTCGGCTCCCTTTAAAGCAAAATCAATTAGATAAAATTTTGCGAGGGCATACTTTATGCTGATTTTTGAAACAGTAACAATTTTCATGATTTTTTTTAAACTTTTAAAATTATGGCCGTAAAGAAAAAAAGGTAGCACTGCACAAAAACCATCTGACTCATTGACTTTTATTCCACCAGAAAATTTTTTTTTTGATTTAATATTGTTTACAGTTTCGATTATATTTTGGTGTATCCATGGTCCTCTTATTAAGCCACGCCAATCTTTAACTTTTTTATACTTTGACCTTAGTTTCAAATTTTTCCAATATTTACTTCCAGGACCAAAATTTTTAAGAATATTCTTCTTAAACTTTTTTTCCAAATTAACATCTCCATCCAGTAATGTTTTAAACATCACTTGGCCAACATCATTGTAGCCAGAGACTTTTCCAGTTTTAATATTATAAAAAGGACTTTTATTTTTTTTTAAAAAAGAAAAGTCTTTTTTACCTCTAATATACTCTAGCAGTTTTTTTTGATTATATACCCAATGCAAAGGTCTTGCTGCTGCATCCGCTACTGTAGCACCTAAGAATACATGAAGATTATTTTTCACTTTAGTGAGATAAAAACTTCTCAGCCTCTAGCGCTGCCATACATCCCATGCCAGCAGCAGTAACTGCCTGCCTAAATGTTTTATCTTTTACATCTCCCGCTGCGTAAACACCCGGTATATTTGTCTCTGTAGAGTCTGGTTTTGTTATTAAATAACCTTCTTTGTCCATATTAAGTTGATCTTTAAATAACTGGGTTGCAGGGTCATGACCAATAGCAATGAATACGCCATCTAATTTTATATCATCAATTTTATTTGTTTTTACATTTTTAACTTTGATGCCCTTAACATTTTTTGGATCTTTGTCTCCAATTACATCCTCAACGACAGTATCCCAAATAATTTCAATTTTTTTATTTTCCATAAGTTTTTTTTGAAGCAATTTTTCAGCTCTTAAACTATCTCTTCTATGAATTAATTTTACTTTCGATGCAAATTTTGTAAGAAACATTGCTTCCTCAACAGCAGCATTACCCCCACCTACAACAGCAACTTCTTTATCTTTGAAGAAAAAACCATCACATGTTGCACACGCTGATACACCAAATCCTCTAAAATCTTGTTCAGATTTAATATTCAACCATCTAGCCTGGGCTCCTGTAGAAATAATTACACTATCAGCAGTATATTTTTGACCAGTGTCACCGATAGCTTCAAAAGGTGATGTTTTTAAATTCACTGAACTTATATGATCTTGGATCATTTCTGTTCCAACTGCTTTTGCTTGTTCTTTCATTTGATCCATAAGCCATGGACCTTGAATTACATCAGCAAATCCAGGAAAATTTTCAACATCCGTTGTTGTGGTTAATTGACCTCCAGGTTCCGATCCATAAACTAAAATTGGATTTAACATTGCTCTAGCAGCATAAACTGCAGCTGTATATCCAGCAGGACCGGATCCAATTATTAACACTTTTGTGTGTTTAGTTGGATTTTGATTCATATGACAGCTATATAGTGATTAATGACTAAATTAAAAGGTTTATTATTGACCGAGGGAATGCATGGCATGATTAGCCAAGTCGAGGGGCTTGCGAAAGCTCTTAATCTTGAATTTATACACGAGAAAATTGAGCTAAATAGTTTTTGGAAAATGATTCCTCCAAAATTAACCCCTGCAAAGGATTTTGTTTTTAAAAATGATATTTCAAAAAAATTTAACATAGTAATTTCATGTGGAAGAAAAAGTGTAGTTCCATCAATTTTTTTAAAAAATAAATTTGGAAATAAAATAATGAATATTCACATTCAGGATCCAAAAGTATCATTAAATAATTTTGATTTTGTTGTAGCACCAGAGCATGATGGTCTTGAGGGTATAAATGTTTTAAAAAGCAAAGGTGCAATTCATTATCTTACTGAAGCAGAATTATTAGAAAATACAAATTATCTTAAACCCCAAATTAAAAAAAAAAAAGTAATAGTGTTTATAGCTGGAGGTCCTAATAAATATTACGATTTTGACGATGAAATAATTGAAAATATTTTTGTTCAAACTAAAAAAAATTTTATCAACCAGGGTTATCAACTAATTTTTATACCTTCAATGAGAACACCAAGAAGAACTGTAGATAAAGCACAAAACTTTTTTGATGATGATCAGATTATAATTTCAGATATTGATAAAAAAGCTTATTTGTCAGCACTTAGTCTAGCTGATCATATTATTGTAACATGTGACTCTACTTCTATGATATCAGAGGCAGCTATGACAGGAAGACCTATATATGTGGCTCAAATGCCAACTATCAAAAAAAATATACGTTTCCAAAAATTTTTTGAACTTTTTAAATCATTAGATATAATTAAAAATTTAGAGGACAAAGTGGAAGAATGGAATTATAAAAAACTTAATGAAACTCATAGAATATCGAGGTATATAGAGAAACAATTTAAAGATTATGACTTTTCTTAATTCTATATTAAAAAATTCAAAAAAGTATGAATTTCCATTCAATCACTGGGAATACAACAACGCTTTAAGTGAAGAGGCAATTAAGGAAATTGAAGGTGCAGATATTCCCGACGTAAGCAAACATAACCTAAATTACGATGGTACAAGAGCAATAGACGGTGGTGCTGCAGAGTTCAGAGAGGGTATAGCTTCGGGCGGCAAGGCAATAAAATTTAGATGCTTTGTAACAAAAGAAAATGCTTCACAATTTCCAAGTTTAGTAAAATTCATTAATGAACTTCAATCTAAAAAAACATGCGAAACTATTTCAAAAATGATCAAGAAAGATTTATCTGGTTCATATGTAAGACTTGAAGTTATATGTGATCGTGAAGGTTTTTGGTTAAAGCCACATTGTGATATTAAAGAAAAATTAATGTCGGGACTTATTTTTGTAAATAATGCAAATGAGTCCGAGGATTTAGGGACTGATTTTTACAATGAAAAACTAGAAAAAGTTAAGACTGTTCCCTACAAGCATAATTACGGTTACCTATTTACAAGCGGTCCAAACACATGGCACGGTATGGAAAAGAAAAAAATTATTAAAGAAAGAAGATGTATTCAAGTTAACTATGTTACATTTAAAACTGACTGGAAGGTTGACTAAACATTTTGCAGCGATGTAACTTCTAATTTTTTTGTTTTAAGGGATTTAATACCCTCAATACATGCTAGAGCAGTTGACATATTTGTACAATAAGGCACTTTATTTTTAAGTGTCGCTCTTCTTAAAGCAATGGCATCATTTAATCTGTGCTCAGTATTGCCACCACCGGTATTAATAACTAGGGCTATTTTTTTTGAGTCTAGAACATCAACTATATGAGGCGATCCACTACTTACTTTATTAATAACTTTACACTTCATGCCATGTTTTTGGATATAATCAGCGGTTCCTTTTGTTGCACATAAATTAAATTCTAGTTTGATAAGTTCTTTTGCAAGTTCAATACCCTCATCTTTATGAGAGTTTTTTAAAGATAAAAAAGCTAGTCCTTTGGTTGGCAATGAATTAGAGGATGCTATTTGACTTTTTGCATAGGCCATTCCAAAATTTTTATCAAATCCCATTACCTCTCCAGTTGATTTCATTTCTGGACCTAATAATAAGTCACTGTTAGGAAATTTATTAAATGGAAAAACCGCCTCTTTTACAGCAAACATACCTTTAGATTTATCTTTTAAATTAAATTTTGAGAGTTTCTCACCAGCCATAACTCTTGAGGCTATTTTTGCTAATGGTAGTCCTTTTGCTTTTGATACAAAAGGAACTGTCCGACTTGCTCTGGGATTTACTTCGATTACAAAAATCTCATCTTTTTTAATTGCAAACTGAACATTCATGAAACCTTTTACTTTTAAAGCTAGGGCTAAATTTTTTGTTTGTCTCTCTATTTCTTTAATTAAAAAGGGCTTAATAGAAACAGGAGGCAGGCTACAAGCAGAGTCACCAGAATGAATTCCTGCTTCCTCGATATGTTGCATGATCCCTGCAACATGTACTTGTTTACCATCGGATATAGCATCTACATCAACTTCCATTGCATGATCTATAAATTTATCAATAAGGATTGGGTTTTTTTCAGCAGCTTTAAAAGCCTCTTCCACAAAATTTTTCAACTGGCTCTTTTCATAAACAATTTCCATCGCCCTTCCTCCAAGAACATAAGAAGGTCTTACCATTAAAGGCAAGCCTATTTTTTCTGATATCTCAATTGCTTGTTTGAAATTTTCAGCTATTCCACTTTTAGCCTGATTTAAATTTAATTTTTCTAATAATTTTCTGAACCTGTCTCTGTCTTCTGCAAGGTCAATAGATGAGTATTGGGTTCCTAAAATGGGAAGATTATTATCATATAAAAATTTGGCTAATTTAATTGGAGTTTGGCCACCAAATTGTGTGATTACACCAATTAAATTTCCTTTAACTTTTTCCCTGTTAATAATGTTAAAAACATACTCCTCTTTTAAAGGTTCAAAATATAATCTATCACTAGTATCATAATCTGTTGAGACCGTTTCAGGATTACAGTTTATCATAATAGTCTCAAAACCAACTGATTTTAAGGCGAAACTAGCCTGACAACAGCAGTAATCAAATTCTATTCCTTGTCCTATTCTATTAGGTCCTCCTCCTAATATTATAATCTTTTTTTTTGCTGACGGATCAGCTTCGCACTCTGAATTTATTGAGAAATTTCTTTGATATGTTGAGTACATATATGGTGTAAATGATTTAAATTCTGCTGCACAAGTATCAACTTTTTTGAATACTGGTAGAATTTTAAGTGCAGTTCTTTTTTGTCTTACAATATTTTCTGATAAATTTGAAAGCTCAGAAAGTTTTTTATCTGAAAATCCCATTGATTTAATTTGATTAAAATCATCGAAATTTTTAGGTATTCCATTATTCTTAATCTTAATTTCATAATCTATTATTTCTTTAATTTGGTTTAAGAACCATGGATCAATTTTTGATAAGTTATAGATTTTTTTAAGATTTATTTTTTTTCTTACTGCTTCGGCAACAAGTAGGATTTTATTAGGAATATTCTCTTTAAGCTTTTTCTCAATTTGTTTTTTATTTAAATTAAATATCCTATCTAGTCCCGAAAAACCTGTTTCAAGCGATACTAATGCTTTTTGAATAGACTCTTTAAAATTTCTGCCAATAGCCATTGCTTCCCCAACAGATTTCATTGAAGTTCCCAGAACTTCAGGAGAAGTTGAAAATTTTTCAAAAGTAAATCTTGGAATTTTTGTTACAACATAATCTATTGTTGGCTCAAATGATGCTGGAGTGACTTTAGTAATTTCATTTTTTAATTCGTCTAATGTGTAACCAACAGCAAGTTTTGCAGCAACTTTTGCAATAGGAAAACCAGTTGCTTTTGATGCAAGAGCAGATGATCTTGATACTCTGGGATTCATCTCTATTATAACCATTCGCCCATTTTTTGGATTAATTGCAAATTGAACGTTTGAACCACCTGTTTCAACTCCAATTTTTCTTAAACATGCAATCGAGGCATTTCGCATTACTTGATATTCCTTATCAGTTAACGTGAGCGCAGGAGCAACTGTCACTGAGTCTCCAGTATGTATTCCCATTGGATCCACGTTTTCTATTGAACAAATAATTATACAATTATCTTTTTTATCTCTTACGACTTCCATTTCAAATTCTTTCCAGCCCTCTAGACATTCTTCTACAAGAACTTGGCTTACAGGAGACTCATGCAAACCGTTTTTAATTATTTTAAAGTAGTCCTTTTTATTCTTTGCTATTCCTCCCCCCAAACCCCCAAGTGTAAAAGCTGGTCTTATTATTGTAGGTAAACCTATTTTTTTTAAAACTTTTGACGCTTGTTTTATATTGTTTATGACTTCAGATTTAGGAAGATCTAAACCAATATCAATCATATTTTTCCTAAACTTCTTTCTATCTTCTGCATTTGCAATAGCATTTGAATTTGCACCAATTAATTCAATTCTATGTTTTTTTAAAATTCCTTTTTTCTCAGCCTCCATAGCAAGGTTAAGGGCAGTTTGACCACCCATTGTAGGAAGAATTGCATTTGGTTTTTCTTTTTTAAGAATTTTTTCCAAAACTTCTAAAGTAATAGGCTCAATATAGGTTTTATCAGCAACATCTGGATCTGTCATAATTGTTGCTGGATTTGAATTAATTAAAACAACTTTATAACCTTCATCTTTTAATGCCTTACAAGCCTGAGTGCCAGAATAATCAAATTCGCAGGCCTGACCAATAATAATTGGACCAGCACCCACAACTAAAATTTTCTTAAGATCTTTTCTTTTTGGCATTCTTTCTCATGTTGTTAATAAATTCTTGAAATAAATAAACACTATCTTGCGGTCCTGGGTTTGACTCAGGATGATACTGAACTGAGAACACAGGTTCATTGTTTAACCTTATTCCCTCTATACTGTTATCAAACAAAGACTTATGTGTAATCTTAATATTTTTTGGTAAATTTTCTCTAACAACTTCAAAGCCATGATTTTGACTGGTAATTTCTACATTATCATTAATTAAATTTTTAACAGGATGATTTGCTCCTCTGTGTCCTAATTTCATTTTCTTTGTTTTACCCCCTAATGAAAGTGCAAGTATTTGATGTCCTAGACAAATACCAAATAATGGCATTTTCTTTTGAATAAGATTTCGAATTATTTGAATAGCATATTTTCCTGTTGCTGCTGGATCTCCTGGTCCATTAGATAAAAAGACACCATTAGGTTTAAGAGCTAAAATTCTTTCTGCAGATGTTTTACAAGGAACTACAGTAACTTTACAATTAAAATCAGAAAAATACCTTAAAATATTTTTTTTAATTCCATAATCTATTGCAACTACATGAAATGAATTTCTATTATTTTTTATATAACCGTGTTCTTTTTTCCAAGTTTTAAGTCCTTTCCAAATATAATTTTTTTGTGTAGTGACTTTTTCTGCAAGATCTAAATTTTTTAATCCACTCCATCTTATTGTAGAGTTAGTAAGTTTATTTATATTAAATTTACTTTTTTTTGAGTATGCGATGGTTCCTTTTGGAGCACCTTTATCTCTGATAAAACTCGTTAAACTTCTTGTATCAAGTCCAGTAATTCCAACTATCTTGTTCTTTTTTAACCAAGCATCTAAGTGTTGAAAAGACCTATAGTTTGATGGTGAGGTTATCTCAGAATTAAAAATTACTCCTTTTGTCCATATTTTATCAGCCTCAAAATCTTCTTTGTTGGTTCCCACATTTCCAATATGAGGGAAAGTGAAGTTGATTATTTGCCCTGCATATGAAGGATCAGATATTATCTCTTGGTATCCAGTTAACGAAGTATTAAAACAAACTTCACCAGTTGCTTCTCCTTGATATCCAATACCAATTCCCTTAAATACCTTTTTATTTTCAAGAACTAAAATGCCTGTATAATTTTGTGATTTTTTTAAGTGAGTTTTTTTTACTTTTTTGATCAATTACAACTCATAAGTTAAAGGTCTATACAATAATTGATTTATTATCGCAACAGAGATGTATTATAAAATTGTAAAAAAACAATTTTTCTTTTGAAGAATTTTATCTTTAAAGTAGATTAAAAATTATGTCATTAAAAGTAACGATAGAAACTGAATATAAAAATGCGCTTAAATCTAAAGATAAGAATAAAATATCAACTTATAGGTTAATTTTATCATCAATCAAGGATCTTGATATAATAAATCGATCTGGCCCTAATAAAAAAGAGACAGATGACGAGGACATAAAAAAATTATTAAAAAAAATGATGAAACAAAGAGCCGAATCAATTGATATTTATAAGAAAAATAATAGATCCGATCTATTAGAAATTGAGCAAAATGAATTTAATATTCTATCAAGTTTTCTCCCAAAACAACTTAGTGAGGAAGACACTAAAAAAATATGTGAGAAAATTATTTCTAAATTAGGTGCAAACTCTATTAAAGATATGGGAAAAGTAATGGGAGAATTAAAAAAACAACATGCTGATGAAATTAATTTTTCAAAAGCTGGAGCTATATTAAAAGAATTATTAAATAAATAATGAAATATCCAAAAGAATATTTAGATGAAATTAAAACACGTCTAAAAGTTTCAAGTGTTGTCTCTAAAGTTGTAGCTTTAAAAAAAAGAGGAAAGGAGTTTGTTGGATTATCACCATTTAAAAATGAGAAGACGCCCTCCTTTACAGTCAATGATGAAAAAGAATTTTATCATTGTTTTGCAACCTCAGAGCATGGAAATATTTTTGATTTCGTTATGAAGACTCAAAATTTAAGGTTTGGAGAGGCAGTAAAATATCTTGCTAATATTGCAGGGATGCAACCGTATCTTTTCACAAAACAAGATGAAGAGAGAGAAAAAAAATGGAAGGAGTATTTATCAATTTATAGCAAGTATGTTGATTATTACCATCATCAGTTGTTAAAAAACGAAAAACTTTCGAATGCTAGAGATTATTTAAAGAATAGATCATTAAGCAAAGTAGAGGTTAAAAAATTTAAGATTGGTTTTGTTGAAAAAAATCCAAGTTTTTTTGATGAACTAAAAAAAGAATTTAGTGAAAAAACTTTATTAGAAAGTGGTTTATTTTATTTTGATGAAAAGAAAAGAAAGTGCGTAGAAAGGTTTAAAGGAAGATTGATATTTCCAATAAATAATATCTCAGGACACCCAATCGCTTTGGGCGGTAGAATAATAGAAAATTTAGATTACTTAGCAAAATATATTAATTCACCGGAGACAAATTTTTTTAAAAAAGGTTCGAGTCTTTATAATTTAGATTTAGCAAGAAAATTATCTAATAAGCTAGATCATATTTTTTTGGTCGAAGGTTATATGGATGTAGTTGGGTTAAATAAAAATGGAGTTGAAAATGTTGTTGCAAATCTTGGTACTTCTTTAACTGATAAACAAATTTTAACATTAAATCAATTCTTTGATGATATTATAATCTGTTTTGATGGAGATGAAAGTGGATATAAAGCTGCTTTAAGGGCAGCAGAAAATTCTATAAAAGAATTGAAACCTGAAAAACAAATATCTTTTTTATTTTTACCAGATAAAGAAGACCCTGATAGTTTTGTAAATAAAAATGGAAAAAATTTTTTTTTAGATTTTACAAAACAGAACAAATTATCAATTCATCAATTTATTTTCAGCCATTATAAAAAACAAACTGAAAATAATCCCTCTTCAATGGCAATATTTGAGAAAAAACTTAGATCAATAACAAATACAATAAAAGATAATTTTATTAAAAAATATGTTCTTGAATTTTTTTTAGAGAAAATCTCAGAATTAACACCACATTTTAATCAAAATAAAAATAAATTATTTGTAAGAAAAACAAAATCACTTGAAAAAACAAAAAAAATTTTTAACGAAAGCCAAGACATTACTGCGGTAGAATTAAAAGAGTTTTCTTTATTATATTTGCTATTAAATAATTTATCTTTTTTTCAATCAAATATTCATTTAGTAGAAAATATCAAATTATTTACAGAAATTAATAAACAGATATTTAATTCAATAATTAATAAATTAAGATTAAATGAAACTGTTAATATTGAAAAATTCGATTTCGATAAACAATTACTAGAAAAGATAAACAAGTTTGCGCCAATTAAACATATTCTAAAAAACAAACCTAAAAATGATAATCGAGTGATAGAGTTGCTGGATGATATTTCAAAAGATTTATTTAATCATGATTTAGAGTTAAGAATTCAAGAATTAGAATCAAAGTTTTCAAAAGATTTAAGTGAAACAACATTTAACAAGCTAAAAGAGCTTAAAAATGAGAGAAAAATCAACTAATATGAATAAATTAGCGATGGATTTTTGCTAATTTGATATTATATAAGATCCTCTAATTTAGATTGCTGTGGAAAGAATAATTACAAAATCATTCGCAAGGTTAATGGGTCGTGGTACCCATAGAGGCTTCATCACTTACGAGGAACTAAGTAAATCACTTGGTAAAAGAAATTTATCTGATGAAAATTTAGCTCAAGCATTTATTCATATTCTAGATGAAAAAGTTACATTAGTTGAAAAAAAATCTGATTTTAAATCTTTAAGAAAAAAAGAAAATTCGACAAAAGAAGAAGGCAAAACAATTGATAAAAGCGATGATCCTATCAGGATGTATTTAAGAGAGATGGGTGGAGTTGAATTATTGTCACGAGAGGGTGAAATTGCGATTGCAAAAAGGATTGAGGCTGGAAAAGATATTATGTTAATAGCCTTGTCCCAAAGTCCAATAACAGCTCAACAATTTTTTGAATGGAATGAAAAATTGCAAAAAGATGAAATTTTAGTGAGAGAGATTATTGATATCGATACTAATTATATGGAAGATGAGAGTACCGGACAGAGTGCAAAACAAAAGAATTCAGGTGATGATGAAAGTGTTAATGAGGATGTAGATGAAGATTTCAACCCAACTCTTGCAGCGATGGAAACAGAGATTAAACCTAAAGTTCTTAAAACTGTAAATACACTTACAAAAGAATATACTAAACTAATAAAATACCAAAAAGAGAAACTAGAATGTTTGTTAAAATCTAGGATTTTTTCTTCATCTAAAGAAAAGACTTATGAAAAAATTATTAATGATATTCTAGTAAATATTAAAACTCTTCAACTTTCTCCGTCTGTCTTAGAGGAACTTGTCCAAAGACACTATTCTGAAAATAAAAAGATCATCTCTTTGGAGGGAAATTTGTTAAGATTAGCAATGGATCAAAAAATCTCAAGGAATGAATTTATTAAATTTTATATTGGTAATGAAATAAATCCAAATTTAAAGAAATTTTTAGATACGAATCAAGAATGGAAAAAGTTTTTTTCAAAAAATCAAAATGAATTTAAAAATATCAGAGAGAGATTAATAGAAATTAGTCATAAACTTGGTATATCAGTAACGGACTATAAAAAATTAGTAAGCAGGATCCAAAAAGGTGAAAAAGAGTCTCGTATTGCAAAAAAGGAAATGGTAGAAGCTAACTTAAGATTAGTCATTTCTATCGCAAAAAAATACACAAATAGAGGTTTACAATTTCTTGATTTGATACAAGAAGGCAACATAGGATTAATGAAAGCAGTTGATAAATTTGAGTACCGTAGAGGATATAAATTTTCAACATATGCGACCTGGTGGATACGACAGGCTATAACCAGATCTATAGCAGATCAAGCAAGGACTATTAGAATTCCTGTGCATATGATAGAGACAATTAACAAAATTGTAAGAACACAAAGACTAATTTTAAGTGAGTTTGGTAGAGAAGCTACTCCAGAAGAATTGGCCAAAAAACTTAGAATGCCATTAGATAAAGTAAGAAAAGTTCTGAAAATTTCAAAGGAACCAGTTTCATTAGAAAAACCAGTTGGTGATGAGGAAGACAGTAGTTTGGGTGATTTTATAGAAGACACTAAAGCTCTGGCCCCTTTAGAACAAGCAATTAAATCAAATCTTGGAGAGGCAACTACAAAAATTTTATCAACACTCACGCCTAGAGAGGAAAGAGTTTTAAGAATGAGATTTGGTGTAGGTATGAACACAGATCATACATTAGAAGAAGTAGGACTGCAATTTTCAGTCACTAGAGAGCGTATAAGACAAATAGAAGCTAAAGCTTTAAGAAAATTAAAACATCCTAGTAGATCAAAACAATTAAAAAGTTTTCTAGAGAGTTGATGCTTTTTTAAATGAATTTAGTAATTAAAGAAAATTTTTTCTTTTTATTATTCTTATTTATCCCAATTTCAATTGTTGTAGGCTCTACTGTTTCATTAATTAACATAATTATTTTAAATCTTTTTTTTTTGATATTTTTGATAGAAAAAAAAAAGTTCGATTTTATAAGCCATATTTCTATTAAATTAATATTCGTTCTATATCTATATCTTATTTTCAACTCTTTCATTTCGCAAAATTATGAAGTCGGTTTATCGAGAAACTTAGGTTTTATAAGGTTAATTATTTTATTTATCTTTATTAATTATTTTTTTTTTCACTATGAAAATAAGAAAAAACTTTTGGATTTCTGGAGTTTAATACTTCTAGTTTTTATAATTGATGTCTTTATAGAGTACTTTTTTGGAACTAATTCATTAGGTTGGGGTGCTTATGATCAAATTTATGGTGATAGAATAACAAGTTTTTTCAAAGATGAACCAATAGTCGGAGCCTATATATCAGGTTTTATTTTTTTAATATTTGGACATCTATTAGGTAGATTTAACAAAAATATCATAGCAATTACATTTTTATTAATTGCTTTTACAGCTTTAATATTTACTGGAGAAAGATCAAACACTATTAAGGTATTTTTAGGAATTGTAATTTTCTTTTTATTTATAGATTTTTTCAAAGTTAGGACAAAATTAATTATTGTTATACTATTTTTTGTAACGTTTTGTGGACTACTAAGTCAATCGGAATATTTGAAAATACGTTATATCGGTCAAATTTATAATGTGTTTACGGACAAAAATAATTTTGAGAATTTTAAAGAAAATAATTTATATGTTAAATTATATAAATCTGGTTATTCGGTATTCAAAAATAATCCATTTTTTGGTGTAGGAAATAAAAACTACAGAGTTGAGGCATGTTCGAATAGTGCTTTCTCAGATTTTAATGATGAAGATAAATTTGATTATATATGTTTAACTCACCCCCATCAAATTTATTTTGAGTTATTGTCTGAACATGGATTATTTGGTTTTATTTTAATTTTAGGCATTTTTTTTTATCTAATTTTTAGAATATTAAAATTAATTTTATTATCTAAAAATTATTTACAAATTGGAGCCTTCATTTTCGTTATCATTAACTTTGTGCCTTTGTTACCAAGTGGTTCTTTTTTTAGTGATTTTAATATCACTTTGTTTTGGATTAATTTTTCTATAATGTTTGCTTGCAATAAAAAAACAAATATTTTTGCAAAACGTAATGATTAAATATATATATATTTTTTTTTAGGGCCGTTAGCTCAATAGTAGAGTACTGCATTGACATTGCAGGGGTAGTTGGAGCGTAACCAACACGGCCCACCATTTCTAAAAAATTTCTTTAAAGAATTTTAGAAATATTTTAAAACAGATGCTTTAAATGAATAAAAATTTAATTAGAATTATTCCTAAATTAGATATTAAAAACGGTCTACTAATTAAAGGAATAAATCTAGAGGGATTAAGGGTATTAGGGAACCCTTATGAATTTGCTGAGTCCTATTACAAAAGCGGTGCAGATGAAATTTGTTACATAGATAATGTGGCCACTCTGTATGGAACAAATAATCTTCAAAAATTTGTGACTTTAACATCTAAAAATATATTTGTGCCTTTATCTGTTGGTGGTGGAATTAAAACATTACAGGATATTGAGTTAATGTTAAATTCTGGAGCAGACAAAGTAAGCATTAACTCTGCGGCTATAGACGATATTAATTTTATTTATGATGCAGCTAAAAAGTTTGGATCTTCAACAATTGTTACAAATATTGAAACTATAAAAATAAATAATAAATATTTTATATCTAAGTCAAATGGAAGAGATCTTGTTAATATAAATCCAGTGACCTGGGCAAAAAAAATTCAAGACTATGGTTCAGGGGAAATCTTTATTACATGTGTAAATAACGAGGGGTTACAATCTGGATTTGATATAAATATGATTAGTAAAATTTGTAAAAATGTAATTATACCGGTTATAGCACATGGTGGAGCAGGTAAATTTGAGCACGTATTAAAAGTTATAAAAGAGACAAGCGTATCTGGCGTATCAATATCAAGTTTATTTCATTACGGTATTTTTA
>CACBLI010000007.1 GCA_902540235.1 uncultured Pelagibacteraceae bacterium
TTTTTCCATATTGTCCACGTCCATGACTTTGATTTTCAGCAATTATCATTCCATACTTTAAATTTGAGTTTCGCATTATTCTTATAGCTGTATCATTCGTACTTCTTAATCTTTTAAATCTTAAAATTTTGAATTTCATTAAATGATGTTAATTCTAGAAACAACCTCTATTAGTTGACTTGGAAATATGAAGTATATCAGAATTAACAATGTGGATGCAGTTAGAGAAAATTTTAACCAAAAACCATGGTCTGTATCGTATTTTTCTTTTTCCTTATCAAAATACATAATTTTAATTAATCTTAAGTAATAAAAGGCTGCTACAACTGTTGATAATAAACCTACGATCGCAAGGAAATACATTGATTGTTCAATGACTGCTTTAAAAACATAAAATTTTGCGAAAAAACCTGCAAGAGGAGGAATTCCAGCCAGTGAAAATAAAATTATAAGTAATGATATAGCTAACATAGGGTGATTTTTAGATAAACCTGATAAATCCTCTATTTTTTCATAATACTGATTATTTCTCTTCAACATCAATAAACATGAAAACAATCCTAAGTTCATAAGTACATATATAATTATATAAATGATTGAGCTTTGTATTCCATCATTAGTGCCTGCAGTTACACCAGCTAGAGCATAACCAACATGTCCAATAGAACTATAAGCAACAAGTCTTTTCAAATTTGTTTGTCCTATAGCTGCAATAGCACCGAATAGCATTGATGCAATCGATAAAAAAATTAAAATCGTTTGCCACTGATCAATTAAATTTAAAAACGGTACATATAAAAATCTTATAAATACTGTCAGTGCTGCTATTTTTGGAACCATTGTAAAAAATAATGTTACAGAGGTTGGTGAACCTTCATAAACATCTGGTGCCCACATATGAAACGGAACAGCGGAAATTTTAAACGCTAACCCCACTAAAACAAACACAATACCAAATGTCAGTGCATAAACATCTGAGTTTAATTGGCTGGCTATTACATCAAAATTTGTAGAACCAGTAAATCCATAAATTAAAGAACAACCATACAGCAATAAACCTGAGGATAAGGCACTTAAAACAAAATATTTCAATCCAGCCTCAGAGGATTTAATTTCATCTCTATTAAATGTTGCTAATACATACAAAGCTAACGACTGAAGTTCTAGTCCCATGTAAAATACAATTAAGTCATTAGAATTAATCATAATCATCATTCCTAATACAGAACTTAAAATTAAAATTGGATATTCAATTTTAAAAATTTGAAAAGTTTTAAGATAGTTTGAAGATACGATTAAAACCAAAAAGGCAGCCAACAAAGTAATTATCCTCATTAATGAAGATAAATAGTCAATGATAATACTGTTGTTAAACAATTTTGTTTCATTAATTCCAATAGTTTCATTGAATGTAATAACAGCAGTTACAATCAAAACTGCTAAAGAAAGACTCTGGACTAATCTTGAGCTATTTTTTTTAAAAACTCCAAATATTAGCAAAAACATTATAGATAATGAAAGGAATATTTCAGGTAACACTAATTGTAAATTTTCCATTATATTTGACTTGCTAATTTAAAGTTATATTGATTAATTAAATCTGAGATAGATACTTCAATTGTATTAATTAGGGGATCTGGGTAAAATCCAAAAAATAGTGTTGGCACAGCCAAACAAGATAAAATAAATAGCTCGGATCTATTTAAATCAAACATCTGTCTCAAATTAGTATTTACTAGTTTACCAAAAACAACTCTTTTATATAACCAGAGCATGTATGCGGCACCAATAATTACTCCTATACTCGCAATCACAGCTACCAAGAAATTATCCTTAAATGCACCCATTAAAATTAAGAATTCCCCAACAAAACCACTCGTTCCTGGCAAACCTAGAGCTGCTAGAGTAAATAACATAAATAAAATGGAATATTTTGGAATAATACTCACGATTCCACCATACGTGTTTATGAGTCTCGAATGCATTCTGTCATAAACAACGCCAACACACAAAAAGAGCGCTGCAGAAACTAATCCATGACTAATCATTTGAATAATACTTCCCTCAATTCCTTGCTGCTGAATTGTAAAAATTCCTAAAGTAACATAACCCATATGTGCTACTGATGAATATGCGATTAGCTTTTTCATGTCTTCCTGCATTAATGCAATGAAAGATGTAAAAATAATTGCAATTACACTTAAAGTATAAATCAATGGAGTAAAAATTTCTGATGCAGTAGGAAATAATCCAAGAGAAAATCTGATAAAACCATAGCCAGCCATTTTTAATAATATAGCAGCTAATAAGACAGACCCAGCAGTAGGTGCTTCAACATGAGCATCTGGTAACCAGGTGTGGACGGGCCACATAGGAGTTTTAACTGCAAAAGAACTAAAGAAAGCTAACCATAAAAGATTTTGATACTTAATGTCAATTCCAGAATTATAAAGTTCGACCACATCTGTGGTTCCGTTCAACCAATATATTGTAATTATAGCCACCAGCATTAATACTGAACCAAGCAAAGTATACAAAAAAAATTTGAACGCAGAATAGACTCTTCTAGCACCACCCCATATTCCAATTATTAAAAACATTGGAATCAAACCTGCTTCAAAAAATAAGTAAAAAATAACAAGGTCTAATGAGCAGAATACACCTATCATGAAAGACTCCATAATAAGAACAGCTATCAAAAATTCACTTAGTCTTTCTTTAATTGAGTTATTAACAGATATAATACAAAGAGGTGTGATGAATGTTGTTAATAAAATAAATAAAATCGAAATTCCATCAACGCCTACTTTATAGTTTATAAAATCTTCAATCCAAATTCTCTCCTCAACAAATTGAAAATTAGAAGTTGATGGATCAAATAATATCCACAAATAAATAGATAAAAAAAAATTTACAGCTGAAGTAAATAAAGCAACATACTTGGTAGTAAAATTATTTTTTTTATTACCTCTAGTAAAAAATAAAAATAAAGCTCCGATTGATGGTAATAAAATCAGAGAAGAAAGAATAGGAAAGTTCATTATTTTACGATTAGAAAAGTTAATAAAGCAGAAAAACCAAGCAACATCACAAAAGCATATTGATATATATACCCACTTTGAAATTTGTTAGCTCTTACTGAAAATTTTTTAATCATTGTGGAAATACCATCTGGACCAAAACCATCAATAATTTTAATATCAAAAAACTTCCATAAAAATAAACCAAGCTTTTTTGATGGTTTAACAAATAAAACATCATAAAGTTCATCAAAGTACCACTTATTTAATAAAAAATGGTAAAGAGGTTTATTAATATTAGCAATTTGCTCAGATAAACTTTTGTTCTTTAAAAATAAATAATACGATAATGGAATAGACAAAGTGACTAAAATGGGAGTGAGTAATAAAAACCATAATGGAGGATGGTCAGTGCTTAATGGTTTTAAGAAAAATATTGAATCACGCCAAAAATTATTCTGTCCCTCATAACCTATAAATAGTTCTTTAAATAAAAAACCTGCAAATAAAGCACCAATTGACAATAAAAATAAAGGTATCAGCATTACGATGGGTGACTCGTGTGTTTCATCTAACTTTATTTCTTTATTATTATATTCACCATGAAAAGTTTTAAAAATTAATCTCCAAGAATAAATTGATGTAAGAAAAGCTGTAAAAATTCCAATTCCAGCAGCATAATAGCCAGCTGTATTTCCTCTTAAATAAGCAAATTCTATTATTGCATCTTTGGAGTAAAAACCTGACAAAAACGGAAAGCCAGTTAAAGCTAAAGTTCCTATTATCATCAGTGAATAAGTGTATGGAAGTTTTTTCCAAACTCCACCCATATAATTAATATTTTGTTCATCTTTAAAGGCATGAATAACTGAGCCAGATCCTAAAAATAAAAGAGCTTTAAAGAATGCGTGAGTGAATAAATGAAACATAGCAACATTATATGCACCCACCCCTGTAGCAAAAAACATGTAACCCAGTTGACTACAAGTAGAATACGCAATAATCTTTTTAATATCATTTTGTACCAAAGCCACTGTTGCAGCAAAAAAAGCAGTGCTCATTCCAACAACTGTTATGACATTCAATGCTAATTCAGAGTATTCATAAATTGGTGAACACCTTACGACTAGAAAAACTCCAGCTGTAACCATTGTAGCTGCATGTATTAAAGCGGAAACAGGTGTTGGGCCCTCCATAGCGTCTGGCAACCAAGTATGAAGTAAAATTTGTGCTGATTTACCCATTGCACCAATAAATAAAAGTAAGCAAATCAAATCTACTGAATTAAATTTGATACCTAAAAATAATAAATTTTTATCAGTAATATTTGAAATTTGATTAAAAACCTCTGAATAATTTACTGTTCCAAACAGATAAAAAATTAAAAATATTCCAAGTGCAAAACCAAAATCACCTACTCTATTCACAACAAATGCTTTTATTGCAGCTTTATTAGCTGACTCTTTTTTGAACCAGAAACCTATTAAAAAATATGAGCAAAGACCAACACCTTCCCAACCAAAAAATAATTGTATAAAATTATCTGATGTAACTAACATCAACATTGCAAACGTAAATAAAGATAAATAAGCCATAAATCTTGGTTTATGTGGATCATGGGACATATATCCAATTGAATAGATGTGAACTAATGCTGAGACTGATGTAACCACAACCAACATGACAGAAGATAATGGATCAATTTTCATTGACCAATTTACCTCTAGAGATCCAGAGCTTATCCAGGTCGCAATAATTATATTTTCTTGATATTGATTTATAATGACTTCATAGAAGACTAAAGATGAAAATATAGCTGATATTGATACCAGTAAGCTTGTGATAATTTCTGAATTTCTATCTCCAATAAATTTTCCAAAGAATCCAGAAATAATTGAAGCTATCAATGGTAATGCTATTATTGAAATTTCCATTTTATCCTTTTAATTTATCTATTTCCTCTACTCGAATAGTTCCAGAATTTCTAAAATAAACTACTATAATTGCCAAACCAATTGCAGCCTCGGCTGCGGCAACAGTTAATATGAATAATGTGAATACCTGGCCAGATAAATCTCCTAAATATATGGAGAAAGAAACTAAATTTATATTAACTGCTAATAATATAAGCTCTATACTCATTAATATTACAATAATATTTTTTCTATTTAAAAAAATTCCAATTATTCCGATACTAAAAATAACCGCTCCTAAAGTTAAATAATGTCCTAGACCTATTTCAATCATCAATTTTAACTCCTTTGTTTGGAGCAACTTCAAGAACTTCAACACCTTCAGTTCTCTCTCTTGAAATTTGTTTCAAATAACTTTGTTTTTTTACACCTTCTCTTTGTCGAAAAGTTAGAACAATGGCACCGATCATAGCTATTAAAAGAATCATTCCACTTATTTGAAAAACGTGAATATAATCAGTATAAAGTATTAGTCCTAAAGAATGAGTATTACTCTCCACTTTTGTGATTGATAAATTTGTTGGATTAAATAATTCAGGTTTATATTTCCATCCGCCAATAACAATTATTAATTCAAAAAAAATAATTACACTTATTATTAAACCTACAGGTATATGACCAGAGCTCTCTTTTGAGATAAACCATTGATTTTTTTGTTGAGCAACATTTAACATCATCACCACAAATAAGAATAATACTGCTACCGCACCGACATAAACGATTAGCATTATCATTCCTAGAAACTCTGCACCTATCATTATAAAAAGACAAGAAATACTTATAAAATCAAGAATTAAAAAAAAAACTGAATGCACAGTATTTTTTGAAACAGTAACCATTATAGCTGAAATGACTGCAATTATAGAAAAAATATAAAAAAATATTGCATGTGCAATCATAAACTATCTATATGGGTTATCTGACTTGATATTTGCAGCTAAAATATTTTCCCATCTATCTCCATTGTCAAGGAGTTTTTCTTTTGTGTAATAAAGCTCTTCACGAGTTTCAGTAGAAAATTCAAAGTTTGGTCCTTGAACTATTGCATCTACTGGACAAGACTCTTCACATAAACCACAATAGATGCATTTCATCATATCAATGTCATAACGAGTAGTTTTTCTACTTCCATCAGACCTTTGCGAAGATTCTATTGTAATTGCTTGAGCAGGACAAACAGCCTCACATAATTTACAAGCTATACATCTTTCCTCACCATTAGGGTACCTTCTCAATGCATGTTCACCTCTAAATCTTGGACTGATTTTCCCCTTTTCAAACGGGTAATTGATTGTTTTTTTTGATTTAAAAAGTTCCTTAATTGCAATTAACAACCCACTTATAAAATCGATCATTAATATTGTTTTAAAAAATCTAGATATTTTCATTTAAATTGTTGGTAAAAGATTAAAATAGAAGAGATAACTTGCTGTCAAAACAACATAAGTAAGTGATAATGGCAAAAATATTTTCCAACCTAATCTCATAAGCTGATCATATCTATATCTTGGCACAATAGCTTTTACTAATGCGAAGAGTATAAATAGAAGTAATATCTTAAAAATTAACCAAATAGCACCAGGTATCATGTTAAACGGGAAAAAGTTAACTGGCGATAACCATCCGCCTAAAAATAATATTGACCCTAAAGCACACATTAATAAAATATTTGCATATTCTCCTAACCAAAACATTGCATACATCATACCAGAATACTCCGTTTGATAACCAGCAACTAATTCAGCTTCTGCCTCAGGCAAATCAAAGGGAGGTCGATTTGTTTCTGCTAATGCAGAAATAAAAAAAATAACAAACATTGGGAATAAAGGAATAACAAACCACATATTTTTTTGAGCTATCACAATATCATTCAAATTTAATGAACCAACACATAGCAAGACATTTATTATAATTATACCAATTGAAACTTCGTAAGATACCATTTGTGCCGCAGATCTTATTGCTCCTAAAAAAGGATATTTTGAATTTGATGCCCATCCTCCCATTATAATTCCATACACACCAAGAGATGAAACTGCGAAAATATAAAGAATACCAACATTAATGTTTGCTAAAACACTGCTCTCACTAAATGGAATAACTGCCCAAGCTGTTAAAGCTAGGGTCATAGTTATAATAGGGGCAAGTATAAATATGACTTTATTTGAGCTTGCTGGAATAATTATTTCTTTAAATATGTATTTAAGAGCGTCAGCTAATGATTGAAGTAAACCAAAGGGACCAACGACATTGGGTCCTTGTCTTTTTTGAACAAAAGCCCACACTCTTCTATCTAGCCATACTATCATAGCGACAGAGACTAAAACAGGTACCAATAAAAATAATATTTTATAAGTTTCTTGAAAAATAATATTCAAATATTCCATTAATTAACCTTCGGTACCAGTTTTTTTAAAATCTAGTTTTGAGTTGTTACATTCAAGCATTGTTTTTGATGATCGTGCAATGACATTTGAAAAATAATAATCTTTAAAATCAATTTTTAAAATCTCATTAACAAAATTATCCTCATTTTTTTTATAATTAAGATCAGAAGTTAGTTGCTCTTGTTTTATTTTAAGATAATTAAACATACTACTCTCAAGTTCATCTTTATCATTAAAAAGTTTCCTTTTATTCATAATTTCTGCAAGATCATTGATAATTTGCCAATCTTCTTTTGCATCACCTGGTGGATATGAGGCTTTGTATGCTTTTTGAATTTTACCCTCTAAATTGGTATAATGACCTGATTGTTCTGTAAAAGCTGCACCTGGTAAAATTATGTCTGCAATTTCAGCACCATTATCGCCATGACTACCCAGATAAATTATAAACTCGTCTTTCTTTTTAAAATCTAAGTTATCTTGACCAGCTAAGAAAATAATTTCAAACTTATTCTTATTAAGATCATCTAAAATTGTACCACTATTATCAATCAAATCTAAGTCTAAATTTCCAACTGTTGATGCATCAACCGATAACAAATTTAAAGGACTCCAATCTTGTGTAAATTTATTATTTTTAGACAAAAACTCTTCTAAAGAATTAAATAAATAATTTGCTGATTTTAACTTTTGAAAGGACTCTCCAAGAATAATCATTGGATTTTTTGAATTAATAATTTCTCCAGATATTTCATGATTATTATCAATAATATCTTTGATAGTTTTAGTGTTTCCATCTAAACTTTGATATTCGTAAGTTAATTCACCAATATTATTTAAAGAGATAATCTTTGTATTATTATTCACAAATGCTTTTCGTATTCTAGCATTAAGCATTGTTGCTTCAAATCGTGGATTTGTGCCAATTAATAAAATTAGATCTGCTTTTTCAATACCGTTTATTGTAGAATTAAATAAATAATTTTCTCTTTTTGAATTATTTATTAATCTTTTTTTTGGTCTAAAATCATATTTATTAGTATTAATTGTTCTTTCTAAAAATTCTTTGAAAATAAAACTTGTCTCCATATTTGTAAGATCTCCCACAAAACCACAAATTTTGTCTTTATCAGTATTCTCTACTTTAGATTTGATAATATTATAAACCTCTTTCCAAGAGGCTTTTTCAAATTTTTTATTATATTTTATATAAGGTGTATCTAATCTTTGATTAAGCAATCCATCACATGCGTATCTTGTTTTATCTGAAATCCATTCTTCATTAATATCTTCATTAATAATTGGCAAAACTCTTTTAACTTCCCAATCATATGTATCAACTCTGATATTTGATCCAACAGCATCCATTACATCAATTGTTTCGGTTTTTTTTAATTCCCATGGTCTTGCCTCAAATACATAAGGTTTAGATGTAAGAGCTCCAACTGGGCAAAGATCAATTACATTTCCAGATAGTTCAGATTGAACTGATTGCTCCAAATACGTGGTTATTTGCATATCTTCACCTCTTCCGATTGCACCTAACTCAGGAACACCAGCCACTTCAGTTGCGAACCTTACACAACGTGTACAATGAATGCATCTAGTCATCTGAGTTTTAATCAATGGGCCCATATTCTTATCTGGTACTGCTCTTTTATTTTCTCTAAATCTAGATTTATCTATTCCATAAAACATCGATTGATCTTGAAGATCACATTCTCCTCCTTGATCACAAACAGGACAGTCCAGAGGATGGTTTGCTAATAAAAACTCCATAACACCTTTTCTTGATTTCTCGATTTTGGGCGTATTAGTTTTTATTACCATTCCATCTGCTGCTGGCATTGCACAAGATGCTATTGGCTTTGGAGACTTTTCCATTTCAACTAAACACATTCTACAATTACCCGCAATTGATAATTTTTCATGATAACAAAATCTTGGTATCTCTGCTCCAGCTTTCTCACAAGCTTGAAGAACAGTAAGTCCTTCTTCAACCTCGACTTCAATATCGTTTACTTTTAACTTAAGCATTTTTATCTAATAAGTGTTGATCTACTAAATAAGGAATATTCTTATTTTCTTTTACAATTGGATCAAATTTATTCCTCTTTTTAATCTCATCCTTAAAATGTCGTAATAAACCTTGAACAGGCCATGATGATCCTTCACCAAAAGCACAAATTGTATGACCTTCAATTTGCTTTGTTACATCGCTTAACATTTCAATTTCATCTTTTGATGCTTCCCCTTTTGCCATTCTCTCCAGCATTCTCCACATCCAACCAGAGCCCTCTCTACAAGGTGTGCACTGTCCACAACTTTCATGTTTATAAAATCTAGCAATTCTAGCCATGCATTTTATTATGTCTTGATCTTTATTTATAACAACTACACCTGCTGTACCTAATCCACTTTTTTCTGCCGCTAAAGTGTCAAAATCCATTGTTAATGTTTCACATTTATCTTTTGGTATTAACGGCATTGATGATCCACCTGGAATTACAGCTTGTAAGTTGTCCCAACCACCAATAACACCACCAGCATGAACCTCTATTAACTCTTTTAAGGGAATATTCATTTCTTCCTCAACATTACAAGGATTATTGACATTTCCAGAAATACAAAAAATTTTTGTGCCTGTATTTTTTTCTCTTCCTAAAGATGCAAACCATTTTCCACCTCTTCTAAGTATTGTAGGAACTACCGCTATTGTCTCGACATTATTTATTATTGTTGGGCAACCATAAAGACCAATTAATGCTGGAAAAGGTGGTTTTAATCTTGGTTGGCCCTTTTTTCCTTCTATACTTTCTAGCAATGCAGTTTCCTCACCACAAATATAAGCACCAGCACCATAGTGAATATAAATATCTAAATCCCATCCAGTTCCAGCTGCATTTTTACCCAATAATTTTTTTTTGTACGCTTCATCAATTGCTGCCTGAAGTTTTTGTCCATCTACAAAATATTCTCCTCTTATATAAATATAACAAACGTGTGCCTGAATTGCATAAGAAGCTATCAAACAACCTTCAACTAATTTATGTGGTTCGAATCTCAAAATATCTCTATCTTTACAAGTTCCTGGCTCTGACTCATCACCATTTATCACTAAGTAATGAGGTCTGGACCCAACATCTTTAGGTGCAAATGACCATTTAAGACCTGTTGGAAAACCAGCTCCACCTCTTCCTCTAAGTTGAGACTCTTTAATTTCATTTATTATCCAATCCCTACCTCTATTAATTATTTCTTTAGTGTTGACCCAATCACCCCTTTTTTGTGATGAATCTAAGTCCGGACCTAAATCATTATATAAATTTTGAAAAATTCTATCTTTATCTTTAAGCATTTTTTAAATCCATTAATGTTTTTCTATTGTTTTCTGGTTCATTGTTTACCCTGCCTCTATATGAGCCAGGCATCGGTTTTTCTCCATTTAGTATTTTATCTAAAATTTCTAAAGTTTTTTCTTTATCAAGATCTTCGAAATAATCATCATTGATTTGCATCATAGGAGCATTAACACATGCCCCTAAACACTCAACTTCCATCCAAGAACAGCTTTTATCATTTGAGAGTTCACGCTCATTCTCAGAAATTTTTTCTTTACATGCCTCAACAAGTTTATTTGCTCCTCTTATCATACATGGAGTGGTAGTACACACCTGGACAAAATATTTACCTACAGGTGATAAATTATACATACTATAGAAAGTGGCAACTTCATAAACCTTGATATATGGCATCTCTAAAAATTTTGCGATATACTTCATTGCTGCCAAAGGTATCCAATTATCATTTTGTTTTTGAGCTATGTATAATAATGCCATTACTGCACTTTGTTGTTTCCCTGATGGATACTTAGCAATAATATTTTTTGCTACTTCTAATGACGAAGAATTAAACTCAAAATTATCAGGTTGATTTTTTGCTGGTTTCTTTAAACTCATCTATCAACCTCTCCAAAAACTATATCAAGAGAGCCGAGTACGGCAGGAACATCGGCTAACATATGACCTTTTATTAAATAGTCCATTGATTGTAAATGTGAAAACCCTGGGGCTCTAATTTTACATTTATAAGGTTTACTTGACCCATCAGAAATTAAATATACTCCAAATTCACCCTTTGGTGCCTCAACAGCAGTATAAATTTCATCTTTAGGCACACGATAACCCTCTGTAAATAATTTGAAGTGATGAATTAAAGCCTCCATTGATTGTTTAATTTCAGCTTTTGATGGAGGAGATATTTTTCCATCAAAGGTTTTGATAGGTCCTTTTTCCATTTTTGCTAGGCACTGCTTAATAATTGAAACACTCTCTTTCATTTCCTCAATTCTACACAAGTATCTATCATAACAATCGCCATTTTTACCAACAGGAATTTTAAATTCCAATAGATTATAACAATCATATGGTTGTGATTTTCTAAGGTCCCATGGAATACCTGACCCTCTAATCATCACACCACTGAAAGAATAATCGAGCGCATCCTCTTTTGAAACTATTCCAATATCGACATTTCTTTGTTTAAATATTCTATTATCAGTTAAAAGATTTTCTAAATCATCAATTATTTTTGGGAAGGTCTCACAAAATTTTGCAATATCTTTTTCTAAACCAGCAGGTAAATCTTGATGGACACCACCGGCTCTAAAGTAATTTGCATGTAATCTTGATCCAGAGGCACGTTCATAAAAAGTCATTAATGTTTCTCTTTCCTCAAAACCCCACAATGATGGAGTTAAAGCACCCACATCTAAGGCTTGAGTAGTAACGTTCAATATATGACTTAATATTCTCCCAATCTCACAAAACATTACTCTTATATATTGAGCTCTTATTGGCACATCAATTTTTAAAATTTTCTCAATAGCCAAAGCAAAAGCATGTTCTTGGTTCATGGGTGCAACATAGTCAAGTCGATCAAAGTAAGGAACGGCTTGCATGTATGTTTTGTTCTCTATTAATTTTTCTGTTCCACGGTGCAGTAAACCAATATGAGGATCAGCTTTTTCAACAACTTCACCATCTAGTTCTAGTATCAGTCTTAGCACACCATGAGCTGCAGGATGTTGTGGACCAAAATTTAAATTTAAATTTTTAATTTTTTTTGTCATTAGTCTCTGTTATCTCTTTAATATATTCTGTTCCTTCCCAAGGACTTTCATAATCAAAATTTCTATAGTTTTGCTCTAATTTTACTTGTTCATTAACAACTTTTTTTTTTTCTTCACTGTATCTTACCTCTGTATGACCAGTCAGAGGAAAATCTTTTCTAAGCGGATGTCCCTCAAAACCATAATCTGTAAGTATTCTTCTTAAATCTGGATGGTCCTTAAAGTTTACACCATACATATCAAATACCTCTCTTTCCATCCAATTAGCTGATGGAAAAATAGAAGTTAAGGAAGATATAACTTCGTTCTCGTTAATAAAATAACTTAAAATCATTCTCTGATTAAATTCATGACTTAAAAACAAATATACAATTTTAAATCTTTTAGTTTCCTCTGGGTAATCAACAACTGTAATATCAATAAGTTGTCTAAATTTAATATCTTGATCCGTTTTTATAAATAAAACTACTTCAATTAAATCTTCCTTATCAATTTCAACATAAACTTGTTCATGTTTTACATAAGTCTTATTTATTTTTGTTGTAAGTTCTGAATTTATTTTTTTTTCTAAATCAATTAAATTTTTCATTTTATCTGTTAAAAGAACCTTTGTTTCTAATTTTTTTTTGTAGTTGCATTATTCCATATAATAAAGCTTCAGCTGAAGGTGGGCACCCTGGCACATAAACATCAACAGGTACAATACGATCGCAACCTCTAACAACAGAATAGGAATAATGATAATAACCTCCGCCATTAGCACAACTTCCCATCGATATAACATATCTAGGTTCAGGCATTTGATCATAAACTTTTCTTAATGCCGGTGCCATCTTATTTGTTAGAGTTCCTGCAACAATCATAACATCGGACTGTCTTGGTGATCCTCTTGGAGCAGCGCCAAATCTTTCAAGATCATATCTTGGCATTGCAGTCTGCATCATTTCCACTGCACAACAAGCAAGCCCAAAGGTCATCCAATGTAAAGAGCCAGATCTTGACCAATTAATTAAATTTTCTAAAGAAGTTGTGATGAAACCGTTCTTACCAAAATCTTCTGCAAGTTTTTTAAACTCATCAGGAACTTTATCTAATTTGTTATTCATTTTAAAAAATTTTATTCCCAGTCTAATGCACCTTTTTTCCATTCATAAATAAACCCAATTGTTAGTATGAATAAAAAAATCATCATTGACGTAAAACCTAAAATACCGATATTTCCCAAAGAAATTGCCCAAGGAAATAAAAATGCAATTTCAAGGTCAAAAATAATAAAAAGTATTGCAACAAGATAAAATCTTACATCAAATTCCATTCTTGAGTCTTGAAATGGTTCAAAACCACATTCGTAAGCTGATAACTTTTCAGGATCTGGATTTTTTGGAGATAAGATGAAATTAATAACTATAAAAGCACAGCTTAAACCTAACGCTATAATTAAGAACAATATTATTGGTAAATAATCTTTTAAAAAATCCGCAGTCATGGTCGAATATATATCATTTTTTATAGCCAGATGAAGTGGTGTTAGGTCACATTCTTCAAAATATACGGCTTAATTCATAAATATTATTAGCCGTTTGCAGGAAAGTGGCGGGAGTGAAGGGACTCGAACCCTCGACCTATCGCGTGACAGGCGATCGCTCTAACCAACTGAGCTACACCCCCACTTTTGATTCTTTTGGTGGGCAGTAAAGGACTCGAACCTTTGACCCCCTCGGTGTAAACGAGATGCTCTACCAACTGAGCTAACCGCCCTTAACCAAAAATATTGTCTTATATCTATTAGTACAACAAGGTCAAGTTCAATTAATTATTAAAAATGGCTAAAAAATTATTTTTTAACAATAAAATTAAAACCACTACATTGTTTAAGATTTTTTTCATTATTTGAAAGCTTATCTAAATAAATGTTAATATTTGTTTTTTCCATATATTTTTTCCATCTACCTGCAAACATCATATTGAATGATGATGATATTCTTCCCCTAACAGGATACAGCTCAACATAGTTAAAATCTTTGAATAAATAAGCTAAAGCATCTTTTGAAAATCTAAAGTAATCTTGAAATTTTAAATCTGAAGGTGCATGATAATAAAAAAGATATGGCACATATCCGTAAATTTTTCCATTTTCCTTTAGCATTTTTTTTAAATTTGAAACTGCTTTAAATGGATCATAAACATGTTCAAGGATAGCTATACAAATAATTTTGTCGTACTTATTTTCTAATTCTGTTACCTCAGAACATATATCACATACTATATCCGGATATGATCCGAAATCATTAACGTCTAAAGTCTCTATATTTTTGCAAATAATCTTTTCATGTTTATCTCTCATTGCTTTACCAATATCTAAAACCTCATCTTTGATATCGATGTCTTCAAGAATACGATCTCTAAAATCTTTATTATTTTCTAAATAAAAATTATTAATTTTTAATTTTTCAATTAAAGCAATGAGTTTATTATTAGTTTCTAAAGGCTTTCCGATTATTTTTTTCATATATTAAGACAATAACACAAATGATATATAAAAATCTTACAAAAAATTATGAACTATGAAATATTTAATTATTGTATACTAGCCTGAGATTTATCGTCTTTTTTGGTTAAATCAACCTCAACCCAATCTGTTTTTTTTAGTTCTTTTGTTAAAGCAATTTTCAAAACTTCATCTGCATATTCAATCGGTGTGATTTTAATCTCATCAGTAATCTTTTTTGGCATATCCACTAAATCTTTTTCATTTTCTTTTGGAATTAAAACTTCTTTAATTCCAGCTCTGTGAGCTGCCAATAATTTTTCTTTTAATCCACCAATCTGAAGGACTTGTCCTGTGATCGTAACTTCACCCGTCATTGCAATATCCTTTTTTACTGGGATATTTGTTAAAGACGATACTATAGAAGTGACCATACCAATCCCAGCGGATGGTCCGTCTTTAGGAGTTGCTCCCTCTGGAACATGTATATGAAAATCTTTTTTTTCAAATGAAGGAGGTATTATTCCATATTCTAAACATTTCGATCTCACAAAAGACTTTGCTGCTTTGACCGACTCTTGCATTACATCACCAAGTTTTCCTGTGATTTGCATTCTGCCTTTGCCTGGCATTGTGACAGTTTCAATTTTTAAAATTTCACCCCCATATTCTGTCCAAGCTAAACCAGTTACTATACCTACTCTATTTTCACTTTCTAATTCACCAGACTTATATTTTGCTACACCGAGAAAATCTTGGAGATTTTTTTTCTCTACTACTACCTCTTTTTTTTCTCCCGAAACAATTTTTTTTACAACCTTACGAGCAACTTTTGAGATTTCTCTCTCTAAATTTCTAACACCAGACTCCTTTGTATAATTTCTGATTATTTCTTTAATAACATCATCCCCAAGCTTCATTTCTTGATCTTTGACGCCATTATCTTTTATCTGCTTTGGTAATAAGTATTTATTTGCAATATTTAGTTTTTCATCTTCAGTATATCCTGCCAATCTAATCACCTCCATTCTATCTAGTAATGGAGGTAAAATATTTAATGTGTTTGCAGTAGTGACAAACATTACATCTGATAGATCATAATCAACTTCCAAATAATGATCATTAAAGTTTGTGTTTTGCTCTGGGTCTAACGCCTCAAGCAAAGCAGACGAGGGATCTCCCCTATAATCGTTTCCGATTTTATCTATTTCATCTAAAAGTATAAGTGGATTTTTAGTTCCAGCTTTTTTCATCATTTGGATTATCTTGCCAGGTAATGATCCTATATAGGTTCTTCTATGTCCTCTAATTTCAGCTTCATCTCTCATGCCACCAACCGACATTCTAACAAATTCTCTATTTGTAGCTTTGGCAATAGATTTTCCTAAGGAAGTTTTGCCAACACCAGGGGGTCCTACTAAACACAGAATAGGTCCTTTTATTTTGCCCATTCTTTTTTGAACAGCTAAAAATTCGATTATTCTTTCTTTAATTTTTTCTAATCCAAAATGATCTTTGTCTAAAATATTGAGGGCTTTATTCAAATCAATATCAACTTCACTTTTTTTAAACCATGGCAAATCTATCATCCAATCAAGATAGTTTCTCACAACTGTAGCTTCTGCTGACATGGGACTCATGTTTTTTAACTTCTTCAATTCTTGAAGACATTTTTTTTCAATATCTTTAGGCATTTTAGCTTTTAGAATAGATTTATTTAGATTTGCACTTTCATCTTTACCGTCTTCAATTTCGCCAAGTTCTTTTTGGATCGCTTTGAGTTGTTCGTTTAAATAATACTCTCTTTGGGTTTTTTCCATTTGAGTTTTAACTCTACCTCTAATTCTTTTTTCAACACCAATAATACTTGTTTCATTTTCCATGATCTTAATTATTAAATTAAGTCTTTTCTTAATATCTAAAGTTTCAAAAATTTGTTGTTTTTCTGAAATAGAAGCTGACAAATGTGAAGCTATATTATCACCAATCTGAGATGGATCTTTTAATTGCTTTATGTTGTTTATAGTATCGCTAGAAATTTTTTTATTTATTGATGTTAATTTTTCTAATCTTCTTAAAGCTGTAACAGCTAATGGGTAAAGATCCTCATCTTTTTCATTTTCATCTTTAGCATGTGAATAATCACAAGTTATAAAATTTTCATTGTCATTAAATTCAAGAATTTTTACTCTCTTCATACCCTCAACTAAAACCTTTACTGTCCCATCTGGAAGTTTTAAAAGTTGTAAAATATTACCTTCACAACCTTGTAAAAAAATATCATTTTTCTTAGGGTCATCAATTTCTGAATTTTTTTGTGTTACTAGAATAATTTTCTTCTCTTTCTTCATCACCTCGTTGAGTGCTGAGATAGATTTATCTCGCCCAACAAACAAAGGAATTACCATACTTGGAAATACTACAATATCTCTCAAAGGTAATAGCGGTAATGTAAATTTGATATCCATATGCTAAATATGGATATTAAATAAAATATTGCAATAGATTTTTATGACTTATTAAGGATATTAAGCCGCTGTTGTTTTACTAGATTTAACTGAGCTCGAATCACCTTTTGAATGAATCAATATTGGCTCTGAAAGTCCTTTTGCAGAATTCGCATCAACAATTATCTCTTGAATATTTTCCATTCCTGGTAATTCATACATGGTTTTCAATAAAATGTTTTCCATTATTGCTCTTAAACCTCTAGCTCCAGTTTTCTTCTTGATTGCTTTTGTAGCAATTTCTTTTAAAGCATTTTCTTTAAAAGTTAATTTAACTCCATCCAATTTAAACAATTCTTGAAATTGTTTTGTTAAGGAATTTTTTGGTTCTTGAATTATTCTAATTAAAGATTTAATGTCTAAATCCTCTAATGTCGCAATCATTGGAAGTCGTCCGATAAATTCAGGTATTAAACCATATTTTAATAAATCCTCTGGCTCTAATGCTTTCATCCACTCACCCGTTTTCTTATCTTGAGTATTTTTAACATCAGCACCAAATCCAATTGATGTACCTTTGTCTCTTTGCGAAATAATTTTTTCTAAACCTGCAAAAGCTCCACCACAAATAAATAAAATATTTGTAGTATCCACCTGTAAAAATTCTTGCTGAGGATGTTTTCTTCCACCTTGAGGAGGAACACTTGCAATTGTACCTTCCATAATTTTAAGTAACGCCTGTTGAACGCCTTCGCCTGAAACATCTCTTGTTATAGATGGGTTTTCTGACTTTCTACTAATTTTATCTACTTCATCAATATAAACAATTCCTCTTTGAGCTTTTTCTACATTGTAGTCAGCTGCCTGTAAAAGTTTTAATATAATATTCTCAACATCTTCACCAACATAACCCGCTTCAGTTAAAGTTGTTGCATCAGCCATTGTAAAAGGTACGTCAAGTATTCTTGCTAAAGTCTGTGCTAGTAAAGTTTTTCCACAGCCTGTTGGTCCCACAAGAAGAATATTCGATTTTGAGAGTTCGACATTTTTACTTGTTTTATTCTCATAATTTAGTCTTTTGTAATGATTGTGAACTGCAACAGAGAGAACTTTTTTTGCATGTCCTTGACCAATTACATAATCATCTAAAACTGTACAAATTTCTTTTGGAGATGGCAACCCATCCTGGTGTTTCACAAATGTATCTTTGTTCTCCTCTTTGATAATATCCATACAAAGCTCAACACACTCATCACATATGAATACTGTAGGTCCAGCAATAAGTTTTCTGACTTCATGTTGGCTTTTTCCACAAAAGGAACAATAAAGAATATTTTTATTATTTGTGCTCATAATTTTAAACGAATCAATACTAATACTTTATTATAAAGGAGTTTGTGTTATCAAGTTCTATTATTAGTTGTTACAATATGTAGTGTTTTAAGATCTTTTCTCAACAACTTCATCTACCAATCCAAAGTCCTTTGCAACAGCAGCTGTCATAAAATTATCTCTTTCAAGAGCAGATTTTATTTCTTCAACTGATTTACCTGTATGTTTTGAGTAAATCTCATTCAATCTTTTTTTTAAATCTAAAACCTCTTTTGCATGAATTTCAATATCTGTGGCCTGCCCTTGAAAACCGGCTGAGGGCTGATGAACCATAATTCTAGAATTTGGTAATGAAAATCTTTTACCTTTACTACCTGCAGCCAATAAAAAAGACCCCATTGATGCAGCTTGACCAATGCATAAAGTTGAAATTTCTGGTTTGATATATTGCATTGTATCATAAATACCTAAACCTGCTGTTACTAACCCGCCTGGACTATTTATATAAAAATAAATTTCTTTTTTAGGATCCTCAGCTTCCAAAAACAAAAGTTGTGCAGTTACTAATGAAGCAACGTTATCATTAATTTGACCAGTTAAAAAAATTATTCTTTCCTTTAAAAGTCTAGAATAAATATCATAGGCTCTTTCACCTTTGTTAGATTGTTCAACAACCATAGGGACAAGAGTGTTCATGTGTTCAGCAATTTTTGTTGTCATAAGTTGATTCGTTTTACTTATACAACTTGTGCTTACTTTTTGCTAACTTTTTTTGTTTTAGGTTTTGATTTAGCTGTTTTTACTGAAGTTTTTTTGGTAGGAGATTTTTTTGCTTCTACTTTTTTATTATTTGAATCTTTTTTCTCATTTAAGACATTATTCTCTGTTTTTTGTGACTCCTTCAAAATTTTTTCAGCCTCATCTTTTGTGACTTCTTTTAAGCTCCCTTTTGCTTTTTCTTTGATAGCAGATATGATTTTTTCTTCATAAACGGTGCCCCTTAAACTTGCCAAGGCTGATTTATTTTTTTGATAAAAATCCATTACCATTTTTTCTTGCCCAGGCATCATTCTTATTTGTTTTTGTACTTCTGCTTGTAATTCTTGCTCTGTAACACTAATTTTATTTTGTTCGCCAAATTCATTGAGTATTAAACCTACTTTAATTCTTTTTTTTGCAACTTCTTCAAAATTCTTTTTACTTTTTTTTGCATCTTCTTCTTTCATGCCTTGCGAAAGTATCTTTACTTCTTCTCCAATTAAATTTTCTGGAATCTCGTTTACTTTAAATTTCTCTATTTCCTTTAAAATTTGATTTTTTGAGAGTCTATCTAATGAATTTTTATACTCATCGTTTATTTGTTTAGATATCAGCGACTTTAAATCTTTTAAATTTTTTGCTCCTAAATTTTTTGCAAATTCATCATCTATAACTACTTTTTCAGGATGTTTGATTAAAGTAATCTTACAATTAAACTTCGCTTTTTTATTTACTAAATCTTTTTCTGGAAAGTTTTCTGGTAAAATAGCTTCAACTAGTTTTTCGTCACCTTTTTTTACACCAATTAATTGTTTATCAAAACCCTTTAAAAACAAATCTTTGCCTAATGTTAATTGTGTATTCTTGCCTTCATCTCCTTTAAATGGCTTGTCATCAACTGTTGCTTTGTAGTCAAATATTACTAGGTCTCCCTCTTTGGCTTTACTATCTTGGGGAGACTCTTTGAAATTAGGTTGATTTTTTGCAATTTCATTTATTCTTTTATCAGTTTCTTTTTCATCAATTTTAACTTTGTATTCGTTAAATTTAATGTTCTCTATAGATTTAATCTCAACTTTAGGAAGTTCTGTTACAGAAATTATATATTCAAGTTCTTTGTCTTCCCCGTAGGTTTTAAGATCTAATTTTGGTTGTCCAGCAGGTTTAATTTTATTTTCCTCTAATGCCTTCGTTGAAGTTTCTTTAATAACCTTATCTAAAACTTCACCAAAGACAGCCTTACCAAATTGTCTTTTTAGAATTTCTTTAGGAACTTTGCCTGGTCTAAAACCTTTTAAATTAACTGTTCCTTTTATTTCCTCATATTTCTCGTCCATGTAATTACTCATGGTTTTCTTATCAACGAATACTTTAAGATCTTTGTTTAAACCTTTTTTATTTTCTACAGTTACTTTCATAAATTTTATTAAGTGGTAGGGCGAAAAGGACTCGAACCTTCACAGATTGCTCTATTGGTTCCTAAGACTAACGTATCTTACAAAACCTTTAACTACCAACACTCCTTTCTTCACCCATTGTATCAATGAATACAGTTTTGTATCCATCATTGTATCCATTCTTTGACCAATGGTAGGCGAGAGAAGACTCGAACTTCCACCTCTTTCGAGACCAGTTCCTAAGACTGGCGTGTCTACCGTTCCACCACTCGCCCAGAACATTGACAATTTGGAAGTTATACTCATCATTCTCTTTACTTCAACACCTTTCTACTATTGTGACCAATCAAAGGTGATACTTCAGCTTTTTTAGCTTTAACTTTCTTGTATTCCTCTAATTTAGTTATAGCAGTTTCAAGCACCTCATTTGTACTATGCGTGTAGTACTGAAGTGTAGTCTCAATAGACTTATGTCCTGCTAAATGCTGAACTGCTTTTGGACTTACATCAGCTTCTACTAACCTAGTAATAAAAGTGTGTCTTGTTGAGTAAGGTGTATACTCATCATTTAATCCTGATACTTTGATATACTTATACCAGTTATGTCTTAAAGAAGATTTAGATATAGGAAAGAAACGGTTGCCTACATTCTTCATAGCAACTTCACGTCTTCTTTTTAATATCTCCATACATCTTTCAGTTAAAGGTATAGTAGACCATTTACCAGTTTTAGGTCTTTTGAAGACTAAATGTTTTTTACCAAAATCAATTTGTTCTGGTGTTATTCTATTTAGTTCTCCATCGTGACGTACACCTGTATCTAGTGCAAAAACTATCACATCATAAAAATAACCATCTTCGTACTTCTGAATGGTTTTTAATAATGTTTGTTCTTCTGCAATTGATAAGGCAGGTTTAGGTTTACTCTCAGCACGTCTCTCATCTTGTATCCCATAGTTTTTAGCACTTGGGTCAATACAATCATCAAGACTAAACAGTCTTTGTTTAATTGCAAATTGAGTTAGTTGCCTTAACAAACCTAATCGTTTGTTCACGGTATTAGTGCTACAAGAATTATAATTATTCATTCTCTTTTGTGCTGAATGAACAATCGCCCATTTCTTAAAGTCAGCTAAAGTAAATACATCGTGAAAATCTTTAAGTTTAGGATTTAAGTTTTCCCTGTCCTTAAAGAAAGCCAATATATCTTTAGCATAACTAGCAACAGTTTCACCGTGCTTTCCTTTCCAAGTATCCAATCTAACTAGGTCTTGATAAAGATTATTGATATATGCTTCACCCTTAATCTTTACATTATCAGTCAGAAGGAAACTTCTGTTTGCTAAACGGTCTTTCATTTGAGACTTCACCTTGATTGCTTTACCAAGTGCTTCCTCAAACTTCTCCAACTGTTTAGCGTCAGACATTGTATTATCAATATCTAACTTTACGGTTTCAGTCATACGCTTCGACTTCTTCTCACCGTTTACGTGGTACTCTTTATACTTAGATACCCATAAAGAATTATCACGCCTTAAAGTTATACCTTTCGGTAATGCTTCAAGGATTTTTGCTTTTACTGCTTGTCTCATATTTTTATACTCCTTGCAGTTTTTAGTTGGTTCTCTATCTTCAACTTCGGCACATCTTTCCAATCTGACGTAGTTCCGATAAAGAGTTTTTGAAGTCTTCTTCCTGTTGGTGTTAATTTAATCCAACTTAATCTTCTATTCTCGAATGGATTTACAACTCTTTCTACAAAACCAAGAGTATGTAAATCACTTACATTTCGAGATATTGAAGACAAGGAAATCACAACTCCAAAAAACTTGTGATACCATTCTCTTATAACCTGAGTGTTTAATTCTTGACCATCAGGTAAACAAGAGAGTGTCTTAAATGTTAAGACCAATTGTAATGGAATACCATTACCAAAAGTCTTCGCCTTAGACTTTGCTACTTCTTGCATAAACACTTTATCAAAGTGAATATTACTTGTTGTGCAACTGTAAGACATTATTCTCCTTTCGATTTAACTTTATAACCTTCAACTTATCAGGACGGTTATGAGAGAGTTTTGTCTGCGCTATCACATTTTCAATCGTAGACTTATATGGGTCGTAATGTTCAAACAATGGAATTACTTCACTGTCTTCTATTAGACCTTGTCGTCTTAGTTTATTGAAAGTGTATTGGATAACTGCGTCACCTATTTTTATTGATGAAGTCCTTTCATACTCATCATCAACTTCTACGGTTTTGCAGTAGTAAGGTAGGTCTCTAACTGCTTCAGTGTAAACTAAAGTGTTAGGATATTGGGAACGTAAGTCTGAAATATAATAATCAAAATCATCTATATCTCTCCACAACTTACATCTTACGACCTTCCATACTTTGCAGACTACGCTACCTATATTCATAACGCACCTAGTCGAAAGTTTTACTTTATTTATAACCATACTTAACTCCTATTATTAAGTTATTTGTTTGCTTTTCACAAGTGCAAACTTTCAACTTGTGGATTAATTGCAATTTAGACTCAATATAAACTGCGTAAAAATAGATAAAAATTAATCTCGGTTTCCTATCTATTGTTCGTCACAACCCAAAAGCGATTACTCTAAATCGTCTTCAGGTGTTTGATACAAGACTACCTTGTGTTCTATCTTAGGTCTCTTGCTCAACTCACTTACAGTTTGAGATAATGCTTTCGCTAACTTATCCTTACCTTGTGTGTCGAGCATATGACCGAACTCAGGTAGTTCTTTGACTACTTGTATAATCATTCCTATCCTTAGTTGAGGTGCTTACTAGCACTCTCTTTTGCTTCTGCTTTTATTTCGTCAAATTCTTTTTGTGAAACAAATGCAACACCTCTCGTATGAGCCGTTTCGTGTAGGTGATTTATAGCAATTGCAAGTATAGGTAATGGCTTGATTAAGTTTTTCTTATCAGGACTAATCTCCATACTTATATCAAACATACGTTGCCATAAGTCCTGAGGAATTTTTAAAGTTTCCGTCTTTTCTTTTTGTGCTTTCATTGCACTCCTAACAAATTAATCTTTCTGGTTAAGGAATAGTTCCAACGAATAGAAAGAAGTAAAGGTTCGCACTTGATTATTTAAAAACAAGTCTTATCTGTCATTGCAACAAAATAAGTGGAACTCATTCCTGCGATTTACTTAATCACAAAAATAATATTATTCAATTGGTGCAACCCATAATTTAATCCGAACACAAATCGGATTGTCACTTTTTATCCGAACTGACTTCGGATTTTGTTCTACGTGAAACTTAAATCAAACCTTTGGAATTTGTTTGAGATAAAAATTCTAAGTAAGTTTCGAACTCACCATCTGCAATTTCTTTTTTCTTTGTTGCTCTTGCAGTAAATATTTTAATCCACTTTTTAAATTGTTCGTGAAATCTTTTATAGTCCTTCCAATCGTAATTATATTGTTTACTCCATTCCTTTCTTGCTTTGGAATTGAAGAACATTGTCTGCGTATACTTAGCAGGTTTTTTATCTTCGACTGCTTTGAGCCATAAGTTTACAAGCGTTTCACCTGCAATTCCTGCCATTATATTATTATTAGTCTTATAATGCTTGGCTCTCTTGGCTATATAATCTATCACACTTTCCAGTAGTTCTTGATGAAGCATACCAACGCTTTCTGCTATAGCTACTGCGTCCTGATAAGATATAGTAAAGTAGTCTTCATATAGCTTACCTTCCTTCTTCATCTTAGCCATCTTTATCACCATATCTACTGGGTCTTTAATCTTGTGTCTGTCGCAGAAACTATTCAGTCCGTGATTAGCTACTGATATATCTTCTCCTTGTAAATGCGCCTTCAGTCTATTTATCTGTTGCTTAACTTTGGCTTTACTTGGTGTAGGAGAAAGCAAACCCATTGGATATAAGTCATCACTTACTTTACCCATCTGTATCATCTGACCTGACAGATTAAATGGATTACCTTGTTGTCTTATTTGCTCTCCAAGTTTCTGGTATGCCTGTTCCATTTCATACATTGCTCTTGGTTTGATTGCGTTCTTTAATTTATCCAATGCGTCTTGTTGTTTCTTTAACCAGACCTTGTATATCTTGTTTGACTTCTTGTAATTGATAACTCTTTGTTCATTTTCTGCAGACAATAGTTTACCTTCAAAGTAAAACATCTTGTCTCTCTTTTGAGTGGTAGCAATCCAGTGTGTCTGTTTAAGTGACAATGGTTTTGTATGGTACTCTAGCTTTACACTGCTATCTATTTTAACTGTAGGTCTACCAAGAAATATATCTAGTCTTCTCTCTAAATCCTTTTGTCTATCTTCAGTCTTTTGTTTTAATGTTTTCTTTTTTAATAACTTAACCATACTGAACTGTAAGTACCACAAAGTTCCTGAAGTTTCAAAACAGATAATGAGAGAGATAATACGAAATAATTTTTTGAAAGAAAAAATCTACAAAAAAGTCTGTCGGTAGTCTAGAAGACTAACGTAAATCAAAACTATCACTCGGTTTCCTGCAGAAAAATTGTATATTGGATACAATACAGGGTAGTACCCCCATTTATTTTTGCTATAGGGTCGAGGGGGTAAAAAAAATTTTGTGTATATACGTGAACTTGTCAGATTTTTTCGTCAAAACTTTTTAAGTCAAAGAACTTATCAAACATTGAGTACTCTACGGCATAACCTAAAAAGTCATTAGCGTACTTCAGTATAAACTCTCTAGCCATTTTAGATTTAACTTCTGGTGAAACTTTGAGTTTCTTTCTTGGAAAATCTGCCTGAACAATAAATTCTTTTATTATTTTCTCTACATTCTTTTTACTTTTATTCTTTGAAAAAAGAGCTTTAAGATAGATTACCTTTGGTTCTTTGTGGTTCATAACTTTATTTACTATAAGATATACTCATAGTCAGATGTTGTTGGTTGCACTTATATAAGGATAAAGATTAACTATAGTTTAACTATAGTAGTATCCTAATAGTGGCACTTAATTAAAAAATCAAAATCAAACAACTTTAAGAGCATTTCTAACCATAGAAGCTATTTTCTTACTATACTTTGCTCTAGTTCTGTTTTTTCTTTTCTTTGCAGTCGTCCTTGCGTACTCTTTAGAGGACAATCTGTTTATTACGCTTTCTGGTAAATACCTTTCACCAGTGACACTAGATTTTTTACCTGATTTAGTTCTCCATTTTTGAGCCGACCAGTTCTTCAAATCTTTTTGAGGTTGTTTAAGTGACATTAGCTTTTATATCCACCACCTGCTTTTTTATATGCTTTCGCTAGTGCTTGTGCTTTTCTTGCACTCCATTTACCACTAGCAGTACCATAAGAAGCACTATTGAGTATTCTACTGAATATACGCTTTCTCAAAGTAGGTTTGGTATAATTACCTGATTTATTTACTGTACTCATATTATTTTAATCCAACTGTTTTCTGTTTTATCTCCAAAATATTTCTCTATTTCAGCATTAAGTAAGTCTTCTTTTCTTTGTTTATATGAAAGTTCTTGGTCTTTAGCTAAATGCTGAACCCAATGATGACAAGCAACCTGAAGACAATCAATTCTGTCATCGTGTGGCAATGAATGTATTTCTTTTTGTAATCTACTTATTTGGTAGAAAAGCTGATACTTCAATGCGCTTTCCTGAGGGTACAACATATTAGTACCTTCATAGTCTTTTTTGATTACTGTTTTATCTACAATAATTCTATGCTGAGATATTAGAGGTTCTAATGTATCTAATATCCTTCTATGTTTATTAGAAGTCTGTCTAACCATTTCTGTAGTACAAGGATATTCTTTAATTAAATAAGGTTTTAATAATGCTTCAAACATTCCTTGACCAAAGTTTTCTTCTATTAAAATCTTATTAACTTTATTCTTCTTAGCTACTTCTACTAATTTAGATAATGTATGTTCTGAATAACCACTATTGAAACCACCAATATCTACTAAATAAATATTACCATTTAAGAATTTAGTGACACAATAAGCCGTTTCGTCAGAACCTTTACCAGAAGGGTCAATTGCCATTACTGTAGATATATAAGGCAACCACTGACCTTGTACTTCCATAGGTCTATAATAAGCGTCTCCTTGTAGTCCTACGTTAGGTAAATCGTTATGTTGTAATTCAGGAGAACTAGCCCAAATAACTTTTTCTGGTGCGTTCTCAGGATTTAAATTCATAACTGATAAATCTGATAGTTTTAGTGGAAACTTGTTTAGGTCACTCAACGTAGTATCAAGCTGATACTGCATATTAAAACCTAGTCTTCCATAACTAGCTTCTCTTTCTAATAAATCTTTTTCATCAAATCTTGATGGGTCTGTAGGTTTACCAATTAATTCTATATTCCAAGTATTATTAATTATAGGCGCAAGATTAGAACCATAAGACTTTATTTGTTTCTCACTAGGGTATCTAGCAGTCCAATATCTAATCTTATAACCTCTCTCTTGAAGTTTATTATAAATACTTTGTTCTGTTTGTGGTGTACCTAAATATATAATTCTAGAAGTGTCAGGTTTAATTACTGCTTCAAATTCTTTAATAGCTTCAGATAACTTGTCTCTCATAAACTGAGTTTGAGTATTTCCTGAAGTTTCTACATCATCAGCTACAACTAAGTCTGCACGTGAACCTGTAATTTGAGAAGTAATACCTAATGACTTAACTGTTGGTTGTTGCGAAGCAGAAGCCGTATTTACATCAAAACTAATCTTTGACTGTCTTTGGTCGTCTTTAGGATATAGATGTTGAAGCAATGGCATTTCGTGAAGTAATCTTAAACAGAAAGTACTAAAGTCATCGGCTCTATTCTTTGAAGCAGATACAACAAGTATATTAATGTTTGGATTAAGTAAGATACGCCATAAAACATAACTTGCAGTTATCCAACTCTTTCCTACACCTCTAAAAGCACTAATAATTATTCTACTGTCTCCATTAGCAATATAGTCAGCTATATCGTATTGAACTTTAGTAGGTTGAGGTAAATTTAAATGCTTCCAAGTGATGTATAGAAAATTCCTAAAGTCAGTTATTTTTGACAGGATTTTTTCGTTTTTCATCGAATGGTAATTCTTCTAATAGTTTTCCTAGTGGGTTATCTTCTGTTGGAACTGCGTCTATTCCATTGTCTCTTAAAAACTGTCTAGCTACATTTAAATCTGCAGATTTTGCTTTTGGGTCTTTTACTCTCTTTAATAGTTCTTGTGCTAAAACTCCGTGTAATTCTTTTAATTTACTATCACTCATTGATTTCTCTCTATTCTTATAATTTTCATATCTTCATCTAATTCTGCTTTTACTTTTGAGCATATATAAAGAGCATTACTATTTCTGGTGCTTATTCTCTTTTTCTCAATACATTTTTTGACACTAGGCATATAGGTCATTTCTATTAATTTTTGTTCTGCACCAACAAACATTAATAAAGCCATAATCTCTACCATTAGTGTCCACTCCCATTTCTAATTAATTTTTCTACGTCTTCTTGTAATTTTTCTATCTTCTTAGTTGCTTCATTTAATAAAACTTTTGTATGAATATTTTCATCTAGCATTGCTTGATGTTTCTCTAGAATACCTGCGTTATGCTCAATCAACATTAGCATTTCTAAATTTCTAGGTGTCTGTTCAGCTTTCTTTAATAAGTCAGCTTCCATCAATTGCTTTGAAGTTTCTAATGTATTTAATCTTTCAACAATTCCAAAGTAAGCCCACAAGCCAGAACAAATTACAAAAATCAAAGCTACTAAATTACGAATAGGTAAACTTAGATTTGTTTCTGAATTTATTTTCATACTTTTGCACCTACTTCTCTACATTCAAACTTAACAACTATTTTGTTTTCGTTTATATGGTTAGTATCCCATTCTTCTAATTCAGCTAAATTTTGAAAAGTCTTTTGTGCAACACCATAACCTGCATTGATACAGTCATAGTGTGAGTTGAACTGCCAACCTGAAATAGAACTAGATGGACACTGTCCAGTACTCATACTGCACATATAGAGTATTAGTAAATATTTCACTTATTTAAAATTTAAGAAACCAACAATAGAAGCTACGAGAGTTCCTATAAATACTAGAACTGCTACTGCACCTTTACCTTTGGAAACGTCTTGTCTAAGAGATTTAACTTCTCTCTTTAATTCATTAATACTATCATTCAAAGTTTTCATTCTTTCAGCACATAATTTTTCGTGTGCAGAAAGTCTTACGCCTGTAGCTTGTTCAACAAACTGTTTGGCAGTAATCTTTTTTCTTGCCATTAGTATTGTAAGCTAACCCCTCTTATTCTAGCTTCTTTACTTCCACTAGCTTGATTAGCAAATTCTATTTTATATTTTAATTGAGTACCTGCAGTCACTGAAAGGTCATTTACTTTCGCCATTTTAATTCCAGTAGCAAAATCAGGTAAAGTAGTAAGAGTTGCAGTCGTATAGTTTGAACCATTGTCTGCTGATAATTTTAAAATAATATCTGTATTTAGTGCGTTAGTACCTGCATTGTCTTGATAAGTTATTACTGCACCCATCTTGTTTGTTGATGGAACTGTGATTGCAACTCCCTCAAACGAGCCAGTTGCACTTACACTTGAAATTTGATTTGTTAAAGGTGTAGTTGGTGCTACGATTGTAGACGCACCATTGTATCTTGCTGAACCTTTTTTATATCTTAATCCACCAATTTCACAATTTGGAAATTGTATTCCAGTAGTGCTGTCATTTGTCCAAGCACCACCAAGATATAAATTTGCACCTGTATTGGTATTTGTTGAGCTTGAAAGAGTTGCTTGTTGTACTCTATTATTGTTCATATAAAGATTTAAGTTAGAACCGTGAGCTTCAACACAAAAATAATACCATTGGTCAAGACTAACAGTTTCATTTGTTACTGAACCTCTACCTGCTAAATAAGTTTCTCCTTGTGGTCTTAAATAAATTTCATAATTAGAACCATTAAACTTACTCCAAAGTCTGTCACTTCCAGTTGAACCGTGAAACCAAACTTGCCAATCAATTGCAAAGTCGCCACTAAAATTAAATGTGTCGCTATCTGTAAATCTTAAAAAATCGTTTGAAGCACCTGCCCACCTAGTAGTGTAAGTATCTAAACTTCCTGACCGAGTACCACTAACTAAACCACCACCATCTTGATTAACCGAAACTGTGCTACCTGAAATTACATCAGAAACACTTGACGTACTAAAATCTAAAGCAAAAACAAAATCGCTATCTGTTGTAGTACCGATTGATGAAACAAACTCACCACTATCTCTTGAAGCATTGGTTAAATTCGTAATTCCAGAACTATCTTGAAATACATCAAAGGAAGCCGAGTTAGTATTTGAAGCGTTAAGATTTTCTTGCGTGTGTACTCTTAACCCTAATGTAGAAATATCATTGACAATTTTATTATCATCAAAACTTTGTGCGTGTTGTGAAACGCTTGAAGAACTTATTCTTGCGTCTGCAAAAGTTCCTGTCGTAATTTTACTTGCGTCTATACCGTTTATTAAATCGGCAAGATTTCTATTTCTTGACATTTACTAACTCTCCTTAATTGTGATAGTTTTTTAGATTACTAATGTATCTGCTTCAGCTTCTGTTAATGGCTCTCCTGCTATTAACTTTGCTTTTGCATTAGCTTTTAAAGTTTCTGGGTCTATTATATTATCCATTTCAGATTTTACTTCTGTCCAAGTTGGTGCTTCGCCATCAAACATTTCATCTTTTCTTGAATTGTATTCAGCTTCATCAATTGGTGGTTCGCCAGTATAACCTTTAAAGTTATTTCTCTTTTGTACTACTATATCAAATTTTGCCATTTTATTTTTCTCCTATATTAAAAGTCATATTCAGTCACAATCATTGTGCTTGTAGTATTAACTAATCTGTTGTCATCACTAGATGTTGGATTTAAAACATTAAATGGTGAGCCAGTTGAAGTTGCGTGACTATGTCTAAACTGAACTGTTTTATTTCCAGTTGAACTTGCACCAGAAATATAAGCCAAAGCAGTTAAATTATGAAAGTTATTTTGTGCTGTGTAGGCATAAGCACCTCTACCTCTATAAAGTGTATTATCATAAAGAAAGTCTAATCCTACAACTCCATTATTATTGCCAAGACCTATTATTTGAACTTCTAATCTAATTTTACTATTTGCTTTTTGTTGATTGTAAGTAAAATTAAAATAATCATAAGTTGATGATTGAGACATTGATACTCTTGTACTATTTTCAACTGCGTGGACATTTAAAGTTTTTCCACCTGAAGCGTCTTGAAATTCTAATGCTGAAGCACCAGAATTTACAGCTAATACTTGATTTGCTGTTCCGATTGAAAGTGTGCTGTCATAAATTCCACCAGAACCAGAAGCGAGTATGTTCCACTTCGTAGCGTCAGTTGGAAGATTTCCTGTTGTTGAGGTCTTTGCAACATAAGAACTGCCGTTGTAATAAACTATGTCATCTAAAACATAGGCAGTACTATTGTCGTAAGTACCTTTGAATACAGGTTTTATTTTGCCTATATCTATTGTCGCCATAATTATATTTCTCCTTATATTGTTGCGATTAAGTTCCCAGTAGTTCCGTCAATGCTAAATGTAAATCCACTTGCACTAAACAGTGTATCCGTAAACGAATTGTACTGAGTGTTTGTTATGTTATCTACACCTTGATTGGTTGTGATAACTTGTAGGTTATTATTAGCAGGTACTGGTGTATTCGCCTGTCCACCCATTCCTGAGTGAGAATTGCAATAGTAGTAAAGCGTTGGTGCTGAACTTGCTACGACAATCGTCACTTGGGTTGAACTGTTGTGAGTGACACCTGTTGTATATTCTGAACCCCCACCGTGAGTACCATCTGAAGTCGTTGAAAACTTAAATGGGTGTCCTGATGGGTAATTAAAGATATACGTATTACCTTCTGATAATTCTAATGTTTTTTGTTGTTCACCATTAATAAAATATTTATTTTGACCACCAACACTTTGAACAGTGACGGTGTAAATAACAGTTGTTGGTGTAAAACTTTTTATAAATCCATAAACTTCTGCAGAAGACGCATTAGCTAATTCAAAAGCAGTTCCACCTGAATTTACTATCAACGCTTTTCCTGCTTGTCCTGATACTGAATTTAATCCAGTACCACCTCTAGCTACTGGTAAAGTTCCTGAAGTTAAATTACCTGCTGAAAAAGAAGCAAGTGAAAACGTGCCATAAGCAACGACTTGTAAAATATCATTAACCGAAGCACCAGAACTAAGTACAATTGACGTACCGTTTGTTGCCGTAAAATCTGAGGTATCAAGTTTGACACCATTTAAATAAATATCTGCAAAAGCAGTTCCTGAAGCGACATCATAAGTTAAAGTGTTTCCGTTAGCGTCTGCACCAGAAAACGTAGTTTGACTTGCAGTTGCTACAAACTTAAATCTTTGTGAAGTTCCGTTTACTGAAGAACCTGCAAGTTGGTAGGACGAGCCATCAAATACTTTTAATTTTCCTGCAGTCGTATCAAAGACAAGGTCTCCTGTATCGTTGCTTGAACTTGGTACTCCTGCTTGAACTCTATATCTTTCAGCAAAACTATTTACTCCTGAAATATTGTTTGCAACAGTATTTACATTTGCAATATCAGTACCAACTGCATTTACATTTACAATATTCGTAGCAACGGTATCAATTTCTGAAGTAGCTTCTTGTAAATCGTTTGCAGTCTCAATAACTTTTGCAATATCATTACCTACTGCATTTACATTGGCTATATTTGTTGCAACTAAATTAATATTGGCATTGTTGGAAGCTAAAGTTGAAATTCCTGAAATACCTGCAACTAAATTAATATTTGATTTATCACTAGGCGATAACCAAACTGTTTCTAAATAATTCTTAGTGACTGCGTCTTGTGCTGACGTTGGGTCAGCTACGTTAATAATTCTTTTATTTAAAGCGTCAAATCTATCACTATTATCTAGCTTCATTGCACTTTGACTTTCGTCATTTATTTCTTGTGCAATAAAGAAGTTTTGGTCTGCAGATTTATCTAAATCACTTTCTGTTAAAACACTTCCATCTTGGAAGTCTACTAATCTAGCGTCTGTAGGTGTTTCTCTCTTAATTAAAACCACAACCCCATTTGCAGGATTGCTATTCATAATTACATTACTTCCTGACACTGAGAAAGCAGTTGTTGCTACTCCATCTAAAAATACTTTTACGTGAGTGCTATCTAAGAAAGCAAACGTAATTGCAAACGTAGCGTTTGAGCCGTTAGCCGTATAGCTAACTCTAGCGTTAAATGACATATGTTATTCCTTAATTAAGTCCGAATGTAGTTATCGGTTTGAGTTTTAAGATTTGTTTGTTATTTCTATTTCTAGAAATTGTTTCACTATTTGCTTTATTGTTGGCTATAGCTTTTTTCAAAGTTAGCTTTTCATTATCTACAAATAAGAAGTCTTTCTTTTCCAATTCAAATTTACTTTTTGCTTTTTGTATGTATTGATTTTGGATAAATCTTAATCTTTCGTATTTACTGCCATTATCAGTAATACCTTTACCTATAGTTATTGGGTCTGACTTATTCTTATAACTATCAAGTTGTATTTCTGCTTCTAATGCTTGACGTAATGTCTTTCCATTAATTGTAATAGTAGAAACCAATTGGTTCATTCTATCGTATGCAGAAACTTTACCTTTTTTATATTTAGCATATTCAACTAAATCCATAAACTTAGGTAAGACTGGTAATCCTTTTCCTAATCTAACTATTTCTTCAGCAATAATATCGCTTCGCTTTTGTGTAGTAGCTAAAGGATTAATAGCGTTCTTAATAAATCTTTTTATTCCACTATCTTTATCTTTGTGTGCTTCACCTAGTGCATTGTATCTAGGAGAAGAAGGTGTTCCCATTCCTGTCCTATTTTTAACTTGTTCAATAATTCCTGTAGCGTCTCTATAGTATGGGTCATTAACAAATTTATAAACAATGTTTGGAACATAACTTCCTATCTTTTGAGAAAGGTATCTTTGCATTGCTCTTTCATCTTCAGTATTAAATGCTTCAACTAAATCTGCTAAACCTCTTAAATAAGTTTTACTAAAGATATTTCTTTTGACTGCTTCATAACCTGAACCTAAAAATATTTGTGCTTTCTGTCCGAAGTCTAATGGATTTTTACCACCATTCTGCAACATCATTATTTGCATATCTGCACCAAATCTTTCGATTTCTTCTTCAGTCATTTGGTCATAGACACTTACGAAGTCTACCATTATTCCAAGTAATGCACCGTATGGGTCTAGTTGTCCGAATGGTAATTGTCTTCCATCATCAAAGACATATGAATAAGGTTTGAAACCTAAATCAGATTTTTTCATTCTGATAATTTCAGCGTCTTTATAAATATCTAAATTCTTTTCTCCTACCTTACCAGTTCGACCTTGTAGTTTACCTTGTTGTGCAAGTATGTAAGCTACACTTAAAATAATACTTCCAACTGCTAATTGACCTCTTGCTTTTGCAATTGCTACTGGGTCACCACTTTTCCCTAGTATATCTCCATATCTATAAGCTAAAGCCAAAGGAGACCTGTCTGCTATTGCTTTTGCAATGTTTGTAGGTGTTTTAACGAAAGGAAAGAATTGTTTTAAATAAGGTTGAGAGTTTACTAAATCTGCAAACTTATCTGTAAATCCAACTAATTCATTAGTAAATGTATTTTCTTCAGCATATCTTAATGCTTCTTCATTTACTCCTCTTAATCCAGTTTCGTCATATCCTTGTTTGATATATTCATCTACGTATTTTTTAATATCTGTCTTTTTAGTTAAACCTAATTTTTTAGCTTCTCTAACTGCTTGTGCTTTAAGTTTACCTCTATAATTAATCTGTTTAAAAAATTCATCAGTAGCATTTAAAAATCTTGATGGTGTTCTAACAATAGCACCACCTAAATAATCAGGAACTTCTTTTGTGACAGAAGTATCAAACTTAGAAGCACCTGCGTCTTTTGATTGTAAAACTAATTCACCATTTCTAAAAGCAACACCTGCATATTTTAAAGAAGCAGATAAACTTTCTGCCATTCCTGCATATCTTGCTATTGCTTCTTCTGTATTTAATTTAAATGCTTTTGCTTTATCAAGGTCATTAAATGATATTAATTCTGATATTTTACTTCCAATAGCTTCTTCCATTGGTCTCATCATTCCTATTACACCATTAGATACTGCATTAACTAATTGTGTTTTTGGTGATGATAGCAATGCGTTAATCCATATTTCATTAGCCACATTCCACATTCTGTTTTTAAGAGCAAAGTTAAGAACTTGTCTACCTACTGTTGGATTATCGGCTCTACCTAATCTTTCAAGAAACATATCAAAACCTTTTTGTCCACCACCGAAATTTTTGTATGCGTTTCTTGCGTTTATAAATTCTTCTTCTACGTATTTAGCTTGTAAAAATTCTTCTTTAGTTAAATTAAATATTCTTAAATTTCTACCAGTTGCAGTACGAACTCTTTTTGCATTGATTGTCATATTCTCAATCATAAACATCATAAGTTCCATATCACCTTTAGTACGGTTTCCTTTTTTGTACTGTCTTATGAATTTTGGAAATGCGTTTAGCAATGAAGTATAAGCAACTTCGTGTGCAAATATTAATGAGTTTGTATTATCAACATTATCTGCAAACTTAGCAAAATCTTGAAATACTTGGTTTACATCACCACCATAATCATTAATGGCTTTTCTTTTGACTGCTTCATCAGTCATTCTTTTTGTTAATTTTGTATTAGTAGCAGTTATAGCGTCATAGAAAGATTTAAATGTTCTAACACCTTCTATAGTTAAACCTTCATTTTTACCTGTCTTAGGATTTTTAAGTTTAAAAGTATCTAGATTAATAAATCCTTCAGGAATATTAAATGCTTCTTCTGAAGTAAGCTCACCTTTATTCCATCTTTCAAAATTATTTTTTAATCCTGATTTAACAGTATCATTTATAATTTTAATTCTTTGAGACTGATTTAATTGTTTTGTTTTAAATTTCTTTGGAAACGCTTCATCTAAAGCCGTATTAAGAATATCCATCTTTTGACTAATTGTCTGCGCTTCATTTAATCTATCGCCTACTTCAACAAAAACATTATTAGTCTTATCTAAATATGCTTGGTCTTCTTTTGCTTGTTTAGTTTCTATTTTTCTATCTCTAATAGCTTTACCAAATCTAACACCTCTAAATAGTGCTTCTGCTATTGAACCTAAACCTAGACCTTCTATTGTGTTCTTAAATCTTGCTTCCCACCATTCGTCATTTACATCAGACTTTAAATATCCAAAATAACTATCAACAGTTTCTGGTGCATATTCAGCAAGTAAATCTGTCATTCTTCCTGAATTTTCATCGAATACTGTAAAGTCTGCTAAAGCACCTTTTGCTGACGCTTGACCAAATGCACCTAGAGTTGATTTAGCTACTGGTGCTTTTGCTATTTTAAATAATTTATCTGCACCTTTAAATCCGATAACAAACTGACCAATACCTTCAACAAAATTACCAGACATACTTGTTGTATGGTCATCGTTGTCAGGATTAGTATGGTCGTAAAAGAAACCTTTTATATTGAAAGCGTCATTGACACCTATAGCACCTGTAATTGGTGCGAGTATTCCGTATGTTGCAACTTTATCTGCTTCTTGTACTGCTTGTTTATATGGAATGTATTCAATCAATCCATTATTAGCGTCTTTACCATATCTAAAGCCACCAAGAGTAGTCTTGTCTCCTAAAGTGTCACCTAAATCTTCTACTAGACCTACTGCACTATTTATTGCTTTTCTTGACGCTTCATACGGTGCAACTGCAAAAGTATCAAACGCCCAATTGTTTTTTAATGCAGGTGGTAAATCGGATAATACTCCACCTTCTGTAGGTTTATCTATAACCTTAGCTGATTGGTATTGTTCTGAATTAAATGTTTCTTGAATTTGTTGTTCTGTAGTTCCGTCAGGAAATGAAACAAGTTCACCATTAGGTGCTTTTCTAATTATTGCCATTCTCTTTACTCATATTTTTTAAAGTTGTGTCTAGGTTTTCAAATACTGCACCACTACTTTGGGTTTCATTAAATTGTAATGCTTTGAATACAAAGTCACCATCAGGTTTCTTAGCAGTCTTCATTACTTCAATTATGTTTCTAAAATGATTTATAAAAGCTGTTTCAAATTCTTCTGATTGAAATTCACCATCAACCGTATACTTTTTAACATTTTCTTTATACCATCTTAACATTCTTGTATTGATATAAGTCTTTGCTTGTCCTGCTTGAAGTTTATCTCCGTAGTCAGAACTACTAGCTACAAGTGCGTCTAAACCTTTAATAGTTTCTGTAAATTCAATATTTCCAAATACAGGTTTGTCTTTAAAGTTTCTATAGTTAGGAATGTCAGAAGTAATTATTGTTGTGAATGTAGACTTTCTAATATTTCCTTTATAATAATTTTGTCTAGCAAACTCCTCAGCTTCATCAAATTTACCTTCTTCTAAGAGTTTACCTATTTCAACCATAATAACAAGACTATCACTATTCCCACCATCAAACTTCTGGTCATTTATAAAAGTATCAATTGCTTTTATTTCTGTATTAGTTCTAGAACTATCGTTTCGATATTCTATAATATTAAATTCATCATCTTGATTAGTTAAGAAATCATAAGTCGAAAGAAATTCTTTTTTATCTTTTGCTTCTCTTAATTTAATTTCGTTATTTAAAGTAGCTTCTTCGTTATCCAATAATAATTTTGTAAGTTCTTCTTTTTTCTTTTTAACTTTACCAATGTTTGCAATGGTATCAGTTCCACCTTGAATAAAGTCTGGTAAGTTTTCTACAATCTCTTTTGCATACTCAAAGTCTGTAGTTGTAGTGACATATGTCTCAATACCTTCAAGTATTCTGTCAGTTATATCTGAAGCGTCATAACCAACTCCTAATAATTCAGTGACTTCTTTTTGTATCTTACTTGCTAAAAATGAATATTTATCAACACCATCATCAAATTCTCCTAATGGTGATTGGTCAAAATCTTTGAATTTCTCAAATATACCATAAATTCTATTATCTACTTTGTTATCAAAGTCTTTTTCAAATTCTGATAATTGTGAACTTCTATGAGTATTTTCTAATATATTTCTATAAGAAGTAGTTTCTTTGAAAAAACCTTTCTCTAATTCTAATGGTGTAAAGAAACCTAAATTATTCTCTTTAATAAATTTATCTAATTCTGCTTTATAAAATTGACTAAATGCACCGTCTCTTGTGTCTTTAGCTACATTTTTATTTCTATATTCTTTACCAAGTTTATCAATAAAACTATCAGCAAATTCATTTAAACTTAATTCTTTATATTTTTCTATATAGTAAGGATTAGCAGTTTTATCTATTGTTCCATTTTTAACTGCGTCTCTAAATTTATTTTTATTTTCTATAAAGTCTTTTTCTGCTTGTGCTTGATTAATTTCTTTTTGTTTTAATTCTTTTGATAAAACTATTTTAGTTCCTGCGTCAGATATAAAATTATCTAATGAAGCAGTAAATTCTTTTAGTCCTGCAATTTCAGGTTCTTGTTGTGGTTTATAAAATAAATTAAAGTCTTCAGATAATACTTGTGGTAATTCTGGTTGCAGATTTAATTCTGGTTTAATTCTTCTTTTAGCCATTATGTCCAAACTCCTGATACAGAATTAGTTTGTGCGTTCTTCTGTTTGTTGGTCATTAGACCTGCGTTCTCTTTTTGAAATTCTAAACTGTAATAAGTATTTGCAACATTCAATGCAGACGAAGCAAATAACAATGCAGGATTAGGTGGTTGTAAATAAGTTGATTGTGCTTCTTGTCCAAACTGTATCGCTTCTAAGTTTCTTTCAAATTGAGAAACATTAATTCCTAAGTTTCTTTGTAGTGAAGCATTATAATTACCTTGAACTCTATAATAATCACCCATCAATCTTTCTTGTGAACCTGATAAAGCTAATCCTTCAGAACCTGCTATGAATTTTGCTCTAGCTACTTTAGAACGAATGTTTGCTTGAAAACCTTTTTCAGAACTTTTTGCAATTGTTTGTCTTATCTTTAATTGTTCTGTTGCATATCTTCTAATTGCATTTGCTCTAGCAATTTCATTCTGTCTTTTCTGCGCAACGAATTGAGCTTTTTGAGCTTCTTTCGCCTGTTGGTATTGTAAGAAAGACGACCCTGCACTAGCAATTAAGAGTGCCGTTGTTGGTTCACACATATTTTAATAAACTCATAAAATGGTAGTTGTAAAACTCCGTAGTTAATTTTTCGTAAAAATTTAAATCCACACCATTTGAGCCAACGTATATGTAGTTCATTTCTACAATCTACGTAGTTCCATAATGTTGGATACTTTTGATTTAAAAAATCTATCACTTTTCTACTTTCTCGTAAGAAACTAAATCTTATGCGATAGATTTCATCTGAAGCTAATAACCAGATAGCACCTTCTTTAGATACTCCAAACATACCGACAGGTATATTTTCAGTGTCTACAATTGTGAAACATACTTCAGAAGCAACATACCCTTTTAGTAAAACATTGTATGGTGTCGAACCTGAATTAGCTAATATTTCTTGAATATCTGCATATCGAAGTTTGTCTTTTAAGTAATGACAATCTTCGTGAGTAGATAAACGAAAACCATTAAATTCTTTGACTTGCAGTGACATAAAAACCTTGCCAACTTGCATTAATGAAGTTGCTAGGTAAGTGACTATTATTTTTTAATTTGACTGTTAATTTGTCATTTTCAGATTGGACTGCAAAAGTAAAATCTCCATCTTCTAGATTTACAGTTCCTGTTAGTCCTGAACCGACTACTGTTCCTGTAAATGTAGAATTTGAGGTACTACGTCCTACTGGTGTGACTTCTGTTGTAAAAAATCCTGTATCATTAAAACTTACAGACCAATTTCTTATCTGTAATCTTCCTTCTTTAACTGAAACTCTACTTCCACCACTATCTGCTACCTGTAAGAATTGTTGTGAGAATTGAAATTCAAATTCATATTGCTCACCAATAAAAAAGTTTTGTGCAGTTATATCTCCACTTACTACAATACTTGTTCCTGATTGTGATACTGTAGCTATTTCTTGACCTGCTTTATTTGTAGAACCAGAACGACCAACTACCTTCATTGTATTATTTATTGCATATGGCAACGTGATAGTTGTTTGGTTTGTTCCTGCGTTATAGCTTTCTGTAATCTGAGTGTTGTTAATTTTTCTATCTAAATGAGTAAGATAACTTTCACCTGTATCTGTAAGTGCAGGAGAAACATCTATAGTTTCTAAATAAACTCCATCACTTCTTTCGTTTACAATAAATAAAGTATTTTCAATAAAATCAATATTTAAAATTTTATCTGAAGTAGAAGTACCATAAGTCCATTTATGCCACGCAGATTGAAGTCTTTTATTTTGAGCTACGTAATATTGAAATACATATAAAGCATTATCTTCATCACCTGATAAAGCTATTAAGATATTTTCAGTTGTAGAAGTAGCAAGTTTAAAAACATTAGCAGGAATAAACTTAGGCACATTAGCCGTAATATCGTCAGCTTTTTTCGTATCTGTATCAGACGCAACGAAAAACTCTCTAACCCCTGTAAAGTTTCCTTTATTAAAAGTGAAGAAGACATTAGAACCTGAGCCAACTGGTTTAACTTTTCTGTCTGCTTCGAACTCAGTCGTGACATTGATTGATATATTTCCTGCAGTTAATGTTGCACCACCAGTCACCATAAATTGAGACTGGTCACTAAATATTAATAATTCTTCATCAAAAGATACTGCGTGTCTTAATATACTTACTTTTGTGTGAGTACTTGCAACATCAATTGGGTCAGTATCCAAAGTAGAAGTCACTGTTTCAGGAAAGAACTCAAAGAACTCTCCACTTCTACTCATAATAACATTTTCATCAGCTAACAAACCTAGTCTGTTTCTATGAAAGAAAATGTCATTTAATTTTTTACCTATAAAACTTGGGTCAGGTGCAGAACTTAAATCACCACAAACTCTTGTTCCTAAAGAAGGAACATCAAACGTACTACTCGATATAGTATATTGAGAGCCGTCTATTTGTGTAAATCTGAAATTACCATCTGCAGTCCTAATTAATAAATGAGGAAACTTAGTATTTTTAATTGTTGTAGCAGTTGAAGGTGCAACAGTTTCTTCCCATAAATCTCCGTCATATTTTACATAATAATTATCAAAGTTATTAGAAGCGTCTCCTGTCACTTCAACAACCATATTGTTGATTGCAGGTTGAGGTAAATCAGAAAAGTTTTGAACTTTATCTTTTACCACTTGTGAAGCGTCATCACCAAAACCATCAGAAGCTGATATATTTAATGTTCCTGAGGATTTAGTTATTGAAAAACTACTGTCTCCAATGTTTGCTAAAGTAATTCCTGAAGGACTTCCGATTGCACTCTTTAATCCGTCTCGAATTGCTTTGGTATCTGTATTTGATGAAGTAAACGTAGTCGTAGTTCCATCAATTGTAATTGAGTATGGTGTGCTATCTACACCTTGTAATACTGAATAAACTGCTTGTTCTATTTTTGCAGGACTTGTTGTTGTGTCCATTTCGCATTGAATATTTTTATTTAATACAAAAGTAAAATCTGCAACAGTCACACAAACGAAATCATTCTTTGGGTCTGAAGAAGTTAGATATGCAGTTGCGCCTGTTTGATTTACTACAGTCTTTTGAGTTCCATCTGTTTCGTATGCTTCTATAGAACCATTTTTTATTACAACAATATATCTTTCAGCTACGTCTCTATTGATGGTATGCAAGAAAGCATTACCAAAAGTTGATGATGATAGTTTTGCGATATAATTAGTTGGTGGTCTTTTTTTGAGACCTTCAACAACACTAGAAAAACCATTAAGTTGAGTTGTAGCTTGTGAACTTAGTCTTAATACTTCTGGTTGTTGACTTACTCCTTGAACCAAGTTTGGTATGGTTCTAGAAACTAAAGGCATTAGTAAATCCTATTACTTCTTGAAATTGTGTAAGTTTGTTCTGGTGTATCAAATATTGAATAGTCACCAGTATTTGCTTCTGCGCTTCTCAAAATAGATAACGCTTGTCTTTCATCTTCTTGTGAAAATTTGTGTAAAGTATTTGCGCCTAAAGTTCTGTCGTGAAAAACTCTAGCACTTCTTATTGTAATATATCTTTTAGCTTGTTCAGGTATTTCATTAAAAGGTAATAAATAAACTTGAACTACATCTTCAAAATCTCTATCGAATATATCTGTATTCTTTGCAAGATTATAAAGAAAGCCATCACGTTGAACTAAATCATAGTCACTTCTAGAAATTAGATTTGGGTCTAAGTCTACTCTAACTACATTAGTTGCTACTGGAATTTTGTTATTAGTATCTCTTGTTAGAGTACTTTTATAATGAGTATTGAAGTGCCAACCTGCAGATTGAACTTCTCTTGAAATTTCTGATAAAACATTTTTAGCGACTGTTCCGTCTACTGGTAAAGACCCACTTAAACTGTTTAATGGACTTTCCCCAATTGTCGAAAGGATAACATTTACACTTTCTAACTCAGTGCTTCTTGTTGTTGTTGTCATTATGGTAAAAAACTATCAAACCACTGGTCAATCTTTTTACCTATCCATCTTCTAAATTTACAAAACCAACACGGCATAATTATCTCCTATAAGACCACTGGCGTAGTCTCCCACGCCAGTAGTTATTTATTTATTATGATTTGTTAATTGAAACTGCACATTCTGGTCTTAGAATGTTATGTCCAACCATCATTCTTGCTGTCATAAGCGTTCCCATTCTTCTTGGGTCATAAGTACTTTCAAGAGTTAAATCTTTTCTCTTGATTGTTCCTATTGCACCTCTTTGAAATAGAACTGCTTGAACATCACTAGCGTTCACATTGTAGCTATTATTAGTACCAGTAGTAGAAGCAGACGAAGTGTCTGTAAATGCGTCTACTGCAGTATTTGATTTAATAACTGGAACACCACCGATTGCAACGACAGTACCTTTGCCGAAATCACCGTTGTTCGCTGAGAAATCTCTTGAAACAAGTTTATCAACATTTGCTAATTTGTAGTAAATGTCTGGTGATACAACAATGTATCTTTCAGTTGATGGCACGTCTTTTTCATCTAGAGACTGAATACCTTCAAATAAAGAAGCGATTAAGCTATCCATATTTGTATCAGCGTCAGCGTCTACAATTTCAAGACCTGCACCAGTATCACCTGCGATATTCGCAGAAGTTCTACTAGCTTTTACAACTAATTGTAATAAGTTCGAGTCAACTCTTTTTGCGAGTGCCGAACCCATTTCATTTGAAAAAATACTTCTAACGTCAAAATGATTTTTTAACTCATCTACTTCTGCAACGAAAGCTGAAGATATAAGCATATCATCTATGTTGATTATTTTTTCTGTTTGTTTAACAGTTGACCCTGTTATCTCGTTTCCTGCAGTATGGTAATCAGCACTGATTTTTCCTGTGACTGGAAAACTTGCGCTTTTTCCTGACTGTATGTTTCTTACAGTAGTCATATTCATCATTTGGTTTTCTCTACCAAAAGCAGATAATACTTCACCACTGAAGATTTTTAGGAAAAGAGCATTAGCGTCACCTGTTGCTAGGTTTTGACCTAGTCTTGTTGGTGTAGCGTTTGCCATAGTTTATTTTCTCCTTTTTAACTATTTATTATCTACTCATTTACTTTCATTGCTAAGTTGTCACTCGTAAGTGGCTAAGTTAGATTTTAATAAGTACACCCCTCTTATGAGAAGTGGTGTTCACTTGTTAAATCTTTTGGACATTACTTTCCAAAATTCTTCTTCAGTTAATCTTTTCTTTCTTTTCTTTGTTTTGCATTTACACTCTTTGCATTTACATTTCTTTTTATATTTTTGTTCCAAGTTTCCAAGACCTCAAAGCCCAATATACTGGTGATAGATTTTTTTGACCTTTTACTTTATCTAACAATGCACCGTGTCGTGCCATAAAAGATTTTCTATTACTGTCTGAACTTCGTTTTATTTTCATATTTGGGTCACCAAATCTGACTGTCTTGATATTACCTGTTGATTTATCTTTGACGTAAACTTTAAACTTTTTACTTCCTGTATTATCTCTAATAATTTTATTTAAAGGTTTTTTATCTTCCACCTCTATTTGCCTTTTTAAAAGTTCTCTTTTTACTTTTATTCATAGAAGAAAATTTAGGTCTCTTTTTTGAGATACTTGTTTTTTTAAATCTACTTCTAGTTTCGTGTTCTATCTTATTAAGAAGACTATTCTTCTTTTTTGCCACCTACTTTCCTGCAATTTTAAGTGCCTGTCGGTGTGCAAATTTAAAAGACTTACCTTTATTCATTAATGAGTTCATCAAAGCCATATGCTTTTTTGAGTGATGAACACTATGTTTTTTCAAGGTAGCTTTTTGTTTATCTGTAAGTGCCATATTAGTACATCTTTAGCTTTTTCTTTTTAGCCATAGCAATTGCAGATTGTTGTTTTTTGCTTTTGCTTTTACCTTTTTTGTTTTTCTTTTTTCCGTACATTATTTTTTCCCCTTTATGTTTTTAAGAGTAGACATTCCAAAACTTCCTGAAAATACAATAAGGACTGCCCACCAAAATTCAGTTGGTGCTGATTTAAGTATTTCAAAACCTTTCATCATATAAGGTTGAGAAAATGGTAGAAAAGTAAAAATAAAAATAGCACTAATTAAAAGAGTTAATATTTCATCTTTAATTGAGTGTTCTTGTTGTCTTACTTGTTCAACAGAAACAGTTTTTACTGCTTCAATTTCTTTTGCTCTAATTATTTTATCTTTCTCCATTTTATGATTTATTCCATCTATGACTTTAGAACCAATCATTCTAGTCAATGGATTTTTCAAAACTGGTAAAATAAAATTAAGCATTTCTTGCTCTATTCCTTTTTATTGATGATACTCTTAAATTAGAAGGTGAGTTATTTCTTGGGTTGCTATCTTTGTGGTCTACATCTTTACCTGCAAGTTTAGCTTTACCAAGTCTCTTAGCCATTAAACGTCTAGCTATATTTCTGCTAGACCTATTCTTACGTTGTTCTGGTTTTGAGTGATAGTTTTTGTACTCACGTTTATAATTTCTTTCCATTAGATTACAGAACTTCTCGCTAGTTTATCTTCTACTTCTTTTCTAAACGCAGGGTCTTTACTGTATCTTGGGTCATTCATTGCTTCAGTGACTTGTGCTACTGATTGAAAAGTATCTGTTGCAACATTTTCTGTATCACCTTCAAACAAAGATTGTTGTGGATTATCTGCAGTCATACCTGCACGTGCCATTAGTCCAGTCACGGCTTGTTTAACTTGTTCAGTACTTCCATTATCTATTGTGTCATTGAAAGCGTCTTTTTCAGATTGTGATAAATTCTTTGCAGACCAATCTAAAAGGTTTGCATAGTTATCTTGTCCACCGACAACATTATGAATAGTTGCAACATCATTATCTGCTAGTGCTTTTTGACCTGCAATATATCCATCAACTAAATCTCTAGATAAACCCATACCTTCTAATTCAGTATAACTTTTATCTGAGAGTTCGTTGTTTTCAGTGTACTCCTCATAATACTTATCAAGTTGTTGTACTTCCTGAGGAACTTCTTCAGTACTTTCTGCAACTTCTTCTTTCGGTGCAGACATTTTCTTTTCAAGTTCACCATATGCTTTTGCTAAATCTTCTGCAGAAGCAAATTTCTCAGGCAACCAATTAGGTCTAACTTCTTGGTCTGAGGTTTGTTTTTCTGTTTCTGGTTGAGATATATTTACACTCTCACCATTATTATTAACAACACCTTCATTAACATTAACACCTTGTTTGGCTAAATCTTCCTGAGATTGTTCTAATGTTTTTTCAGTATTGTCTGGATTTATTTCAACTCTATCAGTCATTTATTATTCTCCTTGTAATGATACTTGCCCTTCACCATCAATTTGAGGTCTGACATTAGAATTAGCGAGTTGCTTTCCTGCTTCTATTGCTACTCTTGGGTCAGCTAGTGCCTGTTGTGCAAATTGTTGTTGTTGGGCTTGTTGTTGTTCTTGTTGGATTTGTTCGTTTGATTTAATTAATCCCTGAGTATCAATACCGTTTGCTACTGCAAATTTCTTAATAGCGTCATCAAGATTAATATGTCTTGCAAGTGTTTCAGCACCTAAAGTACCTGCTAGGTCTGACATAAATTGAAGTAATCTCAACCTGTCACTTGCTCTACCAAGTGCTTCCATTCCAACAATGATTTTTGTTTTCACAATATCTTTTGGAAGTTCTGGTAAAAGTTTCTGTTGTCTTAACATCGCTAATTTAGTGTTGATGTAAGGCAACTGAAATTCTGTTGTTAATATTCCGTAAACGCCACCTAAAGCGTCTTGTAATTCGTTAGCTACTAATTGTACTTCTGTAGCCGTCACTCTTTCTGCTTGTCGTTGAACACTTGCATTTAAAAGAAAAGCAAACTGAAGTCTTTGTTCAATTCTATTCATTGCTTCAAACGTCACTCTAAAATCTCCAAACTTATTAGCTTGAAGAACTGAAACGTCACCTGCACTACCTTCTATGATTGCGCCATTAGGTGCTTTAGCAATTGCACTTGCTCTAGTTGTTCCTGATGGATTTACCATTAAAAGCATTTTTGCTGAAGCTGATGAACCTTCTAATATTGCTCTTGATAAACCTTCTAAAGATTTAAGGTCACCAAGATACATTTCTGTATGACCTCTACCGTAGTTAGCACCATCTATTCTGTTAAATCTTAATGCTAAATATGGAAGTTTATCTAAATCAAATTTTGCAGAATTAACAATCTTACCTTTTACTTCCTGCATTACAGAAAAATTATTTTTTTCTCTTTTAATACAAGTAAATAAATTAATTATTTTTTGTTCTTCTTGAACAACATTACCTATAATTTGTGATAGTTTTTTTGGTAAAGTGTTAGGTGATAAACTTTCTTTAATAATTATTTTTAAAATTTTACCTTGTGGGTCTCTCTTAACTACATAGTTATCTAATCTATAAACTCTTAATCCATCGTCTGTTAATTTTAATAAAGCATTACCAGAAATAATTAGATGTTTTAACGCTTCATATACTGCAACCCTGTCATTGTTTCTTTCAATGCTATCCATAACTGCTTTTTCAATTTTTGCTAAACCTTGCTCAATTGTAGCTTTTTGTTGTGGGTCACCTTGAATTTGTCTGTAGACTAAATCATCAACATCTAATCTAAAGAAAGGTGCTTGTGGTGGAAATAAAGCTAACATTAATTTACTAGCTAAATTCATTACACCTCTTGCACCAATAGCTTGATAAGGCGTTGGATATGTTGTTGCCTGATTACTACCTGCAGGTGGATATAAATATGGAATAGTTAGTTCGGCACTCTCTCTTGCTCTTTCCAGATAAATTTCTCTATCTATCTCCATCTTTTGATACTGACTTTCGATAGAAGATTTATCGTCTATGGAAGTAGAAAATCCAAACTCATATCTTTCCATTATGCACTTGGTATATTAAGACCACTCTTTGTAAGACCAGAAGTTGCTAGAGGTATTCTCAAAGTTCCTCTACCGACCCTTCTTCTTGCTACTCTTGAAGCAACAGTTGTGTCTCTACCTTCAGCGTCTGCAGAAGTAGGTGCAACTTGTTTAGTTGTTGCGCTTGATACACTTGGTGGTGTAGCAGGAATTGGTTCTGGTGCTGGTGGTGGCGCAGGGGCTTTTACACTTACACACATATTAGTTTTCTCCTTGTATTTTAAATTGTTCGATTAAATGATTTACGACTGACCTTTGACCTGATTTGTAAAAGACTTCTTTTTCTGTATCTTTTAAATCAGCACATTTGTCAGGAAACAATTGTTCTAAATAATTAATAAGTTCTTCACTTATTAGTGGGGTTTTTATCTTTTTTTGCATTAGATACTCCTAAAGTGGAACTTATTTCAGACCTTTTACTTGCAATATGTCCTGCAATGGCTTGATAACCACAACCATCTACATAGTCATCAATGTTATGTTCACCTGCTTGTGACCTTGCTATTTTTAGCAAAGTCATCAGTTGAGCAACGTCTTCAGGTGTCAAAACTATCATCAGTTTTGTTTTGTTCTGTAAATACGAAGACCACAATCTAGCAATGTTTTCGTGATTAGCTACTTTATCACCGTGTGTCTTAGCACGACTGTCATTAACTAGCTTCTCGGTTTTCTTCAAAATGTCTGTAGTGTTCATATTTATAACTCCATAATTTAGGTTCTTGTTTTTTGTAATCGTATTCACCTTCTCTTAGTATTCTTGCTAGTCTACTTTGGTGATATGCGTCTTCAATTGTGTATCCATTTCTTTGATACTCTTGAAGTACGGCTTCCCACATTAAAGATATGTTTTTCTTACCATCAAGTATTCTACTTGCCTTGACTGCACCGACACCTTTACACCCAATATAACCATCTGACTTGTCGCCAGTTAAAACCTGAGTACAAAAGTTTAAATCAGCTTTTTGCGTATCTACAAATTCAATACTGTCGTCTATGATAAAACAATGCCACGCAGGAATTGTTCTCATATCTTTGTCACCAGAAACAATGACACAATTATCTTTGTAGTCACCAGTTGCTAGTAATCCTAAAGTGTCATCACCTTCTAAGAAAGGATAACTTAATGTTTTGTGAGTTTGTTCTATCCAAAGTCTTAGTGGTTTATATGTAATTGGTTTTCTAATACCTTTTCTAAAAGACTTATAATCTAAATCTAATTGCTTTCTGTAATTAGAAACATCAGAAAATGCTATAATGCACATAGCAGAATTTGTAAGTCTCATATAATAAGCAATTGCCTGTTTCCAAAATTGCTTACATTTGTCTAAGTCACAATGTAAAGTCCATACATCGTCTTCCCACTCAATAGTTTCTTCTAAAGCAGAAGTAATCTTATAAGCAAGTAAGTCTCCATCAACTAACATTGTTTTCTTTTTGTTAGCGTGAAACTCATTTAAGTTTTTCATATATTCTCCTCATTGATTTAATTGTGGCACGTGGAAGTACGTTAGTATCTGCAAACGTAAATTCCTTATCGTCCTTGTTTATTGAATACGAAGCAAAAGTTTTGACTGTCTTTTTGTCTTTAGAATAAACGTATGCTTCTATTACACATTCTTCAGGTGTAAATTCTTTAAGTTCTTTTTCTGATTGCCAACCACTATTTGCAGTTGGGTCTAGAAATACAATTTTATATTTTTTATATTTCATATTGCAGTAATGCTTCCTTTGGAACGCAGTGACCTTTACTTTCCCAGTTATCGCCACCTGATTTAATTGGAAATTTCTTCATTAATTTTTTTAGAATTTTTGTTGGAATGAGAACCCAAACTTGGTCTTTACGTTCTTCTTTCCATAAACAAAAAGCAAAATAGATTGCTTTTGTGTTCATTATTCCTGAAGGTTTTCCGTTGTCTTCTATTTCAACAAAGACATTTCCAGTCTTTTGACAGACCCTATCTGTCTTAACTTCTACTAATTTATTATTAAATATTTCTTGAAGTTCGTTTTCTTTCTCTTGTCCGAATTTTAAATCCAAGTCAAAATGAGGTCTTGCTTTAGTGTGTATCACTCCAATTCTGTCCAACCTTAATCTCTCCGTCTAATGGACATCTAAAGTTAAAATGCTCTTGTGTTTTTTTGAATATTGATTTTGTGATAGTTTTGAAGTCTTCTAGTTTATCTTTATGTACTTCAAACTGTATTTCATCGTGTATATGCAAGACCTGCGCATAATCTTTACCCCACACAAATCCTGCTTTTTCTAGTTCTTGATTTAATAATATAGTTCCTTGTTTTACTAATAAGCTACCTGCAGACTGTATTAATGTATTTAAAGAACTATGTTCTGCTCTACACATTAATTTTCTTTTATCTAAACCATTAACAAAACCAGTTCTTCTATATTTAGAAACAACTGCGTCTTTTAAAGTTTTAAGTGCAGGTAATTTTTTCTCAAAAGTATCTCTTATTCTTTTGGCTTCGTCATAAGAGACGTTAAGTATCTCACCGAGTTTTTTATTTCCCCCACCATAAATGTAAGCATAAATAAAAGTTTTAGCTTTAGAACGTGAGGATAATCCGAGAGATTTTTGATTTTGGGAATGTATATCATCGGTAAGCAATTGTTTTTGAAAATATCCATTATCGTATACGCCCAAATAATGAGAAAGAACCCTAAGCTCGAGACCAGAAAAATCGACACCACACATAACCATATCGGTAGAAGCAGTAAATAAGGAACGAAGTTCTTTACCATATGGTAAATCGCTTGAACAAACCTGTGCAAGGTTTGGTGAGTGGTGAGTACACCTGCCAGTGACTGCCCCATTCGTAATAACTTGTCCATAAATTTTTCCTTTTTTAATTTGTTTTAAATATGCTTGGTCACCTTCTGAAAGTTGTCCAAGTCTTTTCTGTATCATCAAATATTCTGCAATAAGTTTTGCTTCAGGATAATTTAATGATTTTAATATTTTTTCACTTACTTCAGGTTTACCACCTGCAGTAAAGTCTTTTGGTTTCCACCCTAAAGTTTTTAATCTAGAAGCAATATGGTCTCTAGAGTTAGGATTGAACGTGATAGTTTTTGTAATTTTAACTGGTACTCCTGCTCTAATACCTCTTTTCTTATTATCTCTTTTATAAGTTTTATAACCTTGTACTTCTTCCCAAGACGGAAATACTAGAGCCAACTGGTCAGCTAACTCTAGTCTCCGTTTTGTTAGGATAGATAAAAGGTTCTCAGCAGAACTCTCATCAAAACACACACCGAACATTTCTTGTTGCCTAATCCAGTGTGCGAATTGATGTTCTAAGAGGATAGCTTCTTTAGAATAGTTTGTTTTAATTATAAGGTCGTATAATTTGTGAGTGACTTCTACGTCTCTTTCACAATAGTCTTGCATTTCAAGAGACCAAACATCAAATGTTGAATGTTCTTGATAATCACCTTTACGTAATCCTAATCGGTAGCCCCAACTTTCAAGTGAGTGTCTACCGATTAGTTTTGGTGGTAGGTTTTTAACTTTAAAATCTAATTCTTGTCTATTTGTCCAAATCAATCTTGAACATAAAAGAGTATCTAAAATCTCTCCTTTATATTCATAATTAAATATCTTTTTAATTGCAGGTAAATCGAACCCTTGAATATTATGACCTATTAATAATGTTGCTTTCTTTAGCAACTCTAGACCATCATTCAGATTGTCAGGATTATATGAATATACCTTATTGGTTTCTATATCCTTAAAGACAATACAATGAATAACGTCTAATTTATCTAGAAACCCATTGGTCTCTAGGTCAATTATTAGCTTCATTTAATGTATTAAGTGAACTGTAATTTTTTCTGTACTTGGTAGTATTTCTCCTACGCCTTCAATTGCTTTTTTAATTATTGCTCTTGCTTCAGCGTCACCACACATAATTACTGGGTGGACATTGTCGTATTTAATAGCGTTATAAATAGCCATCATAATTGTACGACAAGTTTGGAAAATTAATTGTTGTTGTTCAGTATCTAACTCTACGTAATCAGGTTTATCTACTAAATAACTTAAAATAAATTTAGTTAAAGTTGCTTCATTCATCGAAGTTGCCTTCAACCAAACGACCTGTATCTTTGTTCCAAATTAAATCACAAGCAACACCAGTGTCACCTGTAAATCTATTTTTTAAAACTCTTACAGTCATTATATTGTTTTCTGTTTCCGATTGTTGGTCTCTTTCAAAACCAATCACTGCGTCTGATAATTGTGCAAGTGAATGAGAACCCCTGAGGTGTGAAAGTGACGTTTGTATACCTTCTTCGTGTCCTGTTTTACTGTCCACTCTTTTCAAGTGTGAAACAACAAACATTCCACAATTAACTTCTTCAACTAACTTTCTAAGGTTAGTCATTAAGTTGTCGATATTACGTCTCTCATCACCCTCAGAAATTCCTGATATAACAATGGAGATATGGTCTAAGAAAATATATTTACAGTTAAGACCTTGAACCATAAATCTAATTCTATTTAGTAGGTCATCACTGTCTGAACTTCCAAAGTGGTCATAAAAGCATACCTTGTCTTTTATTTTTTCCCACGCTGAAATTAAATCTTTATCTGAAATCTTTTTTCTAACTTCTGGTATATGTATTGGTTGGTTTACTGCAAGAGAGACTAAACCTCTTACACTTCTCTTTACGCTTTCTTCTAAAGCAATGTATCCAACTTTATTTCCTTTATTAATTAAATCAAAAGCAAGTTCTCTACAAACTTGTGACTTACCAGTTCCTGAACCTGCACATAGTAAAACTAATTCTTTAGGTCTGATACCTGATAGTTTTTTGTTTAATCCATCAAATACATATGGAACACTTTCAACATAATCATCTTTTAATAATAAATCTTTTGTATCATTACCTTCAATAATACCTTGTGGTGTGTAATGTTTAGCTTCAAAGATTGCGTCTATAATTTTATTACCTTTACCTTTTTGTAATAATTCACTTGCGTCTTTACCTTGAAGTTTAGCAATGAAACATTTTTTTACTGGTAAAATATTTGCACATTCAACACTAGCTTTCATTCCTGCTTCATCAGTGTCAAACATCAGGATTATCTTTTCAAATTTAGATAACCATTCTAATTCTTGTTTTATATATTTTTTAGCTGACGCAGTTCCTGAAGGTATAGAACAAACAGGATATTTATTGGAATTTACTTTTGATACACTAAGGCAATCTAATTCACCTTCTGTTAAAACTATTGTTCTTCCACCATCACGCCAATTTTGCTGACCGAATAAAGTAATTTTATCAGTATCACCAAGCCACTTAAAAGTTTTATCTTGAAATCGTAGCTTTTGCGCTACCTTGTTATAATGCTTGTCATAGTAATTAGCGATTTGAACTGGTTTACCTTCATATTCGCCTTGCTGATAATCGAATACTTTACAAGTTTCCTCGTCTATATTTCGTCTATCTAATCTATTGTAATTTCCATTTATCATATCAGTATTAATTTTTGTTTGAATTTGTTCTGGTAGAACACCAGTTGTTTTTTGATAATCGTGGCAACCGAAACAATAAGTATGGTTCTCGTAAACTCCGAGATTGTCTCGGCTACCACAATTTTCACAAGGTGCGTGATGAAGAAACTTTTCTTCAGGATTGGTCTTCAAGTTCCATCTCCTGTAAATCAGCTTCATCAGTCAAGCCATCTTGGAACTTATAACCCTTTACGTCTTCGTTAAGTAAATATTCTCTTACGTTAAAGTTTGGACAAGTCTTTGCTTCGTCCAACATATAATGACCGACTATTTGTGCGTCTGGGTATTTTAATAATAATTCTTCTAAAGTTTTCTTTAATGCTTCCCATTGTTCAGCAGTAAAATTATCTTCTGGTTTTTTCCAATCTTCTTCTAAAGCACCACCAACAAGACATAAGCCATAACTGCAGTGATTATATCCTTTGACGTGAGCTTGAATAGCATTGTCTTCCCTTCCTTGTTCGACTTCACCATTTCTTCTGATTACTTTTCCATAACCAATTTTAAGCCAACCTCTTTCTCTATGCCATCTGTCTATATCTTTAGCACCTATATCCTGACTTGGTCTCGTTTGAGAACAATGGATAACTATATATTTAGTTTCTGGTCTTGCCATTTTATTTTCCTTTAATTTCTATTAACCAATCTTGTGGAAAGGTTTGTTTTGTTGATTGAATACAGTGATAGCGAAATCCAAATAATTCACACCACTTGCCATAAGTAGTTTTGGACTTCTTACCTATTTTAGTTTTTGAGTTCGAAAAAATAAATCGAATATCTAATTCTGGGTTCTGCAATTTAATAGTCTTCATCTTTTTTCTATCTGCAGAATTAAAAGCACCTTTAGTTTCTATAATAAAAAAATTCTTTATTGGGAAATCAGGTGTATATGTTTTCTTAATTTCAGGTTGGAAGTAAGTAATCTTCATTCCTTCGTAAGTAAAATTAATCTTTTGCTTAGTTAGATAATTAAAGACTTCTTCTTCCAAACCTGATTTTAGGACAACACCACTAGAAGTCTTTACTCTCTTGAACTTCTGACGTTTCATTTGAGATAACTTCTGGTTTGGGTGTTGCTTCATAGCCATCTTCTTTTTCAAAAAGGTTGCTATCTTTTCCCTCAACAAGTTCGATAACTTGTACTGCTTTTAATCTAGCAGTAATACCTGCGCCTAACATTGGCGTATAGTAAGATACTAAATTATAAGCGACACGCATTTTAGAACCACCCCAAATAATAGTACTCAATGGGATTGGGTTTTTCTTTGCGTCAAACAATTGGGGTTTTTGTGAAAACTTTTCTTTAGTCTTCTGGTTTACCCCAGTTGCTTTCATTTTGAATTTGAAGAAAACGTAATCGCCTTCTTCTGTATAAGGTTTCGGTGCTTTTTTAATCCCTTTACCTTTATGGTTTTGTTCAGCTAATTTAAGACTGTCATCTAAAGCTGAAGTATATAACTTCAACATTTCAGTTGCGTCTGATTTAGCGACCTTCAAGGTCACCTTATATTCACCTGCTTCGTTAAAACGAACATCAGGTTTATTTAGGTGAGGATAAATAGCTTCTCCGACAACACTTATGTTTGTTGTTGGTTGCATATTATACTCCTATAATTTGGCTTCGTTTATGTAGCCATAAGTGGAACTTTATTTGCACAAGTGCAAAGGTCTAGACGCAAAAAAAGACACTTTGCTTTACTAAAGCTAAATCCAAGTTTCCTCTTTGAGGAATATTAGGAAATTTCTTCATATTCTTATAAGAAAGCATTTGTCTCATTTCCATCGCCCAGTTAGCAAGAACATCGTTTTCATATATTTCACAAAATGCTTCTCTTATAGCTTCTGACAACATATCTACATCAGGTGCTACACAACCAAAACTATCGTGAATTAAACTAAAGTTAGTCACTCCTTTTTGTTTAGCTTTAACAACTGCTAAATGTAAAACACTAGCGTCAAGAGAATGTATAAAGTTAGGACAAATAGATTGTGCAGTTTTTCTTTTATCAATTACATCAGTATCTGATTGTATAGATAATTTAATTATACTGTCTCCCATCTTAGTCTTCACCCTTTTGCTTTCTTTTTTATAACACATCATTTGTACTGGAAATCCTAAAGGTGTTGTCCAAGTCACTGGTAAGTTTTCTGAAGCAACTAATCGAGATACTTTTTTCAAAAAATCCATAATCTCTTTTGCACCAACTATTACATCATTAATACTTGACCAAACAATTGGTTGAAGAAAGTTAGTAGCTTTAAATAAATCATTACCGAAGTTATGTTGTACTCCACGTTCTTTTAATTCTTTTTCAACGTGGTCTTGTAGATATTGCCTACAAGAATATTGAGTTAAAGAATATGGTAAACACATTACAGGTTTCTTACATAGCTTTCTGTCTACACCATAATCTAACCACTTCTTAGCTAATGGGTCAGGATTTACTTCTAATTTTTCTATCACTTTTTCAGATACGGTTCTGTAAACATCTTCTGGTTTATTTGATGGAATTAGATTAGTAGCTTTACCACCTATTTCGTCTCTCATCATTGCTGAATAATGTTGTAAACCAGAATTACTACAGTCTGATTGTATTGGTAGTGTAGTAATAAAACTAGCGTCAAAGTCTGTTTCTGCAAAGTCTTTGAGTTCAAAACACCAAGCAAGAAAACAAAAAGATTTATCAGCTTGTGACCAATAAGTATCTTCTAGTGGGTTCTTTGCACAATTTATAAATCGTTGCATATTATCTTTAACCCAATCTAATCTTGTTTGAATGTCTTCTTTATCTACTTCTCCAAATAATCCTGCACCTGCGATTGCAAAACTATCAAAACTACTATTTTCTTTCATTTGTTTTCCATACTTAAATTTAAGTAATGCTCTAGAATAGTCAGCACCTTGTGGAGATAACATTGCAGGTTTTGGATAACCTCTTGACCTAAAGTCTATTTGGTGAGGAAAGAAGAAAGACCTATCTTTTAATAAATTAGCTTCTTCAAGAATTTGTCTTACCTGTATATATTTAGATTTTGATTTAGCTTGTTCTTTGTAAATATTAGACGCTTCTCTTTTCCATCTAACTAAACTCTCCTTATTGGTAGCTATATCTATTGGTTTGACTGGAAGTTCCATACTTTGAGGATTTACTGGTAGCTTTCCCAAAGTCACATCTTTTTTAATTAATGTTTCTATGACATCTAAAACAGGTTTATTTATAACCCATTCAGTTTCCTGCATAATATTTATGCTATCGTAAAGGTCTTTCATTTCGTGACCTCTATTTTTAAGTTCTTCTAAGTATCTTCTGTTTGACGCTTTTACTAAATTATAGTGCATTTTTAACCTCATCTGGTTTGTTTTCGTGATTGTGTTTTCTTCCGTAATATCCACCAACAAAAGGATTATATTCCCATTTTCTAGGTGGCATTAACATTGGAAGGTATTTAGGTTGAAGTGCTTCATTCTTGATATTGAAATTCCTAATCTCGTCTATGATTTTTCTAGTAGCTTCAACATAAGTGACTGTCTTGAATTTATTTAGCTTTCTATTCTGGTGTTTTACTAAACCCAGTTTTTCTAGAAAACCAATCATCTTAACTCCAAGATGAAGTCTCCCTTCCTTGCCCCAATCGTCAAACTCCAGTTGGTTTTTATTAATCATATAAGTCCAAACTTTATGCTTATATTGATACCTATTTACCTTCTGAGGTATGTTCTTTCCTGCAAGTCTTTTATATATCCTATTATAATTTTCTTTATCTCTATCCTTGAACATCGTTATTCTAGCTTCCATCATCAAGCCAGTTCCTATCTTAATAGCTAGTTTATTCATTGTGGTTTCATTGCTGATACCATCAATTGTATTCTTCAAAACTATCAACGAACAGGTATCCCAAACTGTATGTTCTTTAGAAAGAAATACACCTTTATCAAAAGCTGATTTTGGTAGACATTGACACAATAATTTTAGTGCAGTCATTCGATTACCTGCGCCACCATCTTCCATAGTCTTAATATCGCCATTAATTAATAAGGACAGTTTAGTTATATATTTCTGTTGTAATACTAGACCGTGAAGTGTTGTGCTTTCTTGACCTTTAGCAATAGCGTCTTTTACGGTCTTTCTGAAACGGTCTATACCACCTTGTAGCATAGCGTCTTCAAATTCTAATTCTTCTTGAATACGTTTTGTATAATCTGAATTATCTTTAAACTTGCCACCTACGCCTACTTTGACAAGTTCTTGTAATTGTAATTGTAGGTCTTGTTGTTGTTGATTTAATATATCGGACATTTAGTGAACATTTCTCCATTTATTTATTGCAGAAGTGCAGGATACAGTAGTTTTGATACAATTTGATACAAGACTATCGCACAAGTGCAAAGATTGATTTTTTAAAAAAACACAAGCAACACAATAGTAATTCGTCACTTGTGCAATGAAGAAGAAGTGTCGGTATCTCCTAAGACCAACGCGTCTACCAATTCCGCCATCGCCCCACAAATTTAGTGGTTTTATATAGTATTGAAACTATTTGTCCAACGAGAATTATTGTAAATTATAATAAATTTCCTCTATAATATTAATATGATTGTTTCTCCATGTATAAGTATTTGTAAAACAGATCCAAAATCAGGATATTGTTATGGTTGTGGAAGAACTAATGAGGAAAAAAAAATTTGGAAACTTGAAGAAACATCAGATCAATGGAAAAAAGATAACTTAGATATTATTAAAAAAAGACTATCTGGGTGGCAATTAAAAAGTTTTGAAGAATCCTATACATATAAAATTGAAAATGGTATTTCTTTATTCAAAAAAAATTTAAAAAATGAGTAAAACTTCAATAGTAATAATCATATACATTGTAGGACTTATCTTTGGAGCATTGTTTCTTAAAATTTGGAGCGCAGATACAAGTGTTTTTAAAGGACTTTTGGGTCTCGGTTGGACGGCTTTGCTTTTAATAGGCTTATTTTTTGCTGAGAAACATGAAAAAAATTAATTTTTTAATATTTTTTTTCTTTATTTCTCTCCCAATACAACAACTAAAATCAGAAATAATTATTATGAGTAAGTGTGATGATAAACAAGATGAATTTTTAAAAAATGAGTATGTAATTAATCTTGATGAATTAACAATGACGAGAAATTACGTTTACAAAGAACAAACTTTTAAAAAACATAAAAGAACAGATTTAAGCGTAAAAAAAGCTAATACCTACATTACTAATATATATGAAGAAGATGGAAAGATATTAACTCTCAAACATGGTTACCCTCAATTTTACACTCAAATTTTAATTGAAAAAGGTAAATCAGAAATTTTTATGAAGTCAGTTTTAAACAATGAGAAAGGCCTATCAAAAATTTCTACATGTAAAAAAGTAGAAAAATTTGAAAAAGAAAGCTAATTTTTTTTTTTATTCTTATTAATGTTTCTTTTTCTCGAATTAAAACGATTATTTGTAATATTGCTTCTATGTTTAGCATAGGCCTGCTTTTGTGCTTGTTTCATTGCTCGTTTAGATGACATAATATTTTAATAATTTGTTTTAAAAGTACCTATTATATTAAATTTTTTATCCGAAATAACAATTTCTCCAGATGATGGTGCATAATTCAAAGCCTCAGAAATTACAACATAATGAGTAACTAACACTAAATTTTTTTTGCTTTTAAAGTTTTTGATATACTTTCTCAAATCTAACATTTGAGAGTTTTTGTTTTTGGCAAACTTTGAGCTATAAAATGAATTCAAGAAATTTTTGGTCTCAAAACTTCCAAAAGCTAAGCTAGAAGTATCTTTACACCTACACCATTCACTTGAGATTACTTTCTCTATTTTGATTTTATTCTTTCTAAAAAATTCCCCAATATTTTTAGCTTGATTTTTACCTTCATTACTTAAATTTCTTTGGGTTGAACAATCGTTTAAATTGAAATTATTTGGATCACCACCTCCAGGTGCATATGCGTGTCTTATAAATATTAATTTTCCACCATCCTCAAGTTCACTAACAAAATTTTTATCTAAATCTGCTTTAACAGAACTAGTTAAGGATATAAATATAAATATAAAAATTTTTATAAATTTCATTTTATGGATATTAGATTAAGCAATTTAAATAAAACAATAATTAATTGTAAGAAATGTCCAAGATTAGTAAAATTTGTAAATAAAGTAAGTAATGATAAAAGAAAACAAAATAGAGATGAAATTTACTGGGGAAAACCTGTGCCGGGTTTTGGAAATTTGAATTCAAAATTAGCAATTATTGGTCTGGCACCAGCAGCTCATGGTGGTACGAGAACTGGCAGAGCTTTTACAGGGGATAAATCTGGTGATTTTTTATTTAAATGTTTATTTCAAGCAGGAATTTCTAATTTACCATTCTCAAAACATTTAAATGATAACTTAAATTTAAAATCTACCTATATTACCAATATTCTTAAATGTGTTCCTCCTCAAGATAAACCATTGATCAAAGAGATAACAAACTGTTCTAATTTCTTTGATCAAGAAATTTTATCCTTAAAAAAACTTAAAGTGGTAGTCACCTTAGGTAAAGTAGCCTTTGATAATTGTATAAAATTATATAAACAAAAATTTAATATTAAAAAAAAATTCATTTTTAAACACGGCAAAAAACAATTATTACCAAATGGATTGATAATATTATCGAGTTACCACCCAAGCCCAAGAAATGTTAATACAAAATTAATTTCAACCACAATGATGGTAAATTTATTCAAAAAAGCAAAAAAACTTGCTAACTTTTAATTGTATCACAAAAATATGGTTTAAATTTTGAATAGATTTCCTCTGGTATTTTTTTTGGTTTGCCTTTTGTATCTACAAATACCAGCTGAATTTGCGCATCTACAATTTTGTCATTACCTCTTGTAATGATTTGACTCATTGAAAAAGATGTTTTGCTAATAGATTTTACAAAAGATCTAATTGTTAACTCATCTTCCAGATAAGCAGACTTTTTGTATTCTATGTTACAAGATCTAACAATAATTAATGACTCAAAATCATCTTTTACTTTTTTATTACTATAACCAATTGAATACAAAGCCTCTGTCCTCGCTCGCTCAAGAAACTTTAAATAATTTGCATAATAAACTACTCCTCCTGAGTCCGTATCTTCATAGTATACTTTTAATTTGTGAAAGAAATTGTCGTGCATTATTGGATTATATCAAAAAATTTTATATTTCATACAATCTAAGGTATAAGATTTAACATGAATATTTTTGTGATTTGGTTGGTAATGGTAGTAGCGTGGAATTTTGGCTACCCACAAGCAAGTCCTTTAGAAGATGTTATCGTTGCAGTTATTCTATCTTTATTTAATCTCTGGTTAAAAAAATACCTAAAATTTTAATTATTTTTCAGAAAAATAAATATTTTGGAAGTATGCAATTGATTTCATTTTTGAGTTATCGGTATCAGACATTATAGCAACTCCGTCCAATTCTTTTACATCTAAGTTATGAAATCTTTTAAAATCCTCTTTTACGTTAGCCTTAACAGTTACCCATTCATTCATATTTTTTTTTGTACTAGCCAACACATTATCTATTGATTTTTTTGTGTAGGGACTTGGCCAATTTAACCCGACATCATTATTACTAGAAAAAACGTAATTTATAGCTCTATTAGAAAGAGGAGTGGCGCCTGTTTTTTTAATGACAAAAACTCTAGCTGCATAATCATGTCCTTTTTTTGAATTTTCTTTAATTCCATTTAAATCTTGTTCAATTTTCCAAGTAATGTTGATAAAGGGAGTTTTATTTAGATCAATAATTATCTCTTTACCAAGACCAGAAGCAGCGTTATTAGCCTCTGATTTCAAAAAATTTCCATTTTCATTTTTTCCAACAGAATAAATTGTTTTATTATCAGCACCTCTTACTTTTCTAACTTGTAGTTGTGAGAGTTCGGTTTCTGTAAAATCAAAGACTTTTATTTCAGATGCTAAAGAAAAATTAATTGCAAGAATTGAAATGACAAAAGTTTGTGTAAAAAATTTCATAAAAAAATTGTTAATACATTATTTTGACAAAATTTAAACATTCAAAATTCAACATTTAGTTCTACATTTAGAATATGAAGACAATTTCGATATTTTTATTACTTATTTACTGGTCAATAATGATTTTTGCGCCAGTTATGTCAAAAGATCTCAAATTTAGTAGAGCAAAGTTAAGCAATGTAAAGGTAGTTAACCTATGATACCAAAGTTAATACGTTGAACGGCCACCACTGATATCAAACACTGCAGCAGTTGAAAAGGTATTTTCCTCTGATGAAAGCCAACAAATTAACGATGTAAATTCTTCAACTTCTAAAAATCTTCCTCTTGGAACCTTAGAAAGCATCCTCTGCACATGCTCTTTACTCATTTGGTTTAAAATGCGAGTTTTTGCTCCAGCCGGCGTTACAGCATTTACTGCAATATTTTTATCAGCAAGTTCCTTTCCTAATGATTTTGTAAGTCCAATAGCTCCAGCTTTTCCGGCGCTATATGCGCTCGCATTAGCATTTCCATCTTTTCCAGCAACAGATGCTACATTAACAATCCTTCCATAATTGTTTTCAATCATATTAGGCACTACCGCTCTGCAACAATTAAAAGTCCCAAATAAATTAACTTCTATGATCTTATTCCACGTTTCTACGTCATATTTCCACAATGGAGCCGTTGGTCCAGTGATGCCAGCGTTATTAATTAGTATATCTATTTTTGAATTACTTAAAATTTTTGAGGCGGCCTTTTCAACATCTTTATAAACTGAAACATCAACAATATCTGAAGTCAAATTAACATTGTCAGCATCTTTTTTTGTTTTATCTAATACTTTGTCGTCAATATCCCATATAACAACTTTAGCACCCGAGTCTAAGAATCTTTTGGTAATATCAAGACCAAAACCTTGTGCTCCTCCAGTAATAAGAGCAGTTCTGTTTTCAAAGTTATATTGATTTTTTTTCATTGAGTTAAATTAATCTTTTGCTAGCAAATAATACACGATAGCTGCAATAAATGCTCCCATAATCCATGAATATGATTGTAAAAACATTAAATTAGAATTCCAAATTGTAGATGCTGCAAAAATAAAACCTAAAATTAACGAATAAACTGCCTTTAAATGCCATCCACCTGAATAGTAATAAATCCCATTTTTATCTAATGAATAAATATCTTTATTATTAAGTTTATTTTTTTTGATAAAATAATAATCACAAATCATCAGTCCAAATAATGGACCAAAAAAAGCTCCTAGGGTATCTATTATTGATAAAATTCCAATTTGACTTAAAAAAGTTAACCAGAAAACTCCAAGGAAAAAACCAAAAAATCCAATTATATAGCTTGCACCTTTTAACGATATTGATGAAGGAGTAAAATTTATTAATGTATATTGCGATGGTATAAAATTTGCGATCAAATTTGTCGATGCAGATGCAATAATAATAAAAATTAGCACTAAAATTGTAACTAAGAGATTGTTCATTTTACCTATTATGTCAGTTGGGTTAGTAAGAATTCTTGACAAATTTTGTGCATCTTGTTTTATCAAAGCATCTGCACCACTAACAATAAATAAAGCCAAAAAAGAAAAAACAACCAAATTAAGTATTAAACTTAGATTTCCCTTTTTTAACTCACCCTTATTTTTTACATGACGGGAAAAATCTCCATAACTTAAAATAATTATAGAAAAATAAGCAAACACAGTGCCTGCAACAGTAAGTAGAGGTATAAAGTTTTTTTGATCAAAAAAATTATAATAATTTACTGATTGTAAAAATGCTTGAGAAGAAATTTTTACATCATTTAATAAAACAATTAAAAAAAACATAAAAATTCCTAAATAAACAGCTATTGCTGAAAATTTTATGATTTTTCTATTAAACACCATACCGACACTAAATAAAGATACTTGTATAAGAATTGAAAGTGTAATTGAAATCCAATCAATTATATTTAGACCTAAAAAAAATAATAAAAAGATATCTTGATTAAGCAAAGATGAATCGATTGAAAAAATTAATATTCGTACCAAATAAACAAATGCTTTTGACAAAAAGTATGTTTGTATTCCAAACATAAAAACGCCAACTAGAGTTCTTATCAAACCAAAATATTTTGCACCTTTAACACCTAAAGAAGATCTCAATAAAACTACAAAAGGTAATCCAAATTTTTGTGAAGGCTCCCCAATTAAGTTTGAAAAAAAATAAACTAACAATGAACCTATTAGTGTACCAAAAAAAACAACAAAAGTGTTTAAATCATAGACAACATATAAAGAGGCAATTAAGGAAAAACCAATTACACTTTGTATATTGACGCCCCAAAAATAAAATAAATCTTTCCAATCCCAGTTTTTATTATTTGGATTGACAGTGACTAAATCCCAATTAATGAGTGATTTATCTGAATTTTTAAGTTGACTCACTTAAACAATATAAAACTTTATTATTCTACTGTCCATATAGGAGAGTTGGTAACCAAAGTGCAATTTTCGGAAAAATGATAATTAATATCAAACCAAAAACTTGTAGAACCATAAATTGCATCATTCCATAATAAATATCTTTAAGATCCCATTCAGGAACAACCCCCTTTAAAAAATAAGCTGAAAGAGCAACTGGAGGAGATAACCAGGCGGTTTGTAAGTTGACAGCCACTAATATTGCAAACCAAGTTAAATTAAAACCTAATGCCTCAATTAGTGGTAATATAATTGGTACAATAATCATTACTATAGGCACCCATTCTAAAGGCCATCCTAATAAAAATATCATTACCATAACCATCGCTAAAATTAGATACTTATTCATTTCAAGACCCAATAAAAATTCAGTTAATAAAGTTGGTGTTCCAAGTCTTGCAAAAACAGCACCAAAAAAATTTGAAGCTGCAACCAAAACCATTATCAATGCAGTTATCTCAAGTGTTTTGACTAATGCTTCCTGTAACTTTGGAAAAGTCAACTTTTTATAAGCTAATGAAAGAAGTAACGCACCCATAGCCCCACATCCTGCAGCTTCAGTTGGAGTAGCAAAACCAAATAGAATACTTCCTAATGCTGCAAATACTAAAGCAGCGGGTGGAACTAAACCTAAAAAAAATTCAATCCACACATCTTTCATGCTCGCAGCTCTCATGTCATCAGGTATAATTGGTCCCAATTTAGGATTAATCATACATCTAATTGTTGTGTAACCTGCGTATAAACTTGCGAGAAGAATTCCAGGTAGGATTGCAGCAGCAAATAAATCAATTACTGGAATTTCCATTATAGGTCCCATAACAACTAGCATAATGCTTGGTGGAATTAATATTCCTAAAGTTCCTCCAGCTGTAATTGTTCCAGCTGCAAGTCTAACATCATACCCAGATCTATTCATAGATTTTGCCGCCATAATTCCAAGAATTGTTACAGAGGCACCAACAATTCCTGTTGCAGCTGCAAATATTACAGAAACAAATAAAACTGCGTAATATAAAGAACCCTTAACTTTTGCTAGCATCATTTGAAATGCTGAAAACAACCGTTCCATCAATCCAGCTTGTTCCATCATAATACCCATAAAAACAAAGAGCGGGACAGCGGCGAGAGTTTGTTCGGTCATGACCATTGAAAATTGAAGGGTCATTAAATAAAAAACTAATTTTCCAAATCCAAGATAACCAAATACAAAACCTAGAAATATTAAAGTGAATGAAATAGGAAACCCTATAAATATAGCAAATAACATTGCGCCAACTAAAATGAAACCTAAAATGGCTGGATCAATGAATTCTGCTATCATTTTTTATCTCCTGGCCACTCACCTTTTTTAGCTGCCCAATAACTTTTTAATAATTCTGAAAAACCTTGAATTAATAAAAAAATAATTCCAATTAACAAACATGTTTTGATGGGCCACATATAAGGCATCCAAGTAGTATCCATTCCTCGTTCGCCTCTTCTAATTGACTCTTCAACAAATCCTATAGTCATATAAAGAAAAACAATTAGTCCTGGAAAATAAAATAAAAGATATAACCAGAAATCAATGAGACCTTGTGTTTTAGTTTTAAAGTTTCTGTATAAAAAATCTGCTCTTATATGAACTCCTCTAGAAAGAGCATATCCTGCACCAAGCATAAATAACGCACCATAAAGAAAACGGCTTATGTCGTAAGCCCAAATTGTTGGTGCTAAAAATAATTTTCTTGCAAGAACTTCATAAGTCATCGCAAAAATTAGTGGCATCAATATCCAACAAACAATACTACCGATCCACTTACTGAATTTATCAATATTAACGATAGATTTAGCCATCCATGATGGCATATCAGCTGGCATTTTACCTGATCCACCTCGCCTTTCGGCAATCATTTCATCAGAAATATCTAGTTTACCAGGTTCGTTTGCCATAAAATTTTAGTTAAAAAAAATTAGAGCGGACTTTTAAAGTCCGCTCTAAAAAATCAAGATTAATTACTAATTACTTTAAGGTCGCCGCGTGAGCCATTCCTAGCTTAGCATTAGACATTTGAGCACCACTCCAGAAAGGAACAGCAACATCAGCAAAATTTTTCATTGAAGTGTAAACTTCGTTAAAAAATTTATTATCTTTAGCATTCTTATTTAAAGATGCTTTTGCTGCAGCCATATATTCTGTGAAATAATCTGAAGGTGTATCTTCTAGAATTACTCCATGTTTAGTAGTTAGCTCTCTTAAAGCTTTACCATTCTCATAGATTCTGTAGCTTAAAGATTTTGCTAATGAAGCATTAGCAGCTACCTCAAGTGACTTTTTCTCATGAGCGCTCATAGCATTGTATGTTTTTCCAGTAATATAAAAGTCAGCATTTACGACTACTTGGTGTAAACCTTGTAAGTAATAGTGCTTTAATACTTTTTGAAAACCAAATGTTAAGTCTGGTTTAGGACAGCACCACTCAGCAGCATCGATAGTACCTGCCTCAAGAGCTGGAAGAATATCTCCACCACCCATTGCGACAGATGCTATACCAATGTCCTTATAAGTTTGTCCTGGAATTCCTGGAGGAGTTCTGAATTTATATTTTCTAAAGTCAGCCATATCTTTGATTGGTTTTGGAAACCAACCTAAAGCTTCTGGGCCAACTGGTTGAATCATAAATCCTTTAATATCTCTTCCCATTTCTTTCCAAAGTTGATCGTATAACTCTTTACCACCACCATATTGGAACCATGATAAGAATGCGATATTATCAATCCCCACTCCACCACCAGCTACCGGTGAACCAAATAACATAGCAGCAGGATGGTCACCTGACCAATAGTGGGTCCAAGCGAATCCACAGTCTATTAATCCCTTATCAACAGCATCTAGAGTTTCTTTAACTCCAACAACTGCGCCTGCAGGCAATATTTCAAATTTCAATGATCCGCTAGTTAATTCAGTTACAGTATCAGTAAAGTCCTTTAACATTTTAACCTCATCGGCTTTAGTATTAAGAACAGTTTGACACTTTAATGTTTTTGCAGCATTAGCACTTGACGTAAATCCAAGAACTAAAATTGTTGCAAATAACATTGAAATGATTTTTTTCATTATTATTCCTCTTGTTAGTTAAATTTAACATGCTGATGTAATCAGAAAAACAAAGCTGACACAAGTGACAATTAATTGATATAGTTGTAGTTATCATTAAATAAGTTTAATTAAAAAATTATTCAACTTGAGATGGAAAACTTTGATTTTGTAATTATTGGTGCTGGATCTGCAGGATGTGTTCTTGCAAATCGTCTTTCTGAAAATTCTCAAAATAAAGTTTTATTAATTGAGGCTGGTGGCAAAGATAACTATCCCTGGATACACATACCTGTTGGATACTTTAAAACAATGCACAATCCATCTGTAGATTGGTGTTATAAAACAGAGCCTGATGAAACAATGAATAACCGTTCAATTCGTTATCCTAGGGGAAAAACTTTAGGGGGCAGTTCAGCCATAAATGGTCTTTTATATATTAGAGGACAAAGTAGAGATTATGATGTTTGGCGTCAATTAGGTAACACTGGTTGGGGATGGGATGATGTCCTCCCATATTTTATTAAAGCAGAAAATCAAGAGCGTGGAAAAGACAATTTTCACGGTGTTGATGGACCCCTGTCTGTATCTGATCAAAGAATTCAACTTCCATTATTAAATGAGTTTCAAAATGCAGCTGAAGAATTTGGAATTCCGAAAACAAGAGATTTTAATACTGGTGATAATCATGGATGTGGTTATTTTCAAGTCACTGAAAAAGATGGTTTCAGATGTAGTACAGCTGTTGGATATTTAAATCCTATTAAAAATAGAAATAATCTTAATATAATTACCAATGCACATGTAAAAAAAATAAACTTTGAAAATAAAATAGCTAAAAGTGTCGAATACTGGCAAGGAAATGAACTTAAAAAGATATTAGCAAATAAAGAAATTATTCTTTCATCAGGATCAATTGGTTCGCCACAAATTTTACAAGTATCAGGAATTGGTAACTCCGATAAATTAAAAAATTTAGGTATAGATATGATTCATGATCTAAAAGGGGTTGGAGAAAATCTTCAGGATCATCTCATGTTTAGACCAATTTATAAAATTCATGGATTAAAATCCTTAAATAAAAAAGTTAATAGTTTATTTGGTAAACTAATGATTGGTCTTGAGTATGTTTTTAATCGAAGTGGACCAATGACGATGGGTGCTAGTCAAATGTGTATGTTCGCTAAAAGTGATCCATCTGTTGAATTACCAGATCTGCAATGGCATGTTCAGCCTATGAGTATGGACACTCTAGGTGCAACCAAAAACCATGACTTTCATGCCTTTACTCCAACAGTATCAAATATTAGACCAACAAGTAGAGGTTTTGTAAATATTACAAATAAAGATTCAAGAATTTACGCAAAGGTAAAACTCAATTATCTTTCAACTCAGCATGATAGAATAATTGCTGCAAAAGGATTAAAGCTCACAAGAAAAATTGTTATGGAGTCTGAAACTTTTAAAAAATATAGACCTGAAGAGTATAGGCCTGGTATAAATATTAATGATGATGAAGAATTGGTTAAAGCTGGCTCAGATTATGCTCAAACTATTTTTCATCCTGTTGGTACTTGTAAAATGGGTCAAGACGACATGGCAGTGGTCGATGAAACGCTTAAAGTAAAAGGTTTAAAAAATTTAAGAGTGATTGATGCATCAATAATGCCTAATATAACTTCAGGTAATACTAATGCACCAACAATAATGATTGCAGAAAAAGGTGCTGATATGATACTTAGAGGTTAATGCTATCTGATTTTGTTACGCCAGAGCAAATTACTATTTTAACGCAAATTATCTTAATAGATCTTGTGCTTGCTGGTGATAATGCAATCATTATTGGAATGGTTGCTTCTAAATTTCCATTAGAACAGAGAAAAAAAATTATTTTTTGGGGCATAGGTGGTGCTGTTTTTTTAAGAATTATATTAACTTTATTAACTGCTTACTTGTTACAAGTTACGGGTTTAAGATTAATTGGTGGTCTTCTTCTTCTTTATATAGTTTACAAACTTTATATTGATGTTGTGAAAGGTTCAAATCATCAAGATAATATTAAAGTAGACAATTCTAGCTTTATTAAAGCAATTTGGACTATTCTACTTGCTGATTTTACAATGAGTTTGGATAATGTTTTGGGTGTTGCTGGGGCAGCCGGAGATCACTACTATTTGCTTGTTTTTGGACTGGTTTTATCAATTGTTTTAATGGCAACTGCTGCAACATTAATTTCCAATTGGATTAAAAAGTATAAATGGATAGCTTGGGCTGGTTTATTAGCAATTCTTATTGTTGCTATTGAGTTGATTTACACTGATATTAAAATATTATTTTTATAATGTTCCTTAAAAATTATAATTTTAGAAATAAAACTGCAGTTGTGACAGGTGCTGGTAAAGGTATTGGTAGAGCATGCGCGATCGCTTTAGCTGAGGCTGGTGCAAATTTGATCATAATCAGCAGAACTAATAAAGATTTAACCGAAGTTTCTAAGAAAATAAAAAAGTTTAAGTCAAGGTGTAAATCTTATGTTTGTGATATCACAGATTATAATGAAATAAAAAAAATCATTAATAAACAGTCAAGAATAGACATCTTAATTAACAATGCTGGAAATAATAGACCAGCACATTTTACCAAAGTCAAAAAGGAAGATATGGAATATATGGTTAAAATAAATACCATAGCAAGTTTTAACCTGGCTCATCTTTGTGCATTAAAAATGATTAAATCTAAAAATAGAAAAAAAATAGGTGGATCTATAGTAAATATGTCCTCTCAGATGGGTCATGTTGGTGGGCCTATAAGAAGTGTCTACAATATGAATAAATTTGGTTTAGAGGGTTTAACAAAAGGAATGTCAATTGATCTTGCAAAATATAACATTAGAGTAAATACGGTTTGTCCAACGTTTGTTGTGACTCCTATGACTAAAAAATTTTTAAGAGATAAGAAATTTAAACGAGATATGTTGAATAATATCCCTTTAGGAAGATTTGCAGAGTTATCTGAAGTAGCATCAGCTGTAGTCTTTTTGGCATCAGATGCTGCATCCATGATTACAGGCACTTCATTATTGGTTGATGGTGGATGGACGGCAAAATAAAATTCAGATTATTTTTTTTGATAATCTTTTTAATCTCAACTCATTCAAATGCTATAGAATTTGAAGGCAAATTCCTTCAAGGTCATTATATTGTTGGAATTACTAATCCTTCTGCAAGAATTTTAATAGATAAAAAAGAGGTAAAAGTTTCAAATGATGGTTACTTTGTTTTTGGAATCGATCGAGATAGAAAATTTGATTTAACAATTACAAAGATTCAAAATGGAAAAAAAGAAAAAATAATCAAAAAAGTTCTAAAACGAAAATATAATATTCAAAGAATTGATGGACTTGAAGAGAGTAAAGTAACACCACCAGAGTCTGTTTATAAGAGAATTAAGGATGAAAATAATAAAATTGGAAAAGCAAGATCAATTAATTCTGACTTACCTTTTTTTAGAAATCAATTTATTATGCCTGTTGAGGGAATTATTAGTGGAGTTTATGGAAGTCAAAGAATTTTAAATGGTAAACCGAAATGGCCTCACTATGGAATTGACATTGCTGCCAAACAAGGAACAATGATTAAATCCTCCGGATCTGGTACAGTGACTATGGCTGAAGATGATCTTTATTATACCGGAGGTACAATCATTATGGATCACGGACATGGAATATCAACAATTTATTCTCATCTTGAAAATGTAATGGTTTCTGTTGGAGATAAAATAAATCAAGGTGATATAATTGGTACTGTTGGTTCAACTGGTAGATCTACGGGGCCTCATTTAGATTTTAGGATTAATTGGTTTCAGACTAGACTCGACCCAATGTCGGTATTAAACTAGATTTATGAAATCTTTAATTGAAAAAACATCTGATAAATTAGTCAATGCCTTTTTAAAAAATAAGATCATTGCTCCAATACCATCAAAATTTTGTAAAAAAATAAATGAAGCTCAAAAATTACGAAAATTATGTGAAAGTAAAATTAAACTTCCAGTCATTGGTTTTAAAGCAGCTGGAACTGGTATTCCTCTTATAAAAAAATTAAAAGAAAAAGAACCTTTTTATGCCTCAGTCTATGAAAAAAATGTTTTAAAAAATGGTAAAATTGTAAAAATAAATAAGTCGACTTTAGGTATAGAGCTTGAAGTTTGTTATAAAATTAAAAGATCTTTTTTCTCATCTAAAGGCATTATCACAATGAAAAATATATCTAAATACATTTCTCATATAGCGCCTTGTATTGAAGTTGTAGGCTATAGGCAGAGAAAAAAAGGCATTACTTCTTTTGGTGATTTGTGTAGTGATTTTGGTGCTAACATAAAATTTTTAATTGGACCAAAAAAAAAATATAAAAAATTTAATGTTGGTAATTTAAAAACAAATATTTCTAATAAAAAAATCAATCAAAGTGTGAGCGGGAATACAAATACTGTTTATGTAAATCCATTAAATTCATTAAGATTTGTTTTGAACAAAGTTAAGAAAGACAAAAAAAATCTTAATAAAGATTTTTGGGTTTTTACGGGATCGTCTGTTGGTGTTGTACCTATCAAAGGTAAAGGTATTTTCATTGGGAAAATAGATAAATTGGGATCGGTTAAGGCAGCTATAAAGTAAATACTATTTATTTAATTCTCTAAAAATCGTAAGTGGCAGACCATCTCTTGAAACAACAACAGCATTTTTTCCACTGAATGGCTTATAGTCAAAACATGTTTGACGTATATTTGGTGCTCTTGATACTTTTTCCATATCCGTAAGTAACATATTTCCCTTCTCATTAACTAGACCTTTTACGTGCTCGTTTTCAAATACATCTAAAAAAACTCTATTATTCATAACAATGTGAGTTGCTTGATCTAATACATCGATATTACTGAAAGTTTTTTTAACTCCTAAGTATTTATTCAAATAATAAATAAGCGTGTAATCACCTCCTCCGCAATCAGCTATTTTAAAATTTTTTAGTTCCTCTTTACTATATTTTTGTTTAATTTTTTTCACTAATTCTTTGTAAGATGAACCCCAATAATCATGTTCGAATTTTCCTATGCTATTTTCAAGTTTTAAATACGAATAGTTTACATAAGTATATTGGTAAGGTGTAAGAATAACAAATCTATAAAATGATAATGAAAATAAAATAAATATAAAAACTGTAATAACTTTTATTTGTGTATAATTTTTAAAATTTTCAAAAAAATAATTTAAAGCTAAAGCTGAAACTATGCTTAAAAATGGAATTATGAATAAAAATAATCTTAAATTATCATAAATATTTACTCTTAAAATTAATGCTAAACATATAGGAAAAAAGGCAATAATATTTAATGAAATAAATTTTTTATTAAAATTTTCTATTTCATCGTCAGTGTTTATTTTTTTTAAAAAAATCAAAAAAAAAGTACTAATTAATAAAAGAGTGAAATAGAACGGTAATCTGAAAATAATTAAATCTAAAAAATAAGTTCTAGGTGTGTTAAATACCTCATAGAATTCTCCGTTTATTAAGCCAATTTTTGGTCCATCGATCCAATTAATTGTGTTTTTAATTATTAGCGAGGTAAATTCAATAAAATTACCTTTTTGTAGTTCTACAATGAAATGTGGCCAACATAAAATTACTAAAAAAATCGTAATTATAAAAACAATTGGGATATGTAAAGAAAGTCTTTTAACTAAAGTTAAATAATTCGACTTATATTTTTTAAATAAAAAAATAAAACCAAGTATAATGGCAGGAAAAATTACAATTAAAAATGTTAACCTTACTCCACACCCAAATCCAATACACAAAGATGCCAAGATCAAATTTTTAAATATTTTTTCTTCTTTTCTACAGTAAAGATAAAAAAAATAACAAAACCATATAAAACTAAAAAAAACGATAATATCTTTTGAATTCATTCCCATGTGGCCAAAAAAGAAGGGATTAAGTAAAGTCAGTAATACTGAAAACAATGCAATCTTTTTATTAAATATTTCTTTAGTTAATAAATATAATCCCAAAATACTTAATGATGAAAAAGAGATATTTACCACATGCATAATTAGATCGATATTTTGCACGTAAAACTTTTTATTAATAAAAAGAAAGATTTGTCCAAAAGCATATGAAATAGTGTCATACAATCCTGGATAAAATTTATTGTTCCTAAACTCAAATTTCTGAAAATCACCCAAGGATGTTAGAAAATTATATCTAACCAGGCCGTTAATATGGTGAAAATATTCATCCCAAGATAATCCGATTATTAATGCGCACCACCATGCAAAAAAAATCATTAAAATAATTAAACTTGAAAGAATCTTATTCATTAAAAAAGATTACGCTAATTGTTGATTATTTTAAAGATGTTAAGAGTTTAAAGAGGGTTGCTTTTTCATATCCTCTTTTTTAATACCAGCAACTCTTACTGGTTTTTTCATTGCATCTCTTCTGAATGGTTCACCTAATTCCTGATTTAATATTACTTCAATGAATGTGGTTATACCTTTCTTTTGATCTTCACAAGACTTCTTGATTGCTGCAGTAGTTTCATCCATAGTTTTAACAGTCACACCCTTTAAACCACATGCATCTGCTACTTTTGCAAAACTTAATTCTGGATCAAGTTCTGTTCCAACAAAATTATTATCAAACCACAAAGTAGTATTTCTTTTTTCTGCACCCCATTGATAATTTCTAAATATAACCATGGTAATTGCTGGCCATTCTTCTCTTGCACACGAACTCATTTCGTTCATACTAATTCCAAAAGCCCCATCACCCGCAAAACCAATTACAGGTGTGTCAGGACATCCAATTTTTGCACCTAAGATTGAGGGAAAACCATAGCCACATGGACCAAAAAGACCAGGAGCTAAATATTTTCTTGGTTTTTCAAAAGTTGGATAAGCATTACCAATGGCACAATTATTTCCAATATCACTAGAAATAATTACATCTTCTGGCATACCTGCTTGAATTGCTCTCCATGCTTGTCTTGGCGACATCCTATCAGCATCTCTTACTCTTGCTTCTTTATTCCAAACTGTTCCTTCATCATCATCTTCATGATCTAAACTTGATAATTTTTGTAACCATGCTGATTTAGTTTGGTGAATTAAATCTCTTCTTTTTTGTCTATCTGTATCTCCAGCCTTTGAGGATAGTTTTTCTAAAATTTGCTTAGCCACTAACTTTGCATCCCCACTTATTCCAACTGTAACCTTTTTTGTTAATCCAATTCTGTCTGGATTCATATCTACTTGAATTATACTTGCGTTCTTTGGCCAATAGTCAATTCCATATCCTGGTAAAGTTGAGAAAGGATTTAATCTTGTTCCAAGTGCTAAAACAACATCTGCTTTTGAAATTAGTTCCATTGCAGCTTTTGATCCATTATAACCTAACGGTCCAACTGCTAAAGGATGGCTGCCAGGAAAACTATCGTTGTGCTGATAACCAGAACAAACTGGTGAATCAAGTTTCTCAGCTAACTTTTTAGTTTCTTCGATTGCACCTCCGATTACAACTCCTGCCCCAGATAAAATAACTGGAAATTTTGCTTTTGATAATAGCTCTGCTGCTTTTGAAATTGCATCTTCTCCTCCACCCTGTCTTTCTAACCTTACAATTGGAGGAAGCTCGATATCAATTACTTGACACCAATAGTCTCTTGGAACATTTATTTGTGCTGGTGCTGAGCCTCGTATTGCTTTTTCAATAACTCTGTTTAATACCTCTGCCATCCTTGAAGGATCTCTAACCTCTTCTTGATAGCAAACCATATCCTTAAATAAATTCATTTGCTCTACTTCTTGAAAACCACCTTGACCCATTGTTTTATTTGCAGCTTGTGGAGTCACTAATAGCAAAGGTGTATGATTCCAGTAAGCTGTTTTAATTGGTGTTACTAATCCTGTTATACCTGGTCCATTTTGTGCAATGACCATAGACATTTTTCCAGTGGCTCTTGTGTAACCATCAGCAATCAAACCACCATTTGTTTCGTGAGCTACGTCCCAAAATGTTATTCCAGCATCAGGAAAAATATCAGAAATAGGCATGAATGCTGAGCCGATAATTCCGAAAGCGTGCTCAATACCGTGCATTTGTAAAACTTTTACAAAAGCTTCCTCTGTAGTCATTTTAGTCATCAATAGAACCTTTCTAAACTATTAAATGTTATAATCTTTTATAAAACTATTTGTTAATTGATGCGATTAATATATAAGATTTTCTGAAATTCAAACAAACAAATCGACACTATAAAAATGGCTACAGACATCATAATTCACGATAAAAAAGATAACGTTGGTGTTGTTGTGATTGAAAAAATAACCCCAAAACAAGACTGTAATTGCTGGATAATGGAAGATGATAGCTCAACTAATATTCAATCAATGGATGAAATACCTCTAGGACATAAAATTGCGATGATTGATTTAAAAGAGGGAGATACAATCTTAAAATATGGTCATGATATTGGTAAAGTTGTAAAATCAATAAAAAAAGGTGAGCATGTTCATGTTCATAATGTAAAAACAAAAAAGTGGTAAGAGATGGAAATCCCCAAAAGTTTTTTAGGCTATAAAAGAGAAAACGGAAGAGCTGGAACAAGAAATCACGTTATAATTTTACCAGTGGATGACATTTCAAATGCATGTGCTGAGGCTGTAGCAAATAATATTAAAGGTACAATTGCTTTACCTCATTCATATGGAAGACTTCAATTTGGAGCAGATTTAGAATTACATTTTAGAACTATGATTGGAACCGGCAGCAATCCAAATGTAGCTGCTGTAATAGTAATTGGCATAGAGCCTAAATGGACTAAAAGAATTGTAGATGGCATAGCCAAAACAGGAAAACCTGTTGAGGGTTTTCATATTGAGCGTACAGGTGACATTGGAACAGTAATGAAAGCATCAAAAAAAGCTCAAGAATTTGTGATGTGGGCATCAGAAAAACAGAGAGAAGAATGTCCAATTAGTGATTTGTGGATATCAGTAAAATGTGGAGAGTCAGATACAACATCTGGCTTAGCTTCAAATCCTACAGTTGGAAATTTAATGGATAAACTAGAGCCTTTAGGTGTTCATTTATGTTTTGGTGAAACATCTGAGCTGACTGGAGCTGAAAAGGTCTGTGCAAATAGAGGAGCAACAAAAGAGGCCTCAGATAAGTTTATGAAAACTTGGAGTGACTATAATGATTTTATTTTAAAAGAAGCAACTAACGATCTTTCTGAAAGCCAACCCACTGCAGGAAATATTGCTGGTGGATTAACAACAATAGAAGAAAAAGCTTTTGGAAATTTTCAAAAGATTGGAAATTGTAAATTCATAGATGTTTTAGAGCCAGCCGAAGAACCAAAAAAAGGGAAAGGTCTATATTTTATGGATACGTCCTCAGCTGCAGCAGAATGCGTAACACTTCAAGCTGCCGCTGGATTTAACATTCATTTATTCCCAACAGGTCAAGGAAATATTGTTGGAAATCCAATTGAACCAGTTCTCAAATTAACTGCAAACCCTCTTACTGTAAAAAGTATGGGCGAACATATTGATTGTGATGTGTCAAAAATTCTTTCTAGAGAAATGAACTTATCTGAGGCAGGAGATAAACTCATCGAAACAACTTTAAGAGTTGCAAATGGAAGATTAACCTGCGCAGAAGCTTTAGGTCATAAAGAATTTGTCATGACTAAACTTTATAGAAGTGCTTAATTAATCAATAACTCATGCTATATAAAAATTATTTGGTAGTATTGCCAGGTATAATTTTAGCTTTTGTTCTTTACACGCTTTCTCAAGGTTTTAATAATATAATCGGAGTTGAACTCTTAGGATATACCAAAAGTCCTATCTCAACTGCAATGATAGCGATACTTCTTGGGATATTTTTTGGTAATTTTTTTAAGATTAGAGAAAGTTTTCAAAAAGGTCTAGATTTTTCAAGAGAATATATTTTAAAGTTAGGAATTATATGTCTTGGAATCCAGCTAAAGCCATTTGAGTTTTTAGACTTTGGTAAAATCGCAATACCTTTAATTGTCATATGTATTATAAGCGTGCTTATTGTTATTAAAATCACAATAAAGAAATTTAAGATCTCAACCAGAATGTCTTACCTAATATCAATTGGTAGTACTGTTTGTGGAACTACTGCTATCATGGCTACAGCACCAGTTATTAAAGCTAGTAAAAGTGAAGTGTCTTACGCAATAGCAAATATTACTCTATTTGGAATATTATCTATGTTACTATATCCTTATTTCGCTAATTTTTATTTTGAGGGAAATTCTCTATTTGCAGGTCTTTTTTTAGGAACCTCTATTCATGAAACTTCACAAGTAGCAGCCGCAGGTCTTATTTATGATCAACAATTTAATAGTCCAGAAACACTAAATATAGCAACAGTCACGAAACTAATAAGGAATACATTTTTAATAATAATGATTCCTCTTTTTGCTTTTCTTTACAATAGAGGTCAAATAAATGAAAAAAATTACTCTATCAAAAATATTTTTCCTTATTTTGTTTTGGGCTTTGTTGGAATGATTATTTTTAGAAATATTGGTGATCAAGTATTTATTGTCGATGGTAATTGGACAAATATGATAGATTTCATCGCAATGTCTTCAAAAATATTTTTAACAATGGCTATGGGCGCTATAGGCTTATCAACTAATTTAAAAGATATTAAAGGAATGGGATATAGGCCTTTTATTGTAGGTTTTATTGCAATGTTAACTGTTGGTATAATTTCAATATCAACTATAGAAATCTATTTAAAATTTTTTATTTAGACTGCTTAATAGTTTTGTTAAAATATTTTTTTCTAAAATTTGAGATTGATCTCCTTATAAAAGCCGCAGCAATCCCCAAGATAACAGCAAATAAAATTGAAAATAAACCATAGAAGAACGGCATATCATTTGAAAACTCTTTAATAAATTTTGAAAAAAAGTTTAAATCCTGGGAACTAATTGAGCTTATTTCTTTTTGCATTTCCTCAGCAAAAAAAGTGTCATAGGCAATAACTATGCCAACAATTAATAATAAAATTGCTAATAGAGCTTTTAGTCCAGAGCTATCAATTTGTTCACCAATTTTCTGACCGACCTGAACTCCTACTATTGATCCCACAACTAACAACAATACAAGCATTAAATCTATGGAACCATAATTTATTGAGTGAAGAAATGTAACTATTACACTAACAAAAATAGTTACAAATAAAGAGGTTCCAGGCACCAATTTTGTCGGCATCTTTATGATATAAATCATCGCTGGAACTAAAATAAATGCACCTCCTATTCCCATTATTGCTGCTATAAAACCAACTAATAATCCAATTATTATAGGTGTGAATATACTTTCATATAATTTTGATTTTGGAAATCTCATCCTAAATGGAAGCCCATGTATCCAGTAATGTACATGTAATTTTTTCTTCTCAACAATATTCTTTTTGGCTTTATCTATTTCTCCAAGACTTTCTACCAACATTAAAGTTCCAATTATTGCTAAAATGTACATGTACGCCAAAGAAATAACTGTGTCTATTTTTCCAATGTCTTTGAAATAGGTGAAAGTAAAAATACCTAATATTGTACCTATGGTTCCACCAATCACAATTATAAATCCCATTTTATAATCTAAAGTATTTTTTAGATAGTGCGTAGTTGATCCAGACACAGAAGTTGCCAATATATTATTTGCCTCATTAGCTACAGCATAAGCTGGGGGGACACCCATAAAGATTAAAAAAGGTGTCATTAAGAAACCACCTCCGACACCAAAAAGACCGGAAAGAACGCCAACAATTGCACTTAACAAAAGAATTTCAACTGGATTAATAAGGACTTGTGCTATTGGTAAAAAAACTTCCATCTAAAAAAAATAAAAACTTTTATATGTTCTATTTAAAAGTTATAAAAGTTCCTATTAAGATAACACCCCAACAAGCAGCTATAGCTGAAAAAATTCCTGTTTTAATAAAAGTTGATTTATTTTCTGTGATTTTTAGGGGAATTTTTATTTTTGGAAAGTTCATCTATAGTTCTAATTACACCCAGGGTAAAAATTGTCAAACTATAATTGAGTTTAAATAAAATTTTTTAATAGATTGTTGCTCCAAAGACCTTGATCTGACCATCCTCAACACCTAGAACCATTCTTCCTAAAAATTCACCAGGGATTTTCTTATTAGTTTGTTTGATAAGAACTGTAATGTGATCTCCCCTTCTTAAAGTACCGAAAGGCTCATAAGTTTCATTTAAGTTGGTGATTAGTTCATTGTTAGCCCATTGCTTGCCCAATTCTACCTCATTAGCGCCAAATAACATCTGTGTTGAAAAATCTCTTGTAAAACTTCCATAATCCTTAAGATTTGAAGATCTTACCAAGTTCTCCCAAAATGGTTTACCAATTGCAAAAATTTCTTCATCAGATTTAGCTAATAAGTCCATGAATTTTTAATTAAAATATTTAATTAAGAGGCCTTCTTTTTCTCTTTTTCATCGACAATGTGATAAACAGGAACCTTTTCTAAGGTAAATTTCCCAGTTTTAGGATCTCTCCTTGAAACAGTCAAACAATGCCAATTTTCATCATCTAATTTCATGTGATCACCCCTATAATAATAGCCAGGCCAACGTGTTTCTTCTCTAAACAGGGTATGCTCTGTTACACATTGAGAGGTTAAAGCTCTATGTTTCAACTCCCAAGCTCTCATTAATTGATGATAATCCTCAGCACCTACTTTTTCTAAGTCCTCTTGAAGCCAATCTAAAAGTTCTAATGCTTTTTTTAGTAAATTTCCGTTGGTCATGTAATTTGATGTGATCCCACCCACATATTCATCCATGATTTTTTGAAGTCTTTGTAGACCTTGAATTGGCGATATGTAACTTGGAGATACTGTACCACCTGTAATCTCATTTTGAGCAACGGTAAAAGTTTCCAAGGGTTTGTATACTGCAGTCTTAAAATTTTCACACTGATTATCAGACACTTTAATTCCCTCAGCTTTTTTATCCTCTATATATTTGACTGCTGCTTTAGCCGCTAATCTTCCCTCAGTAAATGATCCTGATGAAAATTTATGAGCACTACCACCAACTGTATCTCCCGCACCAAAAAGTCCATCAATAGTTAACATTCTATTATAACCCCAAAAATATTCTGGAGGAGAAAGATCCTCAGGTCCACTTACCCATGCTCCAGAACATGTAGCATGAGAACCCATTACGTAAGGTTCAGATGTTGTCAGCTCTGGATTTGTATATTTTGGATCAATATTTTGTGATGCCCACACAACAGCTTGACCAACTGTCATTCCTAAAAAGTTCTCCCATCCAACTGTTTCTAAATGTGGATCTTGAAAAGCTTCTTTAGTAACCATATGGATCGGTCCACCACCTGCAGCTACCTCTTGGATAAATGCATGGTTTCTTAAACAAGTTGGAGTCGGATGATGATCGATATACTCCCCTACTAATTCTTTAGTTTGATCATACCATTTTTTCTCGTAATTTTCTCCATTAGCATTTTGTGTATATGTTTTTAAATGTAAAAAATATGCGCCAACGGGTCCATAACCGTCTTTAAATCTGCACAATACAATCCTATTTTCCATTTGTGTCATCTTAGCACCTGCAGCAATAGGTAGGGCATAAGCAGATCCATTACTCCATGGTGCATACCAAGTTCTTCCCATCCCTTCTCCTACAGCTCTCGGTTTGAAAATATGTGATGCACCGCCTGCAGCAACGATAACTGCTTTTGCTCTAAACACATGAAAATCACCTGTTCTCATATTGAAACCAACTGCACCACCAATTCTGTTTTCTTGAGACTCGTCCATTAACAAATGCGTAATCATTATTCTATTATAAATTTTATCAGCAGATTTTTTTGCTGCCTCAGCAACAATTGGTTTATAACTTTCACCATGAATCATTATTTGCCATTTACCTTCTCTAAGATATCTACCAGTTTTTTCATTTTTCATCATTGGTAGACCCCACTCGTCAAACATGTGGACAGTTGAGTCTACATGACGAGCCATGTCATAACCTAAATCCTCCCTTACCATTCCCATTAAATCATTTCTGGCATATCTTACATGGTCTTCTGGTTGATTTTCATCCCATTGCATTCCCATGTAACAATTAATTGCATATAAACCTTGTGCGACTGCACCACTTCGATCAATGTTTGCTTTTTCAACACAAACAATTTTTAAATCTCTTCCCCAATGCCTGGCTTCAAATGTTGCTCCTGTACCAGCCATTCCGCCACCAACAACTAATACATCACATTCCTCGTAGTGTGTTTTATGCTTAGCCATTAATAGTAGACACCTTTTTTGAAAGATTCTTTTGGAACTGATGGTAATTCTTTATTGGTATTTAAACCCTCTGGCTCACTATATAGTCTCTGCGAGTTTATTTCTCCCTGATTAGGTGTATCACCTTCAGCAAGCTTAGGTATAAATTTTCCCCATGGCTTTGTTGTTATTGGTGAAACAAAATTTTTCTCTGTTCCATTTCTAAATTTAATTTTCCAAGATATGGTTCCTTTTTCTTCTTCTCTTCTAACTCTAACACTGTGACCCATCGGGGCAAAGTCAGCATACCCTCTTACATCGATCGCATGATTTGGACATGCTTTGACACAAGAATAACATTCCCAACAAAAATTTGGTTCAATATTTTTTGCTCTTCGAATATTTTCATCAATGTGCATTATGTCTGACGGACATATGTCTACGCAGTGTCCACAGCCATCACATCTTGTCATGTATACAAAAGTTGACATAATTTTTATTTTACTCCTTTTTCTATTATCATATTAATAATGTTTTGGCTCTTCTCTTTTTATACCCAGGCCAAATTGTTCAGGGGCATCAGCTGGTGGAGGTAGATTATCTCTAGAACCATCTGCTTCTGCTAAGTTTTTTTGTATTGCTGCTCCAGGTTTATAAAACATATGTGCAAATTTTGACCAATAAACACCACCAAATAAAATTAAGTTTGATGCCACAAATAAAGTTAAGAATAAATAAGATAGACCTATTTGCCCATTAAATTGAGCGAATGACCAAGCTAACCCAAAAGTTGAGCACGCCAGTAATGCTAAAACAAATAAATCAGCTTTAATGATTCTATACCAAGGATGAGCTTCTGCTGATACGTCTACTCTTAAAAAAAACCAAAACCAATACCCACCTAAGCAAGTTAATATTGCTCCTGCATGCCAAATCATTGACCAAGTTTGAGAAGTTGGTTTATCAGCACCTGTGTAACAAAAAACTAAAACAGCTGATGACACCCAAAATAAAATTGTTCCATACATTCCTAGAACGTGGGCTAATCTTCTTTTACCAAAACCTAATTCAGAGGTAGTACCAATATCAACAACTGTTGTTTTGGCAATCACGGAAACTTTTTCTCCAACACCTAGTTCTTTTGTCGCTGATAGTTTTGCTTTTTTTGCGTTATTAAAAAAATAAGTCAAATTTTTATGATGTATCATTTGAATAATAGTTCCAACTGCAATCAACAAAACCATTGCAATAATAAAAGATTGCATTGCAAATGGTGAAATAGTTTCTGATAAAATTGAAAATGGATTGTTACTTAACATTTCCGCCTTTTGTTAAATTTTGAATTAGTTATAAAGTTTTATATATAGTTGAAATTATAGTTCAACCTCAAACTGCGGTCAATTTGTCTTTTATATTAGGCTAATTATTTCTTTTATAATGTTGTTTGTTTGGAATGACTGATCGCACTCCACCCTGGGGATTGTCAACATCTCCTTCTCTTCGGGGAATCAGATGAAAATGACAATGTAAAATAGATTGACCAGATACAATTCCTATATTTGTACCTAGATTAAATCCTTTAACTAACGGATCTTTATTGGTTATTTCTTTTTTAACAATTTTTATAAGATCATTACATGCAAGCAGTTCATCTTTAGATAAGTCAAAATAATCCTTTATATGTCTTTTGGGTATAATTAAACAATGGTGTTCTGAAACTGGATATGAATCGTAACTTACGTATGCCAACTCATTTTCATAAACAATTCCAGTTTTTTTTACATCACAAAATAAACAGGGATTGTTTGGATCTTTCATCTATTAAAATTTATAATAATTGCATTTATTTATAACTGATTCATATTGCTTTGATAGAAACTTAAATTTTTTTAGGTTTTTTCTTTTCCATCTAAGCTCATTTATAGTTTTAACTGAAGTAACACCTTTACCAGAACCTATTAATAATATTTCATCATAATTTTTTATTTCTTGAAGCAAAATATCTTTTTTAATTATCTTTCTTATTTTTGTTTTAAAAAATTTATAAGTATTTCCCTCATAATAATCCTTTTTGGGAGTAAAAAATCTTTGATCTTTAACAAATAATAAATTTGAGGTTCCAGTTTCTAATAATTTCTTATTAGATACTAGTGCAATATCTGATTGGGAGTTATCCATTTTAGATAAATAAGACAATATTTTTTTATATTTAAGGTTTTTAAATTCTGGTTTTTCTCTTTTAAATTTCACTAACTTCAAATTAAAATTTAATTTCGGCTTAACTCGTTTCCTTAAAGAGATTGAAATAACCTTCTTATTTATAGCAATTCTCAATAGATGATTGTATTTCCTTTTTTTAGATAAATTTCTATTAATTATTTCTAAAATATTTGACTTTAATGATTTCTTTTTTATTTGATATTTTTTCAATGATAAAATTAAATTTTTTAAATGATTATCAAAAAATAAAATTTTTGCTGGTTTCCCAAAAATCCACATAGTGGTGAAAATTCCATGATCCCCCCAAAGATCTTGGAATTCTATCTGTTTTAGGTTTTTAAGCTGATAAGATTTTTTTAATAAGTAGGTTGCCATTGATAGTTAAAAAAGACTCTGGGTGAAATTGAAATCCATATATTTTTTCCTTTTTATTTTCAAATGCCATTGCAACTTTTGAATTTAAACATCTCATAGTTATCTCAAAATTGTTAGATTTGAAAGGTTCTTTTAATTTTAAAGAATGATACCTGCCAACTTTAAATATCTTTCCTTTTTTGAATAAAGATTTATTAGTGATTACTTTTATATTTGATTGAAATCCATGATAAATTTTTTTTTGTTCAATAATTTTTGCACCCTCGCAAAATAAAATGTGTTGAAATCCTAAACAAATCCCTACGATTTTCTTTTTACCTTTATATTTATTATAAATTTGTGAAGTGATTGGATAATTTTTTGGATTACCTGGTCCGGGTGAGAAAATTATTGTAGATGCTTGCTTAACTTTATTTTCGCTAATTTTATCATAGTTATCGCACTCAACTTTATCAAACAAAGCAAATTGATGAACAACATTATGAGTAAAAGAGTCGTTATGATCAATTACATAAATCATTTAAATAAATCTATTAACGCTTTAGCTTTAAGAAAATTCTCATTAAATTCATGATTGGCATTACTATCGACGACAACACCTGAGGCAACTGAAATTTCAGATATATTTTTATAATTTAGAATTGAACGTATAATTATATTAAATCTCATATCACCATTAAATTTTATGTAGCCAAAACTACCTGTATAAATATTCCTATTTTCTTTTTCCTGATTATTCAAAAGATTAAGCGTATTTATCTTTGGACACCCAATAACTGAACCACCTGGCATCATTGCTTTAATTATATCAAAGTTGTTGATATTTTTTTTTAATTTTCCTTTAATCAAACTAACATAATGAAATAGATCTTTGTATTCTTCGACAATTTTTTGTTTAGATAATTTTACAGAGCCTACTTTACAGACTCTCGATAAATCATTTCTTTCCATATCAACTATCATATTGTGTTCCTTGGTCTCTTTTAAATTTTTTCTAAAATATTTTAGCGCTTTTAATTTATTCAAATTTTTCGTTTTTTTTACAGTCCCAGCTATTGGTTTTGTTGATATATCAGCACCTTTTTTTGTTATTAAGTTCTCGGGCGAACAACTAATTATTGAGTAATTGTTATCTTTAATCATGAAGGCCTCTGGTGCTAAATTGCTATTAGATAATCTTGAAAAAAAATCTAAGGGATTGATTTTTGATTTGGTCTTATATTTGGTGCAAATCTTAATTTGATAGGTTTCACCTTTTTTAATTTTTTTTTTAAATTTACTGAATATTTTCGTATAATTTTTTTTATTCATATTGATATGAAAATTTCCAGCGACAAAATTTTGTTTTGGATATTTAAAATTATTACTTAATTTAATTTTTTTTTCTGGTTTATAAAAAATTCCTTTTGGAAAATTTAAATTTTTTTGTTTTGGAACCTTGATATTAATCAAATTATTCAACAACTCATATCCAAAAAAGCCAATGAATAGATCGGTATTTTTTAATTTTTTTCTATTTATTTTATTTAAAAAATTCTTAATATTTTTATTATTTAAAATAATTTTTTTTGAAAAATCAGTATAAAGATCAAATCCTTTTTGGGATTTATAAATAATATAAGGTGCTCCCGACTGATGTATCTCTGATAATTGTTTTGTTATATTCAATTTATTCTGTTTTTAGTCTTAAAACTGGTTGTTCTTTTATTGGTAAATGAATTATTGCCGCAAAAACAGATAAGGCAATTGCTAAATACCACGCGTAATCATATGACCCATAAAGATCGTGGAACAGACCCCCTAAGAAAGCACCAAAGAACGAGCCAATTTGATGACTTAAAAAAACAAATCCATATAAAAGACCTAAGTACTTTGTACCAAACATATGTGCAACTATTCCACTTGTTGCTGGAACAGTCGAAAGCCATAAGAACCCAAAACTTGCTCCAAATATAAATGAATTTATATTGCTAGCCGGTAAAAATATAAAAAATATAATTGTAAGACCTCTTAAACCATAAATTGCACTAAGTATTATTTTTTTACTCATTATTGTTGAGAGATAACCGCTAGTTAAAGATCCAAAAATATTAAATAAACCTATTAAAGATAAAATTGCTGCTGCTGTCCAACTTTCTAAGCCTCTATCTATTACGTATGTTGGGACGTGAGTTCCAACTAAAGTTATATGAAAACCACACACAAAAAAACCCGAAACTAAAAGTAAATAACTTTTGGTACCAAGGGCCTCTTTGATCGCTTCAAGAGTGCTTTGAGTATTAGGTTGTTCAATTGTTTCAGTTAATGATGGAGATCTAACAAAGAATGATATAGCTAAGCCTATAACTAGAGTAATGATAAATGCAACTAAAGTATTTTGCCAACCATTCTCGGTTAAAGAGTACTCTGTTAATATAGGAGATAAAAAATATCCAAATGATCCAACAGCGGTGACGATACTCATTGCAATAGTTCTGTTAGACAAAGGAAAGTGCTTACCTACAACCGACATTGGAATACTTATGGCTGTACCTCCAAGACCTATGCCAACTAAAATGCCAAGATCAATTTGAAAAAAAATTCCTGTATTTGGCCCAGCATACAAAAAATAAACTCCAGCTATAAAAAAGATGAATGCTAGAGAAATTGCTTTATGACCACCATACTTATCTGCTATTACCCCAAAAATAGGTCCTGTCATTCCCCACATTAACATTTGAAGGCCAATTGATAATCCAGATTGAGTTAAAGAGATTCCTAAATCATCTCTAAAGTCCATAAAGAACATTCCAAATGTTTGTCTCACACCTAAAGAAATGAGCACAACTAGACTAGCTGCAATTAAAGTAATCAATGCTGTTTTATTTCTTATAAATTTTTCTGATTGCATTGAAATTACTTTAAATGTCTAAGAGCTTGTTTTAAATCAGCAATAAGGTCACTAGGATCTTCGAGACCTATATGAAGCCTTACTAAATGCTCGTTCTTTTCTAGGCTCATATATTTCCTACTCCCCGTTTCTCTAAATTCTTGATGTAAAGCTAAACTTTCAAAACCACCCCAGCTATATCCATAGCCAAACAATCTTAAGGAATTGACAAATTTTGTTACAGAATTTGGGTTTTTTGATTTAATTTTTAATCCCATCAAACCTGAGGCTCCTGAATAATATTTTTTCCACATTTTATAATTCAATGAATTTTTTTTATAAGGGTAAAGCAATTCTATTTTTTTATTTTTATCTAAAAAAGATGCAACTTTTTTAGCATTCTCGCTGTGTCTATCAAGTCGCACATCTAAAGTTCTAAGCCCTCTAGTAATTAAATATGCATCATCGGGTCCTAATCTCAAACCAGTAATTTTTTCTGCTAATTTTACTTTATTAAAAACCTTTTTATTGACTGCTAAGCTACCACCCATGACGTCAGAGTGTCCAGAATAATACTTGGTTGCAGAAACAATTGACATATCAAAACCAATTTTAATTGGTTTAAAAAAATATGGTGTAGCCCAAGTATTATCAATAGCTGTGAAAATTTTTTTTCTTTTTGCAATTGAGATTATTTTTTTTAAATCCTGAAATTCAAATGTATTACTACCTGGATTTTCAACAAAAATCAGTTTTGTTTTTTTTGTAATGGATTTTTCTAAAGTCTTTAAATTTCGAGGATCATAAAAAGTTGTATGAATATTAAATTCTTTTAAATAATTTTCTGTTAAAATTCTTGTTGGACTATAAACTGGGTCTGCAACCAACATTTCATCTCCAGGTCTTACAACACTAAAAATTGCTAAAAAAACAGAGCCAAAACCAGTTGGTGTAGTAAAAACATGATAGCTTTCCTCAAGTTTTGTTAAAATTTTTTGTAATATATAAGTTGTGGAAGTTCCTTGTCTTCCATAATCATAATGTCCACCAAGAGGATTTTTTTGTGCTTTAGCCTGAGTTTTTCTTAAATGCTGCATAGACTTAAATATAATTGTAGATGCTCTTACTACTGGCGGATTGACAGATTGATTATGAAAATCTTTAGCTGTGTGCTTTAAAAAAGTCTTGAAAGATTTAGACATAAAAAAAATTGATAACTATAAAAGACAATGCTATATCCCTGACATAATTTCAATTAAATTATAACTAAAGGAAATAATGGGATATCCAAAAAAGCATAGAGGCCGAAGAAAAATGGGCTCTAAAAAAAGACGAGCTAGAAAGAAAAACAAAAAAAAATAGTTTTTCCAATGGAACAAATAAAAAAAGTTAAATCCATGAGTATTTGGATATTTATAGTTCCTTTTGTAGCAGTAAACACTTGCTTAATATTGATAACCCAATTTCATGGTTTATTTCCTAATCGAGCAGACATAATTCATAACACATTTCCATATATTGATGGTGGTGCTTCTATAAGCAGGACAGCTAGAGTATTTCCTACTTATCTTATTTTTAAACCTGCTATGTTTTTAACCTCGTATTTATTAATCCGATATTGGTATCTAAACAGAGAGATTTTACTGAAAGTTGGTGGGGAACATAAACATATTAAAAAAATAATTTTTTTTGGTGTAGCATCAGCGGTAGCTCTAACTGTTCACTCAATTTTTTTAGGGGTAAAATTTGACTATGATCTATATAAATTATTTAGACGGGTAATTATGTTATCATTTATAATTTTTGAAATAGTTGCACAAACATATTTAGTTATAATTTTGTACTCTTTTAAAAATAAAATAATAGATCTTATCAACCCAAATTTTTTAAAAGCTAAGTTAGTTCTAGTATCAATTTTGATAGTTGTAGCAGCAATAAGTATCCCTATTATAAGCTTGCCAGGAAATGACTTTATGGGTTTTAATTTGAAATTTTTTAAACATGCATTAGAATGGGATTATTTCATTGGTGTTATAACCTTTTATTTGTTTACTTTTTTTATGTGGAAAAAAATTAATTTGTAATCCAGCCACCACCTAAAACTTTATATCCAAAGCTATCTTTTTTATAAAAAACACAAGCTTGACCAGGAGAAATTCCATCTTCAGAAATTTTAAGATTTACTTCCGCTTTTTCTAAATCTTTAAACGAAATTTTTGCATTAAGAAGCTTTCCAGTTGATCTTACTTTTACTAAAATTTCATCTTTAAATTCATTTTTGTTAGCTAATAAATTTAAATTATTTAAGTGAATTGTTTTCTTTCCTAATTTGTCTTTAGGTCCAACTATAATTTCATTTTTATCTGCATTAATTTTAAGAACGTATAAAGGGTCTTTATCAGAGACCTTTATTCCTTTTCTTTGCCCAATAGTAAAATTAACTATACCATCATGCACACCGATCACTTTTCCATTCAGATCCTTAATATTTCCTTTTTTATAAGCCTCTGGCTTAAATTTTTGGATAACTGATGCATAATCTCCGTTAGGTACAAAGCAGATATCTTGACTGTCAGGTTTATCCGAAACGTTTAAATCTAATTGCTTCGCTATCTTCCTAGTTTCATCTTTTAGCATGCCACCAAGTGGAAATCTAAGATAGTTTAACTGATCTTTAGTAGTATTGAATAAAAAATAGCTTTGATCTCTATTCTCATCTACAGCTCTATACATATTTGTTTCATTTCCTGATGTAATACTTTTAACATAATGACCTGTGATCATTGCATCGGCTTTTAAATCCTTGGATACTTCAAATAAATCTTTAAATTTTACTGTTTGATTGCATTGAACGCATGGAATAGGTGTTTCACCTTTTAAATAACTATCAACAAAATTATCTATAACTCCTTGTTTAAACTTATTTTGATAATAAAGAATTTTATGTTCGATTCCTAATTTATTAGCAACTCTTTTTGCATCCATGATATCTTGACCTGAACAACATTGCTTTGAGGACGCAACGTCTTTTCCATCGTCATAAAGTTTTAAAGTAATTCCAATTACTTTATATCCTTCATTTTTCATCATACCTGCGACTGTAGATGAATCTACTCCACCCGACATAGCGACAACCACAGTTGTATCTGAAGGTTTTTTATCTAATCCTATAGAATTTAATTCATTATACATTTGGTGGTATTTATACTCATTTCTAATATAAATTAAATTAAATGATTTATGATTTTGAACCAGGTGACAAAGTTTTCAATCCACACAATAAAGACTGGGGTATCGGTCAGGTCCAGTCAATTATTAAAGATAAAATAACAGTTAATTTTGAGAATGTTGGAAAAAAAGTTATTAATGCTGAAAATATAGAATTAAAAAAAATAAATGACAAAAATTGATATCAAAGTTGTTGTGGAAAATTTGGTTGATACATTCTTGAACGCAGGAAAGATCTCCTTAGATCTAAGGAATAAGGGATTAACCAAAGAAACAAAATCAGATAATACCCCTGTTAGCAATGGTGACTTAGAAGTAAATAAAATTATATCTCAAAAGATATCAAAACTTACTCCAGATATTCCTATAATTTCTGAAGAAACATCAGATAATAAATCAATAAAAAACCTTAAAAATTTTTGGTTAATAGATCCAATAGATGGAACTTATGATTATATAAATAATAAAGATGAATTTACTATTAACGCTGGTTTAATAATTGATAAAAGGCCAGTAGCTGGATTAATTTATGCGCCTGCAAAAAATAGAATGTTTTACTCTTATGGGATGAATTATGC
>CACBLI010000008.1 GCA_902540235.1 uncultured Pelagibacteraceae bacterium
CAAAGCCGTTCTTAAAGCTATACATGTATCAAATTCACCGTTTGCTGAAAAATAACCGATACCACCAGCATAAACTTTTCTCTTAGTTTTTTCTAATTCATCAATTATTTCCATTGCTTTAATTTTTGGCGCTCCAGAAACAGTTCCTGCAGGAAAACCAGCCAAAAGTGATTTAAACTTTGAAAATTTCTTATTATATTCACCGATGACATTTGATACTATGTGCATTACATGAGAATATCTTTCAATAATGAAGCTTTCCGTTACTTTTACTGTATTAATTTTTGAGACTTTACCAGCATCATTTCTTCCTAAATCTAATAGCATTAAGTGCTCCGAGAGTTCCTTTTTATCGTTAAGAAGATCTTTTTCATAAAAACGATCCTCTTTCAATGTTTTGCCTCTTGGTCTTGTTCCTGCGATTGGTCTTACAGTAATTTTATTATCTCTTAATCTTACTAATATTTCTGGGCTTGCACCAATAATTTGAAAGTCACTGAAATTGAAAAAAAACATAAAAGGTGATGGATTAGTCATTCTAAGCTTTTTATAAATATCTATTGGTTTTTTTGTTAATTTAGCCTCAAATCTTTGACTTAAAACTACCTGAAATATATCTCCCAATTTTATAAATTTTTTGGCTTTATTGACCATTTGCAAAAATCTATTTTTTGAAGTGTTTGATTTAACTTTAATATCTTTTAATTTTAATTCAGACCTAGTATTTATATTTTTAATTGATGATTGAATTAACAATTTAAAGAGATCTAATCTTACTTCATTATATTTTTTTTGATAATTTTTAATTTTTTCGTCTTTATAGATGTTTCTGATATAAAATATTTCTTTTTTAAAATTATCATGAATTATGAGTGTTCTTGGTCGCAAAAGTCTTACATCAGGTATATTTAGATCGTCCTTACAATTATTTGGAATTTTCTCTACATATCTTATACAATCATAAGAGAAATATCCTGAAATTAGAGAACAAATTTTTGGCAAACCTTTAGGAGTTTCAAATTTAAATTCCTCAATAATTTTCTCAATTAATTTTTCAGGTTTATCTTTAAGTTTATTTTTTTTATTATTTTGAATTAGATAAGAATTCTTATTATTGAATTCCCAGATTTTATCAGGATTTTTACCAAATATTGTATATCTCCCTCTGATCTTACCTTTTTCAACTGACTCAAATATAAAGCTATTTTTTTCATTTAAAAAATTATCTATCAAATTTAAAATCTCATCGTCACCTTTGATTTTTTTTGAAGTATATATAATTTGATTTTTATTGCTTCTATGTCGAAACTTAAAATCTTTGAAGCTTCGATTTATGTTCATTGAAAGAAATTCTTAACTCGTTCTATTGTATTTTGATTTAATACCACATTATACTTATCATTTAAAAGTAAATCATATGATTTAAGAATATTATTTCTCGTAATTGTGTTTTGCTTTTCAGTATATTCTTTAAACATATCATTATTTAAATTTATACTTTCATTTGTGATATTTTTTATTTTTGCAAGATAAACTACATTTAAATAATCATTTATTAAGGTAAAAGATCCAGCTGGCAAAGAGTACAAGAGCTCAACAGTATTTGCCTCAAATTTTTCATTATCATTAATCGATGTTAGTGTTAACGTTTTTATTTTATCTTTACCCATTTCTTTAAAATCATTGTCGTTAAATTTTTTGTCGTTTATTTTTTTAAATAATACTCTATTGTAATCAAATTTATTTCTTTGAGTGATAAGTTCTAAAACTTCTTTTTTTAAACTTGGATCATTTATATCAGGTGATCTTTCTTCGCTATTATTAATCTTGTAAATTATATAATTGTTATTGTTTTCTATGATATCGAAATCAATTTTTCTTGACTCGAATATTTTTTTTTCGACTTTATTTTTTTCAGATGTATTTCTGTAATTTCTAACTTCAATTGTCTTAATATTAAAGTTTGATAAAATAGATCTTAAATCTTGGCTATTTAAAAACTTTTCTTCAATTTCATCAATTGCATCAAAGAATGCTTGATTAAAATCATCAATACCAATTAGATTTTTTGGATTTAAAATTGCATAATCAAAATCAATATATTCAACTTTTAATTCATCTTTGTTTTTTTTTAAAAAATCTTTGATTTCAGCTTCAGTAAATTCATCTTTTTTTTTATAAAAATTTTCTAAATTTATATATTCCAAATTAACATTTCTATTTTCTTCCTCATATAGTTTTTTTACTAAAAATGTTGGAATCGTAGTACCAGCTCCAATATAATCAAACAAGTTTTTTTGAAGAGCAACGCCTTTAATTCCTGCCTCAAACGAAGGAGCAGATTGATTATTTTCTAGCAAAAATTTTTCATATTTCAGTCTATCGAACTTATTATTTTCATTTAGAAAATTTTTATCTGCTTTAATTTTTTTTAATAAAATTTCTTTTGTGATTTTTATGTTAAAATCCTCTATTTCTAAATCTAACAATGTTGAAGAAATCAAAGTTGATAATAATTCTTCTAATATGTTCTTATCAAGATTTTCTCTAATTGTTTTATCCGGAATATTTGATCTGTTTATATGATTTATTAAGTCTTGAGTTGAGATATTTAATTTATTTATCTTAGCAACATTGTTTGTATTTCCACTACTGAACATACCTCCCATTCCCCAAAAAACGAATGGAATTATCATAATGAAAACTAATAAACCAGCAAATTTGGTTTTTGCAAAATTTCTAAAACTTCCTATCATTATATCTATAAATTTATTGATCTATAAATAGCAAAGCTATAAATTAAATTTTAGCATATGACAAATAAATATATGTACTTTATTGCCAATTGGAAAATGTTCGGTAGCACAAATTCTTTAAATTCACTCAATAAAGTTATTAAATTTATAAAATTATTTAAAAAAAAAAGATTAATAAAAATAATTTATTGTCCTCCAAACACACTAATTGATTTAATGTCTAAAAAATTAAAAAATACTAACATAGACGTAGGTTCCCAAAACTGTCATGAGAAAGAAGATTATGGCCCATACACAGGTTCAGTAAGTTGCTTAATGTTAAAAAATGTTGGTGCAAAATATGTGATTATAGGTCACTCCGAGGTCAGACAATCTGGTGAGTCAAATGAGTTAATAAATCAAAAAATACAAACTGCTATAAAATCTGGGCTAAAAGTAATTTTTTGTGTTGGTGAAACTATGCAACAAAAAAGAAAAAAATTAACTAAAAAAGTTTTAAGCAAACAAATCAAATTAGGATTGAGCAAAATAAAGAATAAGAAAACTATAATAATAGCTTATGAACCAGTCTGGTCGATTGGTACAGGTATAATTCCAAAACCGCTCGATCTATCAAAAACAATAAATTTTCTCAAAAAAAAATTGAAAGATAACAAAATTCTTTACGGAGGCTCGGTAAATTCTAAAAATATTAATCAATTAAAATCGATAAATAATCTAGATGGTTACTTAATAGGCGGGGCGTCACAAGATACAAAAAAATTTATTGATATAATTAAAAAAACATATAATTAACCGTCATGGAGAATATCTTATTAGTGCTAAATATTGTGCTTGCATTTATTTTAGTTTTACTAGTATTAATGCAAAAGTCTGAAGGAGGTGCACTAGGTATTGGTGTTTCCCAAGAAAGTTATATGTTTTCCAGAACTGCAGGAAATTTTATGACCAAAGCTACAGCTGTTGTTGCTACTTTGTTTATAATTTGTAGTTTAGCATTGACTATTGTTTCTAGGGGAGAAGTCACTCCTACAACATCTGTTTTAGACTCTGTAGAGGAAAAATCAGAAGATACACCTGCAATTCCCGATAATAATTAATCCTTTTCTTTTTAGTTTTTAAGGTCTATAAGATAATTCCATGGCGCGATTTATATTTGTCACTGGCGGCGTGGTTTCATCTTTAGGCAAAGGTCTTTCCTCAGCTTCGCTGGCATATTTATTGCAATCAAGAGGTTACAAGGTTCGTCTTAGAAAACTAGACCCGTACTTAAATATAGACCCTGGTACAATGAGCCCATTTCAACACGGTGAAGTTTATGTAACAGATGATGGCTCGGAAACAGATCTAGATTTAGGACATTACGAAAGATTCTCAGGTGTTTCTGCAAAAAGTTCAGATAATATCACAACAGGTAAAATCTATAATGATGTTCTTTTAAAAGAAAGAAAAGGAAAATATCTTGGAAAAACAGTACAGGTAATACCACATATAACTGACCGAATAAAAGAGTTTATTAAAAAGGATTCCTCAAAAGAGGATTTTGTTATTTGTGAAATAGGTGGGATAGTTGGTGATATTGAAAGCTTACCTTTTATTGAGGCAATAAGACAATTTGCGAACGATGTAAAAAAAAAGAATGCATTATTTATACATCTAACATTAGTGCCTTATCTAAAATCCTCAGATGAAATAAAAACAAAACCCACACAACATTCTGTGAAAGAATTAAGAAGTATTGGTGTTCAGCCTGATATAATTATATGTAGATCAGAAAGATCTATACCATTAGAGCATCGAAAGAAAATATCATTATTCTGCAATGTTGATATAAAAAATGTAATTGAAACTGTTGATGTTAAAACAATTTATGAGGCGCCAATTAGCTTTCATAAAGAGAAATTAGATATTCAAGTTTTAGATTATTTTAAATTAAGATCAAAAAAACCAGTAAATTTAAAACCTTGGAAAAAAATTACTAAAATCATTTTAAATACAAAAAAACAAGTAAATATCGCCATTATTGGTAAGTATGTTGAATTAAAAGACGCTTACAAATCTCTGGATGAAGCTTTGATACATGGGGGTATCAAAAATAATGTTAAAGTAAATTTAGTCAGAATAGATTCTGAGAAATTAAAGATTTCAGATATTAAATCAAAACTAAAAGATATATCTGGAATTTTAATTCCAGGAGGTTTTGGAAAAAGAGGAACAAATGGAAAGATCGAAGCTATAAAATACGCACGAAATAACAAAATACCATTTTTCGGGATTTGTTTTGGTATGCAGATGGCGATAATTGAATTTGCTAGAAATGAATTAAATATTAGGAATGCTACATCGAGTGAATTTGATAAAAAAGGTTTGCCAATAGTTGGTTTAATTAACCAATGGAAAAAAGACGGTAAAATTATCAAAGGGACTGATAAATATTTAGGTGGTACTATGAGGCTAGGTTCTTATGATGCAAAATTAAAAGAGAAATCATTAATTAGTAAAATCTATGGCAAAAATTTTATTAAAGAAAGACATCGCCATAGATATGAGGTAAATATTAATTATAAGGATAGATTTGAAAAAAAAGGTATGACGTTTTCAGGTTTATCACCTGATAGAGTATTACCTGAGATTGTAGAGCTTGAAAATCACCCTTGGTTTATTGGTGTTCAATTTCATCCTGAATTTAAATCTAGACCTTTGTCTCCTCATCCTCTATTCTCATCTTTTATCAAAGCATCAAAAAATCATAGATGAGCAGTATTAAAGTAAATTGTGGAAAAATAGAAATTTCAAATAATAGTAAAATTTGTATTATTGCTGGGCCTTGTCAACTTGAAAGCGAACAGCATGCTTTAGATATGGCTGGAAAAATTCAAGAAATTACTAATAAATTTAAGCTTGGATTTATTTATAAAACCTCTTTTGATAAAGCAAACAGAACAAGCCTCAAAAGTAAACGCGGAGTTGGTCTAGATGCATCGCTACCAGTATTTGATAAAATTAAGAAAGAACTAAGTATACCAATATTGACCGATATTCATAACGTAGAACAATGTTCTATTATGAGTAAACATGTAGATGTAATTCAAATTCCAGCGTTTTTATGTAGACAAACTGACTTGTTAATTGCCGCAGCAAAAACAAATAAAATTATTAATGTTAAAAAAGGACAATTTTTAGCTCCTTGGGATATGGTTAATGTAACTAAAAAAATTTCAGACTCTGGAAATAAAAATATTTTGGTTACAGAGAGAGGGGCTAGTTTTGGTTATAATACTCTTGTTTCAGATATGAGATCTTTACCTATAATGGCAAAAAATGGTTACCCAGTTATTTTTGATGCTACTCACTCTGTTCAACAGCCTGGAGGATTAGGGGAAAAAAGTGGAGGTCAAAGAGAATTTGTAGAACATTTAGCAAGAGCTGCTGTAGCTGTGGGTGTTGCAGGAGTATTTATTGAAACTCACCAAGACCCTGATAACGCTCCCTCAGATGGCCTTAACATGATCCCGTTAAATAAATTAGAAAATTTACTAAGACAACTTACAGACATAGATAATTTAATAAAAAATTAGTGAGTAAAATATTAAAAGTAAAAGCACGTCAAGTTTATGATAGCAGGGGGAACCCAACTATAGAGGCTGAAGTTTTTACAAAAAATAATAGCGCTTCAGCAATTTGTCCATCAGGTGCATCAACTGGAACTTTTGAGGCGTTCGAAAAGAGAGATAAGAACAATAAACGATATTTAGGAAAAAGTGTTTTAGGTGCAATTAGTTTAGTCAATACTAAAATTTCTAAAAAATTAAAGGGGCACAATGTTCATGACCAAGAGAGAATAGATTCATTAATGATTAATCTAGATGGAACAAAACAAAAAAATAAATTAGGAGCTAATTCAATTTTAGCTGTATCTATAGCTGTCAAAAAACTTTCTGCCAAATTAAAAAAGATACCTTTATACAAATCATTCTTAATTAAAAATAATTTCCAATTGCCTTACCCATTAATGAATATAATTAATGGTGGAGCTCATGCTAATAATGGTTTGAGGATACAAGAATTTATGATTAGACCTGATAAGGCAAAAAATTTTTCTGAGGCAATGAGAATTTGTTACTTAGTAATTAAAAACTTAAGTAAGATTATTGAAAATAAAAATTTATCTACATCAGTAGGAGATGAAGGTGGTTTTGCACCAATGATCAGCAGCAATAATCAGGCTTTAGATTTGGTTGTATTAGCTATAAAAAAATCAGGATTTGTAAATGGAAAGGATGTTTCAATTTGTTTAGATGTTGCAGCTAATGAATTATTTAAAAAAAATAAATATTCTATCCATTCAAAAAAACACATATCAGTTAATAAATCCATTCAAGAATATAAAAAATTAATTAATAGATATAAAATTAAATCTATTGAAGATCCTTTTGCCGAAAACGATTGGATTTCTTGGAGTAAATTAATGAAATCAATAAAAAATGTGCAAATAGTTGGTGATGATCTTTATGTTACAAATTTAGAAAGACTAAAAAAAGGTTTTTTGAATTTGTCATCTAATGCAATTTTAATAAAATTGAATCAAATTGGAACTGTCTCAGAGACATTGGATGTGATTAAATTTGCACAAATTATTGGCTTTAAAACAATAATTTCCCACAGATCAGGTGATAGTGAAGATACATTTATAGCGGATTTTGCTGTTGGAACCAATTCAAATCAAATCAAAACTGGATCATTAGCAAGATCTGAAAGAGTGGCAAAATATAACCAGCTAATTCGTATTGAAGAACATCTTGGAAAAAATGCTAGAATGAATAAAATTATTTAATGTTGAAAAAAATAAAAAATAACTATTTTTTATTAATTTTTATATTTTTATTATTATATTTTCTATTTAATTTATTATCTGGTCAAAGAGGGCTAATCTCATATTTTGATAAAAAAGAAAATTTAAAAAATCTTAAAAATGAAGAATTTTCTTTAATTAATCAAATTAATGACTTGGATTTTAAAAATTCGTTATTAAGTGACAATCTAGATCTTGATTATGTTGAAATTCTTATTAGAGAGAGATTCCTATTTGGCAAAAAGAATGAAAAAATTTATATTTTAAAAAAATAATGGAAAAAATTACAAAACCTAGACATCCAGAAAAAGTAAAAAATCCTATAAATCCGATCAAAAAAAAACCAGATTGGATTAGATCAAAATTAGTTAATAGTAAAGAGTTCTTTATTACAAAAACAGTCGTAAACAAAAGTAATCTCGTGACTGTTTGCCAAGAAGCCAATTGTCCAAATATTACAGAGTGTTGGAGTAAAAGACATGCTACTTTTATGATAATGGGTGATACGTGTACGAGAGCTTGTGGGTTTTGCGATGTAAAAACAGGAAAACCTGAAAAATTAGATCCGTTTGAAGATATAAAAATTGCTAATGCAGTAAAAAAACTTAATTTAAAACATGTCGTTATTACATCAGTTGATAGAGACGATTTACCTGATGGTGGGTCAAACCACTTTAAAAAAGTTGTAGATACTACAAGAAAAAAGAATCCAAATACTACAATTGAAGTTCTTACTCCAGACTTTCTAAGAAAAGGTGAGTCTTATAAAAAGTTACTCGAGGCTGATTTAGATGTATTTAATCATAATATAGAGACAGTCCCAAGACTTTACTTAAAGGTTAGACCGGGCGCAAGATATTTTGCATCACTTGAGCTTCTTAAAAACGTAAAAAACGAAAATAAAAAAGTCTTTACTAAATCTGGAATAATGGTTGGGCTTGGTGAGAAACATGATGAAATAATTCAAGTTATGGACGACTTGAGGTCTGCAAAAGTTGACTTTATCACAATTGGTCAATATCTACAGCCATCTGTTAAACATCATCCTCTTGAAAGATATTATCATCCTGATGAATTTAAAGAATTAGAAATAATTGCAAAATCAAAAGGTTTCCTTTTAGTGTCATCATCTCCTTTAACAAGATCTTCTTATCATGCTGATGAAGATTTCGCTAAACTTAAACAAAATAGAATTACTAGTCATTAATGCCCAAAGCTTCGGTTAAGCGATTAATTGAATGCAAAAAAAACGACTTAATTAAATTAGTTTTAGATATTGAAAAATATCCAGAGTTTGTACCTTTTTGTTTTGATGCAAAGGTTTATAAAAATAAAGATGAGGGTAATTTAACAAAAATAATAGCAGACTTAACTATTGGTAAAGGACCATTTAAAGATACTTATAAAAGTGATGTGGTATTTGACAAAAATAAAGATGCTATATTTGTCAAAAATATTGAAGGTCCTTTAAATCATTTATCAAATAATTGGACATTTACTGATAAAAAAAATGGAATTACGGAGATTACTTTTGATATTGACTTTGAAATTAAAAATAAATTTTTAAATTCTTTAATGGTTGTTTCATTTCAATTTGGATTAGAAAAAATAGCTGATGCATTTCAGAGAAGAGCCGAAGAGCTATTTGGCAGCCCTAAGAAGTAAATTTAATGCTTTTTTAACTGTAGCTTTTTGTATTGATGACCTGGTTTTGCCTTTAAATATACACTTATTTATTTGTATTTTTTTACCTTTTTTAACTCCAATAAAAACTAGGCCAACTGGCTTTTGTTTAGTGCCCCCTTTGGGCCCTGCAATGCCAGTTATCGAGACGTTGATATTCGCTTTAGATACTTTAGATAAATTTTTAACCATTGCTGAACAACACTCATGACTTACAGCACCATATTTTCTAATTATATTCTTATTTACTTTTAAAACCTTAATTTTGGCTTGATTAGAGTAGGTGACAAGACCTAAATTAAAAACTTTTGATGAACCGCTAATCGAAGTAATAGCACTAGCTAATAAACCTCCTGTACATGATTCTGCAAATGAAATTTTAAGTTTTTTTTTGGTTAGTAGTTTTATTAAAGTTTGCATTAAATAAAATAACTTTTAAAAATCATAAAACAAATTAATGACAAAACAACATAAAAACCAGCACAAATATCATCCATGATTACACCAAAACTATTTTTAAATTTTTTATCAAAGAAATTTACTGGAAATGGTTTTACAATGTCAAAAAACCTAAATAAAATAAAACAAACGCAATAAAAAATAATTGCCTCATCAAAAGATTTTTCTGTGCCATGCGAAATCTCATACATGTATATAGGTATGGATTGTCCAATAAACTCATCAATAACCACTTCCTTTGGATCTTTGTTAGCATTATCTTTGATATGTAAAGCAACAGCCTTAAAAGAAAAAACAAAGATAACCATTAAAAATACAAATATCAGAATTGAGGATAAATCAAATATATGAAAAAAAATATACAACAAAATCACAGTTGCTAATGATCCAAAAGTCCCAGGAATTTTTGGGACTCTGCCCAAACCAAACATTGTTACAAATAAGGTATTAATGTTCTTAATCATATTTTGTGATTGAAATTATTACTTCACAGGCAATTGCCTTTTCTTTTCCTATTAAACCTAATTTCTCTACAGTTTTACCTTTAAGATTTATCAATTCTTTATTTAAATTTGCAACTTTAGATATAGAGTTAATTATTTTATTTCTATATCTTGATACTTTCGGTTGTTCACAAATTAAATTAATATCTAAATTATTTATAGAAAAATTTGAATTATAGAGATTTTTTATAATTGGCTTCAACATTTTTGGTGATTTTATATTTTTGTATTTTTTAGTGTTTGGAAAATATGTGCCAATATCTTTTTTTCTCAATGCTCCTAAAATGGCATCAGTAATTGCATGTAAAATTACATCACCATCAGAATGACCTTTTAAACCTGAATGAAAAGGTATTTTTGCTCCACCAAGAAAAAGTTTTTTATTTTTAATTAATTTATGAATATCAAATCCTAATCCATGAAATGTTTTAGATGTTTTTATATCATCTAAATAAGTAATTTTATTATTTGAATTTTCACCTGCAATAAATTTTATTTTATAATCTTGATTTAAAAATAAAGTGGCTTCATCATTAACATTAAATTTTTCTTTTAAAGCAAGATTATATAATTCGCTGAATCTAAAAGCTTGAGGTGTTTGTGTTAACAGAGAATTCTCTCTCTGCAAATTGAAAACTAGACTTTTGACTTTATATTTTATTGAGTCTTTTGAGGTTATTGTCGGAACCACTGCTTTATGATTTATAATATTTTTGGCAATTTTTTTTAATAAGTTTATTGAAAAATTTGGCCTTGCAGCATCATGAATAAAGACGTTTTTTGGTTTATACTTTTTAAGATATTTCAAAGCTTTTAAAGATGAGTCGGATCTTTCTTTGCCACCTTTTATTACTTTAATCAATTTAGGGTATTTTCTTTTTTTAAATCGATTTAAATTATTTGTAACAATTATAATCTGTCTAAAAAGTTTTGAATTTAAGGCCTTTTCAATTGAATGATCAATAATCTCTTTATTTTTATATACAAAGTGTTGTTTAGCTATTTTCCTGTTAAATCTTTTACTTTTTCCAGCTGCTAATATTACAAAATAGTTGTTCATTTATTTAAATAATATAATTCTAAATTATGTTTGATTTTTTGAAAAAAAATATTTTCATAATTATTTTATCTAGTATCACACTATTTATAGGCTTTTTAACATTTTTAACCTTTATTGATAGAAGTTTTATAGAATTAAATCAAAACAATTTACAATATTTATTAATTTTAAATATTTTTTTACTTTTTTTATTGTTTGTATTTATCTTCATTGAAATTAAAAGATCAATTAAAACCGATATTGATAAAGACGGACTAACAGCAAATAAGAAATATATAACATATTTTTCTTTGTTTACTTTAATACCCTCAATAGTTATTTCTATTTTTTCTTTATTTTTATTTTCTTTCGCCCTCGAAAAGTATTTCGATAAAAAAGTATCGACTGTTGTAAATAATTCTTATGAACTGGCCAAAAGCTATGTTGATGAAGTAAGAGATAAAATTCAATCGGATATCGTATTAATAGCTTTTGATATAAATAAAGGAGCTAATTTTTTAAATAATAACGAGAATGAGTATTTACGTTTTTTAAACACTCAAAGATTAATTAGAGGTGTTGATGAAATACATATAATTGATGAAAATAAGAGTCTGCTTTTTTCATCTTTAGAGAATAAAGATAGATATATACCTCCGTTAGATAGAGCATTAAAATTAGTTTTAGAGGATGATAGACCCTTAAAGATAATAAATGCTCCAGAAAATATGTCTGCTGCTATTATGCGACTTCAAGCTTTTGATGATAGATTTTTATATGTTGTAAAGTTTTTGGAAAAAGATATTTCAAAATATTTAACTGAGTCTCAAGAGGCAATTAATTTTTATTATACAGTTGAAGAAAAAAGCACAGGTATTAAAATTTCTTTTGCAATAATTTATATTATAATTGTTACTTTGCTATTGTTTTTATCTATTACAATAGCTATTAGATTTTCTTCAAGATTTTTTAGATCAATTAATAACTTAATTTTGGCATCAACTGCAATTGGTGAAGGAAATTTAGAAACTAAAGTTCCAGAAATGAAAACTGATAAAGATTTGGAAATTCTAAATAAAAATTTTAACTTAATGATAAGTAAACTAAAGAGTCAGCAAGAAAAATTGGTAATTACTGAAAGGCACGAAGCTTGGGGTAGTCTAGCAAGAAAGTTAGCTCATGAGATAAAAAATCCACTTACTCCAATTCAACTAACAATCGATAGAATTAAAAATAAATTTTCTAAAGATCTCTCTTTAAATGATAAAGAAGAATTCAAAGACAACCTAAAAATTATAAATAATCAAATTAAACAAATTGAAAAACTTGTTAATGAATTTTCGGATTTTGCAAGAATGCCAAAACCAGTAATGAAAAAAAATAACCTTGTTACTTTATTAAATGATACAATTAATCTTTTAAGAGAATTAGATAAATCAATTGAAATCAAATTTAATAATAACCATGATTACATTGAATTGAATTGTGACCCCGAACAACTTTCTAGAGTTTTTTTTAATTTAATCAAAAATTCTATCGAAAGTATTCATCAAAAAGTTGAAAAAAGCCCTGATTTTAATAAAAAAATCTCTATTGAATTAAATGATTTTGATGATCATATACATTTAATTATAAATGATAACGGTATTGGTTTTGGAGTTTTAGAAAAAAACATTAAGGATATTCTTAATCCGTATTTCACAACCAAAAAAAATGGAACTGGATTAGGTCTATCAATAGTTAATAAAATTGTTAATGATCATAATGGAAATATTAGATTTTTAAACGTTGATAACGGTGCCAGAATAGAAATTATTTTTTCAAAAAAATGAATACAGAAATTTTAATTGTTGACGATAATGCTGATATCAGAAATATTTTGAATGAACTTATTTCTGATCATGGATTTAAAACAAGAGTAGCTGCTAACTTTAGCCAAGCTTTAATTGAGATTGATAAAAAGTTACCAGATGTTGCAATCATAGACGTTAAATTAGATAAGGGTGATAATGACGGCATAGAGCTGTTGTCCCACATTAAAAAAAAAAATAAAGATGTTCCTGTAATTATCATCTCTGGTCACGCAAATATTGAAATGGCAGTTAAATCATTAAAATCTGGTGCATTTGAGTTTATAGAAAAACCATTTGATCAAGAGAGATTAATGAACTTTGTCAACAGAGCTGTTGAAAATTTTAATTTGAAAAAAGAAAATAAAGAGTATGAGACTAAGTTATTTTCTTCGTATGATTTAATTGGAAATAGTAAGAATATTAATTCAATAAGAGATCAAATTGAAAAGATTTCACAAACTGAGAGCCGAATTTTTATTTATGGACCTTCAGGCTCAGGTAAAGAACTTATAGCTAGAAAAATTCACAAAAAATCTAAACGAAATAAAAAACCTTTTATAATTTTGAATGGTGCACTTTTAGATACCAAAAAGTACGAACAGGAATTATTCGGGGAAGAAAAAACTAATGGTGTTATCTCATATGGCGCATTAGAAAAAGCTAACAAGGGAACCTTACTCATAGAACAGGTATCTGAAATACCGCTTGATATTCAATCAAAAATTCTAAGAGTCTTAATTGATCAAAAATTTAAAAGAATAAATGGAAATACAGATATTAATGTTGATGTAAGATTAATTTGTTCATCGAGCGAGAATCTTAAAAATCAAATTGATTTAGGAAACTTTAGAGAAGATTTGTACCACAGATTGAATGTTTTTGAGATAAATATAGATCCTTTAAATCAAAGAATTTCAGACATACCTTTATTAATCAAATATTTTTCTAAAAAAATTTCAGAAAACTATAATATTAGAGAATTAGAAATTGATCAGAATAACAGCTATCTTTTAAATCATTTGTGGCCCGGTAATGTAAGAGAATTAAGAAATATGATTGAAAGAATTGCGATTCTTCAACCTGATACAAAAGATAAAGTTTCAAATATAATTAAAGAGTCAATAAAAACAGATAATTTGAGTGATAAAATTAAGGAAAATAGTTTATCTGTCCCGTTAAAAGAGGCTAGAGAAAAGTTTGAAAAAGAGTATTTAACAATACAACTTAAAAAGTTTAATGGAAATATATCTAAAACTGCAAATTTTGTTGGAATGGAAAGAAGTGCTTTACATAGAAAATTAAAGGTTTTAGGAATAAAAGAATTTAATTAGATGAACATTATAATTTGTGGCGCTGGAAGAGTAGGCTTCACTATAGCAAAATTATTAAGTGAACAAGGTCACTCAATTACTGTAATTGATCTTTCGAGTGAAGATATTCAAAAAATTTCTGATACATTAGATGTTAAAGTAATCCTAGGAAAGGCCACTTATCCATCAATTTTAGAAAAAGCGAATGCTTCAGAGGCAGATATGATAATCGCTGTGACTCGAAATGATGAAATCAACATGCTAATTTGTCAGATAGCATTTTCAATATTCAATATACCCAAAAAAATAGCAAGAATAAGGTCTCAAGACTATCTAAATCCCAAATACACAAATGTTTATAATAAAGAGAACTTGCCAATTGATGTAATTATTTCTCCAGAAATAGAAATAGCGAAGTCGATTCAACAGAAATTAGAAGCGCCTGGTGCTCTAGATAGCATCCCATTTGCAGAGAATAAGATAAGACTACTCGAAATTTTGATCAAGGATAATTGTTCGTTAATAAATGTTAAACTAAACGAAATTACGAAAAAATACCCTAAGTTAGATGCCAATATAATTGGAATTATAAGAGATAATAAATTTATTATTTCCAAAAAAAACGACATTATAAATCATGGTGATAAAATTTATGTAATCATTAACTCTTCTCAAATGGCAGAAACCTTAGATGCATTTGGCCATAACGAGAAGATGACAAAAAAAATATTAATCATTGGTGGAGGAAATATTGGTTTTAATTTGGCTAAAAATCTTGAGGAAAGTTTAGACTCTTCTAGAATCAAAATTATCGAAAAAGACAAAATAAGAGCTGAATTTTTAGCTAATGAATTAAATAATACTATTGTAATTAATGGTAATGGATTAGATGAAGAGATTCTTGCAGAAGCGAATTTAGAAGAGGCTGAAACTGTTTTAGCACTAACTAATGATGATGAAGATAATTTGATGGTAAGTGTTTTAGTTGAAAAATTTACCAAAGATAATTCGTCCATTCAGGATAAAAGGACTATGGCTTTAATAAATAAACCTAATTATTCACTTTTACAAAACTCATTAAAGATTGATGATTTTATAGATCCTAGAATGAACACTGTTTCAAGTATTTTAAAACATATACATAAAGGAACAATTGAAACTGCACATACAATTTTAAATGGTGAGTATGAAGTAATTGAAGCTGAAATAGTTGAAACATCGGAGCTTATAAACCAAAGCTTAAAAGACTCTAGTTTACCAGAGGAAATAAGAATTGGAGCAGTTTTAAGAAACGGTAAAGTTATAATACCCAGATCAGATTTTAAATTTAAAAAAAAAGATGCAGTTGTTTTTTTAGCGAAAAAAGACGCTATTTCAATTGTAGAAAACTTATTCAGAATTAGTTCAATATAGCAAAATAACAAATGTCTAAAATTAGATTAAAGTATATAAGTACTTTTTTAAGTCTTATTTCATTATTATCATTTTTAAATATTTTGTACTCATATTACTTTAATCTGTACTTGAATGTTAACACATATTTTTACACACTATTAACTTCAGGCTTTTTTTCTTTCATTTTTTTTAAGTTTCAATCTGATAAAAATAAACCATCTTTGTTTGAAAAAATTTTAACAATATTATTTGGCTATATTTTTATTCCTTTGATCTTAGCTATACCTTTTTATTTTAGTATTTATAATTTAACTTTAATAAATTCATTATTTGAAAGTGTTTCTGGTTTTACTTCAACAGGTTTTTCAATATTCGATAATATTAAACAAATAGATCAAAGTTTAATAATGTGGCGATCAACAACTCAATGGATTGGTGGATTATATTTTTTATTTTCTATAATTTTTTTGATTGATATTTATGATGAAAGTTTAAAAAGATCACTTACTAATTTCATTTCTTTTAATAATTCAGAGATTATTAAGCAGTCTGTGAAAATTTTTGTTTTATATTCTTCATTAACTTTTTTAATTTTTTTAATTTTTGAAATAATAGGTTTTAGAACTTTTAACTCCTTTAATTTAGCGTTAACATTAATATCATCAGGTGGCTTTTTACCCTTTAATGATATATCAATTATATTAAACACAGATTTTAAAAAGATAGTTTTCTCAACTTTAATGTTAATTTCTTTTTTTAGTATCTTTTTTATTTACAATCTGATTTTATTCAAAAATAGAGATAAAAATTTTTTCTATGAGGATTATAATCTTTTATTTTATGTAATAACACTAGTTTTAGTTTTTCTTCTTTTCTTTGGTTATAATAATGATTTTATCAATATCTTATTTTCAATTTTTAGTAGTATCTCTAACATAGGAATTTCATTAAATAATGAATTCACTAATTTACATTTTATATTTCTTATATTAGTTATTATTGGAGGATCTTTTTTTTCAACTAGTTCCGGTTTAAGATTTATTAAAATATATTCTTTAATCAAATTTTCACTAAATCAGATACTTTCTTTTAGCAAACCAAGAAATATATTTATGAATCGATTACTATTTTCTAAAACAAATTTTGAAGTAAATGAAATTAATAAATATTTTCTTTCAATAATAATCTTTATAATCTCATTATTTGTACTCACATCATTAATTTCTTTTTCAGGTATTAATTTTGAAAAATGTTTAACAATATCAGTGCTTACTTTAATGAATACTGTGAATTCTTCTGCATATGGTGTTAATGATTTTGATTTTCAAAATATTCATTTTTTTGTTAAATATAGTCTAATTTTGTTTATGATTGTTGGTAGAATTGAGTTATTAACATTGTTGTTAATTATGAAAAAATACCTTTTTAAAAATTAAATTTATATTATAAAATTAGCTAATTTTAATGCGCCCTTAGCTCAGCTGGATAGAGCATCGGTTTTCTAAACCGAGGGTCGTAGGTTCGAATCCTTCAGGGCGCGCCATAATTCTATATTATTAAATATTATTATTAACTTGACTAGATTTCCTTTTATATGAAAATCTTAATAAATTCCTCTTGAACAGTTTTTTTTAACGTGCTTAAATTATGAATATTCAAATTAAGTTTTGAATTATTTGTTAACAAATAAATAAACAATAGGAAGAAATATGTTTAAATACTTAAAACAATTAACTTCTTTAGTTGCTATGGTAGCTGTGTTGTTCACTTTTACAACAGAGTCTATGGCTGCTAAAAAATCTAAAACACTTAAAAACACTCAAAAAAAGGGTTTTGTAAGATGTGGAGTATCTCAAGGTCTTCCAGGATTTTCTAACGCTGATGCTGCAGGAAATTGGACTGGTATAGATGTTGATGTATGTAGAGCGGTAGCTGCTGCAGTATTAGGTGATGCAAACAAGGTTAAGTTTACACCACTAAGTGCTAAAGAAAGATTTACAGCTTTAACTTCTGGTGAAATTGATATTTTATCCAGAAACACAACTTGGACTCTTTCTAGAGATGCTGATATCGGACTTACATTCGTAGGAGTAAATTTCTACGACGGTCAAGGTTTCATGGTTAGAAAAAGTTCTGGTATTACTTCAACAAGCCAATTCAAAGATGGTATCTCAGCTTGTACAAATATTGGTACTACTACTGAGTTAAATATGAGAGATTTCTTTAATTCTAAAGGAATCAAATATGAACCAGTTGCTTTTGAAAAAGCTGATGAAGTTGTAGCTGCTTATGATGCAGGTAGATGTGATACTTACACTACTGATAAATCTGGTCTTGCTGCACAAAGAACAAAAATGTCTAATCCAGATGAGCATATAGTTTTACCTGAAACTGTTTCAAAAGAGCCATTAGGCCCTGTTGTGAGACAAGGTGATTCTGTTTGGGAAGATATCGTAAGATGGTCATTAAATACTATGATCGAGGCAGAGGAGTATGGCATCACATCATCGAATGCGGATATGATGAAAACTTCAGACAACCCAGCAATAAAAAGATTAGTTGGTGCTGAGGGTGAATTAGGTGCTGCTTTTGGTCTTGATAATGACTGGAGCTTAAGAATTATTAAGCAAGTTGGTAACTATGGTGAAAGCTACAAAAGAAATATAGCTGACACTGGAATTTTACCTGATAGAGGTCCAAATGAATTATGGACTAAAGGTGGAATTCTTTACGTACCACCTGCAAGATAATTGCATATTTAAATGATTAAAAAGGGCTAGATTTTTCTAGCCCTTTTTTTTATAAACTTTTATATTACTCCATTGTGAATTTTAAACTTAAAGACATTGTTCCTCAACTAATCACAGTTTTAGCTGTAATTTTTATATTTGGTTTTTTTACTTACAATGCCCAAATAAACATGGAGAACAGGGGGATTGATTTTGGTTATGGATTTTTATCTCAAGAATCATCATTTGATGTACAATTCTCTTTGATTGAATATGATGGATCTCATTCTTATTTTAGAGCGTATTTAGTAGGTTTACTTAATACTATTTTAGTTTCAGTAATTGGAATTATTATTGCAACTATTCTTGGAGTAATTGTTGGTGTCGCAAGATTATCACCAAATTATTTAATCAATAAATTTGCTGCTTTTTATGTAGAATTTTTTAGAAATATTCCATTACTTTTACAAATATTTTTTTGGTATTTTGCTGCTCTTAGAGCGTTACCTCTACCACAAAACGCTGAAGCAATTTTTGGTGTTTTTTTTCTTACAATTAAAGGATTATACGTCCCAGCTTTTATCTGGCAAAATTTAAGTATTTTTTTATACTCTATTATCGCCGCAGTATTAGCAATTGTTATTATAAGAATTCACGCTAAGAAAGTTCAAGAAAATCAGGGAAAACAAATCCCTGTTTTTTATATTTCGTTGGGACTACTATTCATTCTTCCACTTCTGAGTTTTTTTATAGGTGGCGTTAGTCTCTCATTTGAAGTTCCTGTACTTAAACAATTAGCAACCACATCTTTTATATATGAGGGCGGAGTGAGTTTACCACCTGAGTTAATTGCATTAACATTATCTTTATCTCTTTACACTGCAACTTTTATAGCTGAATGTGTTAGAGCTGGAATTCAAGGAGTCAGTAAAGGTCAAAAAGAAGCTGCAGCATCAATCGGATTAACACCCAACCAGGTATTAAAATTAGTGATTATGCCTCAAGCTTTAAGAATAATAATTCCACCCACAACTAATCAGTATCTTAATTTAACAAAAAATTCCTCTCTAGCGGCAGCTATAGCTTATCCAGATTTAGTTTTAGTATTTGCGGGTACAGCATTAATGCAAACTGGTAAAGCGATTGAAATAGTATCAATCACTATGTTCACTTATCTTACTTTAAGTATATCAATTTCAATATTAATGAATTGGTACAATAAAAGAATAGCAATTCAGGAAAAATAATGTCTAAAATAAATTTTTTAAAACCAGATAAATCAAACTTATATACTTATCTGTATTTAGGTTCTTTTTTATTCTTTATAAGTATTCTAGATGTATTTCTTAATTCTTTTTTTAAGCTAAACTTAACTGGATTTTTACCAAATTTTTTAAGTTTTTTGTTACCATTAATTTTAGGTTTTATAGGATTATATTTTATAAGAATAGAATACAGCGGTATTAACAAATTAGATTTATTAAATAAACACATAAATACGAATAACTTTAACGCTATTCTTTCTTTACTAATAATATTTGTAATAATTAAATCTATACCTCCTTTGCTTAGTTGGTTTGTAATAGACGCAAGTTTTGCAGGTGACTCAAAAGATGTTTGCTCCGGTTCAGGTGCTTGTTGGACTTATATAAAAGTTTGGATTAGAAGATTTATGTATGGAATGTATCCAAATGCAGAGCAGTGGAGAATAAATTTATCATTTGTAGCATTAATGTTACTTGGATCTGTTGGTTATTTCGCTACGGATAAATTTAAAAAATACTTAACTCTCTATTATGTTGTAATTTATCCTTTAATTGCTTTTTTATTTATCTTTTTCTTTATTTCAGGTGGTCCTGTTTTTTTTGATTTTTCTTATGGAATAATAGCGGCAATATTATCAATCATAATTGGTTTTTTTATTCCAAGTAGATTTAAATTCTATTATTTTTTAATTGTTCCTTTAGCACTCTATATAATCTTAAAATATTTTCTTTTTTTTGATGAGTATATAGAATTAGGCAAGTTAGATGGTTTAAATTGGGTCGAAACTGGTGCTTGGGGTGGCTTATCATTAACATTCATAATTTCATTTTTCTGTCTAATTTTCTGTTTTCCTATTGGAATGGCATTTGCTCTTGGAAGAAGATCTAGCTTTCCTTTAATTAGATACATATCTATCGGTTTCATTGAATTTTGGAGAGGAGTGCCTTTAATTACAGTTTTGTTTATGTCAGCGGTAATGTTTCCAATGTTTTTACCAGCGGATTTTTTTATAGATAAACTAGTAAGATGCATTATAGCCATTTCATTGTTTGAAGCAGCATATGTTGCTGAGGTTATTAGAGGAGGGCTCCAAGCTCTTCCTAGAGGTCAATATGAGGCTGCAAAATCATTAGGAATGGGTTATTGGAGAATGCATATATTTGTAATTTTACCTCAAGCATTAAAATTAGTTATTCCTGGGATTGCAAATACTTTTCTTGCATTAGTAAAAGATACTCCGTTAATTTTTGTTGTGGGTCTATTGGAAATTGTAGGAATGCTTAATTTAGCAAAGACCAATCCAAAATGGTTAGGATTTGCAATGGAAGGTTATGTTTTTGCAGCAATAATTTTCTGGATTATTTGTTATGCAATGAGTAAATATAGTTATAATTTAGAACAAAAATACAAAACTGATAGATAAAAAATGTCTGAAAGTATAATTCAAATTAATAATATGAACAAATGGTTTGGAGATTTTCAAGTTTTGAAAAGTATTAATTTAGAAGTTAAACCAAAAGAAAAAATTGTTGTTTGTGGTCCATCTGGATCAGGTAAGTCTACTTTAATCAGATGCATTAACAGATTAGAGGAACACCAAGAGGGTAATATAATAGTCGACGGCACAGAATTAACTGAAGATACAAAAAACATAGAACAAATTAGAGCGGAAGTGGGTATGGTTTTTCAACAATTTAATTTATTTCCTCATTTATCTATTTTAGATAATTGTACATTAGCTCCTATATGGGTTAAAAAGATGCCAAAGAAAGAAGCTGAAGAATTAGCTTTGAAACATTTAGAAAGAGTTCAAATACTTGATCAAGCACAAAAATACCCAGGTCAATTATCTGGAGGGCAGCAACAAAGATGTGCTATTGCTAGGGCTTTATGCATGGAGCCAAAAATTATGCTTTTTGATGAACCAACTTCAGCATTAGATCCAGAAATGATTAAGGAAGTTCTTGATGTTATGGTTAATTTAGCAAAACAAGGTATGACCATGATAGTTGTTACTCATGAAATGGGTTTTGCAAAAGAGGTGGCAGATCAAATGATATTTATGGATGAAGGAATGATAGTTGAGAAAGCTGATACCAAAGAGTTTTTTGCTAATCCAAAGAGCGATAGGACTAAACTTTTTTTAAGTCAGATACTATAGATATCAGTAAATTCAAGCTATATTTGTCAAATATTATCACAAGTATTGCTTGACATAAATTCTAGATAGTAGGTTTTTTCTTAAAAAATAAAAAAAAATTTAGTTGCAGGTAAGTTTAAAAACTTGTTCAATCTTACTTTAATAAATTAAGAGGGGTCTTAATGGAAGATAATTTTAATAAGCATTTAGGCAACAAACTAAAGCTTAGAAGGCTAGCATTAGGTTTAACGCAAACAAAAGTCGCGAAAGCAATAAATGTCACATTTCAGCAGATTCAGAAGTATGAGAAGGGCACCAACGGAGTAAGTTCAATAAGATTATTACAGCTTTCAAACTATTTAAAAGTTCCAATAAATTATTTCTTTGAGGATTTTTCAGAATATTTACTAAATTTAGAAAAGTCTCAGGAAGGGCATCTTAATGTAAATTATAATTTTTTGGCTAAAGTTTATTCAGAATTAACAGCAGATCAAAAAATTAAGTTTAATAAATCCCTTCAAGCGAATAATCAAACAGTAACTAAAGTTGGTTAAGTTGGCTCCTCGGGCAGGACTCGAACCTGCGACCAATTGATTAACAGTCAACTGCTCTACCAACTGAGCTACCGAGGAATATTAATAGCAACTTACTTTCTTTTTAGACTAAAACAAGAATTTTTTTGGAGGCAACGCCCGGAATCGAACCGGGATACAAGGATTTGCAATCCTCTGCGTAACCATTCCGCCACGTTGCCTGATGTTTTAGATAATAGCTACATCAGTTTTATATAAAATTTTTAAGATTAGTCTATTAAATAACGTTTTAATTTGATTATTGTTAATTTAGATTAATAAATTATAAATTAACTATATCCAAGATGAGTGATAAATATATACATTCCAATGTAGAAGATAAGATTTATTCATATTGGGAAAAAAATAAACTATTTAAACCTCAAAAAAATTCAAAAAAATTTTCAGTTGTAATTCCGCCACCAAATGTAACAGGAAGTTTGCATATGGGTCATGCTTTGAATAACTCGATTCAAGACATGCTAGTTCGATATTATCGAATGAACAATTATGAAACCTTATGGCAACCAGGCACAGATCACGCTGGTATTGCAACTCAGGCACTTGTTGAGAGGAAACTTGAAAATGAAAATCTAAATAAAAATAATCTAGGAAGAGAAAAATTTATTGAAAAAGTTTGGGAATGGAAAAATCAGTATGGCGATATAATTATCAATCAATTAAAAAAACTAGGGTGTTCATGTGACTGGTCTAGAAATGCATTCACCATGGATGAAAATTTATCTAAATCTGTAATAAAAGTATTTGTTGAATTACACAAAAAGAAATTAATCTACAAAGCTGAGAAATTAGTAAATTGGGATACAGTACTAAAAACTGCAATTTCAGACTTAGAGGTAGATCAAAGAGAAATGAATTCTAAAATATACTACATTAAGTATCCAATAGATAAATCATCTGAATTTATCACCATAGCCACAACAAGGCCTGAAACTATGCTTGGGGACACTGCTATTGCAGTCAATCCAAAAGATAAAAGATATAAAAATTTTGTTGGTAAAACAGTAACCATACCTATTGTGGGTAGAAAAATTAAAATAATAAAAGACAATTATGCAGATCCAGAGCAAGGAACGGGCGCATTAAAAATTACTCCTGCACATGATTTTAATGATTATGATGTAGGACAAAGAAACAATCTCGCTATTATAAATGTTTTTACAGAAGAAGGAAAAATAAACGATAATGCGCCAAAAGATTATGTAGGATTAGACAGATTTGATGCACGTAAAAAAATACTAAATGAACTTAAAGAAAAAGATTATTTTGTTAAAGAGGAAAATATAAAAAATAAGGTTCCTTATGGAGATAGATCTAATTCTGTTATTGAGCCTTTTTTAACTGAGCAATGGTTTGTTGATGCAAAAAAGTTAGCAGTTAAAGCAAAAAAAATTGTTAAATCTAAAAAAACAAATTTTTTTCCAAATAACTGGTCTAAAACTTATTTTCAATGGATGAATAACATTGAGCCTTGGTGTGTTTCTAGACAGTTGTGGTGGGGTCATCAAATTCCAGCGTGGTATGGACCTGATGATAGAATATTTGTTGCATTAAATGAAAAAGATGCAAGTAAACAAGCTAAGAAATATTATAAAAAAGAAGTAAAATTAGTTAGAGATCCTGACGTACTAGATACCTGGTTTTCCTCAGGGTTATGGCCGTTTGCAACTTTAGGATGGCCAGATAAAAAAGATTTTGTAAAAAAGTTTTATCCAACAACAGTTTTAGTTACTGGTTTTGACATAATTTTTTTCTGGGTTGCAAGAATGATGATGTTTGGAATGGAATTTCTTAATAAAGAACCTTTTAAAGATATCTATGTTCATGCTTTAGTGAGAGATGAAAAAGGACAAAAAATGTCTAAATCCAAAGGCAATGTTATTGATCCTTTAGATTTAATTGAAAAATATAGCGCGGATGCTTTACGATTTACATTACTTTCAATGGCCTCTCCCGGAACTGACGTTAAACTCTCTGAAGATAGAGTGAAAGGTTATAGAAATTTTTTAAATAAATTGTGGAATGCTAATAATTTTTTAATCACAAATAAGTGTGATTTTAAAAAGACTGACAAAACTCCAAAAACAACTTTAAATATCAATAAATGGATTTATTCTGAATTAATAGAAATTAAAGATAAAATTCAAAAAAATATTAAAGACTACAGATTTGATGAGGCAGCAAAAAATGTATATCAATTTGCTTGGCATTCATATTGTGATTGGTATATCGAATTGTCAAAAACAATCCTTAATTCAGATGATGAAAAGTCAAAAAAGGAGGTAAAAGAAGTTTCAGCTTATGTTTTTAAACAAATACTTATCATGCTACATCCATTTATCCCATTTGTTACAGAGGAAATATGGTTAAAAAACAAGTTTGATAAATCGAATAAAAATTTCCTTATGTATAAAAACTGGCCTTCAGGTAAAATTAAAAAAGACAAATCTCAAAAAGATGTAGAGAAAATCATCAATATTATCTCCGAACTAAGAGTGTTTAAAAATGAGTTAAATGTCAGCCCAGGTTCATTTATAGATCTCTCTATGAACAAGATAGCTAAAAAAAATCGATCTTTGATAGATAACAATGAAATAATCTTAAAAAAACTTGGTCGTATCAATAACTTTTTCGAAAAAGATCAAGATAAACCATCTGCAACTCTTGTAATTTCAGGTGATATATTCAAGATCTATTTTGATGAAAATGTTGACTTAAGTTTAATAAAAAAAAATTTACAAAAAAGACAAACTAAATATCAAGATGAATTAGATAAGATTTCACAACGATTATCCAATAAAGGATTTGTCGATAGGGCACCAAAAAATATTGTTGAACAAGAAAAAACTAACTATAGTAACCTAAAAAATGATATCAAAAAAATATCTTTAACAATTGAAAGTTTATAATGCGGAAATTTAATAAGAGGAAATTACCAAGTAGACACACATCTTTAGGACCAGATAGAGCTCCTCATAGATCTTTTTATTATGCAATGGGTGAAACTGAGAAAGATGTATCAAAACCTTTCGTAGGGGTTGTTTCTACATGGAACGAGGCTGCTCCTTGCAATATTGCTTTAATGAGACAAGCTCAATCAGTTAAAAAAGGTGTAAGAGCTTCAGGAGGAACTCCAAGAGAATTTTGTACAATCACTGTTACTGATGGTATTGCAATGGGTCATGAAGGAATGAAATCCTCTCTCATTTCAAGAGAAGTTATTGCAGATAGTGCGGAGTTAACTGTAAGAGGTCATTGTTATGATGCATTAGTCGGTATTGCTGGTTGTGATAAATCTTTACCAGGTTTAATGATGTCAATGGTAAGACTAAACGTACCAAGTGTTTTTATTTATGGAGGATCAATACTTCCAGGTAAATATAAAGGTAAAGATGTGACTGTTGTTGATGTTTTTGAGGCTGTTGGAAAACATTCATCAGGTCAAATGTCTGCAAAAGAATTAAGAAAATTGGAGTTAGTCGCATGTCCTACAGCTGGAGCTTGTGGTGGCCAATTTACTGCAAATACAATGGCGTGTGTATCAGAGGCAATTGGTTTAGCTTTACCTTATTCAGCAGGGACACCTGCTCCTTATGAAGAAAGAGATAAATATGCAAAAGCAAGTGGTAGAATGGTGATGGAATTATTAGCAAAAAGAATTAAACCGAGAGATATTGTTACAAGAAAAGCATTAGAAAACGCTGCGACTATAGTTGCTGCAACAGGTGGTTCAACTAATGCAGCCTTACATTTGCCAGCAATTGCAAATGAAGCAGGAATTAAATTTGATTTAATGGATGTTGCAAAAATTTTTAAAAAAACTCCTTACCTTGCAGATCTAAAACCAGGTGGAAAATATGTTGCTAAAGATATGTGGTTAGCAGGTGGTGTACCAATGCTGCTGAAAACTCTGTATGATGGTGGTTATATTCATGGAGACTGCATGACAGTCACAGGTAAGACAATGAAAGAAAATCTTAAAGGAATTAAATTTAATCCAAAACAAAAAGTTTTAAGACCATATAATAAACCCCTATCACCAGATGGTGGTGTTGTTGGACTAAAAGGTAATTTAGCCCCTGAAGGTGGAATAGTTAAAATTGCAGGACTAAAAAAATTACAATTTACAGGAAAAGCAAGATGTTTTGATAACGAAGAAAGTGCAATGAGAGCAGTTCAAAGCAGAAGATATAAAGATGGTGATGTAATCATTATAAGATACGAAGGACCAGTTGGTGGTCCAGGTATGAGAGAGATGCTTTCAACAACAGGCGCAATTTATGGTCAAGGTAAAGGAGAAAAAGTTGCTTTAATAACTGATGGAAGATTTTCAGGTGCAACAAGAGGTTTTTGTGTTGGTCATGTAGGACCTGAAGCTGCTTTGGGTGGACCCATTGCTCTTTTACGTAATGGCGATGTAATTGACATTGATGCTAAGAAGGGAACAATCAATGTTAGATTGACTAAAGTACAATTAGCTTCAAGAAGAAGAAGATGGAAGGCTAGAAAATCTGATTTTGGATCAGGCACACTTTGGAAATATGCACAAACAGTTGGTCCTGCATTTCTAGGAGCCCCAACTCATCCTGGTAAGAAAAAAGAAGTTAAAGACTATTCAAAAATTTAATGAAAAAAAAAATTTTAATTGTAGTAGCTAAATATTATAAAGATATATCTAATGGATTATTATCAAGTTCAAAAAGATTTTTACCAAAAAGTTCAAATTTGAAGATAATCGAAGTTCCAGGTGTTTTTGAAATTCCTATTACAATTAAAAAGAATATTAAAAAGTATGATGCGTTCATCGCTTTAGGATGTGTAATAAAAGGACAAACTCCTCATTTTGATTTCATTAGTCAGTCCTCAATTAACGCAATCATGAATTTATCTATAGATAATAATAAACCAATTGGAAACGGTATAATTACCTGCTTAAATCTTAAACAAGCTAAAGCAAGAAAAAAAAAAGGTGCTGAAGCAACGAAAGCTATTTTATCGGTTCTAACGCAAAAATGAGAACTGTATTTAGCCCAAAAAATAATCCTAGAGTTATTATCATTCAAAAATTATATGGAAATTTTTTTAATGATGATGCTCAATTATTATTTCCTAAACATAGATTTAAAAAGTTTATTAAAGATATAGTTTTGGGAACTATAGAAAGAGAAGAGGTTCTAATTGAAGAAATAAAAAAAACTTTTGGAAATGAATTAAATTTTGAAAAAATGGATAAAGTATTTCAAGTAATTTTAAAATCATTTGCTTATGAAATTTTATATAAGCCAAATGTTTCTATAAATATAATTATAAAAGAATATCTTGATGCATCAAATTTTTTTTTAGAATTATCTCAAACGAAATATTTAAATGCATTAATAGATAAACTAGCTAAGAAATTAAGATCTTAAGATGAATGAGAGCAAAATTATAAATGATTATCTTAAGAAATTAGTAATAAAAAATAATGGTTCACTAAATTTAAATGATGACGTTTTTTTTGATAAGTCAAAAAAAACAGTAATTTCAGTTGATACGTACATTGAAGGTTCTCACTTTATTGATTTTAAGAAACCTGAATTAGTTATGAAAAAGATAATTAGATCCTCTATATCAGATCTTATTTGCAAAGGGGTATTACCTAGATATTATTTTATTGCTGGTGCTGGTGATAGAAAATCTTTCAGTCAATTTAATCTAAAAAAAATTTTAAGGTCACTTAGACAAGAGCAGAAGAAATATAATATTTCTCTGGGCGGAGGTGACACTGTTTTTTCAAAAAAACTTAGTTTTACCATAACTACAATTGGTTATTCAAAAAAGATTATCAATAGAAACAATGCAAAGTTAAATGATGATATTTATGTAACTGGTAATCTAGGCGATAGTTTTATCGGTCTTAATATTTTAAAAAAAAGGATTAAAGTAAAAAATAATTTAAAAAGATATTTTGAAAATAGTTTCTATCGTCCATCTTTACATTTGAGTTTTTCACAAAAATTAAGCATTTTTGCCAATACTACAATTGATATTTCAGATGGCCTTATTACAGATTTAGAAAAACTGATTAACAAACAAAAATTATCATATAGACTATTTATTGATAGAGTGCCAATTTCTACTCAACTTAAAGAATTAATAGTTTTAAAAAAATTAAGAAAAGAGTTATGTGTATCTAATGGCGATGATTATCAAATTTTATTTACTGCCAGACCTTCAAAAGCTAAAGTCATTAAGAATATTGCTAAGTCTTTAGGTCTTAAAATTTCAAAAATTGGTAAAATTTGTTCTTCATCAACTAAACCTGAAATTTTAGATCAAAAAGGGATAAAAATTAAGCTAAAAACCAAAGGTTATATTCATAAATTTTAAAAGAAATCATTGCCTTTTATCTTCTTTTTTGTATTGTGCGGATTTTAACAATTAACAACCAACTACTTAATTAAGGCTTTTATGAATTCATCTGTTGAAACAATATTATTATATACTATTGCTGCTGGCTTTTTATCAATTGTCTACGGATTTTTTACTGGAAAAAATATTTTAAATTCAAGTGCAGGTAATTCTAAAATGCAAGAAATTGCATCCGCAATACAAATTGGTGCAAAAGCTTATTTAGCCAGACAGTATAAAACTATTGCAATAGTAGGTGTTGTAGTTCTAGTTATCGTGAGTATTGCTTTTAGTCCTTTAGTTGGTTTAGGATACTTATTAGGAGCTGCTTTATCTGGAATAGCAGGTTACGTTGGAATGCTAGTTTCAGTTCAAGCAAATGTTAGAACTGCTGAAGCCTCAAGGAAAGGTTTGTCAGAGGGACTATCAGTAGCTTTTAAATCTGGTGCAGTAACTGGTATGTTGGTTGCAGGATTAGCACTGTTAGCTATTGCAGTTTATTACTATTTATTATTAAAATTTAATGTTGATGAGAGAGAAATTGTAAATGCACTTGTTGCTTTAGGTTTTGGTGCTTCTTTAATTTCAATTTTTGCTAGACTTGGTGGTGGAATATTTACAAAAGGTGCAGACGTAGGTGCAGATTTAGTTGGTAAAGTTGAAGCAGGAATTCCAGAAGATGATCCAAGAAATCCTGCAGTAATTGCTGACAACGTAGGAGATAATGTAGGTGATTGCGCAGGGATGGCTGCTGATTTATTTGAGACTTATGCTGTAACAATAGTTGCAACTATGGTTTTATCCTCAATATTTTTTCCGAATGATATGACTATGATGATTTATCCTTTAACTATTGGTGGCGCTTGTATATTAACATCTATAATTGGAACTTTTTTTGTAAAATTAGGCAAAAGTAAAAATGTTATGAATGCTTTGTATAAAGGATTTGTTGTTTCTGCTATTTCATCCCTTATAATTCTTTACCCTGTTACTGATTATGTTCTTGGTTTAGAAAATTCCTTCAGTTTAAATAACAAATCTTTCTCAGGTATGAGCTTGTATTATTGTGGAGTAATAGGTTTGGTTATTACAGGATTATTGATTTGGGTTACAGAATACTATACTGGAACTGGTTATAGACCTGTTAGAAGTGTTGCAAGCTCTTCAACTACTGGCCATGGAACAAACGTAATACAAGGATTAGCAATTTCATTAGAAGCTACAGCAATTCCAGCTCTTATTATTGTAGCTGGTATATTACTTACTAATCATATTGCAGGTCTATATGGTATAGCTATAGCAGTAACAACTATGCTTGCTTTAGCCGGTATGGTAGTTGCTTTAGATGCTTACGGTCCTGTTACTGACAATGCTGGCGGTATAGCAGAAATGTCAAAATTACCCAACAATGTTAGAAAAACAACTGATGCTTTAGATGCGGTAGGTAATACAACTAAAGCAGTAACCAAAGGATATGCTATTGGCTCAGCAGGATTAGGTGCACTTGTTCTTTTTGCTGCTTACACAGAGGACATTAAGCATTTTTCAAAAGTAGCTGGCTCTAAGCTTGAGGGTATAGTAGTTACTTTTGATTTATCAAATCCATATGTCGTTGTAGGTCTATTAATTGGTGGTATGTTACCATACTTATTTGGATCTATGGGAATGCAGGCTGTAGGTAGAGCAGGTGGTGCAGTTGTTATTGAAGTTAGAAGGCAATTCAAAAAATATCCAGGAATAATGAAAAAGAAACAAAAACCTGATTATGCTAAGTTGGTTGATTTATTAACTGTAGCAGCAATCAAAGAAATGATCATTCCATCTTTATTGCCTGTTTTGTCTCCAATAGTTTTATATTTTATAATTTTTGCAATTGGTGGCCAAGTGGCTGCTTTAGCTTCAGTCGGTGCGATGTTGCTAGGGGTAATTATAACAGGTTTGTTTGTTGCTGTCTCAATGACAGCTGGAGGTGGAGCATGGGATAATGCTAAAAAGTATATTGAAGATGGAAATCATGGCGGAAAAGGTTCCGAAGCCCATAAAGCAGCGGTTACAGGTGATACAGTTGGTGATCCATACAAAGATACTGCTGGTCCTGCAGTTAATCCAATGATTAAAATTACTAATATTGTTGCACTAATGCTGTTAGCTGTAATAGCAAATTAATCTTTTTTTCTTTTTCCCAAAGGATCATTAACTTTTTGTCTCATACTTGATAAGAAGTCGTAAATAAAACTTTGTTTTTTATAATCGACAGTTGTTTCGCTAGATACAATTTTTATTTTTTTCATTTTATTTAAATCATAAAATTCTTTTTTTGATAAAATCCCTCTGTTATCAATCTCTAAAACTAAAACGTTATTTTCTAAATATTTTTTTTTACCTAATTTTATTAGTTTTCCCCTAGTTATTTTTCTTTCAATATAAAAGTATAAGTCGTTATTAAATGTACTCGTTACAGAGGGGGGGCCAAGTAATTTAATAATATCATTTTTATTTGTTTCTGATACAGTAATCATATCACTTTTTTTTTTTAATAAATGTACACCATGATGATCTACACGTTTTTTAAATCCACAGCTTGGGATCATTGCAAGAATAACAAGTGTCAAAAATAATTTTTTCATGGAGAAATCTTATATACATATTTATAATAAATTAATTGAATTAGCTAGGAATAAAGATCTTTATAAAGATTTCAAAAATCAAGATATATTTTCAGATCGATTAACTTTTTTTTTAATACATTTTGCTCTTTTTTTTAAAGTTTTTAAAAATAATGATAATAGAAAAGAACTTCAAGATATCTATGATTTCACTTTCAGGCAACTAGAGCTAAGTATTAGAGAAATAGGTTATGGCGATCAGTCAATAAATAAAAAGATGAAAGATTACATAAATTTATTTCATGACATGATCGATAAATTTCATTTCTGGGATGATTTAAAAAAAGAACAAAAACAAGAAATTATAGGAAATTACACCTCTAATTCTAAAAATAGTTCATTCTTATTAGATTATTTTGAAAGTTATCTAAATTCTCTTAAAAAAAACACTTTAAATTCTTTTATAAAAAGTGTAATTAAAAACTAATTATGGCAGTTCCAAAACGTAAACAAACACCTTCTAGAACAGGAATGAGAAGATCTAAGAATATGAAATTTTCATCTAAAAATGTTGTCGAAGACAAAAAATCAGGTGAATATAGACTTTCTCATCATCTTGATTTAAAAACCGGTATGTATAAAGGCCGACAAGTCTTAGATCCGAAAGAATAATAAAAAATATTTTTTAAAATGCATGACTTAATTAAAATTGCAGTTGATGCAATGGGTGGAGATGGATCACCTAAAAAAATTATAGATGGTATTATTCATAACCATAAACATAATAAAGAAAATTTTTTTAGAATTTTTGGTAAAAAAAATATAATCGAAAATGACCTTAATTCGAAAATTGACAAGAAGTTTTATGAAGTTATTGATACAGAAAATGCGGTTAAAAGTACGGATAGCCCTCTTGAAGCAGCTAAAAGAGGTAAAGATACAAGTATGTGGCTAGCTATAGAAAGTGTAAAAAAAAAAGATTCTGATATAGTCATATCTGCAGGAAATACTGGAGCACTTTTAGTTATCTCAAAATTAAATCTAAAGATGATCGAAAATATAGACAAACCAGCTCTATCTGCATTATGGCCAAACAAAAAAGGCATGAGTGTTGTTCTTGATCTTGGAGCAAACATAGAATGCAGTGCAAAAAATTTAGTTGATTTTTCAATCATGGGAGCTTCGCTTTATAAATCTTTATATCCCCAAGAAAATCCAAATGTGGCTCTATTAAATATTGGATCTGAAGAATTAAAGGGGAATGAGACAATAAAAGAAACCTTTCAACTTATGAATAACAAAAAATCAGACAGTTATAATTTTGCTGGCTATATTGAAGGTAATGAAATTATGAACGGAGATGTTAATGTAATAGTTTCAGATGGTTTTACTGGAAATGTAGCATTGAAAACTGCCGAAGGTACAGCAAATTTCATAACCAGTGAGCTTAAACATGCTCTTTCAGGATCTATTATTGGTAAACTTTCCTCACTTTTGAATATATCAAATTTAAGAAAATTTAAGAAAAGATTAGATCCAAGGTTATATAATGGTGCAATATTCATTGGTCTTGACGCTCCGGTTGTTAAAAGCCACGGAGGAACTGATTATTTTGGTTTCTCAAATTCAATTGATGTATGTAACAAGATTGTTAAAGGAAATCTGATTAAAAAGATAAATGAGAATATTGAATAAATAATAATGTTTTCAATAATCATTCCCACATTAAATAATCTATCATATCTTAAACTATGTATAAAAAGTATTCAGAAAAATTCAAAATATAATCACGAAATTATACCTCATGTTAATGTTGGCACAGATGGAACATTAGAATATCTAAAAAAAAATAACATAAAATTTACTTACACAAAAGATAATTCAGGAATCTGCAAAGGTATGAATCTTGCAGCTAAAGAGTCAAAAAAAGAATACATCTTGTACGCTCATGATGATTTTTATTTTTGTCCTAATTGGGATTTAATTTTGAAAGATGAAATTGAAAGGATAGGTCACAATCTATTTTATTTATCTGGAACAATGATGCATCGAGGCCAGATTGATTTTGATTGTGGAAATACCTTTGAAGATTTCGATGAGAAAAAATTTTTATCAAATTATAAAGATTACAATTATTATGATTTTCAAGGATCAACATGGGCACCACATCTAATTCACAAGGATATTTGGAATAAAGTAAACGGTTTTAGTGAAGAATTTTATCCTGGTACTGGATCAGATCCAGATTTAAATATGAAATTATGGAAATTAGGAGTGCGTATTTTTAAAGGTATTAATGATTTTAAAGTTTACCACTTTGGATCTATTGTCACAAGAAAATATAAGGGTGACTCAAAAATTATAACTGAGTCAGGAAGCAAAGGTGGAAAGATATTTTTATTAAAATGGGGAATGACAATTAAGTTTTTTAAAAAATTTATAATGAAATCAGATACGAAATTCAATGGTGAGCTTAAAGATCCAATTAGAAATTTTAATTTTTATATTAATCTATTTATTACAAAAATAAATTTTTTTTATGTAAAGTACTTTTATAAAATTAAAATATAATAACTATGTCAGAAAGACAAAATTTATTTATTAACATCAAATATAGATTTAAAAAATTTTTTTATCTATTCTATGGAGAGAAATTTTTTAAAAAAAAAAGATATGATTGGGGAAAGTACCCAAAGAGATTTGAGATAATTCAAGACATTATTGAATTTAAAAAATATAATTCCTATTTAGAAATTGGCTGTGATAGAAATCAAAGTTTTTCAAATATCAAGATTGAAAAAAGGGTAGGGGTAGATCCGGTTGAAGGTGGAACACATAAAATGACAAGCGATCATTTTTTTTCTATAAATAAGGATAATTTCGACATAATATTTATAGATGGACTTCATGAATATTCCCAGGTCATGAAAGATATAAAAAATTCACTAAAATTTATAAATAAAAACGGGATAATTCTTCTTCATGATTGTTTACCTAGAACAATATGGAACCAAATCACTCCAAGACTAAATTCAGATTGGAATGGAGATGTTTGGAAGTCCATAGTGCATTGTAGAACACTAGAAAATATTGATACTTATACTTTTATTGCAGACCGAGGAATTGGATTAATTTTACCAAGAAAAAATAAGAATTTAATTAAGTTTGAAAAAAAAGTAAATTTCAAAGATTTAACTTTTAAACAATATTTCATTGAACATGAATACCTAATGAATACGCTACATTATGATAAATCAAAAATTCATGATTTATTTAAGTGATTAAATGAAAAAAAAAATATTAGTTTCATATTTATTTACTAAATTTGATAATGAAGAATCTATAAATATTTTTAAAAAAAATTATTTAAAATTTAGTTCAGGCTATGATCATGATTTATTAATTTGTTTTAAAATGCTTGATGAAAAAAAAATTGAATATATTAAAAAAAATTTAGATGATTTAAACTTCATTTCATTTGTAGATTACGTGCTTAAAAACGATTACGATTTTGGGAGTTATAAAAGAATAGCAGAAAAATATCCAGACAGAGATATCTTTTTCTTAAACAGTCACTCTTACCCAGTCTGTAATGACTGGTTAAATAAGTTAATGAAATTTAAAGACGAAATTACATTAATTGGAACTTCGGCTTCCAATGAAAGTTTAATTGATAGTCTTGTTTTAAAAAAAAAATATAAAATACTCTCTTATTTTATAAAAAAATTTATTTATAGTAAATATTTTAACAAATTTCCCAACCCACATATAAGAACTTCTAGTTTTTTAATTCATAGTCAAATTTTTTTAGATTTTATGGCAGATAAAAAAACTAATACTAAATTAGATGTATGGAAACTCGAAAGTGGAATAGGGAGTCTTACTAATTATTTTAAAGATAACAATTATAATGTATATGTTGTAAATTCTGATGGCAATAAATTTGAGCAAAAGGATTGGAAATTAAGTGAAACATATAATTATTATGAAAAATCAAAATTGATTATTTCCGATAAACACACAAGAAAATATGATGTATTGGACGAAAATGATAAATTAATATCAAGAAGAAAGGTTTGGTGATATGGAAATTTATATCAAAATATTTGAGGTAATATTTCCAGTCTTTTTTGTAATTGGTATTGGTTATTATTTAGGTAAAAAAAACCCAAAATTTGATACCAATTTCATTACCAATTTCGCAGCTAACATAGGCACACCTGCCATGATTTTTTATACAGTTACTACTACAGGAATTACTTTAGATATTTTCATAAGTTATTTTATTTATGCAATTATTATGATAGCTGGTTTTGCTATTATTGGTTTAGTACTACTTTTCTTACTTAGAAAAGATCTTTCTATGGAACTACCTCCGTTAATATTACCTAATACAGGTAATATGGGTATTCCTATCTGCCTTTTTGCATATGGTACTCAAGGTCTAGGTGTTGCATCTGCAGTGGCATCAGTAATTATTTTGTTTCATTTTACCCTAGGCGTATTTTTAGCAAAAAAAAAATTTTCATTAGATATATTGATAAAAAGTCCACCAGTTTATGCTATAATTCTATCTGTTATTTTCTTATTTTTTAAAATTGATACTCCAATATTTTTAGAAAATACTACTTTTTTATTAACTTATGCTACAATTTTTTTAGTTTTAATGTCATTAGGCATAGCACTAACGCGATTTAAATTTTCATTTAAAAACTCAATAATAATGTCCATTTGTCGTGTCTTAATAGGACCTGTTATTGCTTATATCATCATATATAATTTTAAATTATCTGGATTAGCAGCTGGCGTATTACTGATACAAAGCGCTATGCCAAGTGCTATACTTAATTATTTAGTTGGAAGCATGTATTCACCAAAAAAAGTAGTTGATAGTATTGCCAGCACTATTGTAATATCAACTTTAATGTCTTTTGTAACAATTCCAATTGTTGTATTCTTTGCTTTAAAATACTTTAATTAATATATATCCTTTAAGTTCATGAAGGCCATAACTTTCAATCTTTTAGCATGGGTAATGCTTCCAATTATGGACGGATTTGCAAAATATTTGAGTACAGATCTTCCTGTTTTACAAATTACATGGGCAAGGTATTTTTTTACAGTTGCATTTACTCTTCCAATTATGTTTTTTTTTTTTAGAGCAAATCTTGTTTGGACAGATAAACCAAAATTACAAATTTTAAGAGGTCTAATTCTTTTAACAGCTAATATCTGTTTTTTTTATGCAATTTCAGTAATTTCTTTAGCAAAAGCATTAACTTTAGCTTTTGTTGCGCCTTTAATTGTTACAGCTTTTTCTCCAATTTTTTTAGGAGAAAAGGTTGGTTTTAGAAGATGGTCTGCAGTGATTATAGGTTTTATAGGTTCTTTGGTAGTTATAAGACCAGGTTTTGTTGAAATTAATTTAGCAAGTATAGCTGCACTCGGAACAGGAGTAATGTATGGGTTTTATTTAATCATAACTCGGAAACTTAGTACTTCAGACAATCCTTTATTAACTTTATTGTTAACTGGCGTAGTAGGTGCCATAATTATATCCATTGTTATGCCATTTGTGTGGGTTAAGCCTAACTTAAATCAGTGGTCTATGATGGCTGCGATAGGTATATTTGCGTGTATAGGCCATCTATTTTTAATATTATCTCTTAAATATGCTGACGCCTCAAAATTGGCACCATTTAGCTACTTTGAGATCATTACAAATGTCATTATTGGCTATTATTTCTTTAATGATTTTCCTAATAATTGGACTTTCCTGGGTTTATTCATAATAATATTAAGTGGTATTTACATTTCAAGAAGAGAGAATTTAATTAGAAAAATTAAATAATAGGTATTATTTGTTTACTAATATCTAAAGTATTACATTAAGTATTATAATTAAAATGCTGTATTTATTAAATTTTATAAATTATATAATTTTATTTAATAATTAAAAATATTGAGCTTAATATCATATGGAAGAGATGAGATTTTTAGCATATTATAAAAATACATCAAATAATCTGCTAAAATATGGGCTTTTACAAATCGTGGTTATAAAAATTCCATTAAAATAGGGTAGTGCAAAACCATTGATATAGTTGAATAGTAGAGCGATGCACTAATTGAATATACCATTTAAACGGCTTTAGAGGGGTCTAATTTAAGCATAGGCTCATATATGCTACAACTATAGGGTGAATTACGATATTAATAGAAAAATTAGGTAAAAATGCAAAAAAACGTTGATTTTACTAACTTTTTTAACATAAAAAAGCTTTAAAATACGGCTAAATCGCAACTTTTTCAGATTTAAGTAACTTGAGTTTTTGTTTGATTCCACCTCTTCCAGAGTAGCCTCCAACAGCTCCATCTGATCTAATCACTCTATGACAAGGTATTTTTGGAGCATATGGGTTTTTAGCACATGCATTAGCCACAGCACGAGCTGATTTAGGGTTTTTAATACCAATAGCCACCTGTTTGTAGGTTTTTACCCTACCTTTTGGTATGGTTTTAATAAACTTCCAGACTTTTAGTTGAAATTTAGTGCCCTTAAGTATCATTTTTGAAAAAAACCCCTGTTTCCTTGCACTTTTAAAGGTGCAAAGAACAGTTGTTTTGGCACGTCGTTGATGCGCTACCGCCATGCCTCCCGCCCCACATGTTCAGCGATGCTTTGTGAAGCTTTCTGCCCCCTGGAATTGTACCTCTCGGCTTTTGTCCAATTGGCCAGTTAAGAGTTGCCTCTTAATTCATAATTAACTTAACAAAGTTAAATTAAATAGGGTATCACTAAATAGTTGATTTTCTAAATTCTGGTACTTTTGTGTGAATTACGGTGATAACTCTCTATTTAGTAAGCAAAATCAGGTAACTGGCTAAAAATATAATTGCCATAATAGATAAAAATATTGTGTTGAAACTTTTACCAGTATTTCGATATTGAATAATACTCAAAAAAATAAAACCTATTGAGCTTATTAAAAACCAAATTGCAGGAATTTCTCCATCAATCGAACCCATAATTTTGTAATTTAAACTATTGACATTAAAAATCACCTAATATATAATTTCCGATAATTAATGGTTATCGGAAAGTTATATGAATGATTTAATTAAAGATGTAAAAAACTTAGAATTAGAAACTTTAAAAAATTTAAAGAATTCAAAAGCTCATAACACCTTGCGAGCTTATCAGGCAGATTTTAAAGATTTTACAGAGTTTTGTACAAAAAATGGTTTTAATTCATTACCAACTGATTCAAAAATAATAGCATTATATCTTACACACTTAAGCGCATTTAGTAAATTTAGCACTTTAAAAAGAAGATTAGCCTCAATAAAAGTAATTCACAGATTAAAAGGGCATTATATCGATACAAAACATCCAATTATTGCTGAAAATTTAATGGGAATAAAAAGAAAGATGGGAGTTAAACAAATATCTAAAAAACCATTATTAATCAATGATTTAAAATTGATTATTAATCTAATAGATAAAGAAAAAAATGAGTATAAGAAACATCAAAATCGAGCTTTATTGTTAATTGGATTTGCAGGCGGCTTTCGAAGATCAGAATTAGTATCGATTGAATATGAAGATATTGATTTCGTGAATGAAGGAGTAAAAATCTTGATAAGAAGGTCAAAGACGGACCAAACTGGATTAGGAATGATAAAGGCAATCCCCTACTTCGAAAATAAAATCTATTGTCCCGTTATATCTTTAAAAGCATGGATAAAACATGCCAAAATTTACAACGGTAAAATATTCAATATATCCGACAAAACGGTAGCTTTAACAATTCAAAAATATGCACTATTAGCTGGTTTGGATAAAACAAAATACGCAGGTCATAGCTTAAGATCTGGATTTGCAACATCAACAGCTGAAATTGGTGCAGATGAAAGAAGCATTATGGCAATGACAGGTCATAAAACAACTCAAATGGTAAGAAGATATATACAAGAGGCAAATTTATTTAAAAATAATGCTTTAAATAAAATTAAAATATGAACGAAATAACAATTGTAATTATTACTTATAAAAGTGGAAATATAATATATGATTTTATTAAGAAAATTCCTTCAACTATAAAAACAATAATAATAGATAATTCACAAGATTATGAATTAAAAAAAAATATTGAAGAAAATTATAAGAATATATCAGTATATTTAAAAGAAAATAACGGTGTCAGCTCAGCATTAAATTATGCAGTAGAAAAAATTAAAACTAAATATTTTTTACAAATAAGTCCCGATCTTGAATTTAATTTTGAAAATTTAAATATTTTTCTTGATTTTGCTAAGAAAAAAAAAAATAATTTTGCTGCTTTAGGACCAAGATTTTTAGATGTGAAACAAAAAAGTCACAAACAAATTAATGAGAACTTAAAATTGGGTAAAATTGACTCCATTCATGGATCTTGCATGTTTGTAGATAAAGATATTTTTCTTAAAATTGGAAAATTTGATGAAAATTTTTTTTTATATTTTGAAGAAACCGAATATTGCTATAGAGCAAAAAAAAAAGGTTATCTTTCATATCAAATTAATGACATAAAAGTTACAACTAAAGGTAGATCTGTTGATTTAGAAAGTGAAAGTTTTTCTAATATTCTTATATGGCATTTCATTTGGTCAAAATTTTATTTTCACAAAAAAAAATACGGAAAATTATTATCATTGATAATCTTTTTACCTTTATTAGTAAGAATATTATTTAGAATAATCTTATATACAATTACTAAAAACGAAATATCAACAACAAAGTACAAAACAAGGTTTGATGGTTTATTAAAATCAATTAAAGGTCAAAAATCAGATTTAAGGCCTTAATTGGCTTAATTATATAATCTAATTAGGGTAGGAAATTTTAAGATATTTTTATTGCTTTTAAAAATAGAAAGACATTTTTTTGCATTTATTTCCTTAGTTTTATGAGTAATTATAATAATTCTTGCTTTTTTATTCTTTTTATCAGGTGTTTGAATTATTCGGTCAACTGAAATTTTAAATTTTGCAAGTCTGTTTGTAATGTTTGATAAAACACCCTGTTTATCTTTAACTTCAAATCGAATATAAAGAGAATTAGTATAATTATCTATATCAAATGGTTTGATAACTTTTCTTTTTTTTGATGATATTCCAAAAGGAAATTTGATATTTCCTCTTAATATTGACATCAAATCTGACAATAAAGAAGATGACGTGGGCCCAGGTCCAGCACCCTCCCCTTGTAAAACACTTTGTCCTACAGGTTTGCCCTCTGTAATAACTGCATTCATTACACCATTGACATTGCCTATATAGGTTTTTTTGCTTACGAGACACGGGTGTACTGTCTCAAATAATTTTCCATCAATTATTTCAGATATACCAAGTAACTTAACTCTTAAACCTAATTGATTTGCAATTTTTATATCCTCTAGCTTAATATTCTCTATACCTTCCATGATACATTTGTTTTTAGAAATTTTTCCATTAAATGAAAGTGCGGATAATATTCTTATTTTAGCAAATGCATCAAATCCATTTAGATCAAGTTTTGGGTTACCTGGTTCTGCAAAACCTAATTTTTGTGCTTTCTGTAACACTTTATCAAATGTCTGATTTGAACTTTCCATTTCAGATAAAATATAATTTGTAGTGCCATTTAAAATACCGTAAACTTTATTAATTTTATTGGTTGATAAGCCCTCTTTAATAGTTCTTAAGATTGGAATACCTCCAGCTACTGAAGCCTCAAATTCTAAATTGACTTTGTTTTTCTCTGCTAATTTTGCAAGATTATCTCCATGTTTTGAAATTAATGCTTTATTAGGAGTAATTACATGAACTTTATTACTTAATGCTCTTTCAACTAATTTTTTAGATATACCGTCTGAATACCCTATACACTCAAATAAAATATCAATTTTTTCTTTTTCAAAAATTTTTAGAGGATTTCTGTAAAAAATTTTCTTTGAAATAGAAAAACGTCTCTTTTTCTTCCTATTTTTAGCAGAAATAGCCACAATTTTAATTTTCTTCCCTGTTTTTTTTTCAATCTCATTTTTTTTAAGATTTAATTCGTTATAAAGATAAATTCCTATTTGACCTAAACCAACTATAGCAATATTAATATTTTTTTTCATTTTAGTTATCTATATTAGGATAAGGTTGGTTTTTTGCATATTCTTCTAATTTTTCTTTAAATTCCTCGAAAGTTAAATCATTTGAAAAATCTAAATTTTGAAAATTTTTTTGAGTTACGCCACTATTTGAAGAACAGCTTATTAAAAACAAAAAAATTACTAAATATCTATTCATCTTAAACCTTCATTTATATCAAAGTTTTTCAAAATATTCATATTTTGAATAGCTTGTCCAGCCCCTCCTTTGATTAAATTATCAATGCAAGATAATATTATCGCTTTATCTTTATATTTTGATTTGCAAATTGATATTTTGCAATTATTTGTATTGATTACATCATTAGTACTTACAGATGAATTCAATTTGGCAATTTTTACAAATTTTTCTTTTTTGTAAAATTTTTTTAGTTCATTAAATAAATTATTAATCGTTTTTCCTCTTGCTAAATCTACATAAATTGTTGATAAAATTCCTCTAAACATTGGAGACAAATGAGGTGTAAAAGTAAATTTAAATTTATTTTTTGTAAAATTTTTAATCATTTGTTCAATTTCAGAATTATGTCTATGAAATCCAACTCCATAAGCGCTTATTGACTCGTATAAGTTTTTATTTTTATGTTTTTTATGCACACTTCTTCCAGCGCCTGAATAACCAGATTTTGAGTCTATAATAATACTGTCTTTTATGATTAAATTTTTTTTAATTAGTGGAATAATTGGTATTAAAATAGATGTTGGATAACAACCAGGACATCCAATTATTTTAAATTTTTTTATCTTGTCACCTGTTAATTCTGGTAACGAATAAATTGATTTTTTGATTAATTTTGGTGCTTTATGTTTTTTTTTATACCATTTTAAATATGAGGATGCTTTATCAAGTCTAAAATCGGCAGCTAAATCTATTAAGATATTTTTTTTTAAAAGTTTTTTTGAAATTAATTGTGCTTCACCATTTGGAAGAGCAGTAAATATAATTTCAACATCTTTCAATAAATGTTCATTAAATTTAATAATTTTTGGTAATTTTTTGTTTCTCAGTGATTTTTGATACAAAGAAATATCTTTACCTGCTGAACTATTACCACATAAATATTTTATATTAATTTTTTTATGCTTAATTAATAAATTTATAAGTTGAACACCTATATAACCTGTTGATCCAGCAATTAGTACATTTATCTTAGACATTGAATATAATAACAGTTTAAATAAAAAAAAAAAATTATCTTTTAGAAAATTGAAAGCTTCTTCTTGCTTTTCTTCTACCGGGTTTTTTTCTTTCAACTGCTCTTGGATCCCTAGTAGTAAGGTTCTGAGTTTTTAAGGTGGTTTTTAGGTTTTCATCAAATAAAACTAAAGCTTTAGAAATACCATGAACCATAGCACCTGCTTGGCCAGTGTGACCGCCTCCACTTACACTGCATTTTACATCATAAGCAGTAGGTTGATTAATAATATCAAAAGGTCTTGTTATTTGCATTTTGTGATTTTCACTTACGAAATAATCACTAAAGAGTTTACCATTAACATAGATCTTACCAGAGCCTTTTTTTAACCAAACCTTAGCAATGGAGGTTTTTCGTCTGCCTGTAGCATACTTACTATCTTTAAAATCCAATTTTAATTTTGACTTGTTATTATCTAACTGAGTATTTTCCATGTTAGTTTCGCACCAAATTTTTATTATTTAATTTTGCTAATTCTATAATTTTTGGATTTTGTGCGGTATGAGGGTGATCATTTCCAGAATAAATTTTTAATTTTGAAAGTTGTTTTTTTCCTAATACACCGCCTGGAAGCATTCTTTTAACAGCTAGTTTCAGAGCTTCATCTGGTTTTTTTTCATAAAGTTTTTCAGGTGTAGTCACTTTAATTCCCCCAGGATATCCAGTGTGCCGATAATATTTTTTATCCTGAAATTTTTTTCCAGTAAATTTTGCATGTTCTATATTTTTCACAACTACAAAATCACCATTATCCATATGAGGTGTAAATGTAGTTTTGTTTTTTCCTCTTATAATCTTTGTAATAATAGCTGCTAATCGGCCAATCACAGCATTTTTAGCATCAATTTCATACCAATTATTATTGATTTGGTTTTTGTTAACAAATTTAGTCATGATTGGCGCGATTAATACTGATAAATGTCATATTGTCAATTTATATTAATATTGATACTTAACTATTAACATTTAAAAATAAGGATAATTTATGAAAGATAAAAAAAATAAAAGCACAGATGCTAAAACGTACAAATTTGATACATTAAGTCTACACGCCGGATATCAACCTCACAAAAATGCTGGGTCTAGACAAGTGCCAATTTACCAAACAACTTCATATTTATTTGATGACGTAGATCACGCTGCAGCACTATTTAATCTTGAAAGAGGTGGTCACATATATAGTCGAATATCGAACCCAACAGTTGCGGTTCTGGAAGAAAGAGTTGCATCACTTGAGGGTGGTACAGCAGCTTTAGCTACTTCTTCAGGGATGAGTGCAATATTCCTAGCTGTAATGACATTGTGTGAGGCTGGAGATCATTTAGTTGTATCATCACAATTATATGGAGGTACAGTAAATCTTTTTAGACTAACCTTACCAAAATTCGGAATAAAAACAACTTTTGTAAAACCAAGAGACACAGAAGGATTTAAAAAAGCAATACAAAAAAATACTAAAGGTATTTTTGGGGAGCTCGTTGGAAATCCTGGAAATGAATTGATGGATATGCCAGCAATAGCAAATATTGCTCATGAAGCAGGTATACCTTTAATGGTTGATGCAACATACCAAACACCCTACTTATGTCGACCAATTGAACACGGTGCAGATATTGTAGTTCACTCATTAACCAAATGGATGGCTGGTCATGGATCTTCAATGGCAGGAATAATTGTTGAAGGTGGAAAATTTGACTGGATGCAAAACGATAAGTTTCCTACAATGACACAACCTTACGAAGGTTATCATGGTTTATCTTTTGCTGAAGAGTTTGGACCAACTGCATTTACCATGAAAGCAAGAGCCGAAGGGATGAGAGATTTCGGACCTTGTTTAAGTCCTCAAAATGCTTGGAATGTTTTACAGGGTATTGAAACTTTATCAGTAAGGATGCAAAAACATTGTGCTAATGCTGAAAAAATGGTCGAATATCTATTAGGACATGAAAGTGTTGCTTGGGTTTCACATCCGAGTGTCCCTGATCATCCTGATCATGAACTAGCAAATAAATTATTACCAAATGGCAAAGGTTCAATGATAGCTTTTGGTATTAAAGGTGGTAAAGAAGCTGGTGAGGCTTTTATTAATAATGTTAAATTAGCTTCTCATTTAGCAAATGTTGGTGACACAAGAACGCTTGTTATTCATCCTGCTTCAGCGACTCACTCTCAAATGGATGAGGCTACATTGAAGTTTGCAGGATTATCTCATGACATGATTAGACTTTCTGTTGGGATTGAAGATATTGATGATATCAAGAATGATTTTGAGAATGGATTTAGAGCTGCTAGAAAACCTAGGCTCGTATCCAATCAATGAAATTTAAAGTAAATAATCATGAGGTCTATGCATCAACTGGTGGCAGACCATTCGATAAAAGTAAACCTTTAATAATATTTGTTCACGGTAGTGGACTTACCCATATGACCTGGGTATTGCAAACAAGATATTTTGCTTTCCATGGTTATAGTGTTTTGGCATTAGATATGCCTGGGCACGGTTTATCTGGAGGGGAAAGTTTAAAATCTATTGAGGCAATGGCGGATTGGATTAATGATGTTATAGATGTAGTAGGATACAAAGAAGCATCATTAGTTGGTCACTCGCAAGGGTGTTTAGTTACAGTTGAATGTACCGCAAGATATCCTAATAGAATAAAAACTTTGAGTCTTATGGGAGGTGCTGGTGCAATTCCAATGAACCCTGAGCTATTATCTTTAGCGGAGAATGATAACCCTAAAGCAGTAGAACTGATGATGGATTGGGCGCATGGACCAGCTGGTCATTTTGGAGGACACCCAGTGCCAGGTCTTTATCATATAAATACTGGTTCTATGTTGGCAAAAACTAGAACAATTAAGAATACGCTTGGAGTTGATTTTAGAGCTTGCGATAACTACAAGAATGGATTCGAAGCTGCAAAAAAAATAAAAATCCCCACCCTATCAATACTAGCAACCGATGATAAAATGTGCCCAGTTAAAGAGGGGAAAAAACTTGCTGATTTGATTGAAGGTAGTCAAGTGGATATTATTGATAACTGTGGACATATGATGTTATTAGAAGAAGCTGATAGAGTTCTTAAAGTTCTAAAAAAATTTATAACAACAAATTATCCACCAAAAAAATAAGCACTTATTTACTTATGAAGAAGAATTTTAGATTTTTTGATAATAGGCAAAAGTATTTACTTTTTGTAACTACTACAAATGAAAAAAATAAAATTGCTGATGCTTTAAAACCAATAATTCGAAAGCTAAAACCTAAATATCCTGCATTAAAAGTCTTTGATGCAGGTATGGGAGATGGATCTTTATTAATGAGTATTATGAGACAATGTCATCAAAAAATGCCACACATTCCCATGCTAATAAGCACTAAAGAAATAAGTTTAGAAGATGTTAGGTTGGGCCTTGAAAAACTTCCTGACAGATTTGTAGAACATAAAAATACAGTATTTGTCATTTCAAATCTAAACTATGTTGAGTCTACTTCATTAAAGTCAAATAATAAGATGAAACAAAAAAAATTGAATTGGAAAATTGTAAAACTAAAAGGAAATTCATCCCTTGATTTTTCTGATCAACTAAGAAAACTTAACCAAGGGTTTTTAAGTAAAAAATGGCAAATTGAAAGAAACCCAATAAATGGTAATCCAACTTATAAAGAGCCCTCAGTAATTATAATTTATAGAAAAGATCAGGAATTTTCTTTAAAAAATATCATTCCAAAAAAAAATAATGGTAAAAATAATTTTGATTTGATCATAGCTTCACAGCCTTATAGATCAAGAATATCTGTTGAAAAAAAAGTAAGATATGTGATTGATCCAATGATCAAGTCATTAAATAAAAAAGGTAAATTAGCAGTTATTCATGCCTGTGGAAATGACCCTGGTAACCAAATAATTAAGAAAATTTGGCCAAAAGAAAAACCATTTCCCTCATTATACAGATCAATTTTAAGATATATTAGAAAAAATACTGACAAAAATTTATTAAAAAATCTTAAATTTAACAAAAAAACAAATATAAGATATGTATTAAGAGCTTTACCTAATGAAATCAGTGGAGGTATCGCTACTTCACTCATATTTTCGGCATGGAACGCTGCAATTTATGTAAATCAAATATCAGATAAACAGATACTGAGTGCTGAAAAAAAAAAAGATTATCAAAAAATTGTCCAACAAATTGTTAACAAAAATAAAGGATTATATTTTAATAATGAATTATTTGTTATTGAGAGAAAGTAATTAAAATTTATACTTGTTTTTATATAAAAAAAATAATGAAGCAGTTATTAGTAAAATTGAACTAAACTGGTGTAACGAGGAAATAAATATACCTGCCCCACTTAACAACGTGAATATACCCAACAAAATTTGTAAAAAGATAGTAAAACCTAAAATTATTATAGGTTTAAATAAAAAAACAATTTTTTTTTTATAAATTATAAAGGTAATAATAATGTACAAAATCAATATCAAATAAGCCATATTCCGATGTAAGTATTGAACTAATGACGGATCACTGAATGCAGAAAGCTTAAATAAATCAATTATTTTATTATCGTCTGGAAAATACGAATAACCCATCAACGGCCATGTATTATAAATTTTTCCCGCATCCATTCCAGAAACAAAAGCACCAAATATAATTTGTAAAAAAATTGCAATTATAAAAATCTCAGGTAAGAAATTTTTCATTTTTTTATCTTTTTTTCTAAGATACATTAAATCCAAAAAGTTCCAGAAAATTAAAGATAAAATTATGAAAGCAAATAAAAGATGGATTGATAATCTAAAATGACTAACATCAACGTTATCTACTAACCCACTTTTAACCATATACCAGCCCAAAAACCCTTGAAAACATATTAATAGAAAAATTAAATGCAGGTTGGTAAGTTTTTTAAATCCAATCTTGACGCTAAAATAAATTAAAGGCACTAAAAAAAATAATCCAATTAACCGACCAAAAAATCTGTGTGCCCATTCCCACCAAAAAATAAATTTAAATTCATTCAAATTCATTGAGAAGTTTTGTAATTCAAATTCTGGAATTTTTTTGTATAAATTAAAATATTCATTCCATGTCTCATTAGTTAAAGGCGGTAAAAAACCCCTAAAAATTTCCCATTCTGTAATTGATAGACCAGAATCTGTTAACCTTGTTAATCCACCAACAACAATCATTGATGACACTAAGAAAAACATAAATAATAACCAATTAGACATATACAATCTGTATTTGTTATTAATTTGAGTATACATACCTGTTTAAATATAATATTTATTGATAATTCCAATTGAACAAATGTCGCCTAATAAAAAAAAAAGATTAAATATACTAAGAAAAAAGCTTGATAGTCTTGATAATAAACTTATTAAATTGATTAAACAGAGAACCAATATAGTCAGTGATGTTCTTAAACTCAAAACGCATAAATATGAAATTGTAGATAAAAAAAGGATATCAATTATTCTTAAAAATATTAAAAATAAATCTATAAAAAATAAAATCGACCCCAAAATAACTAGCAGGATTTGGAAAAATATGATTTCAGCTTATATAGATTTCGAGAGAAGAAATTTTAAAAAAAAATAGTTATTTACTATGAGGAGGAAGTTTTTTTTCAACAAAAACTTCATGTTTACGAGTAGATGGATTATATTTTTTTACTTTTAATTTTACTTTAGCTTTTTCTCCACCTGCAGGTTTTTTAACATAGTAAAAAAAAGAGCTATCTGGTTTAGCTTCAGGGACAAGTCTTACTTTAATATGAGTTTTTTTAGCCATAAGTATTACTTTTTTAAATTCTTAACAATATTTGAAATCTTTATTAATCTATTTTTAATTTTTAGTGCATTTATAGAGTGATTTAAATTTTCGTCAAGATTTAAAGAATTTTCCTCGTCTAAGAATTTTTTTACGCCATTAATAGTCATTCCTTTGTTTTTTAAAAGAAAATGAACTTTTATAATAGTTTCTATAGATTTTTCATCGTAGTATCTTCTATTACCATTAAATATTTTAGGTCGTATCTGCTTAAATTTTGTCTCCCAAAATCTGATTGTATGAGTTGGTAGTGATTGACCTTTTTTAGATTTAAGACCAATAATTTTGACCACTTCACCAATTGTTTTATATGCATTTAAAGATTTAATCATTGTTCGTTGAATTTATAAAAATTTTAAATTCTCTTGATGGCTTGAATAAAACTACATTTCTTTTTGAAATTTCTTTTTTTTCTCTAGTTTTTGGATTTCTCCCAATTCTGGGATTTTTGGCTCTTAATGTGAATGTTCCAAAGTTAGATAGTTTTACAATTTTTTCTTTTTTTAAGTTTAATAAAATTAGGGAGAAAAATTCATCGATTAAGCTTTCGGAAACTTGTTTAGAAAAACCTATTTGCATATATATTGAGTTTGTTAAATCCTTTTTAGTTAGATTGATTCTTGTCATTTACTCTCCCATAAAATTTTCTTTTCTGGTTTTAGATCAAAAGTTTTACAAATCATATAATCTGAAACTATTGATGAATTAAAATATTTAAAATATTTTTTTTTCCCTAATCGAGCTATTTTTTTTCCAATTTTTGTATCTTTTTTATACTTGTTAATTTTATAACTTAAATCATCTATATCTTTATAAAAAATCATTTCTTTGTTTGAAAAAAAATCACTCAAAAAAGTTTTCTTATCAATAAAAGTTAACAAGCCATTACCTATTAATTGTGCAATTCTATCGCTACTATAATATTTAATAGGTTTGCCTCTACTTAAGTTAATTCCCATGTAGCAATTTGATATTTTTTTTAAGAATTGTTCTCCCCATATAGGTTGCACATTATTCATACCATATACATCAAATCTGATATCTAAATTTTTTTTTATCAACTTGTTGATAAAAATTTCTCTATTGTCAATTTTACCTTTTTTAAGTTCTCCTCTATGCACACCATGACTCATTGCAAAAAAAACATCAAAATCACATTTATTTTTATAATTTTCTAAAACTTCAAAAGATCTATCACACGGATTAGGAATAAAATATGAATTTGGAATTTTCAAAGATAAAGAATTAGGGTCTGTTGTTAAGAAGGTTTTATCTAAAAATTCAATTTTATCTATAATCCTTTTAGAATTATTAGCATGATCAGGACCATGCCTTGAAAGTGGATCTAAAAACCACTGAGAAATCTTTAGATTTTTATCTAAATTTTTCATTTTTTCCAAAGTTAGTGATGATACTTTATCCGCATGGCCTAACACGATTAAATCAGGTTTAAAGTTATCGTATGTATCCAATATTTTTTTCTGTAAATTATTTAAACCATTTAAGTCAGTTAAAGATTTGTTGTTATGTATTATATCTCGATCACTTATTGATAAAACGTTGTGACCTAATCTTATAAATCCATTATTAATTCTTCTTCCAGTATTATAATGTAATCTTCCATTAAATCTCTCATTAAAATTTGTAATATGCATTATTTTTAATTTTCTTTCTGCGTTAATGTTAAAAAGATTTATGTTTTGAAATTGATCTCTAATGTCATCAATTATTTTTGAAATGTATTTATGATCAAATTTAAAATTTTTATAATTCAATTTTTGACAATGTTTTAATTTTTTTGGATTCAAAATTAAATTTTCAATTACATTATAGATATTTTTTGAGCTCAATTCTTTAAGCAAAATTGCTGATTTAGATGTTTCAGGCAAACCACCTTTTTTACTAATTATAACTGCTGAGCCTCTGCTAGCTGCCTCAAGACTGGTTCTTCCAAAGGGTTCCTCCCACCTTGAACAAACAACTGAAATACTTACATCCTTTAATCTTCTAAGTACATTTTCGTGAGATGTAAAACCTAATATCTTCAAATTCTTATGCTGAAAATTAATTTTTTCTCTAGGTTCATCTCCAATAACAATTGATTTCCAATATGAATATTTATTTAATATTTTTATTATTGCATCACCAAATAAATCATATCCTTTTGCTCTATTTAACTTTCCAACAAATGAAATCAATTTTTTTTTTTTTGAAAAATTTACTTTAACTTTTGAAGTTGATTGATAACAAACTGATGTTTTTTGTTTTAATAAATTTTCATTATCTATTCCAATAAAAAATCTTTTCTGTGACCACTTACTATTAAATAAAATTTTATCAATATTATTCAATAAATATAATCTGTCTGTAATTTTTTTAGATCCATTCATAGTTAATGGATCATTATGAAAATATAGTATTATTTTTTTATTTTTGATATTTTCTAGGTGCCGAATATAATTTGGTCTATTATGTATTTCAATAATATCCGAATTATTTATTTTTTCTTGTTCAAGAAATTTAGATACATAATTTTTACTATTACTTTGTAAAATTTTTTTATCTAGTTTTATATTTATATAATTTTTTAAGAATGGTTTTGAATAACTCATATTTCCATATACATAAATTGATCGTTTATATTTACTGTTTAAAGATGTGTCTTTCACAAACAAAGATACAGCCCCTGCATATTTTGATGAAAAATTTTCTTTATAAGGTAATAGAATTGATATTTTCATAATTAATCAAAGTAATTCTTTTTATCATATTTCTTTTTTTTGTGTTTTTTTTAAGAAGATATTCTTCTCTCATTGCCTTTTTTTTGGTTAAATATTCTTGAAAATATGCAATTTTCCATTTATTGCCCTTGGTAAATTTTGCTCCCTTTGAAGAATTGTGTAAATGAAGTCTTTTTTTTAGATTATTAGTGTAACCGACATAAGAAACTAATTTTTTGTTTCTGAACGAAACTAGAAGATATACATAATACTTCATAAAAAATTGGCGGTCCCTAGGGGAATCGAACCCCTCTTTCGAGGATGAAAACCACGTGTCCTAACCGATAGACGAAGGGACCAAGAAGCTGTTTTTTATTGTATAAATTATTATTAATCAAGCTTAATTAAATATATAATCTTAACCTGATACAGCTCTTCATTTAAATTTTTTCATGTTTTTTAATAATCTTTTTTAAACCAGATGATTTATGTGTAATTAAAGTTTCTGAAAAAAAGATATTACCATCAATTTTAATACCTGAGACTAAATCTCCAGATGTTATTCCTGTCGCACAAAAAATAGAATCACCAGATACAATTTCATCTAAATTGTACTTTTTTTGGAAATCATTTATACCCATTGATTTAGCTCTCTTTTTATCAATATCTGTTTTAAATAGAAATCTACCTTGAAAAAAACAATCAAATGCATCAAGTGCCGCTGCAGTAAGGACACCTTCTGGTCCTCCTCCCTCACCTAGAAATAAATCAACCTTGTGTTTATCATCTGAAACTAATAGAGCTCCTGAAACGTCACCATCTGTAATTAATTTTAGTTTAACTCCTATATTATTTAACTCATCAATAATTCTTTTATGTCTTGGACGATCTAAAAGACACACTGTTACATCTTTAGGATCTTTATTTTTATAATCAGCTAAATTAAAAATATTTTTTTTTAATGTAAAATCTAAGTCTACAACATTTTTTTCATTTACATTTGCAGAAATTTTATCCATATAAGTCTCAGGAGCATTAAATAAATTTGATTTTTCTGCAACTGCTATTACTGATAAAGCTCCAGGTAAATTATTTGCTACAAAATTTGTACCCTCTAATGGATCTACAGCTATATCCAATTCTGGACCATTCTTATTACCCAAATTTTCTCCAATATAAAGCATTGGAGCTTCATCAAGTTCACCCTCTCCAATAACAATATTTCCTCTCATATCAATTTTATTTAATTCAGTTCTCATTGTATCAACTGCGGCTTTATCAGCGGCTATTTTATCTTTCTTACCTATAAAGTAATAACTAGCTAATGCTGCTCTAGTTGAAACTTTTATAAATAAATCCTGAAATTTTTTATCTATTCCCATTAAGTAATAGTTTCTAAAGATGTATTTTTTTCTAATCTATTTTCAAATTCCCTCAATCTTTTCCATACGGATATTAACTCAACAATAATCGGCCAACTTCGTACTAAATATTGGAGCGAAGTTTCGACTCTACCAAAAGCTCTTATAATTTGTTGTACAAATCCTAATGTAATTGCTCCTGTAACTATTGTGGGTGCTAAAGCCAAATAAGGAACAATAACCATTCCTTGAAGATAACTCCACTTAACAGCATTAAAATAAAGATAATGAAAATACATTTTGTAATGAATTTTACGAACTCCGCCATAAAGATCGGTAATTTTTTCTGGTTGTGCACTTTCTTTAAAATCTTCCCCTAAAACTAATTCTTTTCTATACGCTGCTTCCTCTTTTTGAATATCATATTCAATTCCTGGTAATTTAATTCCAACACTGGCTAATATTATAGTCCCTCCTAATGCTGAAACAATTGCAACCCAAACTAGCGCGTGGTCAACTGGCCCAATCCATGGAAGAACAGTAATACTTTTTGATAAACCCCATAATATAGGTGTAAATGCTACTAAGGTCATCAAGCTCCTTAAGAGTTCAGCCCCTAAGCCTTCCATAATTCTTGCAAATTTTAATGTGTCTTCTTGAACTCTTTGTGATGCTCCTTCTATAGAAGAAGCATAATCCCACTTATCATGATAAAAATCAGCCATAGCTGTTCTCCATCTGAAAGTCCAATGGCTTGTAAAATAATCACTAAAGATAACAACTAAAATATAAACAGCAGCTATTTTTGCAAAAGTAAACAAGTATGCAATAAAATCTTTCTCTGAAACTGAATTAGGTTCTGTTAATGCTTTTTGAAGAGTATCATAAAATTCTCCAAACCATTCGTTTATTCTAACATCTAATTGAACTTGATACCATGTAGCAAGTAAAATCAAAATAGTTCCACCTATACTCCAAAGATGCCATTTTTTTTGAGTAAAAAATTTAAACATTTATTTTAAAAAATTATCTGCATAAGATTTTTTTACAATCTTTCTTTTCCTCGGTTCAATAATTTCTACATTAATTTTATTTTTTTTTGCATATTCTATTGCTAATTCTTTTGAGGAAAATTCTAATATTAACTCAGATAAAGTATCATTTGAACTTTCCCATCCCATTAATGGATTTCTTGTTGGATCTCTTGTTTCAAACTCCAAAATCCATTTATTAGACTTTCCTCTTCCGGACTGCATAGGACTTTTATTTGGCATGTAAATTTTTGCTTTTCTCATAAATGGTCGGAGTGGCAGGATTCGAACCTGCGACCCTCTGGTCCCAAACCAGATGCGCTACCAGGCTGCGCTACACTCCGAGTGATGTACTAATACAGCACTTATTAATTATTTCAATGTATAAAGGTAGAGAAATTTAAAAGAAATTTGGAAAAAATCTGCTATATAAAGCTTATGATTATCGACTGTCCTTGTGGTGAAAAAAGATTTGAAATTGATGCTAATTTAATTCCTGAAAAAGGAAGAACACTACAATGTGGAGCTTGTGATCGAAAATGGTTTTATAAAAATACTTATATTGAAGAGACTGTTGAAAAACCTATTGAATTACCACAAACTCAAGACGAAGTAGATGTTGAAATTAAAAAGAGCTTAAAAACGACTCTGCATAATAACTCTCAAATAAAACAAATAAAGGACACTAATTACAATAATGGAATAAATCTTAATTTGTCAAAAATTTTTAGTTATTTTATAGTCCTAATTATCACATCAATAGCAGCAATAATTTTTTTGGATACATTCAAAAATAATTTATCCTCTATATTTCCGAATCTGGAATTATTATTATTTAATTTATTTGAGACTATTAAAGACATAAATCTATTTATAAAAGATTTAATAAGATAAAATGATTAATTATTTATCAAAACCTTTTAGATGGTTTTTTAAGCTTGAAGCAGCAAGTGGTTTAGTATTGTTATTTGCGGCTATTATTGCTCTAATAATAAGTAATTCAGATTTATCCGAACTATATTTCTCAACATTAAATAAATATTTATTCATAGGTATTAATAATTTTGGATTAAAATTATCTGTTATTCACTGGATTAATGATGCTTTAATGGCAATATTCTTTTTCTTTGTTACATTAGAAATAAAAAGAGAATTTTTACAAGGCGAACTTTCTAACATTAAACAAGCTTTACTTCCGATAATTGCTGCTGTTGGTGGAATGTTGATACCTGCTCTATTTTACATTTTTATAAATTTTGGTGATCCTGAAACTTTAAATGGATGGGCAATTCCTTCAGCTACTGATATCGCTTTTTCTCTTGGTGTACTTTCTTTATTAGGTAAAAGAGTTCCATTATCCTTAAAAGTTTTTTTAACAGCTCTTGCAATTATTGATGATTTAGGTGCTATTGTCATTATTGCCATATTTTATTCAGGGGATTTAAGTATAAAATATTTAAGCCTAATGTTATTAGCTTTTATAATTCTATTAATTATAAACAAATTTAATATTAAAAAGTTTTTACCTTACCTTATAGTTGGTATATTTCTTTGGGATTTCACACACAATTCAGGTATACATGCAACAATAGCTGGTGTTTTATTAGCTATGACAATACCTCACAGGAAAAAAGAAAAAGATTTTTCACTATTAATAAAAGTTGAACATGCAATTAGTCCATATGTTGCATTTGGTATAATGCCTCTTTTCGCTTTTGCGAATGCTGGCGTTTCATTGGAAGGTTTATCACTTAGTTCACTTCTTGATAAGGTACCTTTAGGTATTGTTTTAGGATTATTTGTTGGAAAACAATTAGGAGTCTTTGTGTTTTCGTATGTAGCAATTAAAACAAAAATAGCTCAAATGCCTAATAATTCAAATTGGTTTAATTTTTATGGGGTTGGAGTTCTTACAGGAATTGGTTTTACGATGAGCCTTTTCGTTGGTAATTTAGCCTTTGTAGAAAACATGCAATATATGGATGGTGTAAAAATAGGTGTATTAACTGGGTCGCTTTTGTCCACTTTATTTGGATACTTTTTAATATTACTAACACCTAATAAATGAAAAAAAAATTAATTTTATGTTTAACGATAATCATGTTTTTTTTTAAAAGCTCTGTTCTAGCGAATTATGAAAAAACTTTTTTTGATTTAAAAATTGAAAATATATCAGGTGGGATAATTAATTTTAAAAATTTTAAAAACAAGGTGGTTTTAGTCGTTAACACAGCAAGTTATTGTGGATTTACAAACCAATATAATGAGCTTCAAGCTCTTTGGGACAAATATAATAAAAAAGGTTTGATTGTTCTTGGTGTTCCATCAGATACATTTAATCAAGAAAAAAAAAGCAATTCTGAAGTAAAAGAATTTTGTGAAGTAAATTTTGATATTACTTTTCCTATTTCAGCAATTACTGAAGTTAAAGGAACTAATGCTCATGAACTTTTTAAATGGGCTAAGACTAATTATGGTAATTCAGCGGTTCCAAAATGGAATTTTCATAAAATTTTGATTAATAAAGAAGGTAAAGTAGCAGATACATTTTCTTCGTTTACAAAGCCAATGTCAAAAAAAATAATTAATAAAATTGAAAGTATCTTATAGTTTGATTGATAGCCCATCATGTGCAGGAACTACATTTTTAGGTAATAATTTCATCAGAGCTTTATAATCTAATACAGGTGATAAATTAGTTAAAATTGCGTTTTTTGGATTAAATTTTGAAATTATTGACAGCGAAGTTTCAAGATTAAAATGCGATGGATGAGGTTTATACCATAAACAATCAATGATTAGATATTTCAAATTTTTAAAATATTTATAATCGCTATTATAAATTTTACTCACATCACTTATGTAGGCTAATTTTTTGTCAATTATAAAACAGTTAGATTTTACATTACCATGCTCAACTTGAACTGATTTGATCTTTATCTTTTTTTTATTATTAGTTATAAAAATACTTCTTGGTAAATTGTTCAATTTTAATGTAGCCGGATATTCTTTTGAATAACTTTTGAAAATATACGAAAAACTTTTTTTTAGATATTTTGAGGTTGATCTGTCAGCATAAACATTAATTTGATTTTTGGTATTTATATAGAAAGATCTTAAATCATTAATTCCATGAGTTTGATCGCCATGCATATGAGAGTAAAGTACTTTATCTACTCTTTTTATCTTGTGCCTTAATAATTGTTGTCTCAAATCAGGTGATGTGTCTATTAATATATTTTGATTTGATGTTTTAATAATAGCTGAGCATCTTGTTCTATGGTTTTTTAAGTTTTTTGGATCACAATTACCAAAAAATCCATCTGGTCTTGGTACACCCATTGAACTTCCACAACCGAGTATAATGAATTCCATTGATCTTAATTAAAAAAAAGATTGTTAAAGTTTTTAGTCGTAATTTTAATTATTTCTTGTTTCGATAGATCTTTGATATCAGCTAATTTTTGAGCTGTATAACTTAAAAAGGATGGTTCATTTTTTTTACCACGATTAGGGACAGGCGCTAAATAAGGGCTATCTGTTTCAATCAAAATTTTTTCTAGTGGTAAAATTTTAAATGTTTCCTGCAGATCTATTGAATTTTTAAAAGTTATAATGCCACTTGCAGAAAAAAAAGCATTTAATTTCAATAATTTTTCAGCGAAATTTTTTGAGCCTGTAAAACAATGCATCAAAATTTTTAATTTCTCACTTTGATATTTATTCAGAATTTCAAATGTTTCTTCCTCTGCGTTTCTTGAATGAACTATCAACGGTGAGTTCGTTTTTATAGAAGCTTCTATATGTTTCTTAAAACTTTTAATTTGTTTTTCTTTATCACTGTTATTGTAATAAAAATCCAATCCAGTTTCACCGATACCAATTATCTTAGGATTTTCCTCAAAATTTTTAATAATATAATCAATTGAAATTTCATTATTATTAGTTTCATGTGGATGAATTCCAATTGTACCAAAAATAATTTCGTCCTCATTTATGATATCTTTGATTTTCTGAAAACTTTCAACAGATGTAGAAATTGTCAATAATTTTTCTATTCCCACATCTTTTGAACGTTTAATTATATTTGATAAATCACTTTTCAACGGTTCATGGTCTAGATGGCAATGTGAATCAATCATTATTTTTTTCTATTTTTTTAAATAATATATCTATTTTATTTATTTTTTTGTCTTTAATTAGAAACTCATTATTTTCAATTGAAGAAAAATCAATATCTTTTTCATTTATATTAAAAATTTTTAGTGCTTTAACAGAAGACTCTGGGATAATAGGATATAATAAATAACTTATTTTTCTCACTATTTCTAACGTTGTATAAACTATTGTATTTAATCTTATTAGATCATCTTTCTTTTTCCAAGGCTCTTGATCATTAAAATATTTGTTTGCCTCAAATAAAGAATTTACAATAAAGTCTATGTAAAAATTAATATCTTGGTTATCAATTTTTTCCCTAATAGTATTTAAATTATTCTTAAATTTATCTAATATTTTAAGATCATCTGAGTGAAATTCTATTTTATTTGGAATTTTCCCGTCACAATTTTTTAGAGAAAAAGCAACTACTCGTTGACACAAGTTCCCAAAATTGTTCGCTAAATCACTATTGATACAATCTTCAAGTCTCTCTTGTGAAATATTTCCGTCATTTCCAAAAGAAACTTCTTTAATAAGATAATATCTTAAGGCATCTATGCCATAATTTTCTATAATATCAATTGGATCTAATATGTTACCTTTTGACTTTGACATCTTTTCGTCTCCTGAAAGTATCCAGCCATGACCATAAACCCTTAGTGGAGGTTTAATTTTAGCTGCTAACAAAAAAGCTGGCCAATAAATCGCATGAAATCTTAATATATCTTTACCAATAATGTGTAATGAGGCAGGCCAAAAATTATTAAGCAACTTATCGTTTTTATCAGGATAATTCAAAGCACTTAAATAATTAGTTAGCGCATCAAGCCATACATATATAACATGATCTTTGTTGCCAGGGACTTTAATACCCCAGGAGAAACTCTTCCGACTTACAGATAAATCTTTCAAACCACTTTTTACAAAACTAATAACTTCATTTTTTCTAGATTCTGGTGAAATAAATTGTGGATTTTTTTCATAAAAATTTAGTAAAGGCTTTTCCCATTTTGATAATCTAAAAAAAAAAGACTCCTCATCAACCCACTCGACTAAAGATTTTGAAGAAATTGCTATTTTTTTTCCATTATTTTCCTCAATTTCATCTTCATTATAAAATGCTTCATCTGATACAGAGTACCATCCAGAATATTTAGAAAGATAAATGTCATCATTTTTTGCTAGTTCATTCCATAAATATTGCACAGATTTTAAATGTCTTTTTTCAGTAGTTCTTATAAAATCAGTATTTGATAAATTTAAAGTTTTTGAAAGATTCTTAAAAGTTTGACTAATAGTATCGCAAAATTTTAGTGTATCCATCCCCTCTTTTTCAGCAGCTCTTTGAATCTTTAATCCATGTTCGTCAGTGCCAGTTAAAAAATGTACTTGAAAACCATCGATTCTTTTAAATCTTGCAAAAAAATCTGCAACAATACTTGAGTATGCGTGGCCCATATGAGGTTTTCCTGATGGATAATAAATCGGTGTTGTAATATAAAAATATTTAGTCATTAATTATTTGATATCTTAATTGGATAAATACACTCTCAATATCTAAATTAAATCTTTTAATTTCATTAATTGAATTTACAAATTTTGTATAAACTGAATAGTTGTCTAGACTGTTAATTTCTTTGATAAAATACATTTGAAAAAAAGCAAATATAAGATTAATGCTTAAAATATCATTTTTATAATACTGATTGTCAATTATTTTTAACAAGAACTCTTTGAGATTCATATTCGTTAAGTCAATTTTTTTTTCAAAAGAAAAATTATACAAATTTATTAGATCGCCTGGAGTAAAATAATGTGAAATTAAATCATTATTTATCAAACTATTAATATCTTGATCAATAATCTTATTAAAAATTTTAATACTTTCTTGTTGTGATAACGTAATTTTAAAAAACAAACATCTAGATTTAATAGTTTGTAAAATTTTTGATGAATTGTTAATGATAATAAAAAATATATTATCATTTGGTTCTTCTAGAGTTTTAAGTAAAGCATTATTTGAATTTAAATTCATTAACTCGTGATTATCTATCAAAACAAATCTGGGCTTTTTATTAAAAGAAGATTTATTGCAAAAACTTATTAATTCTCTTATTTGATCAACTTCGATATTCTTTTTTTCTTTTTTGATATCAATTAAATAAAAATTTGGTGACGTATTGTTTTTAATTAATTTAAAAGATCTATTTTTATCATTAATTTGTAAATTTTGAACATTATAGGAATAATCCTCATTTTTAGATAAAATATAATTAATTAAATGTAGTGATAATGTAAATTTACCTGATCCTTTTTGACCTGATAATAATATCTTATTAGGTAATTTATTATTATCAAATAAATACTTTAATTCATTGAAATAATTATTTAATCCAAAGAGTCTAGTCTGATTAATGGGATCATTCATATCTAAATCAAGTCTTTAACTTTATTTATAATTAATTTTTCATTAGATTTAACTTCTAAATTAGAGTTAACAATGAAATATTTTTTGGGTTTTTTTTTAGCCATTTTTATGAAACCTTTTTGGACTTTTTTATAAAAATTTTTATTAAATTTATCATATCTATTTAATCTTTTTCTTTTTTTTAGTCTTTTTATCATATTTTTTTCGCTTACTAGGTTAAGGAAGGTGAAATCAACTTTTAGTCTGTCTAAAATAAATTTGTTTATATTGTTTATAAAATTAATATTTAAACCCATTCCATAATGCTGATAAGCAATTGTTGAGTCTACAAATCTATCAATCAAAATTATTTTTTTTTTATAATTTTTCTTAAGAATTGAAATATTCTCATTTCTTGCAGCTATATATAATAATAAATCTGTTTTTGGTCGAAATTTTGTTTTTTTACTTAAGATTAATTTTCTTATTTTTTCGGAATTTGGATTTCCACCTGGTTCTCTTAAATATAAAAAATCAATTTTTTTTTTTTTTAAAAAACTTACAATTTTTTTAATATGGTGAGATTTACCAGAACCCTCAATGCCTTCAAAAACAATGATTGGTTTTTTAGACATCACCCCAAATCAAATAATTTAATGATCTAATTAATCTAGAGAAAATATTTAATCTTTTAATTTCCTCTTTTGCGTAAAGATCATATTCTCCTACCAGCTCATCATCATAAACCATCTTAAGTTTAGCAATAACTTGATCCTTTTTAATTGGAGCTTCGATTGGTCCGTTATAATTTACTGATATTTTAAGACGATTTTTTCTGGCTTTTTTAATAGTTTTGTAAATATTTTGATTTGAATAGACTTGAACATTATTTTTTTGACCCAACCATACCTCCACTTCAGAAATTACTTGATTGGCCTCTGTAATTTTTACTAAATCAAAATTTGTTAAACCGTAGGTTAAGATTTTTGTACTCTCTCTAGATCTTTGTTTTTTTGTGTCAAAACCACTACCAACTGCAATTAAGCGTCTTCCATTTCTATTTATGGACGAAGCCAATGAATATTTTTCAACAGCTAAATATCCTGTTTTAATTCCATCAGCACCAATATTTTTATAAAGAAGCGGATTTCTATTACCCTGAGTTATTGGATCACCTCCAGTCCGGTCCCAAGTAAACTCTAATTCAGCAAAATATTCATAAAAATTTGGATGAGTTTTTATAAGATAATTAGACATTATTAGTATATCTCTAACAGTAGAATAATTGTCTGGATCATTAATTCCTGAAGAATTTGCAAAATTAGTATTTTCCATACCAAGTTCTTTTGCTTTAGATGTCATTAAAATAGCAAACTCTTCTTCGGTACCCGCTATACCTTCAGCTAACGCAACGCATGCATCATTACCCGAAGCAACAATTATTCCTCTTAACAAATCTTCTACTGAAACCTCATCATTTACCATAATAAACATAGATGAGTATCCAGAGGTAGATAAACGCCATGCCTTTTCAGAAACAATGAATTTGTCATCTAAATTAATATCTCCAGATTTAATAAAATCAAAAGCTATAATAGCAGTCATTATTTTGGTCATCGAAGCAGGATATATAGAAATATCCGGTTCTTTTTCATACAAAATTTCACCAGAATAAAAATCTTGTAAAATTGCTGTTCGAGCTTTTGTTTGAAATTCACAAAATGCATTTGTTGTGAATAAAAATAAAAAAAACAAAATATGTATGAATTTTTTAGTCATGGCGAATAATTTCAAGGTTTTCAAAATCTAGTATAGCAGCTTTATTATAAGAATTTTTTAAAGAATTAATATCATTAAAAGGACCTAAAATAACTCTATAATTTGTTTTCGAAAGAGGCAGTACTTTAAAATTTTTAATTGAAGTTTCGTTTTTAATTCTTTTAATCATTTCTAAGGCTGATTTTTCGTAATAAAAATCAGCAATTTTTATTGAATATGAAAATTTTTTAGTCTTAATAGTTTTCTTATTAGTTTTTACTTTATTTAGATCATTTATCTCAATTCCATCAATTGGAGCTTTTTCAGCCACTTCTTTTTCTTCTTCCCAGGTTTTAGTTTTTTTTGCAATAAATGACGAATTATTCGATATCAATGAAATTGATATATAAGGTTCATCTGGGTCAATATCTAAATCTTCTGCAATTCTTTGAGATATAACTGAATTATAAAAATAAGGATAATTTGTCTTATTTGAAGCAACTTTTGCTAAAATTGTTTTATTATTTAACATATTTGTTATTTTAACACTTGAATTTTTTTTTAAATTTTTTTGAAAAATTAGATATGAGCGATTATCAATTTTTTTATCAATAATTTTATCTTTATAAAATTTATCTTCAAAAACTAAAGTAAAACCTTTATTTGAAAAATTTTCTACTATTGTAAATTTTTTTAAATTGACTTTATTTGAACAATTACTAAGAAATAATATTATAGGTATAATTAGATAATATTTAAAGTTCATTTTCAAATTTGTCCTTTAAAGTACATACAGCTAAACTAAACCTTAAAGATCTATTCCATTTAAGAATAACTTCATAGTTATCATAAACAATATAAGCTGGTGTAAGTTTTTCAGCATCTTTAACAATATCTTTATCTGGAGTTACTATTGCAACTTTATAATTAAAATTTAAATTGCTAGGTAGGTTATCTTTCTCTATATATTTCATAAAAAAACTTAATTTTTTTTTGTTTTTTATTTTTTGTGCAGATGTATTCAAATATTTATTTGGAATATTATCTTTAAGCACTACTTTATAAAAGCATGGACTTTCCGTCCTCCACCCTATTCTTGATAAATAATTTGCTGCAGATGCAAATGCATCTATATTATTTTTCAAATTTATTTTCTTATTATTGTTATAATCAATAGCATAATTATCAATAGTGCTTGGCATAAATTGAAAAAATCCAAAAGCACCAGCCCATGATCCATATAAACTTTTATGATCAACTTTTTTGGTTTCTATTAACTTTAGAAGAGTGATTAGTTCATTTGTAAAAAACTCAGATCTTCTTTTATCAAAACTTAGTGTTGCAAGAGAAGAAAGAATATCCATTTTTCCAACATAATTACCAAAATTTGTTTCGATACCCATCAAAGCTAACATTAATTCTTTTTCAACTTTGAATTCTTTTTCTATTTTGTTTATTAATTCCTTGTTCTGTTCATATAGTTCTAGGCCTTGTTTCAATTTTTTTAATGAAGCTCTTTTGCTAATATATGTTTTTGTATCTTCATAAAACTCAGGTTGGTATCTATCGTATTTAATTACGTTTGGTAAATATCTGGTATTTTCAATTGCTATATTAAAAGTTTCTTCTGATATATCTTTAGATAATGCTACTTTTTTGAAATCTTTTTTCCAGTTTTCAAATTCTATATTGATATCAGCATAAGTTAAATTACAATAAAATATACTTATGAATAATAATGTCTTAATTATTTTCATATAAGTCTTTCAAATATATAATTACAGCTATCCATATAATAATAAAACTAATAAATTTTACTAAAGAAAAACTCTCATTGTAATAGAAATAGCCCATAATGAACTGTAGAGTGGGTGTTATGTAAAATATCATGCCTGTTGGCCCCAACCCTATTAACTCAACACCCCTAACATAAAGAAATAAAGGAATTACTGTCATTGGTCCTGCTAGGATTAGAAATAAACTTAGACTAGGATTTGATAGGTTAAAATCATTTAAACCATTTTTATATATTAAATAAAACGCAATTAAAGCAAATGGAAATATAAAAAAACTCTCAATTAAAAGTCCAATATCAGTATCAACATTAATTTTTTTTCTAACAAGATTATAAAAAGCCCAACTAAAAGCTACTATTAAACCAACCCATGGTAGACTTTTTAGATTAAAAAAAATTATAAATAAAATTGAAATAATGACCAAAATTACAGAAAAAATTCTTTTATCATTTAATTTTTCTTTAAAAAAAATTTTACCTAATAAAACACTAATAATTGGCATTATGAAATATCCAAAACTTGCATCTATTATTCTTTCAGTTGCGACAGCATATATCCAAATAGCCCAATTAATAAAAATTAGAGCTCCTGAGATAAATAAGTAGATCAAATTTTTTTTGATGATTGCAATTTTAAAAAATATTTTCCATTTCGATATAAATGTTGTAGTTAAAATTAACATCAAAGTTGTCCATAAACATCTATGAACCACCAATTCTATGTGACCAATAAAAGATACATATTCAAAGTAAATTACTCCAATAAAACCCCACCAAAAAGATCCTAATGAAGTTAATAATAAACCTTTGTTAAAATCTTTATTCATAGAATTTTATAGAATTAAATAATACTTAAGGTAAATAGACTATTTTATGGTTGAATTATATATTTTTAATAATAAAACCTTGCTCATGGAGAGATGGCTGAGCGGTTGAAAGCACCGGTCTTGAAAACCGGCAAAGGGGCAACTCTTTCCTGGGTTCGAATCCCAGTCTCTCCGCCATTCTTAATCAACCACATATTTAAATTTTTTAAATAAAGAATTAACATTATTGTCCTCAAATTCTATGTTTGTATTCAATCCTTTATAAAAATTAAATAGATCTTCGTCCTCAAAACTTAGGAGCTTTTGTAAATCTAGTAGATCCTTCTCATTTAGTTGATTAATATAAGCATTTGTGAATGCTCCTAGTAATTTATCCATTTCTTTTGTGCCACGATAATTTGATCTATAGATAATTTTTTTTTTTAATTGTTCTATTTCAGAATTCATAATTAGAATATATAAGTTGTAAATGTATAATAAAAGCAATTATCAATATCTGTTAAAAGATTTATCAACTTTAAAAGGAGTTGGTGCTAAAACGTCTCAAATTTTAAAAAAAAAAAAAATAAATAGTATTTTTGATATATTATGGAAACTACCTAAATCATTTACAGATCGAACTCTATCTTCAAAAGTTAAAGATTTGAAAATAGGTGAAAATCAAACAATAACAATTTTTCCAAAAAAGTATTTATTTCCCAGGGTAAGAAATCTACCAAACAGGGTTGTTTGCTCAGATGATACTGGAGAATTGGACTGTGTTTTTTTTAACAGTTATGAAGGATATATAAGAAAGATCCTGCCTTTAGGTAAAGAGGTTACAATAAATGGAAAAATTGGAATGTTTAAAAATAAATACCAAATAACCAACCCAAAATACATCTCAGAGGATTCCTCGTTAATAAAACAAAAACATAACAAATATGAACTATCAGATGGTATTTCAGAGAAAGTTTACAACAAAATAATAAATCAAATAATTGAAACGCTCCCAATCTTAGATGAGTGGCATTCCAGGGACATATTAGCTAAGTTTGATAATATAAGCTGGATCACATCAATAAAAGAATTACATAAACCAGAAAATATTGGAAAGTATAAAAAAAATTTTTATCAAAGACTCGCTTATGATGAAATTTTTTCAACATTTTTAGTTAATTCAGAAATAAGAAAAAAAATTAAGAAGAATAAGAAGAAAAATAAAATTTTACATTTAAATAAACAAAATAAGATTATAAACAAACTTGATTTTTCATTAACTAAAGATCAATTAAAATCATTGAAAGAAATCAATCAAGATTTGTGTTCAACAACCAAGATGTTTAGACTTTTACAGGGTGATGTTGGAAGTGGAAAAACAATTGTTTCTCTTTTAGCCGCATATAACACTGTTAATTCAGGTTTTCAAGTTGCAGTCATGGCTCCGACTGAAATTTTATCAAGACAACATTTTAATCTTGCAAAGAAAATTTTTGCTGACGAATTAAATATTGCTCTGATTTCTGGAAAAACTGAATATAAAGAAAAAAAAGATATACTCAGTAGACTTTTACAAAATAAAATTAATATAATCTTTGGTACACATGCAATATTTCAAAAAAAAGTAATCTTTAAAAATCTTGGATTGATAATCATTGATGAACAACACAAATTTGGTGTAAGTCAAAGAAAACGTTTATCTGATAAGGGAGGAAAAGATTGCGATATATTACTGATGACTGCTACACCAATACCTAGAACCTTAACAATGACTGTTTATGGTGATATGGACATTTCTATAATAAAAGAAAAACCTAAATCAAGAAAATCTATCAAAACTTATAGTAAATTAGAAAATAAGATAGATGATGTCATAAAATTTGTACAAAAAGAAATTAGTCTTGGAAATCAAATATTTTGGGTTTGCCCACTAATAGAGGAGTCTAAAAGAATTGATCATACTTCAGCTATTAAAAAATTTGAATATTTAAAAAAATTGTTCCCAAAACAAGTTTTATTATTACACGGAAAGACCACTATCGATGAAAAAGAAAATATTTTAAACAGTTTTTTAAAAAATGAATTTAAAATATTAGTGTCAACTACAATCATAGAAGTTGGTATAGATTTTCCAAATGCTAATGTAATAATCATAGAAAATGCAAATAAGTTTGGGTTATCACAATTACATCAACTTAGAGGACGTGTTGGTAGAGGTTCTAAAGCGTCCTCATGTATTTTGATGTTTAAATCAAATTTAAGTGAGAATGCAAAAAAAAGAATTAATATTTTGAAAGACTCTAATGATGGTTTTACAATTTCAGAGGCAGATATGGCTATAAGAGGTTTTGGAGATTTATTGGGTTTTAAGCAAAGTGGTATTAAAAATTTTAGATTAGCTGATCCCATTCATAATAAAGATCTTTTTTTATTAGCTGAAAAAGAGATTAAAAGAATTGAAAAATCAAACGAAGATATAAAAAAATTTAAACCACTCATTAAACTTTATGATAGAGCTGATATAATAAATGATATTGCTTAATTCTTACCAGTAGAAGTACCAGCAGATACAATAAATTTAGATGCTTCTTCAAAAGTCATATCTAAATAGATCACTTCATCTAAAGGAAACATAAGTAAAAAACCACTTGTAGGATTAGGTGTCGTTGGAACAAAGACGCTTATTAATTTTTGATTAGTTTTTTGAGCCATCTCACCTTTATTTTCTTTTGTTGCAAAACCAACTGCCCAAACTCCTTTCCTTGGATATTGAATCAATACAACACTTTTCTTGTCATTTTTGCTATTAGAGAACGTTTCAGTCATTTGTAAAATAGCAGAATAAATTGTTCTTAAGAAAGGTATTCGTTTAAATAGATCATCAATTAACTTTAAAATTTTCTTACCTAAAAAAGATAATGATAATCCACCAACAATTGTAATGATGACTACAGATATTAAAATTTCAAGTCCTGGGACGGCATAAGGAAGATAGTTATTTGGATTTATGTTCTCAGGTATAATTTTAGATGAAATTCCAATGAAAAATTTTGTGAGATATAAAGTAATTCCAATTGGAATTAATACAACAACTCCTGTAATAAAGTAATTTCTTAAAACAAGTGTTAATGATCTTTTTTTTTTATTTTTATTCATAATTTTATCTAAAACTTGAATAGATTACGAATGAAATTGCTACTATGAAAAGTACTAATAATATTTTATTATTTAGATTCATTAATTAATATAATATCAATGTATTTATAAAATGAATAGAAGAAAATTTTTGTCATATGTTGGTTGTAGTTGTGGAGGGTTGCTTTTAAATTCTTGTTCTACTGCTCCTATCACAGAGAGAAAACAGCTAAAAATAATACCCGAAGCTAAACTAAATGCTCAAGCTGCTAAGATTTTTGAAAAAGTGAAAGAAAAAGAAAAGTTAAGTAAAGACACAAAGACGCTTGATTTGATTAAAAATATTGGAAAAAAAATGGAGGATTCTATTAGTGAATATTTTTATGTATCAAAACTTGACGACCCAACTCAAAATTTCGATTGGGAATACATTTTAATAGAAAATAAAAAAGTAAGAAATGCCTGGTGTATGCCTGGTGGTAAAATTGCAGTCTATACTGGAATGCTTGAGGTCACTAAAAATACAAATGGTTTGGCAGCGGTCATGGGTCATGAAATAGCTCATGCAGTTGCAAAACATTCTGTTGAAAGAGCTAGTAGAGGGGCAATACTTAATACTGGAACACAATTATTAGATATTTTTACAGGAGGAAAGTTATCCCAAGTAAATAGAGCTACTGGAATGGATACAATAGGTTTGCTTTCTCAACTTGGCATAATGAACCCTTTCACAAGAAAACAAGAAAGTGAAGCGGATTATTTAGGAATGATTTTTTCTTCTCTGTCGGGTTATGATATAAGAGAGACTACTAAAATTTGGGAAAGAATGAAAGAATTTAACAAAGGAAAGTCGCAACCGGAATTTTTAAGCACCCATCCATCTGCTGACAATCGTATAAAAAAGATAAATGAGTGGACAAACAAGATTATTCTAGAATACCCACCAATAAAAATTTCCTAAAAATTGGTGAGCCCTGATGGACTCGAACCATCGACCCATTCCTTAAAAGGGAATTGCTCTACCAACTGAGCTAAGGGCCCAAAATTTAAAGGATTGAAGCTTATATATAGATAAATTTATATATTTCAAATGACATTTTTGACAAATTTTTTACCAAAATTTACAACTTATCTATGTATTTATCATGAAATTTGTCAAAGGTACCTTTTTGTATATTTAATCTAATTGATCTCATCAACTCTTGGTAAAAATTAATATTATGTAAAGTTAGAATCATTGATGCGAGAATTTCATTAGTGTTGAAAAGATGATTTAAATAATTCAAAGAATATTTGTTTAATTCTAAATTGTCACAATCTTTGTCTAGTGGAGAATTATCATTTTGATATTTTTTATTTTTAACATTAACTCTACCATTCCAAGTAAAGGCTAAACCTGTTCTTCCTGATCTTGTCGGTAAAACACAATCAAACATATCAATGCCTCTTTTAACTGCTCCTAAAATATCAGAAGGAGTCCCAACACCCATCAAATATCTAGGTTTTAGCTCTGGTAGATTTGATTTAATATCATCTAAAACTTGAAACATCTCTTTTTGAGTTTCCCCAACTGCTAAACCACCAAGCGCGTATCCATCAAAACCAATTTCAATTAGGGAATTTAACGATTCAAGTCTTAAATCTTTGAATAAACCCCCTTGTACTATTCCAAATAAAGCTTTGTGCGGATTTTTACCAAAAGCTTTTTTTGATCTTTTTGCCCAATATAACGACAAATTCATAGAGTCTTTTATCAAATTATAGTCATTACTTTTTTTAGGGCATTCATCCATAATCATTACAATATCAGAATCTAAACCCAATTGAATTTTGATACTTTCCTCTGGACTTAAACTAAATTTTTTCCCATCAACATGTGAATTAAAAATTGCACCCTTTTCTCTATCAATTTTATTTAATTTAGATAAAGACATAACTTGAAAACCACCAGAGTCTGTCAAAATAGGAAGATCACAATTCATAAATTTATGTAATCCTCCAGCATTTTTAACACGGTCTACGCCTGGTCTAATCATTAAATGATAAGTATTAGAGAGAATAATTTCTGAACCAGTTTTTTTAATATCTCTGATTGTACAAGCCTTAACAGTCGCTTGGGTACCGACTGGCATGAAAGCTGGTGTATTAATATTTCCTCTATGTGTTTCGATTAACCCTGATCTTGCAAAATTATCATTAGCTAAAACTTTAAAGGCAAATTTTTTCAAATTAATTAAAGTTTATAAGGATTTAAAACTAATTATTTTGTCAGGATCAGAAACTGAACCATTATTGTTTTCATCGCCTCTTTTAATTTTATCAACAAACTCCATGCCTTCAATAACTTTTCCAAAAACTGTATATTGTCTATCTAAAAAAGGAGCGGGTTTAAAACAAATAAAGAATTGACTGTTCGCACTATTAGGATCAGATGAACGAGCCATTGATAAAGTTCCTCTATCATGAGGTAGACCACTAAACTCTTGTTTTAGATCAGGCAAATCTGATCCTCCCATACCAGCTCTATTTAGATCAAAATTATTTGAGTCTGATTTGCCAAATTGAACATCACCGGTTTGTGCCATAAAGCCATCTATTACTCTATGAAAAACAACATTGTCATATTTCCCAGAGTTGGCTAATTCTTTTATTCTATTTACGTGATTTGGTGCAACATCTGGAAATAATTCAATTTTTACATCTCCATCTTTTAATTTTAAAATCATAATATTCTCCTGTGCTATTGTTTGATTGATTAATAAAGAAAAAATAAATAATATTTTTAGAAAAAGCTTATTCATATTTTTCTTTTAAAGATTTAATTGTACTTTTTGTAGTAAACTTTTTTATATCACCTTTTAGTTTGACAATTTCTTTAACAAATTTCGATGAAATTATCTGATTTTCTACATCAGACATTAAAAAAATTGTCTCAATCTTGTTATTGAGCTTCCGATTCATGCCTGCCAATTGAAATTCATATTCAAAATCTGAAACTGCCCTCAAACCTCTTAAAATAATATTGGATTTATATTTTTTACATAAATCAGTAGTTAAGGAAGAAAAAGAAACTACAACTATTTTTTTTTTATCTAATTTGAGATCTGAAAAAAGAGCTTTTTTGACAATTTCTATTCTCTCAAAAGGGTTGAAAAGATAGTTTTTGTTTTCACTGTCTGACACACCAACAACTAATCTATCAAATAATTTTAAAGATTTTTTTATAACATCAATATGTCCAAAGGTTATTGGATCAAAGGTACCTGGATAAATAGCAACTTTTGGCATTATATCAAATTATCATCAATCTTTATTGATGAAACAACTTTTTCATCACCCGAAAGTTTAATTATTCTAACCCCTTGAGTGTTTCTACCAGCTGTTCTAATTTCTTTAACTGCAACTCTTATTACTCTTCCTTTGTTTGTCGATATCATAATTTCATCACCCTCAAAGACTGGAAATGAAGAGGCTATATTCCCATTTCTTGGTGAATTTACAATTCCAATTATCCCCTTTCCACCTCTATTGGTAACCCTGTAATCTTTATGAGATGTTTTCTTACCGAAACCATTTTCTGTAATTGATAAAATAAATTTTTCAGTAGCCTTTAATTCAGATTTTTCGTCTTTCCCATTTTTAGTGCTTTTTTTAATTTTATCATTATCAATAATTGATAATGATACAATTTCATCATTTGGTGTTAATTCAAGACCTTTAATTCCTTTAGAGGATCTGCCTTTAAATATTCTCAGTTTTTTAGATTCAAATCTTATACATTTACCAAATTTTGTGCTTAAAATAATATCTTGATCATCTTTGCAAATTTTAACTCCTACTATCTTATCGTTACTGTCGAGTTTCATAGCAATCTTTCCAGAAGCATTGATTGATGAAAAATCCTCCAAACTATTTTTTCTAATTTTTCCTTTAGAAGTTGCAAAGACTATTTGAAAATCTTTTAAGCTATTACTATCATCAGGAAATGGCATTATAGAGCTTATAGATTGATGATTTTTTAAGGGTAAAATGTTAAATAAAGATTTTCCCTTGGAAGAAGCTGAGCCTTCAGGAATTTTCCAAGCTTTTAACCTATATACCAAACCTTCTGTAGAAAAGAAAAGCATAGATGTATGGGTATTTACAGACAAAGTTTGAATTACTGAGTCTTCGTTTCTGGTTGTTATGCCAGTCTTACCCTTGCCGCCCCTTTTTTGAGTCTTTAGATTATTTAAAGATCCTCTTTTTATATAACCTTGTAATGTTACGGTTATTATAACTGATTGTTTTTGAATAGTTTCCTCTATGTCATAGTTGAGCACTGCATCAATAATTTTTGTTCTTCTAGGAGTAGAATATTTATCTTTAATTGTTTTTAATTCCTCACTAATTACTTTTAATAATTCTTTTTTAGACGAAATTATCTTTTTATATTTTGAAATTAGCTCAGCCAGTTTTTTTATCTCAACTTCTATTTCGTTAATTCCTAAAGCAGTAAGTTTTTGCAATCTTAGTTCTAAAATAGCATTAACTTGTTTCTCAGATAGATTATAAATATCTTTTTTACTTTTATCTTCTACTAATGAAATTAATTTTTTAGATTTGTTAATTTTCCACTTAGTTTTTGAAATAGATATTTTTGCCTCTTCAGGATTTTTTGAATTTCTAATAATCTTTATAACTTTATCTAAATTTTCAACTGATACTGAAAGACCTATTAAAATATGAGCTCTATCCTCAGCCTTGCTTAAATCAAATTTTGTTTTTTTAATTACTACATCTTCTCTAAAATTTAAAAAACTTGAAAGAAAATCTTTTAGATTACATGTTTCTGGTTTTCCATCTACTATGGCTAAAGTATTAAAACCAAAAGAACTCTCTATCTGTGTATTTTTATACAATTGTCTTTTTACTGTTTCTGGCTCAACTCCACTTCTCAAATCTATTGAAACTCTAATACCTTCTCTATTTGACTCATCTCTTATGTCTCTAATGCCCTCTATTTTCTTTTCTCGAACTAACTGAGCTATTCTCTCATTTAAAACTGATTTATTCACTTGATATGGTATAGAAGTTATAACCAATCTTTCTCTATTATTTTTTAAACTTTCAATTGTTATTTCACCTCTTATTTTGAAAGATCCTCTGCCTTTATTATAGCCTTGCTTGATTATATCTTTGCCTATTATTACCCCTCCTGTAGGAAAATCTGGACCAGGAATGTGTTTCATAAGATCTTTAATCTTAATATCTTTATTTTCGATTAAAGCTAATGTTCCATCAATAACCTCTCCTAAATTATGCGGAGGTATACTTGTTGCCATTCCAACTGCGATACCACCCGCACCATTGACCAATAAATTTGGAAATTGTGCTGGTAAAACAGTTGGTTCTCTTTCTGTTTCATCATAATTACTTTTGAAATCAATTGTATTTTTTTCTATATCATCAATCAAAAATTGAGAGACTTTAGACAATCGTGTTTCAGTATATCTCATTGCCGCAGCTGGATCGCCATCTATAGACCCAAAATTACCTTGGCCATCAACTAATGGAAGACTCATTGAAAAGTCTTGAACCATCCTTACTAATGCATCATATACAGATTGGTCACCATGAGGATGATATTTACCAATAACATCTCCAACTATTCTAGCAGATTTTCTAAATTGTTTCGACCAATCATAGCCACCCTTATACATTGCATATAATATTCTTCTATGAACTGGCTTTAATCCATCTCTTATATCTGGCAAAGCTCTACTTACTATAACGCTCATTGCATAAGAGAGATAAGATGAGCTCATCTCATCATGAACGGAAATTAGTTTTATATTTTGATCTTTAGAAGTTTCTGATTTTTCCATAAAGTTTAAAAGGGAATATCGTCATCCATATCATTCGATATTTGAGACATTTCCTCATTATTTTTAGAAGACTGTGTATTGTCGTTAGCAATTCCTCCTCCAGAATTGCCGCCTCCTAACATTGTAAGAGATGAATTATAACCTTGAATAACTATCTCTGTGGAAAATTTATCTTGACCAGATTGTTCGTCTTTCCATTTCCTGGTCGCGATTTGACCCTCAACATAAATTTGCGCTCCTTTTTTTAAATATTGTTGCACAACATTCACTAATCCCTCATTAAATACAACTATACGGTGCCACTCTGTTTTTTCTTTTTTTTCACCTGTATTTTTATCTTTCCAAGTTTGGCTTGTTGCTAAGCTTAACCTAGCTACATTTTTTCCGTTAACCATTTGTTTAATCTCAGGATCTGCGCCCAAACGACCAATTAAAAGTACTTTATTTAAACTGCCAGCCATAATATTTTAATATTTGTTATTTTAATTTATAGGATTTATACCACAATTTACTCTGAATAATAATTTTATTAAGTCAAAGCAACAAAAATTATGATTAAAAAGATAGTTATTAAGGGAGCTAAAGAACATAATTTGAAGAATATTTCTTTAGAGATTCCTAAAGACAAATTTGTTGTAATAACAGGTCTATCTGGCTCGGGAAAATCTTCTTTAGCCTTTGACACAGTTTATGCAGAAGGCCAAAGAAGATATGTTGAAAGTTTATCTGCCTATGCCAGACAATTTTTAGATAAAATGAAAAAACCTAATGTGGATTTAATAGAGGGATTAAGTCCTGCTATATCCATTGAGCAAAAAAATACCTCAAAAAATCCAAGATCTACTGTTGCAACTGTTACAGAGATTTATGATTACATGAGAGTTTTATATGCAAGAGCAGGAATTCCTTATTCACCTTTTACAGGTAAACCAATAGAATCACAAACCGTAACACAAATAGTTGACAAAATTAAAACCTTACCAAAAAAATCAACCATCTATCTTTATGCACCAATTGTTAGAGGGCGTAAGGGTGAATATAAGAAAGAAATTTTAGGGTATAAAAAAAGAGGCTTTAGAAAAATTATGATTGACGAAATTCTTTATGATATAGAGAAAGTTCCTGAATTAAATAAGAAAATTAAACATGATATATCAATTCTTGTAGATAGAATTGTTTTGAATTCGTCTTTAGGAAATAGATTGGCTGAAGGTATTGAGACGGCCATAAATTTAGCTAATGGTTTACTTTTTGTTGAATATGAAGACGAGACCTTACCAAAAAAATTCAGAAAAACTGAAAAATTAATATTTTCTACTAAATTTGCTTGTCCTGAAAGTGGTTTCACTATTGAAGAAATTGAGCCTAGACTTTTCTCTTTTAATAGTCCTTTTGGTGCATGTGAGGAATGTGAGGGAATAGGTATAAAACTTAATGTTGATCCAAATTTAGTAATTCCAAATGAAAAAAAAAGTATCGCTGATGGTGCAATAGAACCGTGGGCTAAAACAACTACATTATATTATGCACAAACATTAACATCTTTATCAAAACATTATGGTTTCTCAATGGATGATAAATGGTCAAAACTCTCAAAAAAAATCAAGGATATTATTTTATATGGTTCAGATGAAGAGGAAATTAAATTTACATACGATGATGGCTACGAAAAATATTCCCATAAAAAGACATTTGAGGGCGTTATCAATAATTTGGAGAGAAGGTATCTTGAAACTGATAGTGATTGGAAAAGAGAAGAAATAGCTCAATATCAGTCTGACACAAAATGTGAAAGATGTAATGGCCATAGACTAAAAGATGAGGCGCTATGTGTAAAAATTGATGGAATGCATATAAGTGAAGTCACAGAAAAATCTATATTAGATGCTGCAAAATGGTTTGAGAATCTCAAAAATAAGCTTGATAAAAGACAATTTAAAATAGCTGAACATATCTTGAAAGAAATTAATGAAAGACTAAATTTTCTTTTAAATGTTGGTTTAGATTATTTAACTCTTTCAAGAGAATCCGGAACACTGTCTGGTGGTGAGGCTCAAAGAATAAGATTAGCTTCACAAATAGGATCTGGATTAACAGGTGTACTTTATGTTTTAGATGAACCATCAATTGGTTTGCACCAAAAAGATAATGTTAAACTTATTAATGCTCTAAAAAGATTGAGAGATTTAGGAAACACAGTAATTGTAGTAGAGCACGACACTGAAACAATGGAAAATGCAGATCATATCATTGATCTTGGTCCAGAAGCAGGAAATAAAGGAGGCGAGGTTGTTGCTCAGGGGACATTTCAAGATATAAGTAAAAATAAAAACAGTATTACAGGTAAATATCTTTCAAATAAATTTAAAATAAATATCCCAGCTAAAAGACGTTTAGCTAAAAACGGTAGATTTTTAGAAATTACTGGAGCAAGTGGAAATAATTTAGATAATGTTAATTTAAAAATACCTTTAGGAAGTTTAACCTGTGTTACCGGTGTGTCTGGAAGTGGTAAATCTACACTTGTATTACAAACTTTGTATAACGCTCTTAATTTAACTTTAAATAATAATAAGTCTAGAAAAATTCCAAAACCTTTTAAAGGTTTCAAGGGAACAGAATTAATTGACAAGATAATAGATATTGATCAATCACCCATTGGAAGAACTCCTAGATCAAATCCAGCAACTTATACTGGTGCTTTTGGACCAATCAGAGACTGGTTTACCGGATTACCAGAGTCAAAGACGCGTGGTTATAAACCAGGAAGATTTTCATTTAACGTTAGAGGAGGTAGATGTGAGGCTTGTGAAGGAGATGGTGTTATTACTTATGAAATGCATTTTCTTCCTGATGTTTATATTCAATGTGATGAATGTAAAGGTACTCGTTATAACCGAGAAACTTTAGAAATTAAATTTAAAGACAAAAGTATTGCTGATGTTTTAAATATGACTGTTGATGAGGGATGTGAATATTTTGAAAATATTTCAAATATAAAAACTAAGTTGTTAACTCTGAAAAAAGTTGGCTTGGGATATATCAAAATAGGACAACAAGCGACAACACTATCGGGAGGAGAGGCTCAAAGAATCAAGCTTGCAAAAGAATTATCTAAAAGATCCACTGGAAGAACAATGTACATTCTGGACGAGCCGACAACAGGTCTTCATCAGCACGATATTAAGAAGTTACTTGAAATTTTGCATACTTTTGTGGCCTTAGGTAATACGGTAGTTGTTATAGAGCATAATTTGGATGTGATTAAAACCGCTGATTATATAGTTGATATGGGCCCTGAAGGAGGTGTTAAAGGCGGAAAAATTATTGCTGAGGGAAAACCAGAGGAGATATGTAAAGTACATCAAAGCTATACTGGCAAATATTTAAAGCCTCTTTTATATTAAAATTTATGACCTATTTTAATAAAATTAGTATATAATTTAACCATGACAAGTTTACTTTCATCACTTTCAAGAACAGTTCATGTATCCGTAATAATTTCTATTATACTTTTTGTAGGATTTTTTTTTCATAATGAGGGATTTGCTTTCGATAGATTGTTCTGGAGTTGGTTGGCTAGATATACCCACGTATTAGTTGGTATCATGTGGATTGGCCTTTTATGGTACTTTAATTTTGTTCAAATACCAAATATGGCAAAAATTCCCGATGAGCAGAAACCAGCTATTGGAAAAGTTATTGCACCAGCAGCATTATTTTATTTTAGATGGGCAGCTGCCTTTACAGTTATTTCTGGATTAATATTAGCCGGTCTAAACGGTTATTTACATGATGCTATGACACTAAGTGTTGGATCAAGTATACCTAAACATACAGCAATTGGGATAGGCATGTGGCTTGGTTTAATAATGGCTTTTAATGTTTGGTTTGTAATTTGGCCAAATCAAAAAAGAGCTTTAGGGATGGTTGAGTGTGAGCCTGATCTAAAAGCAAAGTCAGCTAAAACTGCTATGCTTTTTTCTAGAACAAATACTTTGTTGTCAATACCAATGTTACTAACAATGGTAGCTGCACAAAACTTGTATTAATCCTTTTCGTTATCTTTTAGAATTGTTTTTTGAGATACATTAAGTCTAACTAAAACAGTATTTGCAATATATATTGATGAATAAGTTCCAAAAATAACACCAAAAATCATAGCCAAAGAAAAACCTTTTAAAATTTCACCACCAAAAAAAAATATTGATAGTAAAGCTAATAAAGTTGTTATAGAGGTAATTAATGTCCTTGATAATGTTTCGTTAATAGAAATATTTGTTAATTCAAAAATTTTAATGTCAGCATACTTTCTTAAATTTTCTCTCACTCTATCAAATATTACGACCGTATCGTTCATAGAATAACCAACAATTGTTAAAACAGCAGCAATAATTGACAAGTTAATCTCCAGTCCAAGTAAAGAAAAAAGTCCTAAAGTCACAATAACATCATGAAATAAAGCTAGAATAGCACCTAAACTAAATTGCCATTCAAATCTAATCCAAATATAAATAAGCATTAGTGCTAGGGCAACAGATATTGCAATTACTCCGGATCTTAACAATTCGGCGCTCACTTTGGGTCCGACATTTTCAACTCTTCTAAAATTAAAATTATTTCCAAAAGATTTATCTAAATTTTTCTTTATTTCCTCAATTACATTTTTATTTTCATTATTTTCAAATTTAATTAAAAAATCTGTATCGTTTCCAAATTTTTTAACCGAAACATCACCTAAATTCATTTGGCTAAGATTATCTCTTAAAGATGATACATTAATTTTGTTATCATTTGATCTTAATTCAATAAGTGTTCCACCTTTGAAATCTATTCCAAAATTTAAACCCTTAAAAATCAAAAAAAATAAAGAAACAACAACTAAGGATACAGACAATATATTAAACTGATTATAGTATTTATTAAAAGCAATCATCTTAAATTAATCCACCTTTTTCTTTATTTTTTGATACATACAACACAGTCAATAATCTAGCGATAAAATAAACTGAAAAAAGAGTTGTAAAAATACCAACACCTAGTGTAAGTGAAAACCCTTTTATAGGACCTGAGCCCATAAAAAAAAGAATTATCGCTGCTAATAAAGTCGTAATGTTTGCATCTAATATTGCAGTTCTAGATTTTGTATAACCGCTATCAAAAGCAATTAAATTATTTTTTTCATTTTTTAATTCTTCTTTAATTCTCTCAAAGATTAAAACATTTGCATCAACTGCCATACCAACTGTTAGTATTATTCCTGCTATTCCTGGTAAAGTTAAAGTTGCTTCAAAAATTGTTAAAACGCCAACTAATAAAAACAAATTAATAATTAACGCAACATTTGTTATTAGCCCAAATATTTTATACTTTACAAAAATAAATAAAATGACGAGTACAAATCCAATAATTAAAGCTATGATCCCAGCATTAATTGAGTCTTGTCCTAAATCTGGACCCACAGTTCTCTCCTCAATTATACTCAATGGTGCAGGCAAAGCTCCAGACCTTAATAATAAAGCAAGATCCGTGGCTGATTGAAAAGTAAAACCTCCACTTATTTGACCAGATCCACTTGCAATTATATCTCTTATTACTGGGGCACTGATTATTTTTCCATCTAAAACAATTGCTAATTGTTTTCCTATACCAGTTGATGTAGCTTTTCCAAATCTTTTAGCACCTACCCTATCAAGAGTGAATGAAACGACCGTCTCATTATTTTCACTATCCATCCTAGGTTGAGCATCAAGAAGGTTGTCGCCACTTAGAATTATTCTTTTACTAACCATTGCCTCTTCAGAATTATCTTCATACATTAATTTTTCTGCTCCAAAGGAGTCCTCGTCATTATTTGTTACAAATCTAAATGTTAAATTTGCAGTTTTACCAAGAAGGGCTTTAATTCTCATTGGATCATCAAGACCTGGTAATTCAACTAAAATTCTATCATTACCACGCTTAAGGATATTGGGTTCATTAGTACCTATTTCGTCTACTCTTCTTCTAACTATTTCTAGAGCTTGGTCTTGAGATGAAGTTTTGATTTCAATAATCCCCTGTCTTGAAAAATTTACAGTGAGAACATTATTATCTTCCTCGATTTCTAATTGGTGTGATTTAAATCTTTGATAATAAGGATTAATTTCACTCTCTTCGTCACTAAACTCGTCTAGGATAATTTGTTTAAATTCATCATCTACAGAAAATGATAATTGTTGATCTGAAAGTTTTATATTCTTAATTCTAATATTTTTTTCTTTAAAATAATTTCTAATAGTAATTGATAAATTTTGAAGTTTTTGTTCAATAACTGGATTATTATCAATTTCTAATAATAAATAAGATCCACCTTGTAAATCTAAACCAAGATTAATTTTTTTATTCAATATTTCGTTACTAAACTTAAGTAAATTAGATGATGCAAAAAAAATAAATATTAGAGATATTAAGGAAATAAAAATTATTCTTAATTTAGAAAAGTATAACACTTTGTAAAAACAAAAATTATTTCTTTACTTCTTGTGAACTCATCAGACTTTGAATGCCAGTCCCTCTGATTACTTCAACAGTAACATTTTCAGCAATTTCAACTTCAACTTTATCGTTATCTATAACTCTAGTTATAATTCCTGTGATTCCACCTGAAGTTACAACTTTATCACCCTTTTTTAAGCTCTCTACCATTGCCTTATGCTCTTTGACTTTCTTTTGCTGCGGTCTTATCAAGAAAAAATAAAAAATTACGAAAATTAATATTAACGGTATAAATTGACCTATTCCTGCACTATCCATAAAACTCCTTAATTAAAATTGACTATTTATACTATCTAAAGCCTTAAAACAACTTTAATTGATCGAAATTTTTTCTAAATTGTTCATATATGGTCTAAGTACTTTTGGAATTGATATTGAACCATCTTTTTGTTGATAATTTTCCATAATAGCAATTAAAGTTCTTCCTACCGCTAAACCACTTCCATTTAGAGTACCTGCATAAAGAGTTTCTTTTTTTTCATCTTTGTATCTGGCTTTCATCCTAACAGATTGAAATGTTGAGCATGATGAACAAGATGAAATTTCTCTATATTTTTCCTCTGATGGAAGCCAAATCTCAATATCATAAGTTTTTTCAGCACTAAAACCCATATCGCCAGTACATAAAATTATTTTTCTATAGGGTAATTCTAAAAGATCTAAAATTCCGGTTGCACAATCAGTCATTCTCTCAAGTTCCTCTAAACATTTTTTTTGCTCAACAATACTTACCATTTCAACTTTGTAAAATTGATGCTGCCTGATCATACCTTTGGTGTCTTTTCCATAACTGCCTGCCTCTTTTCTAAAACAAGGAGTGGAGGCAACAAATCTCATTGGTAAAGATTTTAGTTCAATAATCTTATCTTTTACCATATTAGTTAAAATTACTTCTGCAGTTGGGATTAAAAACTTTCTATCTGAACCCTCCTCTAGTTTTACTTCAAACTGATCCTCTTCAAATTTAGGAAGCTGACCAGTACCAAACATTGTGTTTTCAGATGCTAATAATGGAGGAGAAATTTCTTTATAACCATTTTTGTTAATATGAGTGTCTAACATAAAATTTGAAATCGCTCTTTCTAGATAAGCTAATTTATCTTTAACGAAAACAAATCTTGAACCAGTAGTTTTAGTTGCAAGATCAAAATCAAGCATGTTTAATTTTTCACCTAATTCAATATGAGACTTAGGTTTAAAATCAAATTTAGGAATTTCACCTTTTTTCTCTATTTCAATATTATCATTTTCGTCTTTTCCAACAGGAACATCTAAATGAGGAACATTAGGAATGCTAGATAAAATTTTTTCCAAATCAGCTTTAATAACAATTTGCTGATTATTAATTTTTTCTATAGAAGAAGAAATTTCTTTTGATTTAGCAAAAAGAGACTCATCTTTTGATTTAGAAATTTCTTTTTTTTCTTTTTCTAAGGCTTCTTTTTTTTGAATTAATTCTCTATTTTTTATATCCAAATCCTTTAATTTTTCAAAATTAACTTCAACAGATCTTTTTTCAATTGCTTTTCTAAAAGTATCAAAATCTTTTCTAATTTCTTTTAAATTATGCATCAGAGTCTTTAAAATTTTTGTTTTCTATAACTTTTACTGAATATATAGACAATTCATATAATATTAATAAAGGTATAGCTAATCCAATTTGAGTAATTGGATCTGGCGGTGTAAGCAAAGCTGCAGTAGCAAATATTATGACAATGACGTATTTTCTTCTTGTTTTTAAAAATTGAGAATCAACTACTCCAATTCTAGCTAATAAACTCAACACTACTGGTAACTGAAAACTTATTCCAAATGCAAAAATAAGTTTCATTACTAATGAAAGATATTCATTCACTTTTGCTTCTAATTGGATTGGTAAGTTAGTTGACAAACCTGCGCTCTCAAATGATAGGAAGAATTTGATCGCTAGAGGCATAATCAAATAATAAACTAACATACCACCTAAAAAAAATAAGATTGGTGTTAACACCAAATAAGGTAATATTGCTACCTTCTCGTGTTTATACAAACCCGGTGCTATAAATTTCCAAATTTGCATCAAAATGAAAGGACATGTAACAAAGAAGGCTGTGAAAAATGAGACTTTTAAATATGTTAAAAAAGTTTCCTGAAGTGCAGTAAAAATTAACCTTCTCTCAGTACCATCATCTCTCACAGCTCTAGCAAAAGGTTCGACTAAAAAACCATATAAATGTTCAGCAAAAAAATAACAAACAACAAAAAATATCACTAAAAATATGAAACTGTGGATTAATCTTTTTCTTCACGACTCATCTTTTTTTTCTTCTTTTTTATCTGCTTGATTGTCTTCAATATCTATATTTGAAACTTCAGTTTGAATATTATTAATATATTTTTTAGCAGTACCAATCATGGAGCCAACTTTTTTTAACATAATGGGAAAGTCTTTAGGCCCAAGTACAATAATTGCTATTGCTACAACAATTAAAATCTCAAACCAACCAATAGTAGGCATGTGATTTATTCTTTTTTGTTTGAATCTTGATTTTCGTCAGAAATATTTTTGGGATCTTTGTCATCAGTCACATCTGATGCCATACCTTTTTTGAAGCTTTTGATACCTTTTGCAACGTCACCCATTAAACTAGATATTTTTCCTCTACCAAATAATAAAACAACAAGTATTACAACTATTGCTATTTGCCAAATTCCAATGCTCATATAAAACTTATAACCTTTTTATTAATATTTTAAAAGTACCTTTTTAACTTGTGACTGGATGGTGCTTTATTTGTTATCATCATTATCAAGGGTGC
>CACBLI010000009.1 GCA_902540235.1 uncultured Pelagibacteraceae bacterium
CAGGGCAGCGATTTATTTTTTAACAAAAATATAGAAAGATTGAAAAAAGAAAAAATAAAAATTTTTATAGGTCAAACAAAACAAAATTTAAAAGATGTAACAATTGTTGTATCCTCTTCAGCTATAAAAAAAAATAACCCTGAAATGATCGAGGCTAAACGAAAAAATTTGCCAATCATCACAAGAGGTGAAATGCTGGCGCACATTGTTTCATTAACAAAAAATATAGTTGTAGTAGGTTCTCATGGCAAAACCACAACTACTTCTTTGGTGTCTTCAATTTTTCAAAAATCAAAATTAGATCCTACAATTATTAATGGTGGTGTCATTAATTCAATTAAAAGCACTGCTAAATTGGGTAAAAGTGATTGGTCCATTTTAGAGGCAGACGAGTCTGATGGTAGTTTTGTTCACATACCACCAACTTACTCAATAATAACTAACGTAGATAGGGAACATATGGATTTTTATAAATCTATAAAAGACTTAAAACATTATTTCAAAAAATTTATAGAAAAAGTCCCCTCATTTGGAAAATCCTTTATTTGCTTAGATGACAAAATTAACAAAGAATTAATCAAAGAATTAAAAAATCAAAATTTTTATACTTATGGAACAAATATTAATTCAAATTTTTTGATAAAGAATATTAAACAAAGTAAAAAATATACTAATTTTAATTTGCATATAAATATTCCAAATAAAAGAAAAAGTGAAATAAAGAATATCCAAATCCCTCTGCTTGGTGTCCATAATGTTAGAAACTCGGTAGCAGCTACAGCGGTTGCTTTGACTGTTGGAATTCCAATAAAAGATATTAAAAATGGATTATTATATTTTAAAGGTGTTCAAAGGAGGTTTAATAAAATTTTTACATATAACAATATAGATTTTTATGATGATTATGCTCATCATCCTACTGAAATTAAGGTTGTGTTAGAAGGTGTTAATAAAGTTTACAAGGGTCATGATAAAGTTTGTATATTTCAGCCACATAGAATTTCAAGGCTAAAGGATTTAAAGAGAGATTTTTCTCTTGCTTTTAAAGATGCTGATATTGTTATTTTATGTCCTATATATACTGCAGGAGAAAAAATAAAGTTAGGATTTAATTATTTAAATTTTGCTAAAGAGATAATTAAAAAATCTAAGGTAGAATTATTTATAGTAAAGAATAATATTCAATTAGCCAAATTTCTTAAAAAAAATATGTATGGAAAAAAAATTGTGATTGGAATGGGAGCAGGATCTATATCTAATTGGATGAAAAAACTTCCACAATTAATGTAATGGAAATTGAAAAATTAGAAAAAATACTTAGTGAATTTGGAGATAATGTAAAGTTTAATTACGATCTAAAGAAAAAAAATTGGTTCAATATTGGAGGAAAATCAAAAGTTTACTTCAAAGCCGATAATTTAAAAGAATTAGTAAATTTTCTGAAAAAATTGAATAATGATGAAAAAATATTTATTCTTGGTGCCGGGTCTAATACTTTAATAACGGACAAAATTTTTGATGGTGTAGTAATAAAACTTAGTAAAAATTTTAATAATATTACTATGCTTCGAGATGAAATAATTATAGCTGGAAGCGCTGTTTTGGATAAATCTTTATCAGATTTTGCAATGAAAAATAATTTAAGTGGTTTTGAGTTTTTGTCATGTATTCCTGGAACTATAGGAGGTGGAATAAGAATGAACGCGGGTTGTTTTGAAAATGAGTTTAAGGATATTTTGTTGTCAGTTCAAGCTATAGACAAAATTGGAAATGTTAAAACTCTTTCTTCAAAGAATATTAATTTTGAATATAGAAAAAGCAATATACCTGATGATTTGATCTTTTTAAGTGCTTCATTTAAAGGCATTAAAAGCAATAAAGAAAAAATAAGCGATAAAATAATTAGTTATAAGACTGAAAAAGAAAAAAACCAGCCAACTAAAATCAAAACAAGCGGCAGTACATTTAAAAATCCTATTTTTCAAACTGATAAAAAAGTTTGGGAGCTAATAAAAGAGTCTGTTCCTTTGGACAAAAGTTTTGGTGATGCTTGTATTTCCAAAAAACATTGTAACTTTTTTGTTAATAAGGGTAATGCTAAATTTGAAGATATGAAAAATTTAATAGATTATGTGGCTAAAAATGTTTTAGAGAAAACTGGAGTGAGACTAGAAAAAGAAATTAAAATTTTGGAATAATTTGAAAAAAAAGATATTAATAATTTCAGGTGGGATATCAAAAGAGAGAGTAATAAGCCTTGATACTGGGAAACAAGTAGCTAAAGAATTAAGAAAAAATGGTTATATCGTAAAAATATCTGAACCAAACTTTCACATTTATAATTTAATAAAATCATTCAAACCTAATGTGATTTTTAATGCTTTGCATGGTCAATTTGGGGAGGATGGTTATATCCAATCAATTTTAGAAACTACAAATATTCCCTACACCCACTCAGGTGTAATTTCTTCTGCACTTGCAATGGACAAAGAACTGTCAAAAAAAATTTTCTTAAAAAATAATATCTTAACACCCAAATATATAATGTTTTATTTTAATAGATCTAAAACAAATTTAATAAAGCTCATTAATAAAAAACTTAAATTTCCTGTCGTGATAAAACCAATAAATGAGGGATCTAGTGTTAATGTTTTTATTTGTAATAGATTAAATATTTTCTCAAAAATAAAATTACTAGAGGATTATAAAAAAATAATTATTGAGGAGTTTATACCTGGAAGGGAAATCCAAGTTGCTATAATGGGTAAAAAAAAATTGGGAGCTATAGAATTAAAACCAAAAAGAAAATTTTACGATTACGAGGCTAAATATAAAAAAAGTGCTAAAACAAAACACATAATACCCGTCAAAATAAGTAAAAATTACTTAAATAAAGTTTTAAGTATTTCATTTAAAGCCCATAAATTGCTTGGTTGTAGAGGAGTAACAAGATCAGATTTTAAGTTTTTTAAAAATAAATTTTATCTTTTAGAAATTAATACTCAACCAGGAATGACTAAACTTTCTTTAGTCCCAGAAATTGCCGCATATAATGGTATAAGTTTTTTTGATTTAATAAAGTGGATGTTAGATAATGCCTCTGTCAAAAAATAAAAAAATATTAATTTACCTGTTTTTGTTAATTATTTTTGGATCAATAAATAATAAATCCTTTACTAATTTAAACTTTTTTGAGATTAAAAATTTAAGATTGGTTGGTTTGAACAGTGTAGAGAGTGAAAATTTGTTAACAAAATTTGAAAAAATAAAAAAAAAAAATATTTTTTTTTTAGAAAAGAAGGAATTAGTAAAAATTTTAAACTCAAATAATTTAATCGAGTCTTTTTTAATCTATAAAAATTATCCATCAGATATAAATATTATGATAAAAAAAACAACCTTTTTAGCTAATATAAAAATTCTTGAAGAAAATTTTTTTATCGGATCTAATAAAAAATTGATTAAATCCTCAAAAAACGATCAGAATTTACCAACAGTTTATGGAAATCCTTCATTAAAAGATTTCTTTTTAATAAATGAAAAAATTTTGAAATCAAGTATCGAATTTAACGACATTAAAAAATTGTATTTTTTTCCATCGAAAAGATGGGACTTAAAATTAAAAAATGGAACCTTAATAAAATTACCAACAAATAATTCAATTAAATCATTAAACAATTATTTTAAAATAAAAAATTTACCGCAATTTAATAACGTAAAAACTTTCGATATGAGAATCGATAATCAAATTATAGTTAATGAAAGCTAAAATGGTTTTAAATTCTTTTTTTTTTATTAGTTTAAATAAGTTATCCCTATGTGTTTTTGATGGTATAGAAAATGAAATTTTCAAGAGTGAAATTTTGATAAGTGAAAAAAATAAAAATGAAAATTTAGATAATTTTCATGAAAGATTTTTTGGAGATAATATTCTGAAGGTAGAAAAAAAAATAAACAATTTTATCAATGAAATTGATTTAATTATTCATGACTCTAATTTTTTACAAATACAGGTTTCAATAAAAAAAGATGGAAAGGGAGACAAAATAAACAAACATGACTTAAATCGTATGCTTTTCGATTTAAAACAACAGATCAAAGAGAATAACCCGGATAAATCAATAACGTACATCAAGATAAATAATTTTTTAGTAGATAAAAAAATATTTTCAACTTTAGATGACGATTTTGAATGTGATGAACTGTGTTTACAAATAGATTTTATTTGCTTGAGTAATAAGATTATAGAAGAATACTCAAAAAAAATTGAAAAGTATCAAATTAGAATCGATAAAATTTTTTCGGCAGAATACTTAAATAAGAATTATAAAAATAAAGGTGAGTCTGAATGTCAAATTGCTGCAAGATTAAAGTATGATAATGATGAAAACGAAGTCCATATAATCAAAAAAACATCAAAAAAAATCCCTTTTTTTGAGAGATTTTTCAGGTTTTTTAATTAATAAATTCTGGTAGCTAATTGTAATATTTCTTGAGTTCAGACTTTACTGTGGTGAGTGTACACGTACATGATGTCATTTCACAAGCAAAAAACTATTAAAAATGTAATTCAATTAAAGGGTGTAGGTCTGCACTCAGGTAAATTTGCAAAACTAATTATCAAACCAGCTTCCCCAAACAATGGCATCGTGTTTATTAGAAAAGATTTAGATAAAAATAATATAATTTATCCTCATGTTAATAATGTTAGTAACGCAATGTTGTGCACCACAGTATCAAATGAGTTTAATGTAAGAGTATCAACAATTGAACATTTAATGGGAGCATTTTATGGTATTGGTATAGACAATGCTGTAGTGGAAATTGATAATGAAGAAGTGCCAATTTTAGATGGATCAGCAAAAAGATTTGTAAATGAAATAATCAATGCAGGTATTGAAGTTAGTAATACTCCAATAAAAGTTATAAGAATAAACAAATTAATTGACTTCAATGATGGTAAAAAATCTATTTCTATTCAGCCAAGCAAAATAAACTTAGAAATAGATTTTGAGATTAAATATGCTAACCAATTTATTGGAAACCAAAGAAATACTTTAAAAGTTTATGAGGATGATTTAGAGGATATTTTTAATTCAAGGACTTTCTGTTTATATGAAGATATAGAAAAATTAAGGTCTATGGGGTTTGCCAAGGGAGGTTCATTACATAATGCTCTAGTTGTAAAGGGTTCCACACTTTTAAACAATGATGGACTTAGAAATAAAAAAGAATTTGTAAATCATAAAATCCTTGATTGTATGGGAGATTTGTTCCTATCAGGTTATAAGATAATAGGAAAAGTTAGATGTTCTCAGGGAGGCCATAAATTAACAAATGACTTATTAAGAAAAGTTTTCCAAAATAAAGAAAATTACTCTATCTTGGAAATCAATGAAAAAAATATTCCACATTCATTAGCTTACAGACAGAACCTGAAATCTATCGCTTAAAAGATTTAGTTTAAAAGAAAATCTGGTATTATTGGTAAATGAATTTTTTGTTAAAATCTCTGATAATAGTTTTTATCATTTTTTTCCAGTTTTCTTGCTCAAAGAAAGAAAAAATAACTGTTTTAGAAAATAAAGATTTGAAATCTCAAATGATTGATCTATATGCGGAGGGTTACGAGGCATTTTTAGAAAAAGATACTTTATTCGCTGCAAAAAAATTTAATGAGGCAGAGTTGATTTTTCCTCAATCTGATTGGGCACCAATCGCTGCTTTGATGACTGCTTACGTTTACTACTCTGATGACTATTATTCCGATGCAGTATATCATTTAGAAAGATACCTAAAAGTTTATCCAAAACACAAAGATATTGATTATGCACATTATCTTTTGGGAATGTGTTATTACGAAAACATAATTGATGAAGGAAGGGATTTAGAACCACTCTTAAACGCAAAAAGAGAATTTGAAATATTAACTAAAAATTACCCTGATACTGAATTTGCTATAGATGCTAACTTTAAGTTGGGACTTATTACTGATCGACTAGCTGGTAAGGAAATGTATATTGGAAGACATTATGAAAAATCTCAAAAGTGGGTAGCAGCGATTAATAGGTTCAAAAAAGTCATAGAAGACTACCAAACTAGTATTTATGTTGAGGAGGCAATTTATAGATTAGCAGAAATTCATTTTATTATTGGATTAGAAGATGAAGCAAAAAAATATGCCACTTTACTAGGTTATAATTATGGTTCTTCTAATTGGTATAAAGCGTCTTACAAAATTTTTAATAAAGATTACAATTTGAGTGAAAAGGAAATATTTTCTATTAAAGAAAAAGACAAAAAATCAATATTCAAAAAATTCAAAACAAGATTTAAGAGTCTTTTCAATTAAATGGATGAAAAAATTTTAAAAAAAGAATACTTAAAAAAAATTTCTAGACTTCAAAAATATAATCTAGCTTACTATGATAAAAGCAAGCCAATAATTTCTGACTCAGAATACGATAAATTAAAAAAGGAAATTATTGACTTTGAAAAAAAATACAGTTTTTTAAAAAGCTCTAACTCACCAAGTTTAATTGTTGGTTTTAAACCTTCAAAAAATTTTAAGAAGGTAAAACACAAAGTTCCAATGCTATCTTTATCTAATGCATTTGAGGAGGAAGATTTAATAAATTTTGAAAAAAGAATAATAAATTACCTTGATAAAAAGAGTGATTTTAAAATTGAATATAGTGTTGAGCCCAAAATAGATGGCATATCTGCATCTTTGATTTATAAAAAAGGGAGGTTTATAACTGGATTATCTAGAGGTGATGGAAAAGAAGGAGAAGATATCACAGAAAATTTAAAAACTATTAATGATATTCCAAATAAGATTCTAGGAAAAAATTTTCCGGAAGAAATAGATATAAGAGGTGAAGTTTTCATAAAGAATTCAGATTTTAAAAAACTATCTAATAAATTTGCAAATCCACGAAATGCAGCCTCAGGTTCCTTAAGACAAAAAAATCCAGATGAAACAAAAAAAATTCCTCTAAAATTTATTGCTTATACCTTTGGGTTTCAAAAAAACATACAAATTAAATCACAAACTGAATTTCTTGAAAATTTAGATAAGTGGGGTTTTAAAATAAATCCATTTAATAAAAAAATAACTAGCATTAAAAATTTACTAGAAAATTACAAATACTTAGAACAAAAAAGAGATGAATTAGATTTTGATATCGATGGTATAGTTTATAAGGTCAACAATTTTGAATTGCAAAAAAGATTAGGAAATGTGGCTAACGCCCCTCGTTGGGCAATAGCTCATAAATTTTCAGCCAATAGTGGTGTTTCAAAGATTTTAAATATAGAAATACAAATAGGAAGGACAGGAGCACTTACACCTGTTGCAAAAATAAAACCAGTCAATATAGGTGGTGTAGTAGTCTCAAACGCAACTTTACACAATGAGGATGAGATAAAAAGAAAAGATATAAGAATAGGAGATATTGCTACTATCGAAAGAGCTGGTGATGTCATACCACATATCACCTCTATAGAGGTTAAAAAAAGAGGTAAAAATTCAAAAAAATTTATATTTCCAATTAAATGTCCTTCATGTGGGTCTTCAACAATTAAAGATTTTAACTTAATAACAAAAAAAAATGATGCAGTAAGAAGATGCTCTAGTGAAGGATATGAATGTGAAAAAATTTCTATAGAAAAAATTAAACATTTTGTTTCTAAGGATGCATTTAATATAGAAGGTTTTGGTAAAAAGATAGTTGAGAATTTTTGGAATTTAAATTTAATAAAACTTCCTCAAGATATTTTTAGTTTAGATTACAATAAAATTAAAGATCTGGATGGATGGGGAACACAATCTGCTGCAAATTTAAAATACTCTATTGATTTACGTAAAGATATTTCCCTAGAACGTTTTATTTATGCTCTTGGAATTAGACATATAGGGCTTGAAAATGCAAAGCTTTTATCAAAACATTTAATAACATTGAAAAAATTTTTAGAATTATCAAAGGTTGATAAAATTAACGAATTATTAAACATTGATGGTATTGGAGAAACTCAAATTAAATCAATTAAACATTTTTTCTTAAACAAAACAAATTTGAATGTTATTAACGAACTTAACAAAATTTTATCAATTAAAGAAAGTAAAGCGATTGAAAAAAATGGACCTTTTAAGGATCAAACATTTATGTTTACTGGAAAATTAAATGGTATCAGCCGTGCAGAAGCTAAATCTTTGATTGAACAAAACTCTGGTTCAATAGTTAGCAATATTTCAAAAAAACTCAATTATCTTATTGTAGGAGAGAAACCGACTAAAAGAAAAATTGACATTGCTAATGAACTTGGGGTTAAAATTATTAATCAGACTGTCTGGTTTAAAATGTTAGACAAAAGAAGCTAGCCATTTTCTCTCATCTTTTTTTAAAAAAGGAGATAGTTTTGAATAAACATTTAAGTGATAATTAAATAAATAATCCTTTTCTTTCTTAATTAAATTTTTGAAGATAATTAATTCTTTATCTATGGGCGCCAGCGTGAGATTTTCAAATATTAATTTTCTATTGATCTTTTTAATATAAACCAGATTTTCAATTCTTATGCCAAATGAACCCTTTTTATAAAACCCCGGCTCATTACTTAAAATCATTCCTTCTCTAAATTTAATTTTATTACATTTTGATATTGATTGAGGACCTTCGTGTACATTTAAATAAAAACCTACACCGTGACCAGTTCCATGTTTATAATCTAGTCCACTTTTAGTAAGAGATTTTCTTGCCAACGGATCTAATAACTTTCCATTGTATTTTTTATTAAGGTTTGCTGTCGCAATAGCAATGTGTCCTTTTAAAACTTTTGTAAAAGTTTCTTTAATAAATTTTTTTGGTCTTGAAAAGCAAATCGTTCTTGTAACATCTGTTGTTCCATAGCGATATTGTCCACCAGAGTCACATAAAAAAATATCATTTTTTTTCAATTTTTTAGATTTAATTTTATCTGCTCTATAATGAATAATCGCACCATTTTTTCCTGCACCTGCAATAGTATTAAAGCTAGGATATAAATAATTTTTATTTTTTTTTCTAAAATTTTCTAATTTTAATTGCGCTTGATATTCTGTAATCTTTTTTTTGTTTTTGAATTTAATCCAATATAAAAATTTTGTAAGTGCAACTCCATCAGAGATATGGCTCTTTACCATGTTATCGATTTCTATTTTATTTTTCATAGATTTCATTAGATATATTGGATCATCTTTATCTAATACAAAAAATCTCTTTTTAATAATATTTTCGTAAAATAAAGAGCAGGTATTATTATCTATGATGATTTTGTTTTTTTTTAATTTTTCTATAAATAAATTAAAATCTTTGGGTAAAATTAAATTGTTTTTTTTTATTTTTTTTTCCTTAATTAAATTTCCTACTTTTCCTCTTTCACAGATTAAGTAAATTTTTTTATTACTATCTATTATAACTCTACAATTTGGTATTGGACTATGCTGGTTGTCATTTCCTCTAATATTTAACAACCAAGCAACATTCTCAGGGGCGCTTATAAATAAATAATTTGATTTATTTTTTTTTAAAAAATTTGCAATTTTTTTAATTTTGACTGTATGACTTTCCCCAACAATTTTTTTACTGAGAGAAAAAAAAGGTTTGCATTTAATTTGATAATTATTGTAAAAAATATTATCTATTAAATTTACGCTAATTTCTTTTATTTGATTATATTTTAGGAAAAAACTATTGATTTGTTTTGATGTAAAAAGTTTTGGATCTATGCCAAGTGTGAGATTTTTGAATAGTTTACAATTTTTTATTTTTTCTAAATTTGTGACTTTAAACTCTTTTCCAGACTCAATTTCTGCTTGAATTGTATATCTGCCATCAACGAATAAATAATTTTTTTTTTTAAGAATAATTGCGTAACCAGCAGAACCAGAAAAATTAGAAATAGTTTTTAACCTGTTTTTTTGAGTAAATTCGGAAAAAAATTCATCATTTTTAGGGACTATGTATCCATCTATATTAAATTTGTTAAATTTATTTCTTAACTTAGATATTTTTTTTTTTATCATTTAAGTCTTTTTTGATATCTTATCCAACCAGGGCTTCTAATATTATCGTTATCTTCTAAATCTTGATTAAACTCAAAATCTTGTAACTCATCTCTCCTTTCATCAAAAGAGGAGTTTTTTTCTAAATATTTTTCTGGAAGTTCCTCAATAAATCTTGAGGCCATGCTATCAATCCAGTCACCTTGATAAAATCTGTTCATTGAAAAAGATATTATGGCTTGACTTTTAGCTCTGGTTATCCCAACGTAAGCCAGTCTTCTTTCTTCTTCTAAGCCATTTTGGCCTTTTTCCTCAATTGACTTTTGATGAGGAAATAATCCTTCCTCCCAACCTGGCAGGAAAACCACTTCAAATTCCAAACCTTTAGAAGCATGCATTGTCATCAAATTAATTTTTTCCCCATCCCATTCTTGATCAATAGAAGTTGCTAATGAAACATGTTCTAAAAATCCCTCTAAATTATCAAATTCTTTCATTGCACTTAAAAGCTCTTTGATATTTTCAAGCCTATTTTCATTTTCTAAATCTTTTTTGTTTTTTAACATTAAGGAATAACCGGATTCATCTAAAATTGTTTGTAAAAGTTTTACATGACTCGATTTTTTTATATTAAGTTCATATCTCCACTTATCGATAAGATTTAAAAAAGACAAAAGTCCAATTTTTGTTTTGGGCTTAATCAAGTTTAGTTCTATCAATTTTTTTGAGGATTTTTCTAGACTTAATGAATTTTTTATTGCGTATTCATGTATTTGTTTTATCGTACTGTCACCTATGGATCTTTTTGGATTATTAACAATTCTCTCAAATGCTAAATCATCATTTTCTTGAAAGATTATTCTAAGATATGATATGCAGTCTTTAATTTCTGCTCTCTCATAAAATTTTATGCCTCCAATTATTCTATAAGGAATACCAACTTTAAGAAATCTTTCTTCAAATTCTCTAGTTTGAAATATTGCCCTAACTAAAATCGCTATTTTATTAAAAGAAACTTTCTTTTTTAAATTTTGTTCTAATTCATCAGATACACCGATCGCTTCATCCTTTCCATTTTTAAAGCAATTTAATTTTACTAACTCACCTTTATTTTTTTTTGATTTCAAAGTTTTACCAACCCTATTTTGATTGTTTGATATTAATGCTGAAGCTACTGATAATATATTTTGAGTAGACCTGTAATTTTCCTCTAATCTAATTATTTTAGTCTCTTGATAAATCTTATCAAATTCTAAAAAATTTTTTATTTCTGCACCTCGCCAACTGTAAATAGATTGGTCATCGTCACCTACACAACAAATATTTCTATTTTTTTCGGCCAAAATATTTAACCATTTACTTTGTATAAAATTAGTATCCTGATACTCATCAACCAATATATATTTAAAATTTTTACAGTAAATTTCTTTGATATCATTATTTTTTTCAAAGATTTTTACAGAATGTAAAATTAGATCTCCAAAATCACAAGAATTCAAATCAATAAGTTTTTGCTGATAAATTTTGTACAAAGATAATATATTCTTTTCATAAGTATCTTTATTTTTCAAAATTACATCACCAGGGTAAAGCCCTCTATTTTTCCATTTATCGATTAATGATAATATAAATTTAGGTGATAATTGTTTGGTATCAATATCTTTAGACTTACAAATACTTTTTATTAATCTAGATTGATCGTCTGTATCTATTATTGTAAAATTAGATTTTAAATCAACTGCAGGAGCATGTCTTCTTAATAACTTAGCACAAATAGAGTGAAAAGTCCCAAGCCACGGCAAACCATTTGCATCTGTTTTTAAGATTGAACTAACTCTATTCTGCATTTCTCTTGCTGCTTTATTTGTAAAAGTGACAGCCAATATCTGGTTTGGAAAAGCTTTTTTCTCCCTTATTAAGTTTACAATTCTTGAGGTAAGAACTTTAGTTTTCCCGGAACCTGCCCCAGCTACAATTAATAATGGGCCATCCATATGAGTTACAGCCTCTTTTTGTGCGGAGTTGAGAGATTTTATAAATTCAGAGTTTATCATTTTTAATTATTTTATATAACAATATCCTAAATGTTTAATTTTAATCTTATATCAAAAAAAAATTTTTTGATCTTTTTAAAAAAGGTTAATTTAATATTAATTAGTATTTTTAATAATTTACAATTTAAAAATTTAAAAAGACTTACAAAATTATTTCTAATCGATAAACGGGTCATTTTTACATTAATAATCATTTTTTTTTCAGTTTTTGTACATTTATCTACCCCTGCTTTTTACAAAGATAGCTGGGTTAAGGGGATCGTTAAGAGTCAATTTGAAAAAGAATTTAAATTTGAGATTAAATTTAGTGAAAAGTTGAATTATGCTATTTTTCCAATACCTCATTTTAGGTTTAAGAATGTTGAACTAGTTTCTAATGAAAAAGAATTAGCAAAAATTGAATTAGTTAAAGTATATCTTACTTTTAGTAAATTTTTAGATAAAAACAAAATGAACATTCAAAATATAAATATTAAAAAAGCAAAGTTTAATTTTTACAAGAATGATTTTACTAATCTTATTAATTTTTTTAACAAAAAAATAAATGAAAAAAAAATTATAATTTTTGATAGTAAAATTTTTTTGAAAGATGATGCCGATGACATATACTCGATTATTTCGATAGATAAAAGCCAATCTTTTTATGATAATTTTGAAGCTACTAATAATTTGGATGTTAATGGTGATATATTTAATAACTCTTTTAAACTAAATTTAAGAAATGATTTTGTAGAAAAAAAATCTAATTTAGATTTAACATTTGATAAGCTTAATAAAAGATTTTTAAATACAATTGACTTCAAAAATAACAGTAAAGAAGGAACTCTGAGCTTTTTTGACTCAAGAAAAAAATATGACACAAACTATTCATTTAATAAAGATGTCTTGAGTTTTAATTCTGAAGAAAAAATTGATGATAAATCGTTTTATAAAGGAATGGTCAATTTTTCACCATTCTCTACAAATTTAGAAATAAATCTTAAAAGTGTAAATTTGAAAAATCTTCTAGGAAGTGAATCTTTATTTTTAGAAGTTTTGAAGTCAAATATATTTGCAAATGAAAATTTAAACTTTAACATTGAGGTGAAATCAAAAAATATTTCAGATCATAGAAAACTAAAGAATTTAATCTTAAATATTAACTATGAAAATCAATCTCTTAATTTTGATCAAAGTAATTTTTTGCTTCAAGATATTTTAAAGATTAATTTAATTGAGAGTGAATTTGTAAATTCAAAAAAGCAATTTTTTTTTGGTAAATTTAAAATAATGATTGATGATCATCTCAAGTTATATAGATTTTTCCAAACAAAAAAAAAATATAGAAAAAAAATAAATTCAATTTACATAGCAATAAAATACGATTTTTTAAAAAATAAGTTAACATTAGATGAATTGATTATAGATGATAAAACAAATGAAAATATTTCAAATTTTATAAAACGTTTCAATCAAGATAATCAATTGATAGAAAACAAAGTAGATTTAAGGAATTTTTTTAACTCTTTTATTCAAGAACTATAATGGCTTAATCATTTTTTTTGGATTGACTATCGCATCATATTTTTTTTCATCAATTAACCCAGATTTTAATGCCTCTACTTTAAGCGTAGTTTTATTTTTCAATGCTGTTTTAGCAATTTTTGCAGCATTATCATATCCAATATGAGGTGCTAGAGAAGTTACTAACATTAAAGAATTATCTAAATATTCTTTAATTTTAACTTTATCTGCTTTTAATCCTTTTACGCAGAAAAGTGAAAAATTTTTAGTGCTGTCGGCTAGTAAATCAATAGATTGTAAAATATTATGTGCAATTAGAGGTTTAAACACATTCAATTCGAAATGACCATGTGACCCTGCCATAGTAATTCCATTATGGTTTCCGATTACTTTTACACAGACCATCGTCACTGCCTCTGATTGGGTAGGATTTACCTTGCCTGGCATAATTGAGGAACCCGGTTCATTTGCTGGTAAAATAATTTCCCCATATCCTGCTCTTGGGCCAGAACCTAAAAATCTAATATCATTAGCAATTTTCATTAAACAAACTGCGGTTGTATTTAGTGTTCCTGAAAAATTTACTATTTCATCATGAGCTGCTAAAGCAGCAAATTTATTTTTAGTTGGTTTAAAAGGAAGTTTAGTAATTTTCTTGATCTCTCTGATAATTTTTTTATCAAAACCTTTCTTACTATTTATTCCTGTTCCAACAGCAGTTCCTCCTTGAGCCAAAAAATAGATTTCGTTTAAAGCATTTTTAATTCTAAAAATACAATCTTCTAATTGAGACTGATATCCAGAAAATTCTTGACCCAAAGATAAAGGGGTTGCGTCTTGCAAATGTGTCCTGCCAACTTTAATTATATTTTTGAATTTATTTACTTTTTTTTTCAACTCTTTATTTAACAATTCTAAGGAGGGAATTAACTTATTTTTTGTCTCTATTGCGATTGCTATATGCATAGCAGTAGGAAATACGTCATTTGTTGATTGAGATTTATTAACATGATCGTTTGGATGCACAGGTTTTTTCGTTCCCTTTTTCCCACCTAAAATTTCTATAGCTCTGTTAGCTATAACTTCATTTACATTCATATTTGTTTGTGTGCCTGAACCAGTTTGCCAAACTTTGAGTGGAAAATGGCTATCTAACTTTCCAGAAATTATTTCGTTTGAAGCTTTTATGATTGCTTTAGAAATGTTTGGTAAAATTCGTTTTTCTTTACCATGGACAACTGCTGCAGCCTTCTTTATAATTGCTATAGATTTAACAAGAATTGGTCTTACTAAAAACTCACCTATATCAAAATATTTTTTTGATCTTTGTGTTGATGCACCCCAGTACTTGTCTTTTGGGACATTTATAGATCCGATACTATCAAATTCTTTTCTAAATTTCATTGATTAATAAGCAAATATTAAATTAGTATAACTATACATTAATTTTAAAAAAACTTACAGGAGCAATATGTCAAATTTCAGTAAGGTTGGTATTTTTATGAAAACTTTTGGACAAGATGTTAAAAATAAACCCTCATTTAGTACAGATAGAATAAATAAACTAAGGCTTGATCTTATTAAAGAGGAACTTGAAGAATTGACCGAAGCGATGAAAAACAAAGATTTATTAGAGGTAGCAGACGCCCTTACTGATATCTTATATGTAACCTATGGTGCTGGCCATGCATTCGGAATTAATTTAGATAAATGTTTTGAGGAAGTACAAAATTCAAATATGAGCAAATTGGATCAGGATGGAAAGCCTATTTACAATGAAAAAGGCAAAGTTATGAAAGGACCAAACTATTTTAAACCTGACCTATCAAAATTTATTAATTAAAGACTTAAATGGAGCCAATTTGGAATTAAAATTTTAAATAATCCGTTTTTGCTTTTATAAATATGGTCTTTAACAAAATTTTTATCTAAAAACTTAATTAGAGCAAATGGGTATTTACCATTGATCAAAATTTTTCCAATCTCAACATTATTATTTATAACTTTATCCCCCTCAGATATTGATCCATCAATAACTTCTATTGGTAAAAGTCTTTTTGAAAGTTTATTTTTTAATTTAATTCTCGCAGTATTTTCTTGACCAATATAACACCCTTTTTTAAAATCAATTCCGTTTAATTCCTCATAGTTACATTCAATACCAAATAACTTGTTTTGTAATTTATTTAAGTCTTTTGGCACAATCCCTAATTTATGACTTTTAGAATAGTAGTTTTCAATTTTATCATTTTTTAAATCTAATTTTTTCAATGAAAGATAGAGTTTTTCTAAATTTATTATTAATCTTGCTCCCAATTTCTCATTTCTTGGATCTAGAATAATTGGGTCTTCTCGATATCTAAATGTATACCCACGAATATCTTTTGCGTTTTTCATAGATAAATATTTTTCGTATTCAAGACAAGCTACAACAAATTCATTACTCAAATTTAAGATTTCAATTTTTGATCTTATTTTATAAAGATTAAGTTGCTTAAATATTTCTTTAGACTGACTTTTTTCACAATCTATAAAGTATCCTGACTTATGTTTTACAATTATAAATTCAAAAAGAAATTTACCCTGAGGTGATAATAATGATGCAAAACAACTAATTTGATCTGTTACCTTATTAATGTCGTTGCTGATAAGGTTTTGTAGAAAATCTTTGCAATCCTTACCGTTAATGTAAAGAATTGAACGATCTTCTAAAATAAAAACACTTTTTTTCATATTTTATTGATATATATATTTTTAATATAATTATTTTTTTCATAAATGTTAGATTTAATAATCAAGAACGGACAATGCTATATTGATGGTGAGTTAAAGAACTTAGATGTATCTGTCAAGGATGGAAAAATTCATAATATTGGTAAAATTTCTGAAAAAACTAAAGAAATTATAGATGCTAAGGGATTAATAATTTTACCAGGCTGTATTGATACGCAAACTCATTTCAGGGAGCCTGGATCAACAGATACAGAGGATCTTAACTCTGGCAGCAGAGCGGCTATTGTGGGAGGTATCACTGCGGTATTTGAAATGCCAAATACTAATCCACCAACATCGAGTAAAAAAGAATTTCAAAGAAAATTAGATTTAGCGAAAAATAGAATGTATTGTAATTATGCTTTTTATTTTGGAGCTACAGCTGATAATTCAAATGAACTGGCAGATCTAAAAAATTTAAATGGATGTTGTGGAATAAAACTTTTCGCAGGCTCTTCCACAGGAAATCTTTTAGTTGCTAAAGAAAAAGATATTGAAATTGTATTTCAAAATAGTTCAAAAGTTGTTGCAGTTCACTCTGAAGATGAAGAAATTTTAAATATTAATAAAAAATTGATTAAAAAAGGTGATGTGCATTCTCATCCTGTATGGAGAAGTGAAGAATGTGCAATTTCTTCAACTAGAAGGATAGTCAAGATTGCTGAACGCTATAATAAAAAAGCTCACATACTACATGTTACAACTAAACAAGAGATAGATTTTTTATCTCAACATAAAGGCAATATTACATTCGAGATTACTCCACAGCATTTAACGATTTATGCCCCTAATTGTTACGATAAACTAGGTACATATGCACAAATGAACCCACCGATTAGAGATAAATCTCATTACGATAGATTATGGTATGCAGTTAAAAATAATTTCAATGATACAATTGGTTCAGATCATGCACCACATTTAAAGGTGAATAAAGAAAAGGAATATCCAAATTCGCCATCAGGTATGCCTGGAGTTCAAACATTGATGCCAGTAATGTTAAATCACGTAAATGATGGGAAATTATCATTAAATCAATTAATAGATTTAGTTTGCGAGAATCCAATCAAAATTTTTGGAATTAAAAACAAGGGATTCATTAAAAAGGGTTATGATGCTGATTTTACAATTGTTGATATGAATAAAAAAATTAAAATTCAAAATACCAATATTGAGAGTAAATGTGGTTGGTCGCCCTTTGATGGGGTTGAATTTAAAGGTACTCCAGTAATGACAATTATTCATGGTAGAACAAAGATGAAAAATGGTAAAATAATTGGAGATCCTGACGGACAACCTCTAAATTTTCATTAAATTAAATCTTTCAACTTCTTTAATAACTCTAATAATTTCTGTCTTTTTGAGACTAGGGTATATAGGAAGTCTAACTAAACCATTATAAATTCTATTTGTATTTTTCATATTCGTTCTGCTAAACTTTCTGCCAAAAGATGAAATGTGTAATGGATAATAGTGAAAAAAACATGAGATATGTTTTTTTTTCATGTGATAAATAAATTTTTCCCTAATTCTAATATTTTTAAATAAAAGAGCAAATACATGGTAAGCGCTTTTATTTTTAGGGTCATTTTTAATTACATCAAATTTTTTATTTTCAATTAGGTCAATATTATTCTTATATATTTTGTAAATATTTTCTCTTTTTCTATTAATTTCATTAAATTTCATTAACTGGGAATAAAGTAATGCTGCGGGTAGTTCTGCTGATCTAAATTCTGATCCAATATCTTTCCAGGAATAATATCTTTTTTTGTTACCTATAAATGCTCTATCGGTACCCTTATCAAGTATAATCTTAGCTCTTTTTACAAAATTATAATTATTAATCGAAATTGCTCCACACTGTCCGCCAACTAAATTTTTTGTTTCATGAAAGCTAAAAGCACCAAAGTCTCCGATAGTCCCAAGATGAGAATTTTTATATTTGCCCATAAAACTATGTGCACAATCTTCAATTAAGAATAAATTATATTTTTTTTTTAGTTCAAGAAATCTACTCATATCACATGAGTTACCAGCGTAGTGAACAACTATGATTGCTTTTGTTTTTTTATTTATTTTTTTTTTTACAGACTGATAGCTTAAATTTGCATCATATAAATTTACATCAGCAAACACAGGTTTTGCTCCCCTCAGCAAAACAGCGTTAGCAGTTGATGTAAAAGTATAAGATGGCATTATAACCTCATCACCTTTCTGTAAATTTATTAAAATCATAGAAATTTCAAGCGCACTTGTACAATTTTGAGTTAGAGCAACAAATTTGGAATTAATTTTAGTTTTTATAATTTGCTCACATTTTTTTTGAAAATAACCATCGGCAAATTTTTTATTTTTTAAAACATTATTAATATATTTACTGTCGTTATTTGAGGTAAAAGGTTTATTAAATTCAATTTTTTTGGTCATCTATTTATAAAATTTTGTTATTAAATTAGTTAATAGGTAGTCTATGTTGTTTTTAAGAGAAATCTTACCTCTTGAAATAAGTCTCAAGTATTCAAAGGAATTTCTTCTTCTTTTTATCCAATTTTTGTTTAGCAATTTATATTTCTTAGATTGGCCTAAGCTTTCATAATAAGTTAAATTTAAATTTATAGTATTAAATTTTTTTAGACAAAAAAAGGCGTAAACACCCATCCTAAAACCTAGCCAGATATTATCAAAATTGTTAGTATATTTTTGATTAACCTTTATAAATTTGCTCATAAATTTTTTTCTAAAACTTATGCAGCTTTCTGGAGCCAAATAAGGCCAAAAACTTAGTGGATTGTTTTTATTTTTTTTCTTTTGCATAGCAAAATCATTTTTAATGAAAGGTAAATTTTGTACAAAATCAATATCTTTTCTTTTTAAAAAAAATTTCCTGATTTTTTCAACTTTATCTTCATGAAAATAATCATCACTGTCTAATAAGCATATAATAGAACCTTTTGATTTTTTAAATAGGCTCATATATCCATTCATAGCATCTAAAGCTGCGATTCTCTTTTTTTTATCTTTATTAAAAAATATTTTAACTTTTTTATTACTCTCAAATTTTTTTAAAACAATTTTTGAATTGTCTGAAGATTTATCATCAAAAATTAAAATTTCTATATTTCTATATTTTTGATTAAGGCAAGAATTTATTGCTCTGGTCAATAATTTACCATTATTATAATTTATAATAAGTATTGAAATTAAAGTTTTTTGTTTTTTCATCAAATAAGGTTTATATGAATAAAAATATTTATAGAACAATGAAACAAAAAAGACTAATCATTTTTATACCTTCTATTGAAGGTGGTGGGGTAGAAAAGAATTTGTTCATTATATCTAATTATTTAAAAGATAAAATAAATAACATATCTGTTATTACAGTTTCAAAAAAATTCAGGAATAAGTTTAATAAGAAAATTAAGTTTATTTCGCTAAAAGCAAATTTTTGGGACACAATAGGCAGAAGAAAAAAATTTTTTGTAGGTTTGTTTCTGCTTTTTTTCGAGATTTTAAAGGATAGAAATATTCTAGTTTTTTGTTTTCAAGGAAATGTATACTGTACATTACTATGTAAATTATTAGGTATTAAAATTATTGTGAGATCTAATTCTGCTCCAGATGGATGGTCTCAGAATAAATTTAAACATTTAGTTTTTAAATATGTTTTAAGAAATGCAGATAAAATAATTGTCAACAGCTTAGATTTTAAAAAAAAATTTAAATTAAAATTTAACATTCACACAGAATGTATTTATAATCCACTTGATAAAAGAGAAATAATTAGAAAATCAAAAATCAAAAATAAGATTAAATTTGATAAAAAGAAACTTAACCTAATAAATGTCGGTAGATATACAGACCAAAAAGACCAGATTACACTTCTTAAAGCAGTAAATCTGATTAAAAATAAAGTTAATTTTAATTTGCTGATCGTCGGAAGAGGAATAGAGAGATTAAATTTACAGGATTATATAAAAAAAAATAATTTATCTAACCAAGTTCAACTTATTGATTACCAGCCTAATCCATTCAACTTAATTAAATCATCAGATATTTTTTGCTTAACATCATTATATGAAGGATTGCCAAACGTGCTACTTGAAAGTCAAGTACTTAAAAGATTTATCATTTCCTCAAACTGTCCCACGGGACCAAGAGAAATTCTCTTAAATGGGAAAGCAGGTTTTTTATTTAATATTAAAGATTATAAAAAACTATCAAAACTTATTATATATTACTCCAAAAATAAAAAATTTTTATCAAAAAAAATTGAGTTTGGTTATAAGAATTTAAAAAGATTTGACTTTAAGCAAAATCTAAAGAATTATTTTGAAATAATCAATTCACTCATTTATTAAAATGAGTTTACAAGAATTACACCTGTTACAATTAAAAATAATCCAATTATAGACAGCCAACTTAAAGTTTGATTAAAAAAAAGATAACCTAAAATAGCTACAGTAAATATTCCCAAACCACTCCACGTTGCATACACAATTGCAATCGGAAGTTTATTAACAACAAATGTGAGAAGAAAGAGTGCTGTGATATAGAAAATTGCTAGCAGAGTGGTTGGTATTATTCTAGTGAAATTTTGTGAAACAGGTAATAGCATTGTTCCAGCAACCTCACAAAAAATTGCCCCGACTAAAATCAGATAGGTTTTAAACACTTTTTAAAATATTATTTTTGATAAGATCATCTTTAATTTCGTCCAAAATCAAAGGGTCATCAATTGTCGGTGGCATTTTATATTCAACATTATCTGCAATCTTTCTTATTGTTCCTCTTAGGATTTTACCTGATCTCGTTTTTGGAAGTCTTTTAATGACTATAGCAATTTTAAAAGCTGCTACTGGACCAATTTTATCTCTAACCATTTGAATGCATTCTCTAGAAATTGTCTCATTATCTTTTTCTACACCCGCTTTTAAAACAATTAGACCAATAGGTAACTGGCCTTTTAATTTATCAGCAATACCTAAAACTGCACACTCGGCAACAGATTGATGCTCAGATAAAACCTCCTCTATTGCTCCAGTAGAAAGTCTATGACCAGCGACGTTTATAATGTCATCTGTTCTGGACATAATCCATATATAACCATCCTCATCAATATGTCCGGCATCATAGGTTTGATAATAACCTTCATAATTTGACATGTAGTTTTCTTTATATCTTTTGTCAGCATTCCAAAGTGTGGGAAAGGTTCCTGGGGGTAAAGGAAGTTTTACAACTATGTCTCCCATTTCATTTGGTTTAGCGATAGTTTTATCTGATTTTATAATTTTTACATCATAACCAGGTACTGCTTTACAAGCAGAACCATATTTAGTTTTCATCATTTCAATTCCTGTACAATTAGAGCTGATCGCCCAGCTGGTTTCAGTTTGCCACCAGTGATCGATTACCGGAACTTTTAATAAATTTTCAGCCCATTTAATTGTATCTGGATCAGCTCTCTCTCCTGCAAGAAATAGACTTTCAAATTTTGAAAGATCATATTTTGAGATGAACTTACCTTCTGGATCTTCTTTTTTGATTGCTCTAAAAGCTGTAGGTGCAGTGAATAAAGATTTGACTTTATAATCAGAAATAATCTTCCAAAAAGCTCCAGCGTCCGGAGTTCCTACCGGTTTACCCTCAAACAAAACTGTGGTGCAACCTTTGAATAATGGTGCGTAAACAATGTATGAATGACCAACAATCCAACCTATGTCACTTGCAGACCACCAAATATCTCCCTCGTTAATATTGTAAATATTTTTCATAGTCCATTTTAAAGCTACTATATGACCACCAATATCTCTTACTATTCCTTTTGGAGTTCCTGTTGTACCTGAGGTGTAGAGAATGTAAGCAAAATCATTTGAATTCATTTCAACACAGTCAATTTCTATTGCATTTGCCACAACTTCGTCCCAACTAATTTCTTTAGGAGCATTTAATTTGACTTCATGATTGGGTCTTTGAAATAAAATCATTTTATCAATCTTGTGAGTAGCCTGCTTAACAGCTTCATCAACTAAAGGCTTGTATTCTACAGTTCTTCCAGGTTCAAAACCACATGAAGCAGTAATTAATATTTTTGCCTTGCTGTCATCAATTCTACTAGCAAGTTCGTTAGAGGCAAAACCACCAAATACAACAGAGTGTATGGCTCCTATCCGTGCGCAAGCAAGCATAGCAATCACTGCCTCAGGTATCATTGGCATGTAAATGATTACTCTATCACCTTTTTTAACTCCTTGATTTTTAAGAGCTCCTCCAAATCTGGAAACTTTTAATTTTAATTCCTCGTAAGTGAACTTACTTTTATTGCCCGTAATAGGACTATCGTATATGAGGGCTGTTCTTTTACCATTACCTTGGTCAATATGAATGTCTAATGCATTATAGCAAGTGTTTGTTACTCCATCTTCAAACCATTTATAAAAAGGTGCGTTTGATTTGTTAAGGATTTTAGTAGGTTCTTTAAACCAAAATATATCTTTAGAGGCCTCTTGCCAAAAAATTTCAGGATTTTCGATAGATTTTTTATATAAGTCTTTAAATTTATTCGACATGAAAATTTGATTCGAGTTTGTACATTTAATAGATAATTATAGTATAAATTGTATTTAATTTTAAAAAGCCAGTAAAATCAATGCTAATTAATGGTAATTTTGTCTTCAATTTACTGTTTTTATTTGGTATCTAACCTCCAACTTTGGCTTAGGGAGGCTTAAGCCTAGTTTATATAAACTAACAAAGTAAAAACTAACTAAAGAGGGAGTTTTTTATGAAAAAACTTAAATTGTTTGCTCTTACAGTTGTAGCCCTTATGGGTGTAACAACAGTAGCAAACGCCGCGACCGCTATGTTAGCTCAAGATGATTTCGTTGGAATATCTTTTTGGATAATTTCAATGGGTATGTTGGCTTCAACAGCTTTTTTCTTTATGGAGAGAAGCACAGTTAACCCAGCATGGAAAACATCTGTAACAGTAGCAGGTCTTGTAACTGGTATCGCTTTTATCCATTACATGTACATGAGAGATGTATGGGTAACTACAGGCGACTCACCAACAGTATACAGATATATTGACTGGTTAATTACTGTGCCATTACAGATGATAGAATTCTATTTAATTCTAGTAGCTGTAAGAAAAGCAAACTCTGGAATTTTCTGGAGATTGTTAATTGGTTCATTAGTAATGTTAATCGGTGGATATTTAGGAGAAGCTGGATACATCAACGCTACACTTGGTTTTATAATCGGTATGGCTGGTTGGGTATACATTCTTTATGAAATATTCTCAGGTGAAGCTGGAAAAGCAGCATCTAAAAGTGGTAACAAAGCACTTGTAACTGCTTTCGGTGCAATGAGAATGATTGTTACAGTAGGTTGGGCAATTTACCCATTAGGTTATGTATTCGGTTACTTAACAGGTGGTGTAGATGCTAATTCACTTAACGTCGTTTACAATTTAGCTGACTTCATTAACAAAATTGCATTCGGTCTAGTAATCTGGGCTGCTGCAGTAAGTTCTGGAGCTGGATCAAGAGCTAGATAATAGCTTTTTAGATCAAATTTATAGGGCGAGTATGTTTTTGCATACTTGCCCTATTTTTTTTTATCTTTATAAATATTTTTTATGCCAAAGATAACATACATAACATCAGAAAATGAAACTCACACAATAGATGTCGATAATGGTTTAACTGTTATGGAGGGAGCTGTTCAGAATGATATTCCTGGAATTGACGCAGATTGTGGTGGAGGAATGGCATGTGCAACCTGCCATGTTTATGTCACAGAAGATTGGTTTGATAAACTTCCAAAAAAAGAGGATGGTGAGGAAGATATGTTAGATATGGCATACGAACCAAAAAAAAATAGTAGATTAAGTTGCCAGATAGTTGTTTCAGACGAATTGGATGGTTTAAAAGTTAATATTCCATCTAAACAAGGTTAAAATGATTAAAACAGATGCACTCATTATAGGCGCAGGACCAACAGGCTTATTTACAGCACATCAATTAAAATTAATAGGTCTTGATTGTGAGATAGTTGATAATCTAGATAAAATAGGTGGTCAATGCATAGAGCTTTATCCAGATAAACCGATTTATGATATTCCCGCTGTTCCTCAATGCACAGGAGAAGAGTTAACAAAAAATTTAATTAATCAGCTAAAACCTTTTGATATCAAATTTCATTTAAGTGAAAGAGTGGAGGAAGTAAAAAAAGATGATGTTAATTGGATTGTGAAGACAAACAATGGAAAAATATTTTCAACTCCAAATGTAATTATAGCGGGAGGAGTTGGTTCTTTCGAACCAAGAAAGTTTTCTGTAAAGGAATGTGAAAAATTTGAAAATAAATCTGTATTTTATTCAGTAAAAGATAAAAAAATTTTTGAGGGAAAAACAGTAGCAATTTTTGGTGGAGGAGATAGTGCATTGGATTGGGCAGTTGAATTATCAAAAAATTCTAAAGTAAATTTGATACATAGAAGAGAAGAATTTAGAGGAGCACAAGCTACTGTTAATAAAGTGTATGCGCTAGCAAAAGAAGGTAAAATAAATCTTTTTACAAAATATCAAATGACATCGATTAAAGGAAATGGTGAATTAGAAAGTATAGATATTAAAAATGATGATGATGAAAAAAAGAATATAAAAGCTGATTATGCTTTGGGTTTTTTTGGTTTAATCATGCAACTCGGACCTATCGCTAACTGGGGACTTAATTTAGATAAAAAAACTATAGAAGTTGATACAGAAAAATTTGAAACAAATCAAAAAGGGATTTATGCAGTGGGAGATATTTGTAGTTACCCTGGTAAATTGAAACTAATTTTGTCTGGATTTCATGAAGGTGCTTTAGCAGCAAGAGCATGTTTTAAATTAGCAAGACCTAATGAAAAATATAGATTTGAATTCACTACAACTTCAAAAACTTTATTGAAAAGACTTGGAAAAAAAGAGTGATAGATCTTTACTCAGCTAATACACCAAACGGCAAAAAGATTAGTATTATGCTTGAGGAAATTGGATTTGACTACAAAGTAATTAAAGTTGACATTAATAATGGTGAGCAATTTAAGGATGAATTTAAAAAGATAAGTCCTTTAAGTAAAATTCCAGTTATTATAGATCATAAAAATAAAATAACTGTCTTTGAGTCTGGAGCAATCTTGATTTATTTAGCTGAGTTAAGTGGAAAATTTTATAATTCTGAGGAAAGATTAGAAATTAACCAATGGCTTATGGCTCAAATGGGTTATGTTGGCCCAATGCTAGGCCAGCACCATCAATTCCATCATTACAATCCGGGAAAAAGTAAATTTGGTGAGGAAAGGTATTTTAAAATTTCTAGACGAATATACAAAGAGTTAGACGAGAGGCTATCTAAATCAAAATATTTGTCAGGTGATAATTATACAATTGCAGATATTGGTACATTCCCTTGGATAGCAAGACACGAATGGCATGATATTGGTCTTAAAAATTATAAAAATCTTACAAGATGGTATAATGAAATCTCTAAACGTGATGCTGTTAAAAAAGGGTTTTCATTTATGAACAAAAATGAGTTACCACCAAAAGCTTAATAGTCTTACCCTAGGAATTTAGTAATCTCATTAATGATACAATAATACCATGACCGGATAGTTCTATTGCAAGAACTATAATAATGATAAAGATAATATTTTTATTCATTGTGTAAACACAAATAATAATAGAAGAATCCAAAAAAAAGCATAATAAAAGTAAATATATTTTTTGGTAAAATTATAAGTAATTGGATTATGAATTTTTTTTTTCTTTTTTTTAATCATCCGCATGAACTTTCTCGTTTTTCTCGTGTTTTTCTTGTGCTGCTATTGTATATTTTGCTACTGGTCTTGCCATGAGCCTTTTTAACCCAATAGGCTCAGCTGTGTCCAAACAAAAACCATAAGTGTCATCTTTTATTCTTATCAAAGCTTTATCAATTTCAGAAATTAGTTTGATCTGTCTATTAATTGCTTTCATTTCAACATTTTTATCTGTGTAAGAGCTTGCTTGATCAACAATATCTGCAGATATACTATTGTCATCCATACTCCCATTATATAAAGCTTCATTATTAGCTCTTACAAGTTCTTTTCTCCACTCTTGTAACTTTATTCTAAAAAAAACTTTGTGTTTTTCGCACATATATTTTTCATTTTCTTTAGGAATATAAGTTTTAGAAATTTTAATTGGACCTTTATTAACCTCTTTTAATTTAGTAGATGCCTTGGTTTTAACTTTTTTATTAACTTTTGGCTTGATTGTTTTTGTTTTTTTTCTTTTAGCAGTTTTGGGCATTTCTATATTCTGAATTCGGGGGAGTATATTCAGCAAATTAGGGGTGTCAAGTAAGCTTAATTATTGTAAATATTTATTAATGAATGTTTTAAATAGAAATATTAATAATATTTTTTTTATTTTCACTCTATCTCATTTAATAATTTGGACTTTAGTTCCTTCTTTAACAAACAAAAATTTACCTCTAGATACGATCGAAGCTCTTGCTTGGGGAAGCAATTTAGATTGGGGATTTGATAAGCATCCTCCAATGAGTGCTTTTTTTACAGAAGTATTATATCAAATATTTGGTGCCCAAGACTGGGTATTTTATTTGCTTAGTCAAGTATTTGTATTAATTGCTTTTTATTTTGTTTTTAAATTTGCCTGTGAAATTTTTGAGGATATTAAGTTAAGTTTAATTTCAGTATTATTATTAGAAACAATATATTTTTATAATTTTACTTCACCAGAATTTAATGTAAATATTTGTCAATTACCTTTTTGGTCTTTAGTCGTTTACTATTCATGGAAAATTTATAAATCGAAAGAAATTGAATTTATAGATTGTTTTTTAGTTGGATTATTTGCTGCAATCGGTTTTTTATCTAAATATTTGTTTATCTACTTATTAACAAGTATTAATTTATTATTTATTTATCTAATTTTTATAAAAAAAATAAAAAAATTTGACTTCAAATATTTGATAACCATTGAGGTATTTCTTGTATTGCTAGTGCCACATTTTATATGGCTTTATAACAATGAATTTGTAACAGTTGAATATGGCTTAAAGAGAACTGGTATTGAGGAAACTAATTTAATTGATCACATTGCACATCCAATCATTTTTTTGATCAAACAAATTGGTATACTCATTCCATTTTTCTTTTTAATTTCTGTCTTGTTAAAAAAAATTAATTTTAAAACAAACTTCAAAGATGGAAAATTAATTTTTTTATTTTTTATAAATATTTTGCCTATTCTTTTAATTTTAATTACTGCCTTTATCACTGGATCAAAAATTAGAACAATGTGGATGACACCCTTTTATTTATTTTTTGGGGTATTAATTGTATATATGCTGCGATCTCAAATAGACTTAAAGAAAATTAAATTTTTTTTATATGGTTTTTTATTTTTATTTTTTTTATCACCCGCTATTTATTCCTTCATTTCAGTTTCTCAAGCTGACAAGAGAACTGATTATCCAGGAAAAGATATTGCTAATAAAGTTCAATTTTTATGGGATCAAGATTTTGATAAAGAAATTGAATTTGTTACTGGAGATGAGTGGAAAGCTGGTAATCTCTCATATCATTTAAAATCACGACCAAAATGGGAAGGGCCTACTGATAATAAAAAATTAAACAAATCTTCACAATTTATTTGTTTAGAGGAAGTTTGTTTAGGAAGATATTAAAATATATGATTAGTTAAATGAAAATAAAAATTTTAATTCCTGTATATAACGATTGGCAGTCCTTATTTAAATTAATAGATGAAATTGATAAACTCCAAATCAACGAGGAATACCAAATTTCTATTTTAATTGTTAATGATGCGTCTAACCATGATCGTGCTACTGAAGAAAAAAAATTTAAAAACATTCAATCAATTAAAATTTTGAATATGATTAAAAATCAAGGACACGCAAGATGTATTGCAACAGGGTTAAAATATTTATTTGAAAAAGATGATTTTGAATATGTTATACCAATGGATGGAGATGGTGAAGACAGGCCAGAAGAAATTAGAGATTTTTTAAGTAAAATTGAAAATTCAAACAATAAGCCTATAGTTGGTGAAAGAGTTAAAAGATCAGAAGACCTGAAATTTAAAATTTGCTATGTTCTTCATAAAGTATTTACTTTAGTTTTTACTGGTCAATTAATAAAATTTGGTAACTTTACATGTTTACCAAAATCAGTTGTTGAGAAAATGATAAATGAAAAAGCTACTTGGAACAGTTTTTCAGGATCTTTAAAAAAAATTGAGAGAAATTTAGTATCGATACCTTCTATGAGAGGAAAAAGATATTTTGGTCCATCTAAAATGAGTTTTTATAATTTGATTAAACATTCTCTTTCAATTATTAGTGTTTTCAGAAAAACTTTTTTAATTCGTTCTGCTTTATTTATAATTTTATACATTTTACTAATAAAAAGCTATGCCTCAGTTATAACTGCAATTCCAATTATATGTTTGTTAGTTGCTGTTTATTTAATTTCTAATCTGTCACTAAGAGAAAATTTAGATGAATTAAAAAATTCCTCAAAACAAATTAAAAACATAGACATTATTCAATGAAGAAAAGAGATCTTTACTACGAGCGTATACCTACTAAATTTTTTAGAGAGAATGTGAGATATCTAGGAAATATATTAGGTAGAGTAATCAAAGAACAAGAGGGTCAAAAATTTTTTGAATTGGTTGAAAAAGTTAGAAAACTATCAAAAGCTAATAAAATTAATCCAAATTCAAATCAAACTAACCGAAAAGTAGTAAGGGCAATTAAAAATCTTAGCCCAAAAAATTCCTTTAGAATAACAAGAGCGTTTACTCATTTTATGAATTTTATCAATCTAGCTGACTCAATTGATGCCTCTAGAAGCTTAAACGAATACGAAAATAGTAAAAAAAAAACTTCAAATAATAATTTATTTATTGAAGAAATCTTCGAAGATCTTTTTAATAATAAGAATATTCCAGAAGCAAAAATTTATAATACTGCTAAAAATTTGAAAATAGGTATTGTTCTTACAGCCCATCCAACAGAGGTTAAAAGAAGAACTTTGATCCAAAAATATCATAATATAACAGAAATTCTTGAACAAAGAGATCTCTTAAAACACTTTCCATCAAAGATGAAAATATTAGATAAAAAACTTTTTGATGAATTGACAATTATATGGAATACGGATGATTTAAAAAGATTTAAACCCTCGCCATTTGATGAAGCAAGATGGGGTCTTGCAATAATTGAGGATAGTTTGTGGGATACAATTCCTAAAGTATATAGAAGATTAAATTCAATTTTTGTTCAGAACATGGATAAAGGCTTACCCAAAAACTTTAACCCAATAGAATTTGGATCCTGGATGGGAGGTGATAGAGACGGCAACCCTAATGTGACTGCAGAAGTTACCAGAAAAGTTATTTTGCTCTCAAGATGGGAAGCGGCAAAATTATATGAAAAAGCTTTGACTAAAATAATTAGGTCTTATTCTATGGAAAAATGTTCAAAGAAAATTCTTAAAAAAGTCGGTAAATCATTTGAGCCCTATAGAGTATTTTTGAGACCTTTAAGAGATAAAATGAGAGTTACCCACAGATTAATAGAACAACATTTAGTAAACAATAAGCCTTTAGATCAAAAAAAACTATTAAGTTCTAGAGAGGAAATTTTAAAACCTTTAAGAGTAGTCAGAGAGTCTTTAGAGCAAAACCAAAATGAAAATATTGCTAGCGGCGAATTATTAGATTTAATGAGGCGAGCTAAATGTTTTGGTATAAATTTAGCAAGACTAGATGTTAGGCAGGAATCGTCAAGACATTCTCAATTAATCAGAGAATTTATAAAAAGAAGATTTAATAAAGATTATTTAAAATTAAGCGAAAACGAAAAAATTCAATTTTTGAAAAAACAAATAATTTCAAAGAAAAATCAAATCAAAAAATTTCAATTTAAGAACAAAGAAAATAAAGAAGTTTGGTCAACATTTAAAATTTTAGCTAACCAACCAAGCGAATGTTTAGGAGCATATGTAATATCAATGACAACATCAGCTTCAGATATATTATCTGTATCTTATTTACAAAAGGAAGCAAATATCAAAAATAGATTAAGAGTTGTCCCACTCTTTGAAACCTTGGATGACCTTATTAACTCTAAAGAAATTATGGAAAAGTTGTTTTCACAATCGTGGTATAGAAAAATGATAAATAATGACCAAGAAGTAATGATCGGTTATTCTGACTCTAGTAAAGATGCTGGTAAAATTTGTGCAAGTTGGCATCAATATAAAGCTCAAGAAGAAATAATTAAATTAGGTAAAAAATTTAATGTGAACATAACCTTTTTTCATGGTAGAGGAGGTTCTCCAGGGAGAGGTGGCGGTCCTATTCAATCAACATTAAGGTCACAACCTCCAAATTCTGTTAATGGAAAAATTAGAATTACAGATCAAGGCGAGGTCATTCAGCAAAAATATGGATATGAGCCTTTAGCAAAATATAATTTATGCAGTTATATAGGTGCTGTCGCTGAAGCTACACTAAATCCACCACCAGAGCCAAAAAAAAATTGGAGATCTTTGATTGAAAAAATGTCTGAAATATCCAAAAACTCTTACAGAAAAAATATCAATCAAAGTTCTGACTTTATTAAATATTTTAAAACTGTGACTCCTCACAAAGCACTTGGAAAGCTTTCTATAGGCTCAAGACCATCAAAGAGAAAAAATGTTGATAACATCAAAAGTTTAAGGGCGATACCATGGGTTTTTGCTTGGACACAAATTAGGCTTATGCTTCCAGCCTGGTTGGGGAGCGCTGAAGCTTTAAGATATTCTTATATCTATCAGTTTAGAAAAACATTATTTGATATGGAGAGAAATTGGCCATTCTTCAATTCCATGCTTGATATGCTAGATATGGTTATCACAAAAGCCGATCCAGAAATATCAAAGATTTATGAAGAATATTTAGCCGATGATAGTCTTAAAAGAGTTGGAAAGAGACTCAGATTTCAATTTGATGTTATCAAAAAATTAAATAAAAAGATTACACCTAGAGAAATAATTGCATCTAGAAAACAATTTAGATCATCAATCATTATTAGGAATATATATTCTGAGGTCTTAAATATAATTCAGCCTATTGTAATTAAAAAAGTTAAAAATATTAAAAATAAAAAAGATAAAGAATATCTAAATGATGCATTATTGACTTCTATAGCTGGAATTTCTGCTGCTATGAAAAACACTGGTTGATTTTTTTAAAAAGTCTTTATTTTTTTATCTAACCTTAATTGTTGGCAAACAATAAAAATCGGCTGTATCTATTTTAGATGAATATTGTCTTCTCATGTTCCATTTTTTGTGAACACCAGCACTTGCAAGACTTAAAGTAGATCTACCGTATCTATAATTGGTATTATCAATTGATTGCATTAAAGTTTTTATTTTTTCATCTTTTTCAGAAGAAAATAAATTTTTTCTTCCATCATCATTACGCAATCCAGTTAGCATCACACCAGCTTTCTGATAACGGCAGCCATTTTTGAAAATATTTTCCAGTATTGCAATTGCAGTTTTAACAGTTTCAATACTATTGTTCGTTGCAATAGGAAAATCAATTGTTTTAGCATTTGAATAATAACCATAATTTCTTTGAAATGGGCTAGTTCTAACAAAAACTGTAATTGCTTTTGCAACTAAAGACTCTGATCTAATCTTTTCAGAAGCATTTAAACAATAATTAGCAACTGCTTCTTTTAATTCTTGAAAACTCTCTATTCTTTTACCAAATGATCTTGAAACCACACAGCTTTTTCTTTTTGTTTGTGTGGTCTCTAAATCAATACAAGGAACTCCTCTAAGTTCCATTGCAGTTCGTGAGCTTAAAACATTAGAACATTTTTTAATCCAGTTATTAGATTTATTCTTAAGTTGTTTGGCATTATAAATTCCGTTCTTTTGATAAAACTTTGTAAGTTGTCTGCCAACACCCCAAACATCATTAATTTCAACTTTTTCTAAAATTGGATCTAAATTTTCTATACCAATTAAACTTGTTACTCCTGATTGTTTTTTCTTTGCGATATGATTTGCAACTTTACTTAAGGTTTTAGTTTTAGCAATCCCAATACTAGTTGGAATCCCAGTCCATTGTAGAACTGTTTGTCTAATTTCTCTTCCAACTTTTTCAACCTCTGAGTCTGGGAAATTTGATAAATCTATGAATGCCTCATCAATTGAATAAACTTCTATTTCAGTATTAAACCTCTTAAGCGTTCTCATTACTCTTCTAGATAAATCACCATATAAGGAATAATTTGATGAAAAAACCTCAACCTTATTTTTTACAATAATATCTTTTGCTTTAAAATAAGGCTCTCCCATTTTAATTCCTAGAGCTTTAGCTTCATTAGATCTAGAGATGATACAACCATCATTATTAGATAAAACCACCACAGGTTTTTTTTTTATTCTAGGATTAAATAATCTTTCACAAGAAACGTAGAAAGAATTACAGTCAACTAAGCCTATTTTTTTAGTACGTTGAATGGATGACATAAGTCACAACTCCCCAAATAAAAATATCTTCTTCTTCATTAATTAAAATTCTGTCTGAAAAATTTTTAGATCCAGATGATAGGAATTTTTTATCTCTTTCTTTAACTAAAGTTTTAACCACAAGTTCATCATGAACATTTGCAATAACAGTTGAAAAGTTTTTTGGTTTTAAACTTTTATCGACAACCAATAAATCTCCATCGTTAATCCCAACATCGACCATGGATTTTCCTTGTACTCTGATAATGAAAGTAGCTGGAACGTTTTTGATTAAATGCATGTTCAAATCGATATCTTCTTCGATATAATCAGTGGCAGGTGATGGGAAGCCAGCACCAGCTTTATGGAGATAATAGGGAATAGTTAGTTTCATGTTCTTGTTTTGTTCCAATTTATAGCGCATTTATACAATGCACGCAAGAGGTTGTATTTTGAGTCCGTAATTGAATCAAAAGTGAATCAAAACGTGAACATCAAAACTATATTTTGTATGCTTGTGGATAACTTCAACCAAGGATAGTTTTAAATTCTAATTTAATTATAAAAGGAGAAAAATAATGAGTTCAATTGAAGTCAAAACTTTTGATAATCCAGACGAAAGTAACACGAATTTTAAAAATGCTAAAATAGATATTGTGAAAGTAGGAGATCAAAGAGTTATGAGATTAGTTTTACAACCAGGTTGGAAATGGTCACAAGACATTAAGCCAACAGTCGGCACAGATAGCTGTAAAGCAAAACATCTTGGAGTAATTGTTTCAGGAGCTGTCTGTGCAAAACATGATGATGGAACTGAATTAACTTATAAAGCTGGTGATGCATATTCAATAGAACCAGGTCATGATGGTTGGGTGGTAGGTGATAAACCTGCGGTAGTTTATGAGTTTCATGGTAAATGGGGAGAATAGTGAAAAAACTTGTATGTCATTGTGGAGCTGTAGAGGCTGAAATAAATTTAGACGGAGATTTAGCTAAAGTAATAAAATGCAATTGTTCTATTTGTAAAAGAAAAGGAGCAATCATGTCGATGGTAAAAAATGAAGAATTCAAAATTGTAAAAGGACAAGATAAACTAAAACTTTATCAGTTCCATTCAAAAGTTGCCAAACATTACTTCTGTTCTGATTGTGGAATTTACACTCATCATAATCCAAGAATTAACCCAGCTATGACAGGATTTAATGTTGGGTGTGTTGATGAAATTAATACTTTTGAAATAAAAGATGTGCCAGTAAACGATGGTCAAAATCATCCGTTAGATAAAAAATAATTTTCATGCAACAATTTAGCTTATGCTTTGGTAAGGTAAAAAAAGATTGTTTGAAGTTTATCAAATCTCAAGAAACAAAAGCCGATAAATTCAAAAATAAAGAAAGAATGATTAAATCATTCTTAATCCCATTATGTTTTTGGATCAGTAAAAAAGCCAATAAAAAAGGACCATATTTTGTAGGATTAGCAGGAGGGCAAGGAACAGGTAAAACTACAATTAGCTCTTTAATCAGAATTATTTTGACTAAATATTTTAAATTAAACGTTTTTAGAATTTCAATAGATGACTTTTATAAAACAAGAAAAGAGCGAATAAATTTATCAAAAAGAGTGCATCCCATGCTTTTAACTAGAGGTGTACCTGGAACACATGACATTAATATGATGCTGAATTTTTTTAGAAAGTCAAAAAGTAAGAAATTTAAAAGATTAAAATTACCAACATTCAATAAAGCTATTGACGACAGGTATAATAAAAAGAAATGGTACGATTTAAAAAAGAGACCAGATGTAATTATTTTTGAGGGGTGGTGTGTTGGTGCAAAATCAGAAAAAAACAATACTTTAAAGAAAACAATTAATTCATTGGAAAAGGCAAAAGACCAAAAACAGATTTGGAGAAAATATGTTAACAATCAATTAAAATCAAAATATAAAAATTTATATTCACAATTAAATTGCTTGGTTTATCTAAAAGCAAAAAATTTTAGTTTGTTACAAAAATGGAGATTAAAACAAGAAAGGAAACTTTGGGTTCAAAGCAAAGTAAAATCAAAAGTAATGAATAGAGGAGATGTATTGAATTTTATGCAAACTTATCAAAGAATTACTCAAAATATGTTTAGAAATATGCCTAAATATGCATCTGTAATATTCAATTTAAATAGTAACCATCAAATTAAATCTGCTGTATATAAAAAATAATGAAATTTTTTTTAAAATTTATTTTGATCTTTACTTTTTCTTGTAGTCCTGCTCTCACAGAAACTTTTAATTCTGCTTTGAAAAGAGCTTATGAAAATAATCCAGAATTAAATGCAGAAAGAGAAAGTATTAATATTTCTGAGGAAGAGTACAAAATTTCGATAAGCTCCTATCTTCCATCAATTACTTTAGAGGGTAGTAAAAGTGAAGAGGACACAGAAAAACTTACTAATAGAGATGGTTCAAATGCTACTATTACAGATGTCGACCCTGAAATAAAATCTATTAAAGTAACACAAACTCTTATTGATTTCGGAAGGGGTGCTGAATTATCAAAAAGCAAGATTGGAATTGATTTAGCTAAAACAAAACTTAAGAAGAAAGAACAAGATATCTTATATAAAGCTGTAGAGGCCTACACAGGACTAATTTCCTCTAAAGAAAAATTTGTTATCAATTCATCAAATGTAAATTTGTTAGAAAGACAAGTCGAGACTGACAGAATAAGACTAGAAAGAGGAAATATATCTTTATCTGATGTCGCTCAGTCAGAGTCATCATTGGCAGGAGCTCAAGCTAAATTAATCCAAGCAGAGAATGAACTCTTAACTAGTAGGTTAAATTATGAAAATATAATTGGAGAATTAAATGATATTGAAAGTTTAGATAAAAGTTCAATTTTTAATTTAAACTTACCAAATCAATTGAATGATGCAATTAGTATGTCAAAAAAAAATAATCCTGATTTAATCATCGCAAAACTTGATTATGAGCAATCAAAAAAAGATACGATTAGTGCTAGATCCGATTTAGCTCCAACAGCTAAATTATCTTTTGACAGATCAAAATCGGAAGACTTAAGTTCGACAGTTGATGAAAAGGAAAAAGATGTGTTAAAAGCAACTGTAACTTTGCCTTTCTTTTCTGGGGGAAAAAATTATGCAAATCTAAATAAAAACAAAAGTGCTGAATTACAAAAAAGCTTATTATTAGATAATTCTATTAAAAAAAATCAAACAGATGTTGCTAGCGCTTGGTCATTATATCAATCAAATCAAAGTTTATTAAATTCAGTTCGAGCTCAAGTAGATGCTGCTGAAATAGCAAACGAAGGTATTGTTGCTGAATATAATAGTGGTTCTGATAGAACAACATTAGAGGTTATTCAGTCTAATTCGTTACTACTAAATGCTCAGATTTCATTAGCTGATTCTGAAAGAAATTATATTCTTTCACAGTTTAATCTTTTACGATCAGTCGGTTTATTGACAAGCAACTATCTAAAAATCCAATAAGTATTGACCTTTTTTTGTAAGATTTAAAATAGATCTTGCCAATGAGAACAAAATGTGTACATTTATTTTATGATTCGAGTGTTAAAAAAATTAAAAAAAAGGGCTAAAAATGACAAAAAATAACCTAAAGGTAGTTAAATCTACCAAAGATCAAGAAATGGATATTAAAGAAAAAAACAAAGCATTAGATGCTGCAATCAGTCAAATAACAGACAACTTTGGAAAAGGTTCAGTTATGAAGCTTGGCGAAAAAAGAGCTATGGATATCGAGTCCATATCTACAGGTTCTTTGAGTTTAGATCTAGCTTTGGGAATAGGTGGATTACCTAAAGGAAGAATTATTGAAGTTTATGGACCAGAGTCTTCAGGAAAAACAACATTAGCATTACAAGTAGTTGCAGAAGCTCAAAAAGCGGGTGGAATTTGTGCATTCGTTGATGCAGAGCATGCTTTAGATCCAGTTTATGCAAAAAAATTAGGTGTTAATACTGAGGAGCTTTTAATTTCACAACCAGATGCTGGTGAACAAGCTTTAGAAATTGCTGATACACTAGTAAAATCAGGCTCTATTTCAGTTATCGTAATTGATTCTGTTGCAGCTTTAACTCCAAAAGCTGAAATTGAAGGTGAGATGGGCGATCACCATGTTGGTCTTCAATCAAGATTAATGAGTCAGGCTTTAAGAAAATTAACTGGTTCAATTTCAAATACAAACACAATGATGATTTTCATTAACCAAATTAGAATGAAAATTGGAGTTATGTTTGGAAGTCCTGAAACAACATCAGGAGGAAATGCACTTAAGTTTTATTCATCTGTAAGAATGGATATTAGAAGAATTGGTGCCATCAAAGATAAAGACGAAATTATCGGTAACACTACAAGAGTTAAAGTAGTTAAAAATAAAGTTGCACCACCATTTAAAGTTGTTGAGTTTGATTTGATGTATGGAAGAGGTATCAGCAAAATGGGTGAGTTAGTCGACCTAGGTGCTAAAGCTGACATCATTGAAAAATCAGGAGCATGGTATGCTTATAAAGGTGAAAAAATAGGTCAAGGTAGAGAAAACGCAAAAACTTATCTTGCACAAAACCCTAAAGTTGCTGCAGAAATAGAAATGGCAATTAGAGAAAAAGCTGGTGTGATTTCAAAGAAAATTGAAGGAAATCCATTAAGTCCTGAAAAAATTGAAAAGGAGAAGAAGGTAGCCGAAAAAGAAGAGGCTGCAAAAGAGACTGCTCCTTCTAAAAAGAACTAGAATTAAAGGTCATCTTTAAATTATAAAGGCGCTTACTATAAGCGCCTTTCCCCCTTATCGTTATCTAGACATAGAACAAAAAAGCTGTATTTTAAAAATATGGCGGACAAATCATTAAATGGAATAAGAAGCACCTTTCTTAAATATTTCGAGAAAAACGATCATAAGATTGTTGAATCTAGTAATTTAGTTCCAAATAACGATCCAACCTTAATGTTTGCCAATTCTGGAATGGTCCAGTTTAAAAATGTATTCACTGGTTTAGAAAAAAGAGATTATCAAAGGGCTACTACATCTCAAAAATGTGTTAGAGCAGGTGGTAAACATAATGATTTAGAAAATGTTGGTTATACACCAAGACACCATACTTTCTTTGAAATGTTAGGTAACTTTTCTTTTGGGGATTATTTTAAAGAAAGAGGAATTGAACTTGCATGGAATTTAATCACTAAAGATTTTGGTTTAGATAAAAATAGGCTTTATGTAACCGTTTTTCATGAAGATGATGAAGCTTTTAATTTTTGGAAGAAAATAGCGGGTTTTAGTGATGATAGAATTATAAGAATTTCAACATCAGATAACTTCTGGTCAATGGGTGAAACTGGTCCCTGTGGTCCTTGTTCAGAAATATTTTACGATCATGGTGATCATTTAAAAGGTGGATTGCCAGGAACTAAAGATCAAGATGGTGACCGTTTTATTGAAATTTGGAATTTAGTCTTTATGCAGTATGAGCAAACTTCAAAAGAAAAAAGAATAGATTTACCAAAACCATCAGTTGATACAGGGATGGGACTTGAGAGAATCGCAGCCCTCTTACAAGGCACACACGATAATTATCAAACTGATCATTTTAAAAAATTAATAAGTTCGATATCTGAGGTAACAAAAGTTAAGCAAGAGGATAAAAACATATCGAGTTTTAGAGTAATTGCCGATCACTTAAGAGCAAGCTCATTTCTCTTGGCCGAAGGAGTTTTACCATCAAATGAAGGTCGTGGATATGTTCTAAGAAGAATTATGAGAAGAGGAATGAGGCATTCTCATTTGTTAGGATCTAAAGAACCAATTTTTTATAAAATTTTTGACTCGTTAAAAAATGAGATGTCAGGAAATTACCCAGAGCTTGAAAGATCTCAATCTTTAATCAAAGAAACCTTAAGGATGGAAGAAGAAAAATTTTTAGATTTACTTGATAGAGGTATCAAAATTTTAAATGATGAAATTGCAAAAATCGATAAAGTTTTACCTGGTGATGTCGCATTTAAACTATACGACACTTATGGTTTTCCATTAGATCTTACTGAAGACATATTAAAGAATAAATCTTTGAAAGTTGATCAACAGAAGTTTGTTGAATTAATGAAAAAAAGTAAAGAGCTTGCAAAAAAGAATTGGAAAGGTTCTGGTGATAGTTCTGAGGAAGCAATTTGGTTTTCAATTAAAGACAAGACTGGTCCAACAGAATTCTTAGGTTATGAATCTAATCAGTCTGAGGGTGTTGTGTTAAACTTAATTAAAGATAACAAAGAAATAAAATCTTTATCCTCTGGGCAAGAAGGAATGATCATTACAAATCAAACCCCGTTTTATGGCGAGTCAGGAGGACAACTTGGAGATAAAGGTACAATTGTCTCCGGTAATTCTGTTTTTGAAGTAGATGATACACAAAAAAAACTTGGAGACTTATTTGTTCATTACGGATCTTTGAAAACTGGAGAAATAAAAATCAATGATGTAGTGGAAATGAAAATAGACATAAAGAGAAGAGATAACTTAAAAGCTTACCATTCTGCTACTCACTTGCTCCACGAGTCACTAAGAAGAACCTTAGGTAAACATGTTATGCAAAAAGGATCATTAGTTGCACCTGACAGACTAAGATTTGACTTCAGTCATATGAAACCAATTACCAATGAGGAGTTAGAGACTATCGATAAGTTAGTTAATGAATATGTTTCAAATAGTTCTGAGGTAACAACAAGAATTATGACACCAAAAGCTGCTATTGAAAAAGGGGCCTTAGCTTTTTTTGGTGAAAAGTATGGTGAAGAAGTTCGTGTAGTTTCAATGGGTAAAGAAAAAGAAGCTTATTTTTCAACAGAATTGTGTGGAGGAACTCATGTCAAAAATACGGGAGATATTGGAAAATTTAAGACAGTAAGTCAATCATCTATAGCTGCGGGTGTAAGAAGGGTAGAAGCTTTAAGAGACAGTCAACTAGAAGAATATATTAAAAATAAAGAAAAAATTTCATCATTATCAATTCAGAAAGATGAAGAGACCATAAAAGAATTATCAGCTCAAATAATAAAGCTTGGTGGCAAACCAAATATTGAAAATGAAAATCTTAAAGAACTTATAAAAAATCTTACCAGACAGCTTGAACAATTAAATGTTAGTTCAGTTCTTAAAGATAAAACAAAAAATATTATAAAAGATCAAGAAATCAATAAAATTAAAGTTAGATTTCAAAAAGTTAAAGATTTGCCGCCAAAAGATTTAAGAAAATTAGTTGATAGTGGTAAAAAAGAATTAGGTGAAGGTATTGTAGTTATATTTGCAAGTAGTGATGGTAAAGTTGGTTTAGGGGTTGGTATAACTAATAAATTAACTGACAAGTATGATGCGGTAAAATTTGTAAAATTAGGCTCTGAAATCATTGGTGGAAAAGGTGGCGGCGGAAGAAAAGATTTTGCTCAAGCAGGTGGGCAAGACCAAAATAAAATTGATGAGGCTTTTGAAAAAATTAAATCTTTAATTTAATTTCTTCTTAAGATTATTATCAATCGCATCTAAAAATTGATTGGTTGTGAGATATTTACTTAAGGGACCAACTAATATTGCAAGGTCTTTAGTCATTGATCCACTTTCAACGCAATCAATACAAACTTGTTCAAGAGTATTTGCAAATTTAATTAGCTCACTATTTCCGTCTAATTTGCCTCTATGAGCTAAACCTCTAGTCCAAGCAAATATTGAAGCTATCGGATTTGTTGAAGTTTCTTTTCCTTGTTGGTGTAAACGATAGTGTCTAGTCACAGTCCCGTGTGCAGCCTCAGCTTCCATAATTTTCCCATCTGGTGTCAACAATGTGCTTGTCATTAATCCTAAAGATCCATAACCTTGGGCCATAGTATCAGATTGGACATCACCATCATAATTTTTACAAGCCCAAATATATTTTCCACTCCATTTCATTGCACACGCAACCATATCGTCAATTAGTCTATGCTCGTAGGTTAAATTGTGTTTCTCAAAATCTTTTTTATATTCTTTATCAAAAATTTCTTGAAATATATCTTTAAATCTTCCGTCATATTTTTTTAAAATAGTATTTTTTGTAGACATATAAACAGGCCATTTTTTTATCAGCCCATAACTAAAACAAGATCTAGCAAAGTCTTCTATTGATTTATCTAAATTATACATTGATAACGCAACTCCAGGCCCAGTAAAATTAAATACTTCATATTTAATTTCATCTTTACCATCCTCTGAAGTCCATTTTACTTCCATTTTACCTTTTCCAGGAACTTTAAAGTCAGTGGCACGGTACTGATCACCAAAGGCATGTCTTCCAATAACAACAGGGTCAGTCCATGATGGAACTAATTTTGGAATATTTGAACAAATTATTGGTTCTCTAAAAACAGTCCCACCGATAATATTTCTTATAGTACCATTTGGAGATCTCCACATTTTTTTTAAATCAAACTCTTTCACCCTTGCCTCGTCAGGAGTTATGGTTGCACATTTTATGCCTACACCAATTTTTTTGATTGCGTTTGCTGAGTCTATTGTAATTTGATCGTTGGTATTATCTCTGCTTTTCATACCAAGGTCATAATATTCTATGCCGAGATCTAGATATGGGAGAATTAATTTATTTTTAATAAATTCCCAGATGATTCTAGTCATCTCATCCCCATCTAACTCAACAACAGGGTTTTTAATGTTAATTTTACTCACTTATTTATATATATCTTATTAATTGAATTTCGCGATTTTATATACATATTAATGAAAAATTATCAAATAGAAGAATATGTTTAGCAAGATATTTCCAAAAATTCACGTTGAGGGCTATAAGTTTTTAGTTATCTCAGGAATAATCACAATAGTCTTTTATATTTTTAGTGATTTTTTAGCTTTACTCGGTCTTCTATTAACAATTTGGGTTTATTATTTTTTTAGAGATCCTGAAAGAATTACCATTGATGATGACAATTACCTGGTGAGCCCAGCTGATGGAGAGGTTATTAAAGTTGAAGAAGTAGATGGACCAAAGGAGTTTAACTTAGAAAACAAAAGATTTAGAAAAATAAGTATTTTTATGAATGTGTTTGATTGTCATGTAAATAGAACCCCTTGCGCTGGAAAGATTGAAGAAATTTTGTATAAACCAGGAAAATTTTTGAACGCTTCTTTTGACAAAGCTAGCGAAGATAATGAGAGAAATTATTATAAAATTAAAGACAATCAAAATAATGATATTATTTTAGTCCAAATTGCTGGTTTAGTAGCTAGAAGAATTGTTTGTGAGACTAGCAAGGATCAAGAGCTCAAACAAGGAGAAAGAGTTGGGATGATAAGATTTGGAAGTAGAGCTGACATATACTATGAAAATTATGAACCATTAGTAAAAGTTGGTCAAAGAGCTATTTCAGGTGAAACGTTATTAGCTAAGAAATAACATGGAACAACCAAAAAATAATTTGAAATTAGTGGCAGATAAAAAAAAAGCCAGGATGATTTTGCCAAATATGCTTACCTTGATTGGTGTTTGCATAGGTTTAACATCAATTAGATTTGCTTTAGATGGAAGATTTGAATTCGCTATAATAGCAATTATTTTTGCCGCTTTAATTGATGGTCTTGATGGAAGGATTGCTAGGTTGATTAAAGGTACATCAAAAGTTGGTAAAGAACTAGACTCACTTACAGATATGATTAGTTTTGGTGTTGCTCCAGCTTTTATAATGTATTTTTGGAAATTAAATTCATTAGGTCGTTTTGGCTGGTTACTTTGTTTAGTATTTGTAATTTGCGTAGCATTGAGGCTAGCAAGATTTAATGTTAATTCAAATCAAGAACCCTCTTGGAGGGATAATTTTTTTGAAGGAGTTCCATCACCAGCAGGTGGAATTTTAGTTTTGACTCCACTGATTATAAGCTTAAGTGGATTTAATTTTATAAAATTAAACTATGATTTAATTGTTCCAATATTTTTTGTTGTAACATCTTTTTTACTAATAAGTAAATTTCCAAGCTACTCTTTTAAAAAGATAGTTATACCACGAAGAACTACAATATTTTTATTATTTGGGATTGTTTTATTTTTTGGACTATTGCTGATCTATACTTTTAACGTAATAGCAATTAGCACTTTAGTTTATTTAATTTTGTTACCAGTAAGCTATTTTCATTATCAAAAAATTAAAAAAAAACATGAAAAGGACAAAATTCAGGACGAAGATGACCTTGAAGACGTACTTTAATGAAAAAAAATGTAATTGTTTCATTAGCTGATTCTAATTATTTTCCTTTATTAGAAGAATTAATAGCATCAATTAAAAGGTTCAAGGGTAGTGATAATGTTGCTATCTGCATTTTAGATGCAGGTTTAACTAATGAACAAAAAGAAAAATTAAATAAAACAGTGGATGAAATTAAAAGTGCTGAATGGGACATAGAAGTCCCTAAACATAAAATCAACGGCAAAGAGTGGCTAAAAAGTCAGGTATCAAGGGCATTTTTACCAAAGTATTTTCCTGATTATGAAAAATACCTTTGGATAGATTGTGACGCTTGGGTTAATGACTGGAAATGTATAGATTTATATTTTAAGGCGTGCGAGAATGGAAAGTTAGGAATTACTCAAACGATAGGTCCTGGGTATAAAGTTACTTCAAGAGTGAATTGGCTTCTTGGAAAATTAGCTGTAATTAAATCACAAAACTTTAAACATGCTGTTAAATCAGGAATTAACTATAAAGACTCAAGAAAATTAGCTTTTGCACCTCATATCAATATTGGTGTTTTCTCTCTTGAAAAAAATTCTAAAGGATGGATATCCTGGCAAAATAATTTAACCAAGACATTAAAATCTGGAAATATTTTTGGATCAGAGGGTTTAGCTATTAATATGTCTGTCTACATTGATAATTTAGACACTGAATTTTTACCATTGAACTGCAACTGGATTACAAGCAATCTACTTCCAAAATATGATGATGAACAAAAAACTTTTGTAGAGCCTTATTTACCTAATTATAAAATTGGCATAATTCATCTAGCTGCTGGAATTTGGAAAGATGGTAAAGATATGAGGCAAGACAAAAGTATAAAAATTGAAATAGAAAATTTACACAATAAAAAAATCTTAAAAAGTCTAAGATATAATTAATTGAAGAAAAATAAAATTTCAAAAAATTGGATCAATAAACAAAAACGAGATATATATGTACGTCAATCTAAAGTTGACGGATACAGAGCAAGATCAGCTTATAAATTAATTGAAATTAATGAAAAGTTTAAAATATTTCAAAATGAAATGTCAGTTTTAGATATTGGCGCAGCTCCTGGGAGCTGGTCCCAGTATGTTTCTAAAGTTGTAAAAAATGGAACTTTGATTTCAATTGATCTAAAAAAAATGGAGAATATACAAAACTCTATCCAAATAGAGGGCGATTTTACTGATTTCAAGACTCAATCTAAGATTAAAAAATACTTTAAAGATGAAATTAATGTTGTTTTGTCTGATATGGCAGTTAATACAACTGGAATAAAAAATTTAGATGCAATTCAAACTGGTGAATTGTGCAAAGAAGCAATGATATTTGCTAAAGATTTTCTGTCTAAGAAGGGTATTTTTGTTTCTAAAATATTTATGGGAAGTTCTTTTAATGAAATTGTCGCACTTGGAAAAAAGATTTTCAAAGAAGTGAAGATTTTTAAACCTAAGTCGAGTCGAAAAGATTCAAAGGAAAGTTTTATAATCTGTAAAAATCTTAGATAGATACTTTTATTTTAAAAGGAATCATATATAAATGATTATGGTTCCTATAAAAGAAGCACTAACCTTTGATGATGTTACTTTAGCTCCTAAGTACTCAGAAGTATTGCCATCCGAAGTTGACACTAGTATCAAGCTAACTAAGTTTTTGAAACTTAAAATACCACTTTTATCTTCGGCAATGGATACAGTAACAGAAAGTAAAATGGCTATTGCAATAGCAAAAGCTGGTGGTTTAGGAATAATTCACAGAAATTTAGACATAAAGAAACAAGTTAGTGAAGTTAAAAAAGTAAAAAAATTGAGTTTATTAGTTGGTGCTGCCGTTGGCGCAGGTCCTAGAGAAGTCAAAAGAGCTCAAGCACTGTTAAAAGAAAATTTAGATATGATTGTTGTTGATACAGCTCATGGTCATAGCAAAAAAGTTTTTGAAATAATAAGTTTCATAAAAAAGAAAAAAAATAAAAAAACAGCTTTATGTGCCGGGAATATAGCTACACCAGAGGCAGCAAAATTTCTACTTAAAGCAGGAGTTGATGTAATTAAAGTTGGTATTGGTCCCGGTTCAATCTGCACAACAAGATTAGTGGCAGGTATAGGAGTTCCTCAATTGAGCGCAATTTTAAATGTAAGAGGAGGCATTAAAAATAAAAATGTAAAAATTATTTCTGATGGAGGAATAAAGTACTCTGGTGACCTTGCTAAAGCTTTTGCAGCAGGGGCAGATGCAGTGATGATAGGTTCATTATTTGCGGGAACAGATGAAACTCCAGGCAAACTTATAAAAAAAAATGGAAAATTATATAAAAGCTTCAGAGGAATGGGTTCTGTTGGGGCAATGAACAAAGGATCAGCTGATAGATATTTTCAATCAAAACAAAAGGATCAATCTAAGTATGTACCTGAGGGAGTTGAGGGATTGGCAAAATATAAGGGTAAAGTTAATAAAATTATTTTTAAATTAGTTGGTGGTTTAAGATCTTCTATGGGTTATCTTGGGTCTAAACAAATAAAATATTTAAGAAGTAAACCACAATTTGTAAAAATTACAAAAGCTGGATTCTATGAAAGCATGGTCCATAATGTTGATGTTATTAAAAGTGATAGAAAGTACTAATGAAAAAAATTTCTAAATTAATTTTGCTGTTTTGTTTTTCATTAAATACTTTTAGCCTTTCCTATGCAGAAGAAAATTTTTTTAATAAAGGATTGGAGTTATACAAAGATAAAAAATATGAGGATGCTAGATTTATGTTTGAAAGGGGAATTGTATTTAATCCAAAAGACTCTAATTCTTATCTTTATTTGGCAAAAATTTATAATCAACAAGAAGATCAAGACAAAGAAGAAAAAAATTTGAGTGCGACATTACTTATAGAACCAGACAATGAGGAAGCCCTACTAATGTCAATGAAAATTGCTCTAAAAAGATCAAATTATTCAAAGGTAAAAGATTTATCTAAAACTTTTTCTAAAGTTTGTAAAAAATTATGTAGTGAAAATAAAGAAATTCAAGAGACACTTGCAAATATAGAACCTAAAAATAAATGAGTCTTGATAAAAATTTGAACAAGATTTTAATTATAGATTTTGGTTCGCAATTTACTCAATTGATAGCTAGAAGAATTAGAGAGTTGGGAGTTTTTTCAGAAATAATAAGTCATAAAAAAATTAAAAACAAAGATATTAACGAGTCAATTAAAGGAATAATTTTATCAGGCGGCCCTTTAAATGTTTATCAGATCAAAAGATACACTTTTGACAAAAAAATTATTGAAAATGGAGTACCAATTTTGGGTATATGTTTTGGCCATCAAATACTTTCAAAGTTAGGCGGAGGTAAGGTAAAACAATCCAAACACAGAGAGTTTGGTTTAGTTGATATAAAAAAAAAAAATAATAGTATTTTAACTCGAAATTTTTTTGATAAACAAAATAAAAACAGAGTGTGGATGAGTCATGCTGATCAGGTTTCAAAGTTACCTAAAAATTTCAAAGTTATAGCCTCAAGCAATAATTCTAAATTTGCAATTATTGAAAACAAAAAAAAAAATTTTTATGGTGTACAATTTCATCCAGAGGTTACACATACAGAAAATGGAAAAAAATTAATAAAAAATTTTGTATTCTTGATCTGTAAGATTAAAAAAAATTGGTCTCCTAAAGATCAAAAGATTAAATTAATAAAAGAAGTTCAAGAAATAGCTGGGACCAATAAAGTTATATGTGCTTTATCTGGTGGTGTTGATAGTAGTGTTGTTGCTCAATTACTAAATAAAGCGATTGGTAAGAAATTATTTTGTGTATTTGTTAATACTGGGCTTCTCAGAAAAAATGAGGAAATACAAGTAGTAAAAACTTTTAAAAAAAAACTTAAAATAAATCTTATCTACGTTAATGCAGAAAAAGAATTTTTGAGAAAACTATATAATGTCTCAGACCCAGAGAAAAAGAGAAAAATAATTGGAAATTTATTTATTAAGATTTTTGAAAGATACGCAAAAAAAATAAAAAATGTAAAGTTTTTAGCTCAAGGAACGCTCTACCCAGATCTCATCGAGAGCAAATCAGTAACTGGTAGTCAAACATCTAAAATTAAATCTCATCATAATGTGGGTGGTTTGCCAAAAAAAATGAAACTAAAACTAATAGAACCTCTTAAATTCTTATTTAAAGATGAAGTCAGAAAACTGGGGTTAGAGTTAAATCTTAGTAAAGAAATTATCTCAAGGCATCCTTTTCCAGGCCCAGGCTTAGCAATTAGAATGCCAGGAATCATTACTAAAGAAAAAATCAAGATATTAAAGGAGGCTGATAACTATTTTATCCAAGCTCTAAAGGATCACAATTTATACAACAAAATTTGGCAAGCTTATGCAGCTTTACTCCCAGTAAAAACAGTCGGAGTAATGGGAGATAATAGAACTTACGAATATCTATGTTTATTAAGAGCTATTACATCAGAAGATGGAATGACAGCTGATTTTTTTGATTTTAAAAAAACATTTATTCAAAAGATTTCCAATAAAATTGTAAATAGCATAAGAGGTATAAATAGAGTAGTTTATGATGTTACATCAAAACCACCGAGCACTATTGAACTTGAATGAAAAAGATTAAAAAAATAATTGATAAAAAAAATAAATCTAAAATTGTTTGCCTGACAGCTTATTCAAAAAATATGGCTGAGGAGTTAGACAAGTATGTTGATATTGTCTTAGTTGGAGATTCGCTCGGGTCAGTATTATATAATTATTCAACTACTAGAAAAGTTACACTGACAGAGATGATTAATCATTCTAAAAGTGTAAGGTCTGGGGTTAAAAAAAGTTTAATGGTAGTCGATATGCCATTTAATACTTATGCAAACAAAAATTTAGCCTTAAAGAATGCTAAAAAAATTATTAAAAAGACAAAGTGTGATGCTGTTAAACTAGAGGGAGGAAAAAAAATTATCAGTCAGGTGAAGTTTTTAATTAAAAATAAGATACCGGTAATGGGCCATCTTGGTTTGTTACCTCAATCTGCGAAAGGCAAATTTAAATCTAAAGGAAAAACACCTAAAGAGATCAATCAACTCATGAACGATGCTGTATTACTTCAAAAAACAGGTGTGTTTGCAATAGTTTTAGAGTGTATTAAGTCATCAATAGCAAAACAAATAACAAAAAAATTGAAAATTCCAACAATTGGTATTGGTTCATCGGTCTATTGCGATGGCCAAGTACTAGTTACAGATGATTTAATTGGTTTAAATCAAACAAAAATTAAATTTGTTAAAAGATTTGTAAATGTAAAAAAATATATTAAAGCAGGAATAAGAAAATTTGCTTCAGAGGTGAGATCAAAGAAATATCCAACAAAAAAATATTCTTATTAAAAGTATTTCTTAAATTGTTCATTTATCGAAAGTATTTCTAAGTCAACAAGACCACCTATAACCAATTGTATAGCAACCAATAAAATAAATCCTAAACCAATATATGCAATCCATAAATGCCTTTGAATATAGTTTGCTAAATAAGTTGCCATTGCCCCAGTAAGAATTACTGATAATACTAATCCAAAAATCATAAAGCCAAAATTACCTTTTGCAGCTCCCACAACACCAATAACATTATCAAAACTAATTGTAATATCCGCAAATAAAACTTTATAAACACTTTGTATATAAGAAGGTTCTTTCGATTTTTTAGTTGGAGATTTTATCTTTTTAATTTCAAATAGGTCTTTTCTAAGATCATTTACGATCCAAATAAGTAACAAACCTCCTAAAATCTTTATAAAATAAAATTCAAACAAATAGGTAGCAAACAGAGCAAAAACAATTTTAAAAATTAAAGCTCCTGCAACTCCCCACAAAATTATTTGCCTTCTGTGTTTTGGAGCAAAATTTGCTGCGATCAAACCAATAATGATTGCATTATCTGCTGCCAAGATTATATCGATAAAAATAATCTGAATTAATATGAGTGCTTCTTCTAACAAAGTAATGACATTGTATAAAATATTATTAATTATTCAATCAAAAGTAGTATAATTTTTTTATTGATAATTATTTTAATACATAATGAAATGCTATTAAAAAAAATGGAGGTTAAATGAAATTTTTAAAATACTTATCTATTATTTTAGTTTCATCAATTTTGTCAATAAACCATGCATTTTCAGAAAAATGGGACATGGCTCTTGCTTATGGAGCTGGAAATTTTCATTCTGCTAATGCAACTGAATTTGCAAAAAATGTTACTGAAAAAAGTGGAGGCAAACTAACAATTGTAACTCACCCTGGAGGTTCGTTATTCAAAGGTGGAGAAATTTTTAGAGCTGTGAGAACTGGTCAGGCACAGATTGGTGAAAGATTTATGTCAGCTTTAGGAAAAGAGGATCCACTTTTAGAAGTAGACTCTCAACCTTTCTTAGCAACTTCATACTCTGATGCTATGAAATTATATAAAGCTTCGAAAGCAGAAATAGTTAAAGGACTAGACAAAAAAGGCTTAGTATTCCTTTATGCTGTACCATGGCCCGCACAAGGTTTGTACAGTAAAAAAGAGATTAATTCGATAGCCGATCTAAAAGGTCTAAAGTTTAGAGCTTACAATTCTGCAACTATAAGAATAGCTGAATTAACTGGAATGGCTCCAACGAAAATTGAGGCCGCTGAAATTAGCCAGGCATTTTCAACAGGAGCAGTTGAAAGTATGATCACATCACCAACTACTGGAAAAAATTCTAAGATCTGGGAGAATGGTGTGAAATATTTTTATGATATTGCAGCTTGGTTTCCAAAAAATATGGTTATAGTAAATAAAGAAGCATGGAATAAATTAGATCAAGCCACTAAAGATTTGGTTATGAAACAAGCAGCTTTAGCTGAAAGAAAAGGTTGGCAATTGTCTAAACAAGGAAATGTTGGTGATAAAAAAGCCTTAGCTGATGCAGGTATGATAGTTGGAAAAGTAAATGCACCTCTGAAAGCTCATTTTGAAAAGGTAGGTGAGACTATGGCTAATGAGTGGTCTCAAAAAGCTGGATCAAGAGGGGCTGCTGTTTTAGCAAGCTATAAATAGTTTCAATTTAAAATTAAGGCCACTTATATTTCTTTAGTGGCCTTAAACTTTTATGCTACAATCGATAAATAAGAATTTAAATAAACTTTATAAATTTTCTGGTTACGTTGCTGCAATCTTTTTGATTTTAGTAGCAGTTTTTATACTTATTGGTATATGTTCTAGAATATTTGGCTTTTATATAAGAGGCTTAGCAGAGTACTCTGGCTATTGTATGGCCTCAGCATCTTTTTTTGCTTTAGCATATACATTTGTTGAGGATGGCCATATTCGAATTACCCTTTTTTTAGAAAGATTATCAGGACTAAAAAAAAAAGTTGTTGAAATTTGGTGTTTAGGGGTGGCGAGTTTTTTCTCTGGCTATTTAGCATTTTACTTTGTTAAAATGTTAATTATTTCATACAAATTTCAAGAGAGAAGTGAGGGTGCGGATGAAATTCTTATATGGATACCTCAATCGAGCGTGGCAATTGGGTCAATAATATTTTTCATAAGTGTTTTACATCATTTCATTTTAATAAACAAAAAAACAAAATGACCGAAATACTCTTAACAATATTCTTTATTAGTGTTTTATTATTTTTTTTAGGTTCCGGTATTTGGGTAGCTCTAAGTATGATAGGTGTTTCTGCAATTGGAATGATGTTATTTACCTCAAGACCTGTAGGTGATGCTATGGCTACGACAATTTGGGGAACCTCATCCTCTTGGACACTTACAGCTTTGCCTTTATTTGTATGGATGGGTGAAATTTTATTCAGGACAAAACTATCAGAAAATTTATTTAAAGGGCTTTCACCATGGATGCAAAAATTACCAGGAGGCTTGATTCATGTAAATATAGTTGGATGTGCTTTATTTGCTGCAATATCAGGTTCTTCTGCAGCAACTGTTGCGACTGTTGGAAAAATGTCAATCCCAGAATTAAGAAAAAGAAAATATCCCGAAAAAATTTTACTTGGTAGTTTAGCGGGTTCAGGAACTCTTGGTTTACTAATTCCCCCTTCAATTATCTTAATTATTTATGGTGTTGCTGTTCAAGAGTCTATAGCTAAATTATTTATTGCAGGAATTATTCCAGGAATAATGATTGCATTAATATTCATGTCTTATGTAATTATATGGTCACTAATTAATAAGAAGATCATGCCAAAAATTTTAGAGGAATATTCATTTATTGATAAGATTAAAAGATCTAAACAACTTTTGCCTGTGATAATTTTGATATTAGCTGTTATTGGTTCTATATATACTGGTATAGCAACTGCCACGGAGGCTGCATCATTAGGTGTTTTAGGAGCATTAATTTTGTCTTATTTTCAAAAAAGTCTGACTGTTGAAACTTTTAAATCTTCTTTGTTGGGTGCAACGAAAACATCCTGTATGATTGCATTTATTTTAGCAGGCTCAACATTTTTATCTTTGGCAATGGGTTTTACGGGTTTACCCAGAAATCTAGCCCTTTGGATTCAAAATATGGAATTATCACCTTATGTTCTAATTTTTGTTTTAATGATTTTTTATATAATCCTAGGCATGTTTTTAGATGGGATTTCAGCCGTGGTATTAACTATGGCTATAATAGAACCCATGATCCGTCAGGCTGGTTTTGACATGATTTGGTTTGGTATTTTTTTGGTTATTGTAGTTGAGATGGCACAAATTACTCCACCAGTAGGTTTTAACTTATTTGTACTTCAAGGAATGGCAAATAAAGACATGGGATATATTGCTAAAAGTGCGTTCCCATTATTTTTACTAATGGTTTTGGCTGTAATTTTAGTTGTAATTTTCCCTGAGATTGCTTTATGGATGCCTGAGCAAATGATTAAAAATATAAATTAATATTTAGATTTTTTCCCAGCAATCACAGCTTTCAGCTGCTCATACTCTTCACAATTACAACCTTTTAAAACTTCTAATCTCTCAACAGCAAGATTATGCCTGTTAGTGGCAACATATAGCTCGCCAAGATATTCATTTATCCCTTTATGGTTTGGATTAATTGCTAAGCCTTGAAGATAATACTTCTCACCCATTTCAAAATCACCTAGTTTTCTTGTCGTAAATCCTAAATAATTTAAAGTATCAGCTTTGTTAGGTTTTTTAGCATTTGATTTTATTAAAAGCTTTTGTGCTTTTAAGTATCTCTCTTTTGCTTTGTCTAATTTACCTTTTTTTTCATGTTTCTTTGCTATTTTAATGTGTGAGACGGCTTTATCATAATTTGTTTTTACAGCTGCACTAGATCCACCACTGTCACCACCATCTGAACCTGCTGCGTTTAAATTAACCATTAAAAATAGATATGTGATTGATGTAATAAGAATATTTTTAATCATTTTTTAAATTTCTCCATTTTATTTAAAGCTATAAGTTTTAATCCATTATTCAACAAATTTTCTTTAACTGCTTTAGCAGTATTTAACGAACTTAAATTATCACCATGTATGCAAACAGAGTCGATTTCACAAGGTATTTGTTTCCCACTGTGACAATTAAGTGCCTGGTTTTTTACCATGCTTAATACGTGTTTTTTTGCTAATTCGGGATCAGTAATCAAAGCATTGGGTTTTTTTCTTGAAACTAGGTTACCATCGTCTTCATAATTTCGATCCGCAAATATTTCACAGGCAATTTTCATATCTAACTTTTTAGCAGCTTGTTCCATTTTAGATCCAGTTGGCACTAAATAAATTAATTCCGGATTTATACTTTTGATTACTTTTGCTAATATAGTCGCTAAATTGATATCTTCGCACGCCATATTATTTAAAGCACCATGAGGTTTTATATGGGTAACGTTTTCACCATGGTTAGATGAAATTGTTTGAAGAATTTCATATTGATCAATTATTAATTTTTCTATCTTAGAAGAAGATAAATTCATTCGTTCTCTACCAAAATTTTCAGGATCATTGAAAGATGGATGTGCTCCAATACTAACACCATTTTTTTTTGATATTTCTACAACCTTATTCATAGTTTCCTTATCACCCGCATGATAACCACATGCTATGTTTGCTGAATTTACTATTTTGAGTAAGTCAGGATCATGCTTATTAGAATGATGTTTAGATTTTTCGCCTAAATCACAATTTATATTAATTTCAATACTCACTATTCTTCAGTATAACATGGCATGATAAAAAATATATCAAATCTTGGTGACGCAGCTTTATATTGTGATTTTGGTAAAGAGGTAAATAGAGAGACAAATACTCAAGTAATAAAATATTTTAAAACTATAAGAAAAAAAAATATTTTAGGGGTTAATAATATTACCCCGTCATATAATAAATTAATTATCTCTTTTGACCTTAAAAAGATTAATTTTAATAAACTTAAAAAAGTTATTGATAATATTGAAATTACCAAAAGCGATAATACTCAAAATAAAAAGCTTGAGATCCCTGTTTGTTGTGAAGAAGAATTTTCTTTAGATATAAAAAGATTAGAAGAAATACTCAATTTGAAAAAAGAAAAAATTTATGAAAATTTTTTTGCAAAGGAATTTTTTTGCTATATGACAGGTTTTATTGCAGGAATGCCTTTTCTTGGCGATTTAGAGGAAAATCTTAGAGCAAAACGTCTTGACACTCCTAGAGTTAAGGTCCCAAAAGGTTCAATTGGTTTAACAGAGCAATTTGCAAATATATACTCATTTGAAAGCCCCGGGGGTTGGAATATAATTGGTAATACTCCGTTAAATATTTTTGATAATTCAAAAGAAAAAGAACCAAATTTAGTCAATCCAGGTGATTTAGTTACATTCAAAAGAATTACTAAAGACAAATATCAAAATTATCATGAATAAAAATTATTTTGAAATAATAAGAGCTGGTATTAATTCAACGTTCCAAGACCTTGGAAGAAACCACCTCTATCATATAGGAATTCCATTCAGTGGAGCTATGGATAATAGAAATTATTTATTAGCGAACAAATTAACAGGCAACAATCATAACCATCCAGTGATAGAATTTGCTTATCAAGGCCCTCATTTGAAATATCATGGGAGCCCGATAAATATCGCTATAACTGGAGATGTGAGTTTTGAAATTAAAAAAGGTGATAATTTAATTGATGGAAAATGTTACCAATCTTTTATTTTAGAAAATAATGACGAACTAGATATTATATCAACTAATAAATCTGTATATGGATATCTAGCAATAAGCGGTAAATTTGATTTAAAATTTCAATGGTCTAGCTGTTCAACAAACACTAAAGCAAATATAGGATCTAACAATGGAAAAAAGCTGTCTAATAATCAAAAAATTAATATTAAAGAAATAAATCAAAACTTTATGAATACAAAATTAAATTATGTTAATACGAAAATAGAAAATATTAGAGTAATTAAAGGAACAAATTTTGATTATTTTTCTGAAGAGGGTAAGAAAATTTTTTTTAAAAATGAATTTAAAGTTTCCAAACTATCTGATCGTATGGGCATGAGACTAGAGGGGAAAAAAATTGAAAATATTGTCGAAACTAATATTAGATCTGAAGGCCTAATTAAGGGCGTGATACAAGTGACAGCTGATGGTTTTCCAATCATCATGCTCTCAGATCATGGTACCATAGGGGGTTATCCTAAAATTGGTGTAGTTATAAGTGCTGATTATGACAAATTAGTTCAATTAACTCCTGGTTCAAGAGTCAAATTTCAAGAGGTCGATTTAAATAGTGCAGAAACACTTTTTAAGTTGTATGACCTAGAAACTCAAAGTTTAATTTCAAAAATTTAATGAATATTTTAAAAAGTTTACCTGGCCCATTACTGATATTTTTTGGTGCTCTTAGTTTAAGTTTTGGTGGACTAATAGTAAAATCCTTTGAAGGAGCAACATTATGGCAGATATTATTTTGGAGATCATTATTTTTTTCTCTGACTGTATTAACTTTTTTGATAATCGTTTATAGAAGAAAAGTTTTAAAATCATTTTATAATTCCGGATTACCAGGTTTTATAGGAGGATTGATATTATCTATCGGTTTTTGTGGTTATGTTTTTGCCATGTATAATACTACGGTTGCCAATACAAATTTTATAATATCACTTCAAATTTTATTTTTAGCTATATTTGGTTTCTTTTTCTTAAAAGAAAAAATTAACTTAATTACGTTAATCTCAATTATTTTAGCAATTTCTGGGGTACTGTTGATGGTTGGAAATTCATTATCTCCAGGTGAATTATCTGGAAATTTAGCAGCTTTCACAATGCCAATTACCTTTGCAGTTTTGATAATGATTGTTAGGAAATTTCCATTTGTTGATATGGTGCCAGCACAATTCGTTGCAGGTATAAGCTCATGTCTTATTGGTTTATTACTTTCACCTACTATAATGATTTCAGCTCATGATATTTTTTTAGGATTTTTAGCTGGATTTTTTCAAATAGGTTTTGGTTTTATATTTATAACTATTGGAGCAAGAACAACCCCTTCGGCAATGGTTGGAATAATTATGTTATCCGAATCTGTTCTTGGTCCTATATGGGCTTTTCTTTTTGTAAGCGAAATTCCATCATTATACGGGTTGATAGGAGGGGCAATAATACTTTTTGCAGTATTACTTCAGTTTTATACGCTTTTAAAAAAACCAAAGGTTATCGTTTCCAATTGACATTTTAAGTCAGTTATAGGACTATTAATTTACGGGAGAGACTACAGATTATTGTAGCGCCGAAGGAGCAACCACCCAGGAATCTCTCAGGCAAAAAGGACCGTAACATATTAACTCTGGAAAGAGATTTAATTCTCGCCGAAGGAGCAAAACTCTCAGGCAAATATACAGATGGGTATAGTGAGTTAATATGAACATAAAAAAAACATCGCTTTATAAATTACATCAAGATTGTAATGCAAAGTTTGTAGAATTTGCAGGTTATCATATGCCAATTCAGTATTCTGAAGGTATTGTAGAGGAGCATAAATTCACAAGAAATCACTCTGGTATTTTTGATGTTTCACATATGGGCCAATTATTTATTTACGGTGGTGATGAACTAATTAAAGATTTAGAAAAAATTTTTCCATTGGATTTGAAAAATTTGAAACTCAATCATTCTAAGTACAGCTTTTTAATGGATAAAGATGCAGGGATACAAGATGATTTAATAATCACAAAAATTAGCGAGGGTTTTTTGATAATTCTTAATGCGGCATGTAAAAATGATGATTTTAAAATTTTAAAGGGCTTGTTAAACGAAAAATACAAAATTGTTTTAGATGAAAATAGATCTTTAATAGCAATTCAAGGACCTAAGTCATCACAAATCCTAAATGAAGTTTTTAGTAAGGTAAAAGATTTAAATTTTATGTCTGGTAATTGGTTCTTATTTGATAATCAGAAAGTATATATTACTCGATCTGGATATACAGGTGAAGATGGTTTTGAGATATCAATCCTGAATAATTTTGCAGATAAATTAACCAGAGAATTGATTGACAAAGGTTCTAAACTTGTAGGTTTAGGAGCAAGAGACACTTTAAGGTTAGAAGCTGGCTTGTGTTTGTATGGTCATGATCTTGATAAAGATAAAACCCCAGTCGAAGCAAACTTAAAATGGGCAATTTCAAAAGAGAGAATATCCAAAGGAGACTTTATTGGTTCAGACATTATTATTAAACAATTGAGCAATGGTGTTACAAAAATTAGAGTTGGAATAAAACCTGAGGGAAGAATAATTGCTAGAGAAAAAACAAAAATATTTAATCAGTCAGATGTTCATATTGGTGAAATTACCAGTGGAACATTCGGTCCAAGCGTTAATGGACCTGTAGCGATGGGCTATGTAGAAAATAAATTTTCAAAAAAAAATACTAAAGTATTTTTAGAGGTACGAGGTAAAAAATATGCAGCGAGCATTTGTGGTTTACCATTTTATAAAAAAAGTTATGTAAAAGGAGCGAATTAATGAGTGAAGTTAAATTTTCTAAAGAACATGAATGGATAAAATTAGAGGGCGATGTTGCTACCATCGGTATTACAAAGCATGCAACAGAAATGCTGGGTGATATTGTATTTGCTGAGCTTCCAGAAAAAGGTTCTAGTGTAGAAAAAGATGGAACAGCAGGTGTTGTTGAATCGACAAAGGCTGCTAGTGATGTATATACACCAGTAAGTGGTGAAGTAGTTGATACTAATCAAGCTATTGTAGACGATCCCTCAAAAATAAATCAAGATCCAGAAAACAGTGCGTGGTTTTTTAAATTAAAGATTAAAGATGTGTCAGAAATGGACTCTTTAATGAACAAAGAAGATTACGATAAATTTGCAAAGGAGAGCGCTTAATAATGTTACATAATTCGCAAAAAGATTTTTTAAAAAGACATATTGGTCCCTCGGAAGAAGAACAACTAAAGATGATTAAAAAATTGGAATATAAATCACTGGATGATTTAATAGACAATACCGTTCCTGAAAAAATCCAATTTAAAGGTGAACTAAATATTGGTGAGTCGAATTCAGAATATGAAGCATTAAGAAAATTAAAGGCAATTTCAAAAAAAAACCAAATTTACTCAAACTTTCTAGGTATGGGTTATTATGGAACATATACGCCATATGTAATCTTAAGAAATATATTAGAAAATCCAGGATGGTATACGTCCTACACACCTTACCAGCCAGAAGTAGCTCAAGGTAGATTAGAAATGCTATTAAATTTTCAACAAATGATAGTTGATTTTACTGGAATGGATATTGCAAATGCGTCCCTACTTGATGAAGGTACAGCAGCTGCAGAGGCTATGGGTTTAAGTCATAGACTAAATAAAAGTGAAAGTAATTTAGTCTTTGTCTCAGAAAATTGTCATCCACAAACAATTGATGTCATTCAAACAAGGGCAGAGCCAATGGGTCTAAAAGTTCTTGTTGGAAACGAGGATAAGGTTATAGAGCAATTACAAGAAGATATTGTTTGTGGAATTTTACAGTACCCTGGGACCTTGGGTGATATTAAAGATCCTAGTGAAGCAATAAGTAAAATTCATAAAAAAAACGGTAAAGCAATTTTAGCATGCGATCTTCTTGCACTTGCTAAACTAAAAACACCAAGAGAGCTTGGAGCTGATATTGCAGTAGGAAGCTCACAAAGATTTGGTATACCAATGGGTTACGGTGGACCGCATGCAGCCTTTTTTGCAACAAAAGATGAATATAAAAGATCTATGCCAGGAAGAATAGTTGGTGTTTCTGTAGATAGACATGGAAATAAAGCTTATAGATTGTCACTGCAGACTAGAGAGCAGCATATTAGAAGAGACAAAGCTACAAGTAATATTTGTACTGCTCAAGCTTTATTAGCTATTGTTTCAGCAGCATATTGTATTTATCATGGTCCAGACGGAATTAAGAATATTTCTGAGAGAGTATCTCAGTTAGCAAAAAATTTTGCTGATAAAATAAAACAGTCTGGCTACGAAATTTATTCAGATTATTTTTTTGACACTGTAACAATTATTACTAAAGAGAAAACTGATCAAATTTTTAAAAATGCTTTGGTACAAAAAGTTAATATTAGAAAAGTAAATTCAGAAATGCTTGCTGTTTCTTTTGATGAAAAAAAAAATGTTTATAGAGTGAATCAATTATTGAAAATTTTTAACGCAGCAGAATCAATAAAAAAAGAGGATCCTACAGTAAGTTTACCTAATTTACCTGAAAATCTATTAAGAACCTCAAAGTTTTTAGAACATCCTGTTTTTAATTCATATCATTCAGAAACAGAAATGCTTAGATATCTCAAAAAGTTAGAGGATAAAGATATAGCTCTTAACAGAACTATGATTGCCCTTGGCTCATGCACTATGAAATTAAATGCCACTGCAGAAATGATACCTATTTCTTGGAGAGAATTAGCTGAGCCGCATCCGTTTGTGCCTGTTGAGCAAATGGAAGGATACAGATCATTATTCACTGATCTTAAAAATTGGCTAAGATCAATTACAGGTTTTTCGGGGGTTTCACTTCAGCCAAATGCCGGTGCTCAAGGTGAATACGCAGGATTAATGGTAATTAGAAAATATCATATAGATAGAGGCGATAAAAATAGAAATATATGTTTAATACCTAGCTCTGCTCATGGAACCAATCCTGCAAGTGCTCAAATGGTTGGAATGAAAGTTGTAGTAGTTAATTGTGATAAAGAGGGAAATGTTGATTTTGAGGATTTAAAAAAAAAAACAGAGCTGCATTCTGAAAATCTTGGAGCATTGATGGTAACTTATCCATCTACCCATGGAGTTTTTGAAGAGAAGATCACAGATATATGTGATTTAATTCATAAACATGGAGGTCAAGTTTATATGGATGGAGCAAACTTAAATGCTTTAGTTGGAATTGCAAAACCAGGAAATTTTGGTCCTGATGTTTGTCACATAAACTTACATAAAACATTTTGTATTCCACATGGTGGAGGCGGACCTGGTATGGGCCCTATTGCATGTAGAAAACACTTGCTAGCTTATCTGCCTAATCATCCAGTTGTAAAAGATTGTGGACCTGCAACTGGAATAGGAGCGGTTTCTGCAGCTCCTTGGGGCAGCTCAAGTATTTTATCAATTTCTTGGATGTATATTAAAATGATGGGCTCTGAAGGATTAAAACTTGCAACAAAAATTGCAATTTTAAATGCAAATTATATTGCTAATAGACTTAAAAATCACTTTCCAATTCTGTATAAAGGATCAAAAGGTAATGTTGCACATGAATGCATTATTGATATTAGAAAGATTAAATCAGAAACAGGTGTAACTGAAGAGGATATTGCTAAAAGACTCATTGACTTTGGTTTTCATGCACCAACAATGTCATGGCCAGTGGCTGGAACAATGATGATAGAACCTACTGAAAGTGAAAGTTTATCTGAACTTGATAGATTTTGTGATACATTAATAAAAATAAAACAAGAAATAGATCATATTAAATCTGGCAAATTTGATAAAGTTGATAAACCAATTAAAAACGCTCCTCATACTGACACTGAACTGGCATCAAATGACTGGAAACACAAATATTCTCGAGAAGAAGCAGCCTATCCAGCTAAATTTTTACGAACAAATAAATTTTGGCCACCAGTAGCAAGAGTCGATAATGTTTATGGTGACAAAAATATTTTTTGTACCTGTCCAAGTATGGATGAGTTTAAAGAAGACGCAGCTTAATTAATGAAAATCGCTGTAATTGGTTCTGGTATTTCAGGATTAAGTGCGAGTTATTTTTTATCAAAAAAACACCATGTTGACCTTTTTGAAAAGGAAGATCGCTTTGGAGGTCATTCATATACTATTGATGTTATCGTAAATAAGAAAAGAATTCCTGTTGATATAGGCTTTATAGTTTTTAATCATCTTACATATCCAAATTTAATAAATTTTTTTAATGAAATTGATATTGAAATCGAAAAAAGTGATATGTCATTTTCTGTCTCTGTTGAGGGAACAAATTTTGAATATTGTGGCAAAGGTCTAAAAGGAATTTTTGCTAATAAATCAAATTTTTTAAATATTGAATTTATAAGAATGTTTATAGAAATATTAAAATTTTATAAATTATGTGATAAAATTTCAAATATCGATCTAGTGATGACCTTAGACGAATTTTTAAAAAAAAATAGATGGTCAAAAAGTTTCATCAATTACCACATTATTCCAATGGTGTCTGCTATCTGGTCAATGCCCCCATATGAAGCTGGAAAAATGCCTATGAATTTTTTTTTAAAATTCTTTCAAAACCATGGGTTATTCAAACTACGTAATAGACCCCAATGGTATACAGTAGCTCACAGAAGCAAAACATATGTAAATAAAGTATTATCTAAAATAAGTGGTGAGTATTTTAAAAACTACAAGATAAATTCAATTCAAAGAGTTTCATCGGGAGTTCAAGTTTACTATGGAGGAGCTAATGAATTTTTCGATTATGATAAAGTTATTTTAGCTACTCACGCAGATGAAGCCTTATCGCTCATCAAAAATCCTACTGACCAAGAAATAAAAACTTTATCTAACTTCGATTACAAAAAAAATCTTGCAGTTTTACATTGTGATGAAAGTATAATGCCAAAAAATAAAAAAGCTTGGTCATCGTGGAATAGTTACGTTGATCCCAAAAATTTAAACAAAAGTTCATTATCTTATTGGCTAAACCTTTTACAAAATATTAACTGTGAAAAGAATATTTTTCTCACGCTAAATCCTCTAAAAGAAATTCCAAATGAAAAAACTTATAAAAAAATTGAATTTACTCACCCTTATTATGATCAAAAAGCCTTAGATAATCAAAAAAATTTAAAAAAAATTCAAAATAAAGAAAATTTATTGTTTTGTGGAAGTTATTTTGGTTATGGTTTTCATGAAGATGGAATAAAGTC
>CACBLI010000010.1 GCA_902540235.1 uncultured Pelagibacteraceae bacterium
TTGGCAATTAGCAGAATGGATCATTGATGGTGAACCAACAATTGATATGCTTGGTGTTGAGCCAAGACGTTACGGTAATTATGCGACTAAGTCTTATTTGAAAGCAAAAAATGAGGAGGCATACAGCCACGTTTTTATTGTTCATTATCCTGATGAAGAAAGACCAGCTGCAAGACCACTTAGAACATCGCCTTGTTACGAAAGAATGAAAGAACTTGGGGCAGTTTTTGGTCAAAAATTTGGTTGGGAAAGACCAAATTTTTTTGCAACTGATGGCATGGAACAAAAAGATGATTGGTCGTTTAGAAGATCTAAATGGTTTGATGCAATTAAAAGAGAATGTGAAAACGTGAAAAAAAACGTTGGGCTTTTAGATATGACTGCATTTGCAAAATGTAGAATTAGAGGTCCAAAAGCAGAGGAATTTTTAGATTATTTAGTTGCAAATAAACTACCTAAAAAGATCGGTAGAATAAATTTATGCCATGCCCTTAACACAAAAGGCGGCGTGCATTCAGAATTTACGATTATGAAAGAATCAGAAAATAGTTATTATCTTGTATCAGCGGGTGCGAATTTAAGATTAGATCACGACTGGATCCAAAAATGGATGCCAACAGATGGATCAGTTATATTTGAGGATCTTACAAATAGCACTGGAGTTCTTGTAGTTGCGGGACCAAAAGCAAGAGAACTGATGCAGAAAGTTTCAACCGATGATTTTTCAAATGAAAACTTTAAATGGCTTACCGCTAAAAATGTCAATGTTGGATATGCACCAGTAAATGCAATGAGAGTAAATTTTGTTGGAGAGTTAGGATGGGAGCTCCATCATCCAATTGAATATCAAAATCATATTTTTGATAAGTTGATGGAAGCTGGTAAAGACTTAGGACTGAAACCTTTTGGTATACGAGCGATGAATAGTTTAAGAATTGAGAAATCTTACAAACTTGTAGGTACAGAATTATCAATAGAATATTCTCCTTATGAGTCAGGTTTAGATAGATTTGTTCACCCTAACAAAGGCAACTTTATTGGTTTAGAAGCGCTTAATAAATGGAGAGAAAAAGGTTTTGATAATAAGTTAGTTACTCTTGAGGTTCATAATACAACAGACTCGGATGTTTTAGGAAACAATCCAATTTATAAAGATAATAAAGTAGTTGGAAGAGCTACAGGTGGTGAGTACGGTTTTAGATTAGATAAATCAATCGCACTAGCAATGGTCAAACCTGATTTAGCTAATGTTGGTGAAAAACTAAAAGTTGATATACTGGGAAAAATGTACGAGGCAACAATTTTAGAAGAAAGCCCTTATGATAATGAAAATAAATTATTGAGAGCTTAATGAAAATCCTAGTCGCAGTCAAAAGAGTTATTGATTATAACGTTCAAATAAGAGTCAAAGAAGATAACTCTGGGGTAGTTACCGACAATGTTAAGATGTCTACAAATCCTCCAGATGATAATGCAATAGAGGAAGCAGTAAAAATTAAAGAAGCAGGTAAAGCTAAAGAGGTTGTGGCAGTTTCGGTCGGAGAAGAAAAGGCACAAGAGACTGTAAGAAAAGCATTAGCTGTTGGAGCTGATAGAGGTATTTTAGTAAAAGTTGATGGGGTAATAGAACCTTTGGCGGTTTCCAAAATTTTAAAAAAGATTGTTGAAAAAGAAAAGCCAGATCTAGTTTTTATGGGTAAACAAGCTATTGATGATGATTGTAATCAAACTGGTCAAATGTTAGCTGCGCTTTTAAATTGGCCACAAGCAACATTTGCATCAAAAATAGAAGTAAAAGAAAAAACTTTGGAGGTCACTAGGGAGGTCGACGAAGGACTGGAGACTATTGAGGTGAAAGTACCTGCTATAGTTACTTGTGACTTAAGATTAAACGAACCAAGATATGCCTCTTTACCTAATATAATGAAAGCTAAGAAGAAACCTATAGAGCAAATAAGTGCTGGTGATCTCGGAGTCGACGTAAAATCAAGAATAGAACAAATTAAAGTAGAAGAGCCCCCAAAAAGAAAGGCTGGGATTAAAGTCGCAAGTGTTGAAGAATTAGTTCAAAAATTAAAAAATGAGGCTAAAGTGATATAATGTCAGTTTTATTAATAGCAGAACATAACAATAAAGAAGTTAAACCTTTTACTTTAAATGCAATTTCTGCTGCATTTCAAATTAATGAAGATGTTCATGTTTTAGTAATTGGATCAAATTCTGAAGAAGTAGCAAAATCAATTTCTCAGGTTCCTAATGTTAAAAAGGTTATAAATGTGAATAATCCAATTTATGAAAACTATTTAGCAGAGAATTACACATCAGTTATTATAAAACTTTCTGAAAATTATTCTCACATAGTATGTTCAGCGAATACTTTTGGAAAGAACTTAATGCCAAGAGTTGCAGCGTTATTAGATGTTTCTCAGATTAGTGACATTACGAAAGTAATATCTGAAGATACATTTCAAAGACCAATTTATGCAGGTAATGCATTTGCTACAGTAAAAAGCAATGATAAAATAAAGTGTGTAACAATCAGGCCCACATCCTTTGACCCCGCTCCAACATCAGGTGGGTCAGCTGAAATACAAAATGGTGATGCTGCTGAAGCAACAGAAATTACTAAATTTATAAAAAAAGAGGAAATCAAATCAGATAGACCAGAATTGGGAACGGCTAGAGTAGTCGTTTCAGGTGGCAGAGGTATGCAAAGTGGTGAAAATTTCAAATTAATTACTGCTGTTGCAGATAAACTTAATGCTGCTATCGGCGCTTCAAGAGCTGCAGTCGATGCAGGTTATATAACAAATGATCATCAAGTTGGACAAACTGGCAAAGTCGTTGTGCCAGACCTATATATTGCTGTAGGAATTTCTGGTGCTATTCAGCATTTAGCTGGAATGAAAGAGAGCAAAGTAATTGTTGCTATAAATAAGGACGGCGAAGCACCAATTTTTAGTGTTGCAGATTATGGTTTAGAGGCAGATTTATTTGATGCACTACCAAAATTTTTAGAAGAACTGAACAAATTAAACACTATACAAAAATAATATAATCTGTAAAAAATTAGTCTATGTCCAGAGAGAAAATGGAATATGATGTTGTTATTGTAGGTGGTGGTCCATCTGGATTAACAACTGCAATTAAATTAAAACAACTGAATTCAGACTTAAACATTTGTATTCTAGAAAAGGCTTCTGAGATTGGTGCTCATATATTAAGTGGAAATGTTTTTGAAACTAGAGCTCTAGATGAATTGTTTCCAAACTGGAAAGAATTAAATGCGCCAATCAAAACTAAAGTTACTAAAGAAAAATTTTTATTTTTAAGTAAAACAAAATCATTAAGTTGGCCAACTTGGTTATTACCGTCTGTTCAACAAAACCATAAAAACTATATAATTAGTCTTGCTAATTTGTGTAGATGGTTAGCAGAACAAGCGGAGAGTTTAGGTGTCGAAATTTTTCCAGGTTTTCCGGCTAGTGAAATTTTATATAATGAAGATGGTTCAGTTAAAGGTGTAGCCACTCAAGATATGGGAGTAGACAAAGACGGAAATAAAAAAGATAGTTTTGAACCTGGAATAGAATTGTTAGGGAAGGTTACTGTATTTGCTGAAGGATGTAGGGGACATTTAGGAAAACAATTAATCAAAAAGTTTGAACTTGATAAAGGAAAAGATCCTCAACAGTATGGAATTGGTTTTAAAGAAATTTGGGAAATAGAGGATAAAAATCATCAGGAAGGACTGGTTATACATAGTGCTGGTTGGCCATTGGATAACAGCACTTACGGTGGAAGTTTTATCTATCATGCTGAAAATAAACAAATTTTTTTAGGATATGTAATTGGATTAGATTATAAAAATCCACATTTATCGCCATTCGATGAATTTCAGAGATTTAAAACTCATCCAGCCATAAAAAAAATGATAGAGGGAGGAAAAAGAATTTCCTATGGTGCAAGAGCATTGATTGAAGGTGGTTTCCAAAGTTTACCAAAAATGTTTATGCCTGGTGCATTACTTATTGGATGTGATGCTGGAACATTAAACATGCCAAAAATAAAAGGTTCTCATACTGCTATGAAAAGTGGAATGATAGCTGCTGAAACAATTAATGAACACATTAAAAATGATAAGGATTTATCTAACTTTGAGGAAAAGTTCAAACAAAGTTGGTTATATGATGAGTTATATAAAGCTAGAAATGTAAAACCTAGTTTTAGCTGGGGTTTAATATTGGGGATTATTTTTACAGGAATTGACCAAATTCTGTTTAGAGGCAAACTTCCATTCACATTAAAACATAAACATGCAGATCATCAGACATTAAAATCAGCTAAAGAGATGCCCAAAATTGATTATCCTAAACCAGATAATGTTCTTACTTTTGATAAAACAAGCTCTGTCTATTTGACAGGGACTAATCATGCCGATAATCAACCAGTTCACTTAAAGTTAAAGGATCCAAATTTACCTATTAGTTATACTTTGGAAGAATATGATGAGCCTGCCCAGAGATATTGTCCTGCAGGTGTTTATGAGGTTCAAAGAGAAAATAATATTAATAAATTTGTAATTAATTCTCAAAATTGTATTCACTGTAAAACTTGTGACATTAAAGAACCATCACAAAACATTACTTGGGTTACTCCTGAAGGTGGAGGTGGACCAAGATATGGGAACATGTAATTAAGATAAATCTATTGCAAATTTTTTTAATGTTTCAATTGGAAGCAACTTTAAAGTATTTTCATGAGTACTTTTTAAATAAATAGGACAACCTTTTCCAGCTTCTACAGCTCTTGCGTACCAAGTTGCACAAACACACCAACCATCACCATCTTTAAGTCCTGGAAAACCAAATTCAGGGTGAGGTGTAATTAAATCATTACCAGCATCTTTACACCATTCTAAAAATTCTGTAGTCACTTTTGCACAAACGGTGTGTAAACCATGATCATTTTCATCGGTATTGCAACATCCATCTCTATACCAGCCGGTTAAAGGGTTGTTAGAACAAAGCTCTAAATCTTCACCTAAAACGTTTTTTTGAATTTTATCCATTAAAAATATCTAATGTTTTTTTATCAATATCTACATTAAAAGAAAAAGATCTTCGCTCTCCCTCTCTTTTAAAAGGGTAAGCGGTATGCATTAAATTGTTTGGAAATAAAATCATATCACCAACTTTTGGATTATGATTAAATAAACTATCACTTAAAAATGATTTTGAGCCATGGATAAAATCTATAGTTCCATTTGTTTTAAGTCTTTTTTTACTTTTAGTAATATTTTTGGGTATTTTTAAATAACCAACACCTGAAATATTACCACTATGAAAATGAATTGGATTATACTCATTTTTAAATTGTCTAACTACCCAAAGACTTTTAAGACTTATCTTTTTTACATCTCTTTTAGAACTTTGCTTTATATATTTCTTGATATTATCTTTAACAAATTTTAAAAGATTTTTTTTGATAAATTTATTATCTAATTTTATTTCTTGCATCACTTGACCAACCAATTTTTTTGAGTAATCACTTTTTTTTAATCTCTTTTTATCACCTATAATTTTATCTACTTCCAAATTGATATTATTTATAATTTTTTTTGGAATTTTGACTATAGCAATCTTAGGGCCAAAAGGGCTTAACACTTTCATAAGTCTTATATCTTAGTGGGATTTGGTTGACCTTTATAAACTTTTTCTGGATCAAACTTTTTTTCTTTTTCTAAAAATTTCATTTCAACTTTACGTCCATTATCGATAGGTCCTAAGGGAATTGATCTATAAAAACATGATCTATAACCGACATGACAACTTGCACCATCGCCAATATCTACAGTTAACCATATAGAATCTTGATCATCGTCAATTCTTATTTCATTTACTCTTTGAGTAAAACCGCTTGTTTTTCCTTTATGCCAGATAGCATTTCTTGATCGACTAAAATAATGAGCCTCTTTTGTTTCAATTGTTTTTTTTAGCGCCTCAACATTCATATAGCCGTGCATTAAAATCTCTTTTGTTTTTGCACACATTGTAATAACTGGAATAAGTCCATCATTATCAAATTTTGGAGATAGAAGATTGCCTTCTTCGATTTCGACTACATTTTCTCTTTTTTTGAACATATACAGTTATTATGTAGCACATATAGCTGTATTTTAAATATTTTAAAATTAACAAAATATAGGTATAAAACTCTGCATGAAACTTGTTAAAGATACAGATATCAATAAACAAAAAAATAAAATCTCAGATAAAGAAGCTGAGGAGGCTTTTAAAACAATCTTAGCTTGGATGGGTGAAGATCCAAACAGAGAGGGCTTATTGGAAACTCCAAAAAGAGTAGTTAAAGCCTTTAAGGAGTATTTTAAAGGATACAATGAGGATCCTAATCAAATTTTAGATAAAACATTTGGAGATGTTGATGGTTATGATGATATGGTTATCCAAAAAAATATTTCCGTACAAAGTCATTGTGAACACCATATGGCACCTATCATTGGAAAAGCACATGTTGCATACATTCCTAAGGATAGAGTAGTTGGCTTAAGTAAATTGGCTAGAGTTGTTGAAGTATTCTCTAAAAGGCTTCAAACACAAGAGAGACTTACTATGCAAATTGCGAATACCCTTATGCAGTCTTTAGATGCTAAAGGAGTAGCTGTTACAATAGATTCAACTCACCAATGTATGACTATGAGAGGCATTAAAAAAGAGCAAGCTACAACTGTTACAAATTATTATTTAGGTCAATTTAAAGATGATCTAAGTTATCAAAATAGATATTTAAGATTTATAAGTATTTCAAAAGAATAAAGTGTCTAATCAATTTAAAGCATTAGTTTTAGATCAAAAAGGTGAAGAATTTATAAGAGAAGTAAAATCTATCGATAAAAATTTCTTAAAACATGGGGATGTTACAGTCAAAGTAGATTTTTCAGACTTAAATTTTAAAGATGGCATGATTTTAAAAAAATGGTGGGCGGTTAGTAAAAGAGTTTCCCCACATCCCTGGTATCGATTTCTCAGGAACTGTAATTGAAAGTCAAAATTCAAAATTTAAGGAAGGTGATGAGATAATTTTGACAGGATTTAGGGTTGGAGAAATATTTTATGGTGGATACTCACAAATTGCAAAAGTCAATGGAGATTTCTTAGTAAAAAAACCAAAAAACTTAACAAGTAAACAAGCTATGACTTTAGGTACTGCAGGTTTCACATCTTTAATGGCAGCATTCGCTATAAAAGCAAGAGAAGAGTTGTTACTTGGTGAAAAAGTAAAAAATGTTTTAGTCACAGGAGCAACAGGCGGTGTAGGAAGTGTTGCTGTGATGATTTTAAATAAAATGGGTTATGAGGTTACAGCTGTTTCTGGAAAAGATTCAAAAACAGAGTATTTGAAATCACTTGGTGCAAAAAACGTTATAAATCGGGCTGAATTTGATAAAGATCCAAAATTAATTGATAAAGGCTTATGGGATGGGGTCGTTGATACTGTTGGTGGAAAAATTTTAGCCAACGCAATAGTGCAAACAAATCCAACAGGTATTATAGCAGTTTGTGGTAATGCAAGTACAAATGAACTTAACACCAATGTTATTCCGTTTATGTTAAGAGGTATAAAACTTTGGGGCATGGACTCTGCAAACTGCAGTATTAAAAGAAGAGAATTTATTTGGGGAGAAGCAGCTAATTTAATTGATTTTGATTTATTAGAAAAGTCTATTCAAACAATAAGTTTAGAGGAATTGATTGAAACTTATCCTAAAATACTTAAAGGTGAGATCACTGGAAGGGTTTTAATTGATTTAAACAAATAATGGATTGGGATAAATTAAAAATCTTTCATGCTGTTGCAGAAGCTGGTAGTTTTACTAGTGCAACTGTCAATTTAAATCTAAGTCAGTCAGCTATAAGCAGACAAATACAATCCCTTGAACAAGATTTGAAAGTTCAATTATTTGAAAGGCACGCAAGGGGATTAACACTTACTGAAAATGGTGAGTATGTTTTCAAAACTGCACATGAGGTAATTAGCAAGTTAAAAGAGGTAGAAACTTCATTAGGTGATCAAAAAAATAAACCTACTGGTAAATTAACTATCACCACTGTTAGAAGTTTTGGTACACATTGGTTAACTCCTAGAATACAAGAATTTATGAGACTTCATCCAGAAATAGAGATCGAACTTGTATTTGATGATAAAGAATTAGATTTGAGCACAAGACAGGCAGATATAGGTATTTTTATGAGAAGACCTAAACAGCTTAATTACATTCAAAAAAAATTAGTTGATATTAAATACTATATTTATGGTTCAAATAAATACCTTGAAAAAAATGGAATGCCTAAAACTATAGGAGATTTGAACAAGCATAAGTTTATCTCATTTGGTAAAGGAGCACCATCTCCAGTTTATAATCCAGATTGGGCTTTAAAACTTGGTATGCACGATGGCAAAAAAAGAAAAACTATAATGAAAGTTAACAGTGTTATGGGTTTACTCTTAGCTGTTGAGTCTGGAGTTGGTTTAGCAGCATTACCTGAATATTTGGTAAGTGACTCAAACAAAGTTATAAAGGTATTACCAAAATCTGAAGGTCCAATTACAGAAGCCCATTTTGTGTATCCTCAATCCTTAAAAAATACCGCTAGAGTTCAAGCATTTAGAAATTTTTTATTCAGTAAAATTGGCGACTGGGAAGCTTAATACGGCATTTTTAGATAATTCTCTTTAAGATTATCCGTGTGCGACATTGTTGCGATTGATTATCATTATCATTGCGAATAGTTATCATTTTCAACTAAATAATGCGGAGAAATGGAGAACGAATGAAAAAAGTAACGATTTTTGCAATAATCACATCTTTATTTGTATCAACTTTTTCTATCGCAAATGAAGTTAATGTTTTTAATGCAAGACATTACAAAGCAGACTCAGAACTTTATTCCAATTTTACAAATTTAACTGGCATAAAAGTAAATTTAATTAATGGCAAATCTGGTGCCTTAGAAAAAAGAATAATTAGCGAGGGCGCAGATACTTCAGCCGACCTATATATCACAGCAGATGCTGGAAGGTGTGGTGCTATGGATGCGAAAGGCACACTTCAAGGTGGTTTAACATCCCCTGCTATTAAAGCAGCTGTTCCAAAAACTTTTAGAACAAGCAAGTGGGTTGGAATCGCAAAAAGAGCAAGAATAATTTATTATTCACCTGAAAGAGTAACTGGCGCTGAATTATCTGGAATGACTTATGAAGGTCTAGCTGATCCTAAATGGAAAGGTAGATTAGTAATTAGAAAATCTAGCAATATTTACAACAAATCTCTTGTAGCATCATTGATAAAAAACAATGGAAAAGCTGCAACAGCTGCATGGGCTGAAGGAGTTGTCGCTAACATGGCAAGAGCACCAACCGGTAATGACAGAGCTCAAATAATGGCAGTGGCTGCTGGTGAAGCAGATATTGCAGTGGCTAACACATACTATTTAGCTCTGATGTTATCTGGAAAAAAAGGTGCAGAACAACAAGAAGCAGCTAAAAAAGTTAAAGCTTTTTTCCCTAATCAAAATGACAGAGGAACACACATGAATGTTAGTTGTGCAGCCTTAGTAAAAGGTGCACCAAATAAAACTAACGCTGTCAAACTTGTAGAGTTTTTATTAACTCCGCAGTCTCAGGAGCATTTTACAAATAATACTTTTGAGTTTCCAATGATTGATGGTGTTTCACCAAGTCCACTAGTTGTTAATAACTTAGGATTAGATTTCAAACAAGACATGAAGACTAAACTAGATTCTTATGGAAAAAATCAAGCTGCCGCAGTAGAGGTTATGACAGCCGCTGGTTGGAAGTAAGTATGGCAAAAGAAAAAGAAAAAGAAAAATTTATTTCTGAAGTTGATTTTAATAAATCTTCGGTTGCATGTTCCCCATGTTTAATTGAGTGTAAAAAAATCAATGAAAGGATAAATAAAAGAAAAATAACAGAAATTAAGACTGAGGAGGTTCCGCATATCCTAAAAGTATTTAATTTTTGATTTTCTTAAATAGTGTCCACTATTAGTGAAAGTTAATTGTGGACACTTTACTTTTTTCATGTTCATAAGGCGGATTATAATATGAAATTCAATAGTTGGTTTGTTTCATCTTTTTTAATTTCTTTAATTGTGCTAATTCCAGTGATAACTGTATTTGCAAGTTTTTTTGAAGCTACATCTAATTATTATGAAATATTAAAAAATACTTTTCTAATTGAGTATATTTTTAATTCACTTACTCTTTTGTTATCAGTTTTATTACTTACCTTCATGATTGGTACTGGCACTGCTTACCTGGTATCTTTCTATGAATTTCCAGGAAGTAATTTTTTTAAATGGGCATTGATATTATCTTTTGCAGTCCCACCCTACATTTATGCATACTCTTTAACTGCCTTTTTTGAAAATTACGGAACTGCATTTACAATTTTAAAAAACTTATTTGGCGAGGCAAATTATAATAAAAATATTCCTAAATTTGATGGTATGTTTGGAGCGATATTATCAATATCTTTCTCTTTATATGCATATGTGTATATACTTGCTAGGGCATCATTTTTATATCAGTCGCAAAATCTTATTGATCTTGGAAAAAATTTAGGCTTTTCAAGATTTAAATCCTTTTTTAAAGTAATATTGCCTGCAGCAAGACCGGCTATAGTTGCGGGTTTATCTTTGGTAGCAATGGAAACTTTAGCAGAGTTCGGTGCAGTTGACTTTTTTTCAATAAATACTTTGACTACAGGTATTTATAACTCTTGGATTTATTTTGATGATTTAGCTTTTGCTAATCGTATATCTTTTTTTTTATTATTATTTATATTTTCATTATTTATTTTAGAAAATCTATCTAGAAGACGAGCTAAATATCATTTTAATTCGAAAGGTGGATTTAAACAAAAAGTAAAAATAAAACTCTTTGGAATTAATGCTTATTTAGCTTTTATCTTTTGTTTTTTTATTTTTTTTGTGAGTTTTTTATTTCCACTAAGTCAAATGCTTTACTGGACAATAAAATTTCCTGAAAATTTGTTTGATTTAGAAATAACTAATTTAGTTTTGAATACTTTGTACTTAGTTTTATTATCTAGTTTAGTTTTAATAATATTTTCTTTAATATCAAATTATGGCAATAGAGTTTCAAATAATAAAACTCTCAATTTTTTATCTACATTATCAATTTCAGGCTATGCTATACCTGGAGTGATTTTAGCAATTGCTTTCATTACTTTTATAGCTTGGTTCGATGATAGTATAATTAAATCATTTGGATTTTCTTCAATCAAAAAAATATTTATAGGATCTGTGTTTGGATTAGTTTTAGTTTACTTTATCAGATTTTATTCATTAGCTTTTAATGGAATAAAATCAGGATATGAAAAGATGAATATTTCTGTCGATGAGAGTGCTTACTTACTTGGCTATTCTAAAAGAAAAACTTTTACAAATATTCACATACCTTTTTTAAGAAATTCCCTTTTGTTTATTATCATACTTATCTCTTTAGAAATAATTAGGGAATTACCAATAACTCTTATTTTAAGACCTTTTAATTTTGAAACCTTTGCTACCACCGCATATATCTCTGCATCTGAAGATTTATTAGAAGCCGCAGCAGTACCTTCCTTATTTTTAATTTTAATTGCTAGTTTATTTATTATAGTAACATCAAAATATATTTTAAGAGAAAATAATGAGTGATAATTTTTTTGAAATTAAAAACGTTGACTTTAAGATCGGAAATAAAGTTAAGGTAAAGAATGTTTCCTTTTCTATAGAAAAAGAAGGGGACATCATATGTTTATTGGGACCCTCAGGTATTGGCAAAACGACAATTTTGAGAACTATTGCAGGTTTGGAAAATATAAATAAAGGTTCAATCGCGCTCAAAGGAAAAACTTTGTCCTCAGAAAATATTAATATCGAACCAGAGAAAAGAAACATATCCTTGGCTTTTCAGGAAAACAGTTTATTTCCACACTACACAGTTAAAAAGAATATATTATTAGGAGCTGAAAGAAATGAGATCAAAAAAGACAAATCAATAAATTTTGAGGAATTAATTAACTTATTAGATATTTCTCACATACTGAATAAATTTCCTCATGAAATAAGTGCTGGCGAAGCTCAAAGAGCTTCACTCGCAAGATCTCTCATAACTAAGCCTGATTTGTTACTTTTAGATGAACCATTGTCGAATGTAGATCAAAGTTTTAAAGAGGAGATACAAGAAAAGTTAAAAAAAATACTTAAAAATTCAAAGATAACAACAATTATAGTTACCCATGATTCTTATGAAGCATTTTACTTGGGATCAAAATGTGGAATAATTTTAAATCAAGAACTTAAACAATTTGATGATCCTTATAATGTTTACCATTTACCAAATTCGGTAGAGGTAGTTAATTTTTTAAATAGAGGAATATTAATTCCTGCAGAAGTTACAAGCCCCAAAAGTCTTGAAAATAAAGATCTTGGAACAATCACTGGTAATTTTGTTAAACCATTCCCGATTGGGTCTAGTGTAAAGCTTTTAATTCAACCAGAAGACTTACATCACGATGACACAAGCAATTTAAAATTTGAAGTGATTGATAGAAAATTTAGAGGTACTAACTTTATTTACACTCTCAAAACTCCCACTAACACTCTAATTCCTGTATTTGTTCACTCTCATCATATTCATCAACATGAAGTAGATGAAAAATTTGGCATAAAAAGACCAATTCATATTGATCATATAGTTTGCTTCTAATAAAAGCCTCTTTAATAAAATGAATGGAAAGTTAAAGATATTTTTAAAAGGCGTGATTGATGTAAGTCCCCTAATGATCCCCGTGGTGCCTTTTGGTTTAATATTTGGTGTTCTAGCTATTGATGTTGGATTTACACCTTTGGAAACAATTGGTATGTCTTTAATTATATTTGGAGGAGCATCTCAAATAGTTCTTTTACAATTATTTTCAGGGGGTGCCTCTTCTTTGGTGATTATAAGCTCAGTAGGAGCCGTGAACTCAAGACACTTACTTTATGGGGCTGTTGTTTCTGAACATTTATCAGATTTAAAATTAATTTGGAAAATTATTATCTCGTATTTTTTAATTGACCAGGCATTTGCTAGATCAAATGAATACTTCAAAAAGAATAAAGATGAAAATAAATACTTTCATTTAGTTGGTGGTGGCGCAACTTGTTGGATAATATGGCAATCAACAACCTTTTTAGGAATTATACTAGGTGCTGCTATTCCAGAAAAACTTGGATTAAGTTTTGCAATCCCATTAACTTTTTTAGCATTACTAATTAACGACTTTAGAAAATTTGTAAATGTATTTGTAATAATTGTTTCAGGACTTGTTGCTACTCTTGGCTATAATATAATCCCATTTAAAGCTTATGTAATTGTTGCTGCATTAATTGGATTACTTTCAGCAATTATTTTAACGAAAATGATTAAAATAAATGAGTAATTGGGCTTTAATAATATATTGTGGACTAATCACTTATCTCACAAGATTTACTATGATTGCTTTAATTAAAAAAGAAATGTTTAATGATAGAATTAGAGAGATATTGTCTTTTGTACCGTCCGCGATATTTCCTGCAATCATTTTTCCAGCAATCTTCATAAATGATGCAGGACTATTTCAAATCCAGGATAATCCAAAGATAATCGCAGCTATAATTGCTGTGGTAATTGGGATTTTTTCAAGAAGTATCATTGCGACAATATTTTCAGGTCTAGCTTCTTATTGGTTTTTAATTTTTGTTGTATAAGATCGCTATGAAAAAACTTTTATTTATTATTATTTGTTTATTTTCAATAAACGCCAATGCAATAGAGAAAGAAACGACTTTTGATAAAAAATTATTCGATAAAGCACAATCCGAAGGTAAAGTTGTAATTGTAAGTTCTTGGATTAAATATTGTTCGTCTTGTGCAGGACAAATGAAAATTTTAAAAACCGCCAAAAAAGAAGGTGGATTATCAGATATTAAATTTGATAATATTGAATACTTCTCTTTTGACGTCACAAATAGAGAAATTGCTGAATTATTAAAAGTTCAGTTTCAAACTACACTTTTGATTTTTAAAGATAATAAAGAAATATATAGAAGCGTAGGTGAAACAACCAAAGATTTGCTATACGAAGCGATCAAATCTTCGATTAAAACCTAAATTCCTAATTTAAGATTACTCGTAACGTTATAATCAATTTTTTCTGGTTTCTTAAGGTCTAGATTATTCATAATTTCGATATATTCATCTACATTTCTGACTTGTAGCCTTGGGTTAGATCTTTTTTCTTTACCAATAGTGCTGACAGTTTCTCCCTTATAATCATGAGCAGGGTATAAAAGTGTATCATCAGGAAGTTTTAAGAGCCTATTAAAAATTGAGTTATATGCATCTGTAGAGCTACCATTTTGAAAATCAGTTCTGCCGGTACCATTGATAAGTAATGTGTCCCCAGAAAATAAATATTTATCCATTAAAAAGCAAAAACTATCAGAGGTATGTCCTGGAGTATAAATTGCTCTAAAATTAAGTTTATCTAACTTAATTATTTCATCATCTTTAACTTTTACTTCTACAGCATCAGTTGGGGTATGCTCACCCATAATAGTTACGCATTTTGTTTTGTCTCTTAATTTTCCCGCACCAGTTACATGGTCAGCATGTATGTGAGTATCTATCACCTTTACTAATTTTAGATTTAATTGATTGAGTATTTTTATATAGTCCTCAACATTTTCTAAAACAGGGTCTATGATTAAAGCCTCTCTTCCTTTTGCTGAGGCAATTATGTAAGTGTAGGTACTAGATTTTTTATCGAAAACTTGTTTAAAAATCATAAATAAATATTATCACATAAATATGGAATCCACCACATTTGACTGGCGTTGCCCAAAAACTTGGAAACAAAGTGCTAGGAATACAGCTTGGTGTTTACTTGGTTGCGCTATAGGAGATTTTGGAACGATCTTATATTTTCAATTAACGAAAATACCATTTCCAGTATTAGGGATAATGATTTTAGCAATAATCAATGGTTTAATTACCAGTATTATTCTTGAGACAATAATTTTAATTAAGCAAAATTTTAGTTTTAATAATGCCCTTAGAACAGCACTCGGTATGAGTTTTATTTCAATGATAAGCATGGAAGTTGCAATGAATTTAACAGATTACTTTTTGACAGGTGGTGCAATATTAACATGGTGGGTTGTACCGTTGATGCTCATAGTTGGATTTCTTACACCTTGGCCATATAATTATTGGAGATTGAAAAAGTATGGCATCAGTTGTCATTAAAAATTGGGATAATAAAACTTGGCTATCCTCTCAAAAATATATTAATTCATTCAATAGATTTTTAATAAAAAATTTTAATCTAAATTCTAATTCAAAAATTTTAGATATTGGCTGTGGTCGGGGTAAGATACTAGGTGCTTTAAATTCAAAGCTTAAGCTTAAAATAAAACCCTTAGGTATAGATATTATTAACCACAAAAATAAAGATAAACGAATAAATTTTAAAAGAATAGATGCTTTAAATTATTCTTCAACTGATAATCAAAAATTTGATTTAATTTTGATAAAACAAACAATTCATTTAATGAAACTAGCAGAAATCAAAAGATTATTAAGATTGTTAAAAAAAAAGTTAAATTCGAAAGGTAAAATTTTGATATTTACCCTTGAAACAAATAAAAATGAAATCCCAACCTTTAAATTAATGAAACATAAACTAGAACAATCTCTCAGAAGAGATAAGGAGATATTAAAGATTATCACAAAGCTATATCCTTATAGGAAAAAAAAAAAATTTTTTTTTGATGTAAAGGTTAAAAAAAAAGAATATCTAAGGATGATTAAAAATAGATATATTTCAATCCTATTAACTTTTTCGAATAAACAATTAGACTTTGGAGTTCAAGAAATTGAATTAAAATACAAAGATATTTTAAGATTTAAAGATAAATTAATTTGTATTATTTTATAAAATTTTCTTTAGTAAATTTTCTTTAAATAAAAGTTTATGAACTATGACTGCGAAAATATGTAATGATATAAGAGCTATTAATGTATAATTCCCAACAATATGTATTTCGTAAAAGATTTCTGCTAATTCAAAATTATCTTTGATTTCAAGGTTAAAAAAAAACATATCAAGCTCTTCTCCATTGAATAATTTTTTCAAAGCACCAGATATAGTTATTACTAAAATTGAAACATATAAAAAAATGTGATTTAGTTTTGCAATAATTTTTTGTCCAGGAAAAAGACTATTTTGTAGTCGAGGTGTTGGATTTAATGTTTTGTATAAAAGTCTAAATAAAATTAGATAAAATATACTTAAACCAAGAGTTACATGGATACTTTCAACAGTTAACCTCTTATCACCAAAATCCATATCAACTAAATAGAAACCTAGGGGAATTTGAATTATTAAGACTGCGGCACTTAACCAATGAAATACTTTGGAAATGAAGCCGTATTCTGTTAAGCTATTTGTTAGTCTCATATGATATTAAAATATAATATTATTATATTAAAGTATATTTTCTTTATTTCATTTTTTGTTATTTTGTCACTTCCAGTAAAATCTGAACTTGATCTTTCAGTTGAGGAGATAATTAAGGGAAGAAAAGCACTTTTTAGTAAAAATTATAGTACCGCAAAAAGGGTGCAAGCCTTAGCAAGTAAAGATGAATTTGAAAAAGCGAAAACTTTAATGATTGAAATGAGCGAAAATTATAAAACACTAATTGAATATTTTCCTGGAAATACTAAAGAAGGATTTAAAACAGAGGCTCTTCCAATTATTTGGGAAAATAAAGACGAGTTCAATGCTCTGATGACTAAATCTTCAAATGATATGATACAACTTACGAAAATAATTGAAACTTCGGATGATGTTAGAAGTACTTTAGGTAAATTTATGTGGGCTAATTGTAAGGCTTGTCATAGCAAGTTTAGAGCACCACATTAAATCTTTTTTGTCAGAGGTTCGCTCTTTTAGCTCTTTCACCAAAAGAGCTCCTCTATATCGCCTTTTTGGCTTTTAAATCCAAGTGGATTTTCTTCTTATATTGTTTTTTTGATATGTAGCTACCCAGCTAAGTGTCAGGTGGCTTTTGATTCATTTGAATAACCTCCTTAGCAAAAAACTAAGTTTTAAGTAGGTTGTATTCAAGAATTATATTTAATTAAAATTAAAATAAAATGTTTGAATACAACCTGATATTTTTATAATATTCGCGCATCAAAAAAAACATCACTTATAAATAGAAATTTTAAATTTGCTTTAGACAGAAATATAGATAATCTTTAAATATGAAATACGTAACTGGATTAATTAATTTAATTTTTAGCTTAGTAATTTCTACAATAATTATTTACGCTATAAATATTGTTGCTGGTTTTGCTGGCGCAGATTATTCCTTCACAAACGGTGAAGTTTTTGTAATTTGGATTTTAATGGCAATTTTAGTTAACAATTGTTTTAAAAAATAATATTTCTTAAATGAAAAATCCTGTAAAAACTGACGAAGTTATTTTTAATTTTTTTAAACAGATCTGTGATGAAAAAGATGACAAAAAGTGTGTAGAGTTAGGGAATAATTGGATAAAAGCCATGGAAACCAACTTGACAAAAATGGAGTCAAATTTAGATGAGCAAGATAAAATCAAGCATAAAAATGATATAAAAAATAACCGAGATCACTTAGATAGCCTTAAAGGCAAAAGCTCAACAGAATGGAGGGAGTATGCAACTAAGTGTATGATTGAAATAATGGATAACAAAGTATAATTATAACTTTAAGGGGTGTCTGAATAGACTGAGAATAAACCCTTTGAACCTGTCCGGTAATTCAGAAAGGGAGAATAATGGAAAAAACATATCTTTTAACACAATCCACATCTTTAATATTAGTTATAACTAGTAGTCTAATATTTGTAATTTTGGGTCTATATAATTCAAATAAATATCAAGGATTAAATAACTATCTTACAGCTAATAGAAATATAGGTGTTTTCTCATTAACTACTAGTTTAACTGCATCTGCTTTAGGAGCTTGGATTTTGTTTGGACCAGCTTCAGCAGCAACTTGGGGAGGTATAGGCGCTGTTATAGGATACTCTTTGGGAACTGCTTTTCCCATGTTTTTTTTAATATATCTTGGAAAAAAAATTAGAAAAGAACTTCCTCGAGGATCTTCATTAATAGAATTCATGAGAAAAAAGTTTGGAAAAAGTCTATTCAAACTTATTTTGTTATTAACAATATTTTATATGTTTATTTTTTTATGCGCAGAGGTTACTGCGGTAGCAGTTTTGATTAATTATATTTCTGGAACAGAACTTTGGGTAACAGCATTGATTGTATTGATATCTACACTTGTCTACACCTTATATGGAGGATTAAGAGCATCGATATTCACAGATAATATTCAAATGATAGTTATTGGAATTTTATTATTGATCTCTTTAATATATATTAACATTTTCACAGGATCTGACTTTTCAATAGACTTTGTAAAAGAAAAAAATCCTCAGCTTTTAAGTTTATCGTATGTTCCTAGTTATACAGCAGGTTTGACTTTTTTTATTGCCGTTGCTGCTACAAATCTATTCCATCAAGGTAATTGGCAGAGAGTGTATGCAGCAAAAAATTTTGAAACTTTAAAAAAAAGTTTAGTAATTTCATTTTTTATTATCGTACCGGTAGTTTTTTTTATGGGTTTTACAGGAATGGTCGCCTTTTCATTAGACCCAACTATTCGCCCTGATCTTGGATTTTTCACATTACTTTTAAAAGAACAGACAAAATTTTTATCTTTTTTTGTCATTGTACTAGGTTTAGCGCTTACTATTTCCACCGTTGATACCTTAGTAAATGCAATATCAAGCCTTATTGTAGTTGATGGAAATGCAACTTTTAATCTAGATAAAAAGAAAAGTCTAAATTTTTCAAAATATATAATATTATTTTTATCTCTTATATCTTTTATTATTGCATCAAAAGGATTTGATATATTATACCTTTTTTTATTGGCTGACTTATTTTGTTGTGCATTTGTCTTAACGGTCTTCTATAGTTTTTATAATAAGCACATAAATGAAAAAACTGCTTATGTTTCAATTTTTGCTGGATTAATTGGGGGATTTTTGATGTTTCCAGCTCCTGATTTTTCAAAAAGTATATTAGTTGGTGTTATATTTTCTAAAGAATTATTTGCACCTATTGTGTCACAGTCTTTGTTATTTTTATCTTTTATAATTGCAACTTTTTTACCATTCTTAGTTCTTAAAGCTAAAAGCTTTTAATATACAAGATTGTATTAAGTGAATTAATAGTTATATATCTGGCTTCATGCTAGACAATCAAATTGCGATTAATAATCTCTCGAAAGTTTATAAAAATGGTTTAACTGCCTTAAAAAATATTAATCTCTATATAAAAAAAGGTGAGATTTTTGCAATGCTAGGTCCAAATGGAGCTGGCAAAACTACCTTGATTAATATTATTTGTGGTATTGTAAAACCTACCAATGGTGAAATCGCTGTGGAGGGTTTCGATATTATTAATGATTATAGAGAAACAAGATCTAGAATTGGTTTAGTTCCTCAAGAATTAACTTTAGAGCAATTTGAAACAGTTTTTAACAATGTATCTTATTCAAGAGGTTTGTATGGAAAAAAACCAGATCCTGCCCATATTGAAAAAGTTTTAAAACAGTTAAGTTTATGGGATAAAAAGGATCGAATACTCCGTCAGTTATCAGGAGGAATGAAAAGGAGAGTTTTGATTGCTAAAGCTTTGTCTCATGAACCTCAAATATTATTTTTAGATGAACCGACAGCAGGTGTAGATGTAGAATTAAGACAGGAAATGTGGAAGGTGGTCGAGAATTTACGAGAGACAGGAGTGACAGTTATTTTAACCACTCATTACATTGAGGAAGCAGAAGCTATAGCTGATAGAGTTGGTGTTATAAATCAAGGTGAAATCATCGTCGTTGAGGAAAAAAAAGAATTGTTAAAAAAGATGGGGCAAAAAACTTTAACTATTGAATTACAAGATGAAATTATAAAAATACCTGAGTCTCTAAATAAATATAGTCTAAATTTTGGTGTTAACAAAATGTCATTAATTTACACTTACAATCTTCACGAAAAGCAAACTGGTATAACAAATTTATTACAAGATATTAAAGATGCTGGCTTGAAGCTCAGAGACCTTAAAACTGAACAAAGTAATCTTGAAAAAATATTCGTATCATTAGTTAGGGAGAACAATGAAATTTAATTTTCAAGCGTTGAAAGCAATTTATTTACATGAAATGGATCGGTTTAGAAGAACCTTAACTCAATCACTATTATCACCTGTTTTATCTACATCATTATATTTTATTGTTTTTGGTTCAGTAATTGGAGGATATGTTCAAAAAATCGATGGTATAAGTTATGGATCATATATTGTTCCTGGTTTATTGATGTTAACTTTACTAACACAATCAATCAGTAATACATCTTTTGGAATTTTTTTTCCTAAATTTAATGGAACAATTTATGAAATTTTAGCTGCACCTATTTCTACCTTTGAAGTAGTTTTGGCTTTCGTGGGAGCTGGAGCAACTAAAACATTAATTGTAGGTGTAATGATATTTATAACATCGATGTTTTTTGTTGATGTTGAAGTTAAGCATCCATTATTAATGATTTTTTTGTTAGTTCTAGTTTCATTTACTTTTGCATTATTTGGATTTTTAATTGGTTTGATGAGCACAAATTTTGAACAAATGTCTATCATACCCTCTTTGGTGATTACACCGATGGTCTTCTTAGGCGGAAGTTTATATTCGTTAGATATGTTGCCAGAATTCTGGCAAATGGTTACATATTTTAATCCTGTAGTCTATTTAATTAATGGATTACGATTTTCATTTTACGGTGTTTCAGATTTTAATATTTGGATTAGTATTGGGACAATGATTTCGTTTTTGGTGATTTGTGTGATGGTCGTAACAATACTTTTGAAAAAAGGTTACAACATTAAGTCATAAATAATTACTTTATCTTTGGTTTAATCGAACCACTTTACGATGTTGACTACCTTTATAACTAGCAAGTGGTCTAATAAGTTTATTTGCAGCGTGTTGTTCGATAATATGAGCTGACCAACCAGTTATTCTTGATATCACAAAAATGGGTGTAAAAAAATCAGTATCGAAACCCATCAAATGGTAAGTAGGTCCAGTCGGATAATCAACGTTGGGGTAAATGTTTTTCCTGTCGATCATCACTTTTTCAACTATGTCGTAAATTTTTTCAAATTTTTTATCTTTTTTAATTTTTGCTACTTTGCCAAAATACTCTCTCATAGTTGGCACTCTTGAGTCTCCACTTTTGTAAACTCTATGGCCAAATCCCATAACAACATCTTTATTATCAAGTGCTTTATTAATCCATTTAAGTGCATTTTCAGGTTTTTTAATTTTATTCATCATATGCATCACCTCTTCATTTGCACCTCCGTGCAAAGGACCTTTTAGACTTGCAATTGCGCCAGTAATTGCACCATGAATATCTGATAAACTACTGGTAATTGTTCTTGCTGTAAAAGTTGAGACATTAAAACTATGTTCGGCATAAAGAATTAAAGATACATCAAAAGCTTTTACAATATCTTTGTTGGGAACTTTGCCAAAGCACATATGAAAAAAATTTTCTGAGAAAGATAAATTATTCTTAGGAGATATAATTTTTTTGCCTTTTCTAGATCTGTAAAACGCCGCTAAAGCAACAGGTGTTTTTGCGAAAATTCTCATTACCTTTCGCATATTAGCTTTTGGTGAGTTGTCTTTAGTATCCTTATCCTCAAGCCCCATAATACTTACAGCTGTTCTTGCAACATCCATGGGATGAGCTTTTTTTGGAAATTTTTTGATATCTTCAAGCAAAGTTTTTGATAATTTCCTCTCCTTTCTTTCTTGCTTTTCAAAATTTTTTAATTGTTTTTTATTTGGAAGCTCTCCATTTAGAATTAGATATGCTACTTCTTCAAATTTACATTTAGCACACAAATCTTGAGCAGCGTATCCTCTATAAGTGAGAGAATTAATTTCAGGCATGACTTTTGAAACTTCTGTTTCATCGACTACAATTCCAAGTAGACCTTTTTTTATATCATCACTCATTATTCATGTCCTTCAGTACTAAAATTATATATTTTTTCGTCTAAACTATTATATTTTTCGTAGTCAACAAGCTCATATAATCTTTTTCTCGTTTGCATTTTATCAATAATATTATTTTGATGTCCATTTGCATAAATGTCTCTCAACCCATCCTCAACATTTTTCATAGCCAACCGTTGAGTGGTAACAGGATAAATCACTATGTTGTAACCTAATTGCTCTAATTCTTTATAATTAAATAATTTTGATTTACCGAATTCAGTCATATTCGCCAATAAGTAGCAAGACAATTCTTTTCTAACTTTCTCAAAATCTTTTTCATCACTTAATGCTTCTGGAAAAACTATTTCAGCCCCAGCATCGATATATGCTTTACATCTCTCTATCATCTTATCGATCCCCTCAACACTTTTTGCATCTGATCTTGCAATGATTTTAAAATTTTTATCTTTTTTTGCAGAAACACATTCTTTAATTTTTTTAACCATTGCATCAGTTGGAATTAATTCTTTATTATCAAGATGACCACATCTTTTCCTTTCAATTTGATCCTCTAAATGAACAGCTGAAATCCCAAATTGTTCAAAAGTTTCAATAGTTTCTTTACAAGATTTAAAACCTGTATCTATGTCAACGATTGTAGGTAAATTTGTAACTCTTGAAATTAAATATGATCTAGTACTGACATCTTGTAATGTGGTTAATCCAATATCTGGAAAACCAAGATCATTAGCCATCACACCGCCAGAGACATAAACAGCATCATAGCCTATTTCTTCAATTAATTTAGCAGTCAGAGGGTTATATGCTCCAGGAACTCTTAAAATTTTATTAGATTTAAGTTTTTCATCTAAATCCATTCTTTTTTGTGGAGGCTCTTTTTCAACAAAATGCATTAGAAAATACCTTTCTTTAGATTTTTTTTAATTTTATTTCTTTTTATCTCAATATTGAGCTTATCTAGTTGTCCAGATTTTAATTTTTTTAAGTTTTGAACAGTTTTTAAAAACCTATCACTCTCTTTTTTATCAATAATATTCTCTGTTAAAGTTAAAAATTTGTTTATATAGTTCAGTCTTTTAAATGGTCGAGATCCATAGGGATGTGCATCTGCTCTATCTTGTTGCTCTGATATTTTTTTTCCATTTTTTAGAGTAATAACAACTTTAGCACCGAATGACTTTTTTTTAGGGTTTGGATTGTGGTACTTTTTAGTCCATTTTTTATCCTCGTGAGTTTTAATTGATCTCCAAATTTTCAAGGTACTTTTCCTTTTCGCCCTAGCTTTCGTATAAGACTTTATATGATGCCAATCACCATCCTCTAAAGCGACAGCAAATATGTACATAATTGAGTGATCTAAAGTTTCTCTGCTTGCATTTGGATCCATTTTTTGAGGATCATTTGCGCCTGTTCCAATAACGTAATGGGTATGATGACTTGTATAAATATCTATTTTTTTAATTTGACTTAAATTATCTATTTTTTTTCTTAGTTTCTTTGCTAAATCTATTAAAGCTTGAGATTGATATTCAGCCGAATATTCTTTTGTATACGTTTCTAATATTGCTTTTTTGGTTTCACCTTTTTTAGGCAAAGGGACTTTGTACAAAGCTTTTTTTCCATCTAAAATTCTTGCTATTACACTGTCTTCACCTTCATAAATTGGACTTGGGGCTCCTTCACCTCGCATGACTCTATCTACAGCTTCTATCGCAAGTTTTCCTGCATGAGCAGGAGCATAAGCTTTCCAACTTGATATTTCTCCCTTTCTTGATTGTCTGGTAGAAATAGTTGTGTGCAACGCTTGCTGTATAGCTTGATAAATAGTTTCAATGTTTAATTTAAGCATTGTTCCTAATCCAGCAGCAACACTTGGACCTAAATGGGCAATGTGATCAACTTTATGCTTATGCAAACAAATTCCTTTTACTAAATTTACTTGAACTTCATATGCAGTGATGATTCCTTTTAAAAGATCTAAACCACTTTTTTTATTTTGTTGAGCCACGCTTATAAGTGGAGGTATATTATCTCCAGGATGACTATAGTCAGCTGCTAAAAAAGTATCATGAAAATCTAATTCTCTTACTGCTGTACCGTTTGACCATGCTGCCCATTCACAATCAAACTTTAGCTTACTATTTACTCCAAATAATGTGGCTCCATTTTTTCTAGAATGTTTTAAGGCCATCTCTCTAGACGAAATTACTGGTCCTCTATTCAATGATGCTATCGCTACAGATGCATTATCAATTATTCTATTAATAACCATTTCAATACAATCTTTGTTAAGTTTTACGTTATCGCTTGCTATTTCAGCTAATTTCCAGGCGAGCTGTTTTTTTTTCGGTAGATGGATTTTGGATGGATAAACTTTAACATTATGAACTATCAAAAAAACTCCTTATTTACGATTTAGTTTTTAATAGTTAAAAAAAAATAATCAATCTTAAAGATATTTTGATACAATTTTTTCAATACCTACAAAGTCTTTTATTAAGTGATTGTGATAAATTTCTGTTATTTTTTTTTCTGTATATCCGTCTTCTAGTAGAATAACTGGTATTCCAGCGTCTTTAGCAGCATTGGCGTCTGTCTCACTATCACCAATCATCAGGCTTTTTTTTATATCTCCATTTAATATCTCTATAACTGAGGTCAGGTGTCTTGGATCTGGTTTACAATAATCGAAAGTGTTGTGTCCAGCAACATACTCAAAAAAGTCATAAATGCCAATTTTTTTTAATAGATCAACTGCTAGATGCTCTTGTTTATTTGTACAAACAGCCATAGATATATTTTTTTCTTTGGCCCAAATTAAAAAATCTTTAACACCATTAATTAATGTACTTTCATTGACAATATTTTTACCGTAAAAGTCTACAAAATCTTTAACCATTTCTTCTTTAACATTTTTATCCTGAACTTTGCCAAATTCTTTTTTAGCTTGTCCCCAAATAGATCTACCAAGCATAGCGCCCGCACCTTGACCAACTAAATTTCTTATTTCCTCTGTAGATTTTGTAGGGTATCCAAATTTTTTCATGACATGATTATGAGCACGCATTAAATCTGGTGCTGTATCCACTAAGGTACCATCTAAATCAAAAAGAATTGTATATTGTTGGCTCATAATCAAAAGTATTTTTAAGAAATAATTTGTGAATTAAGAAAAATATATACTTAATATAAAGAATTTCCTAGATGAAACAAATAAATTCACAAAAGCTACAAGATAAACTTAGAAAAAAGTTTTTGAAATCAGGTGTTGAAATGTCAGGACCTGACACTATTTTTTTTTCGGATGATACAAAAATTGGAAAAAGTGTAATTATTGAGCCTTATGTTGTGATTGGGTCAAAAGTTAAAATTGGTAATAATGTTGTTATTAAATCTTTTTCACATCTTGAAAATTGTAAAATTGAGAACAGTGTTGAGATTGGTCCTTATGCACGAATAAGACCTGGCACAACTTTAAAAAAAGGATCTAGAGTTGGTAATTTTGTTGAAATAAAAAAATCTACACTAGGAATAAAATCTAAGGTAAATCATTTATCATATATCGGCGATAGCACTATAGGTAAGTCAGTTAATGTTGGAGCAGGAACTATTACATGTAATTATGATGGAACAAAAAAAAATAAAACAATAATTAAGGATAGTGCTTTTATTGGTTCTAATTCATCATTGGTTGCTCCAATTATAATAGGTGAAAAAAGTGTTGTTGGTGCAGGCTCAGTCATAACAAAAAATGTAAAAAAAAAGACACTAGCTCTAACAAGAACCTTACAATCAGAGATTAAAAATTATAGAAGAAAGAAAAAATAAATATGTGTGGAATTATTGGCATCAATAGCAATAAATCGGTTTCTGCCTCAATTATTAATTCTCTTAAAAAGTTGGAATATAGGGGCTATGACTCAGCAGGTATCGCAACTCTTCATGCTGGATCTATTAATGAGGTAAAATCAGAAGGCAGAGTTGACAATCTTGAAAAAAATTCAGTGGTTCAAAATATGGTAGGTACGATCGGGATCGGTCACGTAAGATGGGCAACACATGGTCTACCTAATAGTATAAATGCTCATCCTCACTCTTCTCAAAACGTTTCAGTTGTTCATAATGGTATAATTGAAAATTCTACGTTGTTAAAAAAATTTTTGGTAAGTAAGGGCCATAAATTTAAGTCACAAACAGATACTGAAGTAATAGTTCATTTAATTACAGAGAATTTAAAGACTGAAAATATTATTAACTCAATTACAAAAACTTTAAAATCTCTTCATGGCAGTTTTGCTTTAGGAATTATATTTAAAGATCAACCAGATTTAATTATTGGAGCTAGAAGGGGATCACCTTTGGCCGTGGGTTACGGTCCAAATGAAAATTATCTAGGTTCAGATTCTTATGCTCTTAAATCAATGACTAATAAAATAACTTACTTAAGTGATGGAGAATTTTGTGTAATTAAAAAAGATCATGTAGAATTTTTTAATGAAGATGGAATAAAAATTAATAAAAAAGTTTTAGAATTGTCATCGGAGGAGGAAAAATATGACAAAGGTGATTATAAGCATTTCATGGCAAAAGAGATTGAGGAACAACCAACTACTCTCAAAAATGGAATTAAGGAGTACGTAGATGCATCAAATAATGATATTAATATCTTTAACTTTCCCTGGAAAACAAATGAAATTTCATCAATTACATTAATAGGTTGTGGTACAGCTTATCATTCATGCATGATGGCAAAGTATTGGTTTGAGGAGCTAACGACTTTAAATGTTAATGTAGATATAGCTTCAGAGTTTAGATATAGAAAAAATAGATTTAAAAAAGATACTCTATACATATTTGTCTCTCAATCAGGTGAAACAGCTGATACTTATGCGGCCTTAAGCTTATGTAAATCTAAGGAAATGAAAACATGTTCAGTCGTGAATGTTATTGAAAGCTCAATTGCAAGAGATTCGGAATTTGTAATGCCAATTCATTGTGGCACTGAAATTGGTGTTGCTTCGACTAAAGCTTTTTTAGGACAAATTTTGATACTATATATGTTAGCCTTAAAGCTTGGTTTATTGAGAAAGGATCTCAAGAGAGAATTATTCAACAAAAAACTCAACGATTTAAAAGAGTTGCCTGATTTAGTCCAACAGACTTTATCAATTGATAATAAAATTCAAACAATATCCAAAACTTTTAATGACGCAAAAGGATCAATGTTTTTAGGTAGAGGCTTTTCTTATCCGATTGCACTTGAAGGGGCATTGAAGCTTAAAGAATTATCATACATTCATGCAGAAGGTTATCCTGCAGGTGAAATGAAACATGGACCGCTAGCACTCATCGAGGAGGGTATGCCAGTAGTTGTTCTAGCCCCTAGGGATGATTACTATAAAAAAACTATTTCTAACATGCAGGAAGTAATTGCTAGAGGTGCGAAAGTCTTACTAATTACAAATAAGAGTAAGGATGAAATTATTTCAGAAAATATTTGGGAAACGATTGAGGTTGAAACTACAGGTGCAGATCTTTTACCTTTTCTTTTAACAGTGCCTTTACAAAAACTTGCTTATTATTCAGCATTAAAAAAAGGTTATGATATAGATAAGCCTAGAAATTTAGCCAAATCTGTAACCGTTGAATAATATAAAAACTCTGCTACAACAATCATGAGTTGAATATGAAAAACTGGAAAGTTAATAGCTGGAGAAAGTTTCCTGTCAAACACATACCTACGTATGATGACGAGAAGGAATTAAATACTGTTTTAAATAAACTTAAAACTTTTCCTCCTCTTGTATTTGCAGGCGAAACAAGACACCTAAAAGAACAATTAGCCAAAGTTGTTGATGGTAAAGCATTCCTTCTACAAGGAGGAGACTGTGCTGAAAGTTTTGCAGAGTTTCATCCGGATAATATTAGAGATACTTTTAAAGTTATCCTTCAAATGTCTTTAATATTAACTTATTCAGCATCACTACCAGTTGTTAAACTTGGAAGAATTGCTGGACAATTTTCAAAACCTAGAAGTGCGCCCACAGAAAAACAAGGTGATAAAGAATTACCAAGTTATTTAGGAGATAACATTAACGCAATCGATTTTAATGAAAAAGCCAGAAGACCAGATCCAAAAAGAATGTTTAAAGCTTATTCTCAATCAGCATCTACACTTAACTTATTAAGAGCATTTTCAAAAGGTGGATTTGCAGATCTAAATAAAGTTCATTTATGGAATTTAGATTATATTAAAAAAAGCCCCCAGGCTAAAAAGTTTAAGGACTTAGAGGATAAAATTGCTGATGCTCTAGCTTTTATGGAAGCTTGTGGAATAACTTCAGACTTCAATAATAGATTATACACAGTTAATTTTTGGACTTCACATGAAGCCTTGCACCTACCTTTTGAGGAAAGCATGACTAGAGTAGACTCAACCACTGGAGAATATCATGATACGTCGGCTCACTTCGTTTGGATTGGTGATAGAACAAGACAACTTGATGGGGGTCATGTTGAATTTTGTAAAGGTATTGAAAACCCGATAGGAATTAAATGTGGTCCAACATCTAAACCAGATGAAATTGCAAAAATTTGCGAAGTTTTAAATCCGAAAAATGAAAAAGGTAAAATAACTTTAATTTCCCGATTCGGTCATCAGAATGTAGAGAAGTTTTTACCAAAATTAATTAGAGGTATAAAAAAAGAGGGTTTAAATGTTATTTGGTCTTGCGATCCTATGCATGGTAACACTATTGTATCAACCACTGGTTTTAAAACTAGACCATTTAATAATGTTGTTGCAGAAGTTAAAAACGTTTTTGGTATACACCAATCAGAGGGAACATATGCTGGTGGATTACATGTAGAAATGACTGGACAAGATGTGACTGAATGCACAGGTGGAGCAAGAAAAATATCTGATGCAGATTTATCAAGTAGATATCATACTCATTGTGATCCAAGACTTAATTCAGACCAAGCACTAGAAATGGCTTTTTTAATTTCAGATGAAATTAAGAAAAACTCTAATTACGCAAAAAACATTATTAAAGCAGCTTCTTAAAAGCTTATTTAATTGAATTGGCTTATTAAGTATGACTATTAATTCTATACAATATTAATTAAAAGTGACTATATCTTAAAAATGACTAAAAAACTAAAAATTGCACTAGCACAATTAAATCCTTTAGTGGGTGATGTTACTGGTAATGTAAATAAATTAATAACTATCAGATCAAAATTAGATAGTGATGTCGATTTATTAGTTGCACCAGAACTTTATGTTTCTGGATACCCTATAGATGATTTAGTTTTAAGAGAGGATTTTTTAAATTTAGTTGAAAGTGAAATAAAAAGACTTGTAGAAATTACAAAAGATAGAAAATCAGCATTGATATTTGGGGCACCCAGAAAAGACAAGATATCAATAAAAAATTCAGTTTATGTTGTCGAAAACGGTAGAATAGTTGCAATTAAAGATAAATTTGAACTTCCAAATACTGGAGTTTTTGACGAACAAAGAATATTCACTCAAGGTAAATTGGAGGATTGTGCGGACATAAAAAATATTAAGTTCGGATTACCAATTTGTGAAGATATTTGGGAAAAAACAGTTCTCGAAAAACTATCAAAATCTGGAGCAGAGATTATTATTGCAATAAATGCATCGCCATTTACCATTACTAAGAGTTTTGAAAGAGAGCGTATAGCTTTATCGCGAGTAAAAGAAACTGAACTTCCACTAATTTACCTTAATAGAACAGGCGGACAAGATGAGCTAATATTTGATGGTTCTTCTTTTGCTTTAAATCATAATGGAAATAAATTTTTTTGTTCCTCAGAGTTTAAAGAGGAAGTTTCATTTATAAATTTTGAAAAACAAAATGAAAAATGGGTTGGTAGTGGAAATCTAAATAAAAATACCTCTGATATAGAAAGACTGTATAAAGCTCTAGTTCTTGGATTAAGGGATTATGTTAATAATAATAAATTTTCTGGTGTTGTTTTAGGTTTATCTGGTGGAATTGACTCTGCTCTTGTTGCAGCAATAGCAACTGATGCTTTTGGACCTAAAAAAGTGCAAGCTATTATGCTTCCAAGCCCTTTTACAGGAAAAGAGAGTTTAAATGACGCAAATGATACTGCTAATTTTTTGAAAATTAAATTTTCTAATTTAGAAATAAATGAAGCCATGAAAATTATTGATAAAACTTTAGGAAAATTTAATGGGAAAAATTTTTCACCTGGTGTTACAGAGGAAAATATTCAATCAAGGTTAAGAGGATTATTGCTTATGGCCCTGTCAAACAGATATGGTTACATGGTACTTGCAACTGGTAATAAATCCGAGTATGCCGTTGGGTATTCAACATTGTATGGTGATATGTGTGGAGGTTTTGCCCCTATCAAAGATGTATGGAAAACAGATGTTTTTAAGTTATGTAAGTGGAGAAATGAAAATTTTTCTGAGTTATTTAAAGGACCTAAAGGAAAAGTTATTCCTAATAATATAATTACTAAGGCTCCGACAGCTGAATTAAAAGAAAACCAAAAAGATACTGATAACTTGCCAGAGTATGAAATCTTAGATGAAATTTTAAAAGGTTTAGTAGAAAGAGAAATTTCAGTAGAAAAGATTATATCAAAAGGTTTTGAAAGAAAAATTGTTGAAAAAACAGCTCAATTATTAGCTAGATCTGAATATAAAAGGTTTCAAGCAGCACCTGGACCAAAGGTAACATCAAAAGCTTTCGGTAGAGATAGAAGATTTCCGCTTACAAGTGGATTTAGAAATTGGAACTAAATGAATCAAGATATATTCTTATCTAATAGTTTAGGAAATAAAAAAGAAAAATTTAATCCGATTGATCCAAAAAATATTGGAATGTATGTTTGTGGTCCTACTGTTTATGATGATCCACATATTGGAAATGCAAGACCTTTAATAGTTTTTGATATTTTATTTAAGGTATTAAAATGCAAGTACGGACATAAATCTGTTACCTACGTGCGTAATATTACAGATATTGACGATAAAATTATCAAGTCATCTGAAGAAAAAAAAATTTCTATAACTGAATTGACTACTAATGTTACAAAAAAGTTTCATGAGGATTGTAATTATTTAAATTGTGAACCTCCAACTTATGAACCTAAGGCTACAGAAAATATTGAATTAATGATTGATATGATAAATGAATTAATCAAAGGTCAATTTGCCTATGAAAATGAAAAACATGTATATTTTAAGGTGAAAAAATTTGAGGATTATGGGAAGCTATCAAATAAAAATATTGATGATTTGATTGCAGGTTCAAGAATCGAACCATCAGATAAAAAGCAAAGTCCAGAGGACTTTGTATTATGGAAACCATCCATAAATAATGAGCCTTCATGGAATTCGCCCTGGGGCAAGGGAAGACCGGGTTGGCATTTAGAATGTTCAGCAATGTCAAAAAAATATCTTGGAAATACGTTTGACATTCATGGTGGGGGTAGAGACTTAATATTTCCACATCATGAAAATGAGATAGCACAGTCGGTATGCGCCAATAAAACAAAAAAATTTGCAAATTATTGGGTGCATAATAATTTCATCACAATGTCAAAAGAAAAAATGGCTAAATCACAAGGAAATATTTTAAAGATAAGTGAGTTTAAAAAAAAATTTAATGGTCAAGTTTTAAGGCTGGCATTAATTAGCTCTCATTATAGTCAGCCTCTCGACTGGAACGAAAAACTTATGGATAATTGTGAAAAAACTATTAACAAATGGTATAATTGTTATACGCCCGTTAAAGAAAAGATTTTGATAGAAGATGATGACTTAAAACCCTTGTACGATGACCTAAATACACCAGGATATATTGCTGTATTACATAAACTTTATGATAAAGCTAAAGATGGTAATCAAGAAAAAAAACAAAAATTTACAACTGCTTGTAAATTTATTGGTCTATTGTGTCAGTCTAAAGAGGAATGGGATAATTTTAAGAAACAAAATTTAAAACTTTCTGAAAAAGATATTTTAAAAAAAATTGAAGAAAGAAATCTAGCGAGAGATAGTAAAGATTATGAATTAGCTGATAAAATTAGAAATGAGTTGTTACACAAAGGTGTTTTAATAGAAGATAAAGATGGTAAAACACTGTGGAAAATTAAATGAGTAAAGAAAGATTATACATATTTGACACAACACTTAGAGATGGAGCGCAAACTCAAGGTGTGCATTTTTCAATTGATGAAAAAGCAAAAATTGCGCATGCTTTAGATGATCTTGGTGTAGATTACATCGAAGGTGGTTGGCCAGGTGCTAATCCGTCTGATACAGAATTTTTTCAGAAAGGTTTAGATTTAAAGAATTCTACCTTTACTGCTTTTGGAATGACAAAAAAAGCGGGAAGAAGTGCTGAAAATGATCCAGGTTTGTCAGCAATTTTAAATTCTAATACTAAATCTGTTTGCTTAGTTGGAAAGTCTTGGGATTTTCATGTCGATGTTGCTTTAGGAATATCTAAAGAGGAAAATTTAGAAAACATTAAAGAAACAACAAAGCATTTTGTAAAAAACAATAAAGAGTTCATGTTTGATGCAGAACATTTCTTTGATGGCTACAAGGCAAACCCTGAATATGCTTTAGCTTGCATCAAAGCTGCTTATCAAAACGGAGCTAAATGGATAGTTCTATGTGATACTAATGGCGGTACACTTCCTCATGAGGTTACTAAAATAGTAAAAGAAGTTTCTGAACACATACCTGGTCAAAATTTAGGTATTCATGCACATAATGATACTGGTAATGCAGTTGCAAACTCAATAGCAGCTGTTTTATCAGGAGCGAGACAAATTCAAGGTACTATAAATGGCTTAGGTGAAAGATGTGGTAATGCTAATTTAATGTCAATTATTCCAACTTTTCATCTTAAGAAAGAGTTATCGGATAAATTTGAAATAAGTATTAAAGAAAAAAATATCAAACATATTACTCAATGTTCAAGGTTACTTGATGAGATACTTAATAGAAAACCAAATAAACATTTACCTTATGTTGGTGCTGCAGCATTTTCACATAAAGGCGGTTTACATGTATCTGCGGTTCAAAAAGATCCTAAAACTTATGAGCACATAAATCCTGAGGAAGTTGGTAATAACAGAAATATAGTTGTTTCTGATCAGTCAGGTAAATCAAATATCCTGTCTCGACTTAAAACTATTGGAATCGATATTAAGGAAAATGATCCTAAGGTTAAAAAACTATTAGAAGAAGTAAAAGATAGAGAGTTCATTGGTTACAGTTATGATGGAGCCGACGCATCTTTTGAGTTACTGGCAAGAAGAGTAATGGGAGAAATTCCAAGATATATCTCAATAAAAGAATACGACGTTTCAGTTTCAAAAAACGATCAAGATAAAATAGTTTCTAAAGCAAAAGCAAAATTAGAAGTTGATGGTGAGCAAATAGTCTGTGAAGGTGAAGGTAATGGACCCGTTCATGCTTTAGACAACGCTATAAGAAATAATGTTACTAAGTTAGAAAAATACTCTGAATATTTAAAAGATTTAAAACTAGTTGACTATAAGGTAAGAATTTTAAATACAGGAACTGAAGCTACTACAAGAGTATCTATTGAAAGCACAGACTCTCAAGGAAAAAATTGGTTTACTATTGGTGTATCTCCGAACATAATTGATGCATCATTTAAAGCTCTTATCGATAGTTTAGATTTTAAGTTATTTAAGGATAAAGCACCTGCAAGTAAATAAATGAAAATTAAGAAGTTCTCTAAAAAACCTACTGATATTGAAAGTAGGGTAGGAGCAGAGCCTGTGGTTTGTTATCCAAATGAAAGCATAAATAATAATCTTGAAATATTACATGAAGCGAGAAAACATATTAAACAAATCGATGAAGTTATAGTTCCTCCAAGAGATGCTAAAACTTTTAATGTCAAATCAGGTAATTTTTTTAGAATTGAAAGTGTTGAAGGACCACAAGTTGGAGATTTAAACTTATTTCAAGCCGATAATTTAAATGAAAAATTTTATTCAGGAAAAACTAGAGCTCTATATGGAACACATATTTCAGTTGGAGATAAAATGTTCAGCAGTTTTCCATATTTAAGATCATTAGCTACAATTACGTGGGATACATTAGATTGGTATGATTATGACAAAGATGGGGGATCAGTCCATGATGTTATTGGTACCAGATGTGATCCTTACACATTTAAACTAACATCAAACAACGATTATCATTATTGTTGTCATTCAAACTTAACTAGAGCTTTAGTTAAGGAGAAAAATGTTAAATTAGATGATGCAGAAAAAATTGTACACGATGTCTTAAATGTATTTATGCTTACTGGTTTTACTAGAGATACTAAACAATACTTTATGAAATCTAGCCCAGTAAGACCTGGTGATTATTTAGAATTTTTTGCAGAAACAGATTTATTAGGAGCTTTATCTGCTTGCCCGGGTGGAGACTGTGGGTCAGAACATTCATCCGATGTTGCAAAGTGTTATCCGTTAAAGGTTTCAATATGGGATGTTGACCAAAAATTTTTAAAAGGAATTAATCCATCAAAATTGTCTAATTATAATAGAAATCACGGCATCAAATAAATGAACAAAAATAAAGTTACATTTATTTTACACAAACCTCAGCTTTCAGAAAATATTGGTGCTTGCGCAAGAGCATTAAAGAATTTTAATTTTCAAAAGCTATATCTGATTGATCCAAAACCTATTTTTCCTAATGATAAGATATTAGCGACATCCGTTGGGGCAAAAGATATTATAAAAAAAAGTAAAGTATTTAATAATTTAGAAAGTTCCTTGGGAGATATTGATATATTGATTGCTACATCTGCAAGATTTAGAAACAAAAATGTGAAACATATTAATCTTGAGGGTTTAAAAACAATAGATTTTAGAAAAAAAATTGGATTTTTATTTGGCTCAGAAGCATCAGGTTTATCAAATAAAGAAGTTAGTTATGCAAATTACACTTTACAAATTCCAACAAATATTAATTTTAAATCTTTGAATTTATCTCATAGCCTTATTATTATTGCACAATTTATATCAAGTTTATTAAGCTTTAAATCAAACCAGTTTAAAAAATCCAAAAAGGTAAAGAAAGCCTCAAAAAAAGAAATTCAATCTATGATTAATTTATGTCTAAATAATCTCAACGAAATAAACTTTTTTAAACCAAAAGAGAAAAAACCTATAATGCTTGAGAATTTAAGAAATATTTTTTATAGAATGGAACTTTCAGATAAAGAAACTCGTATTTTATCAAGTGTATTTGCAAGTCTTGGTAAAAAACGCTGATTGACAAAATAATGAGTAAGTTTATAAGACCCTTTACTAAATGACAAAAAGATTAAACTCTAAACATAAAATTGATAGAAGATTAAAAGTTAACTTATGGGGAAGGCCCAAAAGTCCATTTAACACAAGAGCATATGGCCCGGGTCAACATGGTCAAACAAAAACTTCTAAGCCCTCAGATTATGGAATTCAATTACAAGCTAAACAAAAACTCAAAGCTTATTATGGTAATATTAACGAGAGACAATTTAGAAATATTTATAAAAAAGCAAGTATGCAAAAAGGTGATACCGGTGAAAATTTAATAGGTTTATTAGAAAGAAGATTAGATGCAATTATTTATAGAGCAAAATTTGCAACTACTATTTTTTCTGCAAGACAATTAATTAATCACGGACATGTTAAGGTTAATGGTAAAAGAGTAAACATTTCTAGTTACTTAGTAAAAGAGGAAGACTCAATTGAGATTAAGGACAAATCAAAACAGCTAGCTATTATAGATATAGCTATGGCAAATAAAGAGAGAGAAATCCCTGAATATATTCAAATGGATGAAAAAAATAAAAAACTTAAATTTGTAAGAGTTCCTAAATTCGAAGAGGTCCCTTATCCAATCGTTATGGAACCTAATTTGGTAATCGAGTATTATTCTAGATAGATTGTTAAAAAAAATATTGATTAATATTCTATATTTTTAGTTTATGTTTGAACAAAATGAAATTTTTTTCAAATTTATTTTTAGCTTATTTTCAAAAATATAAAAAAAATTTTGTAATTTTACTTTTAGTTTCTTTTTTTGATTTACAAAATCATACTTTTTCAGCTGATTATTCATTAAGTTTTGATGGCTCAACAAATTATGTAGACTTTCCTTTTGACGCGTCAATGAACCCAACTGGAGATTTTTCAGTAAACGTTTGGGTTAAAACAGGAGCTTCAAGTGATTTTCAGTCATCAGTGACATCTCGAACAGACACGATTAATGGAGATGAAGGAGGTGGCTTTATGGTTTATATAGCAGCTGATGAAGAATGGTCTTTTTGGGCAGGTGATGGAGCTGATGATGATACCTGGGCACAAGTAAATTCCAGCACAGACATAAATATAGGAACCTGGCAAATGCAGACCGTTACATTTCAAGAATCTACTAACGTAATGAAACTTTATGTTGATGGTGTTGCATTAGTTGCTGACAATAATGGTAAAGTTCCAATTGTTGAAAATACAAATCAAAGATTGTACATAGGCGCTGGTAGAACTAACAAATATCCTCACATTCCAAATGATGCTGACAATAGAGTTAAATATCATTTTAACGGCAAAATAGATGAGGTGGCTATATGGAGTTCAACACTCTCTGCAGCAGAAATAGTACAATTGTATAATGGAGGAGAAACTTTGTATGCAGGTGAGAACTATGGTGATTATACCTCATCAGGATCTTTAAGTGAGTATTGGTCAATGGATGACGAAGTAAATGGTGAAAATAATGGAACAGGCTCATCCACATTATTTGGAGAGGTAAATAATAATGATGGAACACTTATTAATAGCCCTACTTGGGATAAAGATGATTTTCCAGGAACTGCCCCAACATTAAGTTCATCTTCACCAAGTGATAATGAAACAGATGTAGATTGTTCTACAAATATAGTTTTGAATTTCAGTGAAATTATTAAAATTGGAAGTGGAAATATTACTTTAAAAAAAGCTAGTGATAACAGCGTTGTGCAAACTTTTAATGTTGCAACTGATGTAACTTTATCAAGCAATACTCAAATAACTTTAAACCCATCATCTGATTTAGAGATAAATTCAGATTATTACGTTCAGATAGATGCAACTGCAATCATAGATATTTCAAGAAATAATTACGCTGGGATACCAAGTGACGATACAACCACATATAATTTTTCAACTGGAACCACAAGATCAAATCCATTGAATAATAAAGATGTAGTAGGATTGATCGAAGCTCAAACTAGTGCACCTAAAAAAATACTTTCACATGTAATCAGCCCAATTTTCAACAGACTTAATTGGATAAGAGGTTATAGCTTGGAAGAAGATTTAAAACCTCAAAGTATTAATCTAAATTTTGTTGATCCTAAATTAGAAAAAATTTCAGAAATACTTTTTCAGTCAGTCAATTATAACAAACCTCAAAAAAATATAAAAGAAAGATGGTTATTTTGGAGTGAGGGTAGTGTGAGTGTTGGAGGAGTTGGTAGCACTAAAAATTCATCAAGAAAGGATATTTCTTCAAAAGCAATAACATTAGGATTTGATAAGAAAACTGACGAAAAAACTGTACAAGGTTACACTATTACTTATACCGACGAGGATGTAGATGTGGGTAATAAGGGTACATCTACAGATATTGATGCATACAGTTTTTCAACTTATAGAACACTCAACATTGGAAAAAATAAATATTTAGAAGGAATTTTAGGGTTAAGTAGACTCGATTTCAAAAATATAAGAAAAGATGGCAACAATACTTTAAATGGTGATAGAAACGGAAATCAAGTTTTTGGGTCTTTGCATTATATAAATACTTTCAAAAAAAAAAATAGAGATATATCCCCAAACTTTAAACTAGATATTAGTCATACAACTTTAGATGATTATAGTGAAAAAGGAATTAATGCTCTTCAGTACGACAAACAAACTGTTGAAACGTTAGGAATATCTGGAGGTTTTATTATAAGTAATGAAATTTTAAAAGAGGATTACATTTTAAGACCCTCTATGGCTTTAGACCTTGGTTATGATCTTAGTCCAAGTTCCGATGTTTCTTTAAATTATGTGTCAGATCCTAACACAAAATATACTAAATCTATTGATCAAGAAGACGATGAGAGTATTAAAGGCAAAATTGGTTTTGATATATTAAATGATACAGGTCTTTCAATGATGTTTTTTTATGAGAGATTTCAAACTAAGAATAGTCATAGTGATACTTTATATTTGTTAACTGGATATGTTACTCATAGGAATGAAGAGTTTGTTTTAGAGTTGGAAAATGAAACTGCACAGATTAATTATAATCGAGTCATAAACGGTTTTGATATAAAATTAAGTTCAAACTATGATTTATTAAGCGAAATAGATAATTACGGTGCAAAAATAGAAGTTGTTAACAAGTTTTAAGACTTTTTATACTGAATATTTTTGTCCCCAAAGAGCTTTGCAAGTTCTCCGCTTGCATACATTTCTTTAACAATGTCACAACCACCGACAAATTCTTTTTTAATATAGAGCTGCGGTATTGTTGGCCAATCACTAAAAGTTTTTATACCATCCCTTAAAGATTGATCTTCCAAAACATTAATACCTTTGTAATTTACTTCAAGAATTTTGAGTATATTTGCAACTGCCATCGAAAATCCACATTGAGGAGCATCAGGGGTTCCTTTCATAAACAAACAAACCTCATTATTGTCTATGTGGTTTTGTATTAAAGATTTTACTTGTTCATCCATTATTGTTCCTTTGTTTTGAGAGCTAAAGCATGCAACTCATTTCCCATTTTACCTTTAAGAGAGTTATATACCATTTTGTGTTGTTCAATCTTACTTTTACCAGAAAATTTTGACGAAGTAACTGTTGCTGAATAATGATTACCATCACCAGCTAAATCTTGTATTTCAACAGTGGCATCCGAAAATGCTTCCTTTATTAGCCTTTCAATTTCTTTTAAATCCATCGCCATTTTATTATCTCATATAATCTTTTAACCAATTATTATTGTATGACTTTAATTCGTCAACTGGAACAATTGTCTTTTCATTAAAACTTACTGATTTTCCAACTAATATTCCAATTTCATCATAATGAACTGCGTTTTTTTCTAAAATACTGGTTACCTTTTTTATATCAGATTTTGAAATTTCTATAATGTATCTTCCTTGGTCTTCGCTAAAAAAGTATTCAAATTCATTTAATAACGAATTAGGTTTTTTTATCTCAATCCCTATATTTCCCTCAATACACATTTTTGAAACTCCCATTAAAATTCCTCCTAAAGATACATCATGCGCACTTTTTATATAGTTATCCTCAATTAATTTTAAAATAGTTTCGCCATTATTTTTTTCATTAAACAAGTTTATCTCAGGAGGTGGACCATTTTTTTCATCTAAAATTGTTCTAGCAAATAAACTTTGATCTAAATGACCCTCTGTTTTACCTATGACCAAAACCAGGTTTCCCTCACTCTTAAAATTCATCGTGATCATTTTAGTGTAATCTTTTATTAATCCCACTCCACCTATTACAGGAGTTGGTTTAATTCCAATTTCCTTAGTTTGATTGTAAAAAGAAACATTTCCTGAGACCACAGGAAAAGCTAAGTATTTTGAAGCCTCGCCAATACCTTCAACGCATTCAACAAACTCACCCATATTTTCCTCTTTTTCAGGGCTTCCAAAATTAAGACAATTTGTAATTGCCACAGGTTTAGCACCAACAGAAATTAAGTTTCTCCAACTTTCGCACACTATTTGTTTTCCACCAGTAAGTGGATGAGCCCAACAATAAACTGCAGAAGAGTCTACAGCTGCGGCTACGGCTTTGTTTGTTCCATGAACCCTAACAACACCAGAATTACCCCCAGGTTTTTGAATTGTATCACCCATTACAGTGTGATCATATTGTTCCCATATCCATTTTTTGCTACATACATTTGGATTTGATATCATCTTTTTTAAAATGTCTAAAATTTTTAAATTTTTAAGGTCTTTTTTTTGAATTTTATTTTTTTTTGGTAATTTTGTTTTTTTCCATTTACGATCATACATTGGGGAATTTTCTACTAGTATATTAATAGGTATTTTTGCCACTTGTTCTGAGTTAAAAAATAGTTCTATATTTTTTGTATTTGTGGTTTTTCCAATAACTGCAAAATCTAAACCCCATTTATCAAATATTTTTTTGGCTAAATTTTCTTTTCCATTTTCTAATACAATTAGCATTCTTTCCTGGCTTTCAGATAACATGATTTCATATGGTGTCATTTTGGTTTCTCTGCACGGAACTTTATCTAAATTAATTTCAATTCCTAATTTACCCTTAGACGCCATTTCAATACTAGATGATGTCAATCCAGCAGCCCCCATGTCTTGAATAGCTATTATAGAGTCTCCCGCCATTAGTTCTAAGCAAGCTTCTAATAAAAGTTTTTCTGTGAAAGGGTCTCCCACTTGCACGGTAGGTTTTTTTTCCTCAATTTTATCATCAAAGCTTGCTGATGCCATACTAGCACCGTGGATGCCATCTCTTCCAGTTTTAGAACCAACATATATGACAGGCTTATTAAGCCCTGCTGCCTTAGAATAAAAAATTTTATTTTTTTTAACTAATCCTAAAGTCATTGCATTAACTAAAATGTTTCCATTATAAGATCTATCAAAACAAGTTTGACCTCCAATAGTAGGAACACCCATACAATTTCCGTACCCTCCAATACCATGAACCACACCTCTCAATAAATTTTTAGTTTTTTTATGTTGTGTAGATCCAAAATGAATAGAGTTTAAGTTTGCTATTGGTCTTGCTCCCATTGTAAATACATCTCTCATTATTCCACCTACTCCAGTTGCTGCTCCTTGATAAGGCTCAATGAAAGAGGGATGATTATGACTTTCAATTTTGAAAACAATTGCATCCCCATCTTCAATATCAATTACCCCAGCGTTTTCACCAGGTCCCTGAATAACTTTTTTTCCTTTAGTTGGTAATTTCTTTAAATGAAGTCTAGAGGATTTATACGAGCAATGCTCGTTCCACATGGCTGAAAATATGCCAAGCTCTGTAAGATTGGGAGTTCTTTTAAGTAATTTACAAATAAGTTTGTATTCTTCAACTTTAAGTCCATGTTCTACCGCTAATTTTTCATTTACTTGCATTATTTAATATTATTAAGAAGGTTTTTAAAAAATAAGGAACCATCTTCACCAGATAAACAACTGTCAATCATTCGCTCAGGGTGAGGCATCATTCCTAATACATTTTTTTCTTTATTTAAAATTCCAGCAATATTTTTAATTGAACCATTTGGATTAAATTCTTCCTCTATTTTGCCATCATTGTTACAATAATAGATTGCTACCTGATTATTATCTTTAATTTCTTTTAATTGGTCTTCAGTACAAAAATAGTTACCCTCGTTGTGTGCAATGTGAAGTTCAAAAATATCTTTTTCAAGATTTTTGAAGTAAGGATTGTCTTTATTGTCAATTTTTACAAATACGTTCTTACAAATAAATTCTAAATATTTATTTCTTAATAAAACTCCTGGGACCAGACCAGTTTCAACTAATATTTGAAAACCGTTGCAAATACCCATTACTAAACCTCCTGATTTAGCAAAATTAATTACTGATTGCATAATTTTAGATTTAGAAGCAACACTACCACAACGCAGGTAATCCCCATATGAGAACCCACCTGGTAAAACGACTAAATCACTTTTAGGTAATTCATTATCGTTATGCCAAATCATTTTATTTTTAAAACCAAACTTTTTTAAAGCAACATCCATATCTCTATCGCAATTTGAACCAGGAAAGGTAATTACTGATGATTTCATTAATTATTGTATCTCAATAATTTTATAATTTTCAATGACAAGATTAGCCAAAAGTTTTTCACACATATCTTCTACAATCTCTTTAGCTTTTTTTGGATCATTTTCGTTAACATCAATTTCAAAATATTTTCCTTGTCTGACCTCATTAACATTTTTAAAATTCATACCTTCCAAAGTTTGATGTATTACTTTTCCTTGGGGATCTAAAACATCTTTTTTTAATGTTATTATTGCAGATATTTTCATTTATTTTTTTTCTTTACGGATGATAATTTTGTTACATTCACAGCAGATATATTAGACTGTTCATGCAATATCCCTAATCTTTTAGCAACTTCAGTGTAAGCAGGTATTAATCCTCCTAAATCTTTTCTAAATCTATCTTTATCGAGTTTTTTGTCAGTTATTGAGTCCCACAATCTACAAGTATCTGGACTTATTTCATCAGCTAGAATTATTTCATTTTTTCCATTAATTTTTATTCTTCCAAATTCTAATTTGAAATCAATAAGATTAATACCAACCCCTCTAAACATACCAATCATGAAATCGTTTATTCTTAGTATCATTTTTTTAACTTTATCTATTTCTTTTTTTGTTGCCCATTCAAAAGCATAAATATGCTCTTCAGCTATCAATGGATCTCCAAGTTTGTCGTCTTTCAAGCAATACTCAATTAAGGGTTCTTTGAGAACAGTTCCATCTTCTATACCAAGTCTTTTGGTTAACGAACCAGTAGCAACATTTCTGACGACAAATTCGATTGGCAAAATTTCAACAAATTTTATTATTTGTTCACGCATATTTAATCTTTTGACTAAGTGATTTTTGATTCCTATTTGTGAGAGATTTGAGAGAATATGTTCTGAAATTCTATTATTTAAAACTCCTTTTCCCTCAATTGTAGATTTTTTTTGGTTATTAAACGCTGTAGCGTCATCTTTAAAATATTGTATCACCAAATTTTTATCTTGTGTTGCATAAATAATCTTTGCTTTACCCTCGTATAATTTTTTTCCTTTTTTCATTATTTAAATACTCTTCTAAAAATTAAATTTATATTTTTAAAATGCTTAGAGTAACTAAAAATAGATCTTAATCTTTTTGACGAGATTTTACTTGTTATATATTTATCCGATTGAATAGCTTCATACAAATTTAGATTTTCAGAAAAACATCTTTTTGAATATGTTTGAACCATTTTATAAGATTTTTCTCTAGTTAAACCAGTTTTCGTAAGCTCAAGCATCAATTCTTGAGAAAAAATTAAACCCTTTGTGATATTTAAATTCTCAAGCATTTTATTTGGATAAACAACCATATTGTCTAAAATATTTGACAACCTAACCAACGCAAAATCTAGAGTGATGTTGGCATCTGGGCCAATATTTCTCTCTACACTTGAGTGAGAAATATCTCTTTCATGCCATAAAGCTATATTTTCTAACGCAGGAACAACTGCGCTTCTTATCATTCTTGCAAGACCTGTTAAATTTTCACTCAAGATTGGATTTTTTTTATGAGGCATAGCAGAAGAACCTTTTTGATTTTTTGAAAAAAATTCTTGCAACTCATAAACCTCTGTTCTTTGAAGATGTCTTATCTCAGTAGCAGCTCGCTCTATCGAACCAGCGATAATTCCTAAAACTGAGAAATAGAAAGCATGTCTATCCCTGGGGATTACTTGAGTTGAAATTGGTTCAATTTTTAGATTAAGTTTTTTGGCAACATGTTTTTCAACATTTGGATGAATGTTTGCAAAAGTTCCTACAGCACCTGATATTGCACATGTTGATACTTCATCTATTGCACTTATTAATCTTTTTTTATTTCTTTTAAATTCCTCATAAAAAGATGCAAGTTTTAAACCAAATGTAATTGGTTCAGCATGAATTCCATGACTTCTTCCCATACAAGGTGTGAATTTGTATTTTTTTGCTTGTTTTTTTAGAACTTTTAAAATTTGGTCTAGGTCTTTAAGGATTATTTTTCCTGATTGAACTAGTTGAATATTATAACTTGTATCTAAAACATCAGAAGAAGTCATGCCTTGATGAAGATATCTTGCTTTAATTCCTGCTTTTTCAGTAACCGAAGTTAAAAAAGCAATTACATCATGTTTTACTTGATTTTCAATTTGATGAATTCTTTTGACATTAATTCTTGCTTTTTTTCTGACAACTGATGATACACCTTTTGGTATTTGACCTAGCTTTTCCATTGCTTGAGCTGCCGCAATCTCAACATCTAGCCAGATTTTATATTTATTTTCCTCTGACCAAATATCAGTGAGTTCTTTTCTTGAGTATCTTTTTATCATTAATTATAAGTATGGGGGCTTTGAATAACCTTTAGCAGATTCTGTAAAGATTTCATAACCATTTTCTGTAATTCCTACTGTATGTTCAAATTGTGCAGATAAAGATTTATCTTTAGTAACTGCGGTCCAACCATCATTGAGCAATTTTGTATCAAATTTACCTTCGTTAATCATAGGTTCTATTGTAAAAGTCATTCCAGGCTTTAATTCCATACCAGTGTTTTTTTTACCATAGTGTAAAACATTTGGTGGCTCATGAAAAACAGAACCGATTCCGTGTCCACAAAAATCTCTTACCACAGAAAAACCTTTTTCCTCAACATTCGATTGAATTTCGTAACCTATGTCTCCCATCTTAATTCCAGGTTTTAAAATTTTAATAGCCTTCATCATAGAGTCATAAGTTGCATTAATAAGATTGTTTAACTTTACAGAAGTATTCCCAATGCAAAACATTCTGCTTGTATCCCCATAGTAATCATTAACTATAGCTGTTACATCAACATTCACTGCATCGCCTTCTTCCAAAATTCTATCTTCTGAAGGTATACCATGACAAACAACATGATTAAGAGATGTACATAATGATTTAGTAAATCCTCGATAGTATTGAGGAGCAGAGTAACCACCGTTGTCTCTTATGAACTCGTATCCAAGTTTATCAATATGTGCTGTTGAAATACCTTCTTTGATATTTTCTGTAAGCATATCAAGTGTTTGAGCAGCAAGCTTTCCAGCAATCCTCATCTTTTCAAACTTTTCTGAATAATCAGCCATTAATAATTTTTAATTTCTTTTCTATTAAAATTTCTTTTGAATTAATTTTACACCTATAAGCTAAAAAATTAACACCTGCTTTTTTAGCTTTCAAATAATTCTTATGATATTCATCATCAATATCTTTAGCTATTTTAAAATATTCCATATTTTGAATTTGAACCAGGAATATTAAATATGTTTTATACCCTTTTTTTATGGCATCAATAAGGGTAAGAAGATGTTTAGAGCCTCTTGTTGTAATTGCATCAGGAAATTCAGCAGTTTTTTTATCTCTAAAAAGGGTTACATTTTTAACTTCAATAAAATTTTTTTGCTTATTTTTCTCGACTAAGAAATCAAATCTAGTTTCTTTGTTATAAAAAACCTCAGATTTAATTGAGTCATTTTTATTCAATTCTTTAATTAAATTATTCGATAATCCATGATTTACAATCTTGTTAGCCATATGAGTATTAACTCCAACTAAATTATTTTTAGCTTTAATAATTTCTAAGCCGTATTTTAATTTTCTTTTTGGATCGTCATTTTTAAGTAAATAAACCTCATTACCTTCATCTAGAAGGCCTTTCATAGAGCCAGTATTTGGACAATGAGCCGTAACAGTTTCTTTATTTAATTGAACATCAACAAAAAAACGCTTGTATCTTTTGATTAGTTTACCTTTTAATAAAGACTTGGTAAATTTCATTTTCAAATTATACATATAAAATGACAAAAAACACAAAAGTAAATGCTGCGATCCTAATTATAGGTAATGAAATTCTTTCTGGTCGAACACAAGATACTAATACTAGTACTTTAGCAACTTGGTTAAATTCAATTGGAGTAAAAGTTAATGAGGTAAGAGTTATACCTGATGTTGAAAAAATTATTATTGATACCCTTAGTGTTTTAAGAAATGAAAATAATTATGTTTTTACAACTGGTGGGATAGGACCTACTCACGATGATATTACCGCTGAGTCTGTGGCTAAAACTTTTGGTTTAAAATATGAAGTACATAAAAAGGCATTTAAAATTTTAGAATCTTATTATCAACCTGGTGAATTTAATGAAGGTAGACAAAGAATGGCTTGGATGCCTGAAAATGCTGAACTGATCTTAAATCCTACAAGCGGTGCTCCAGGATTTAGTGTAAAAAATGTATTTTGTTTGCCAGGCGTGCCCTCAATAATGAAATCTATGCTAGGTGGCTTAACAAATAAAATTGTTGGAGGCGAACCTATATTAAGTCACACATTAAATTTTAAAACAGTAGAAAGTGAAATTGCAAAATCACTAAAACAAGTTCAAAATCAAAATCAAGATGTTGAAATTGGTAGCTACCCTTTTTTTCATGCTGGAAAATTAGGAGTGTCGGTTGTTCTTAGATCTGAAAATCAATCTAAAATAGATAATTGCAGTTCGCAAATTTTAGAATTTATTAAAGAAAAAAAAATAGAAATCGTAGATCGCTAGATGCTTTATTTTGCTTACGGCAGTAATCTTCATCATTCTCAAATGAAAAAAAGATGTAAAGATAGCATCTTTCTTAAAAAGATAAATTTGAAAGATTTCAGATTGACTTTTAGGAGCAAATACCGTGCAGCTGATATTGAACCGAATAAAAATTCAGTTGTACCAGGAGGATTATTTGAAATTTCTAAAAGTGATGAAAAGAAATTAGATATTTATGAGGATTTTCCAATTCTATATAAAAAATTTTATTTTAATTATAATGGAAAAAAAGTAATGACCTATACAATGGTTGAAAAAACCCCATTTAGGTTTCCAACAGAAAGATATTTGAACGTGGTTAAGCGTGGTTACAAGGATTGTGATTTAGATAAAAAGCATCTCGAAAAGGCATTAGTGAGTTAAAAAAATTTTAGTTATTTGTTAACCATACTGTTTGGAATGGTTTTAATGTTAATGAGGTTTCTTTTTTTAATTTTAAATTCGGATTTATCAGGTCCCTATAATTACTTAATTTTTTTAAATTAGGTTTTTGATTTTTGGAAGACAGATTAGTTACACAAATAATTGATTGTTTTTTATCAATACTTGTTCTCTTAAAACAAAATATTTTTGAACCAATATTCAGAGTTGTTCTTGAAGCATTTGGATGGAAAGCTTTTTGTTTTGATTTAATATTTAAAAGATTAGTTAAGCTTTTATAGAAAATACTTTGTTTAGATTTTGAGTTTTTAAGGTGATTTAGAATAACTTTTTGGTTCCATCGGTATCGATTTACGTCTCTATTATTTCCAGTTATTATATATTTGGACTCATCATTTGATGTACCAAACAATGAATTAAAATATATTGCTGGAACACCCTCAAAGGAAATCATTATTGCATGAGCTGAAATGTATCTTTCAAAGTAAAATTTGCCTTTTTTATCAGCATCAGACTTTTTTAAAGCGTTAAAAACTGTTATATTTGCTTCATAAACCTTTTTAGATTTATTTTTAATCTTTCTAAAAGAAAATTTTGAACCATTTTTTTTTAATCTATTTAGCAAATTTCTAATTGTTTTTTTACTTAGAATTCCCTCAGCTGGTCTCATTCCTATACCATCATGAGAACCAATAAAGTTAAGATAATTATTGCCTTGTTTTGTGGCGGGTAATTTTTTACTCCATCTAGTCAAATAAGAGCTATCTTCAAATAAAAAAGCATGAATTAATAAGGGAGATAAGGAAAAATTATAAATCCAATTAGCTTCATCTTTTTTTCCAAAATAACTTAAATTTTCTTTCTCTGGTAAATTAGTTTCTGTAACTAAGATGGTTTTCACATTCAAAAAACCACAAATTAGTCTTAAAAGTTTTATAATTTCGTGAGTTTGTTTCAAATTTATGCATTTAGAACCACTTTCCTTCCAAAGATAGGCAATTGCATCCAATCTAAAAATTGTTACGCCGTGATTTAAAAGATTTATCATTATCTTAATAAATCGTAATAAAACTGCAGGATTTTTAAAATTTAAATCTAGCTGATCAGGACTAAAAGTTCTCCATAAGTATTCTTTTTTCTTAAATATATCAATTTTTTTGAGTAGTTGATGATCTCTAGGTCTTACAACTTTTGAAGTATTGAACTTAGAGTTAACTGTTAAAAAATAGTTTTTACCAGGTTTTTTTTTTTTCAAAAAGTTTCTAAACCATAAGCCTCTAGCAGACGAATGATTAATTACTATATCTGCCATTACGTCATTCTTTTTGGCAAAATTTGAAATATCAGAC
>CACBLI010000011.1 GCA_902540235.1 uncultured Pelagibacteraceae bacterium
ATTATTTATGAAGAGAATATAATCATGAATAGTTTATATAGATCAGCAGTAGACGTCGGAATACCAGATAGTATAATTGTTGAATTTGCAAGAATTTACGGTTTTGAAATTGATTTTCAAAGAGATATTAGAAAAAAAGATATGTTTCAAATAATGTACGAGGTTTTTGAAAGTGAGGATGAGGAGATTGTAGAGAAAGGTAATATTCTGTATGCTAATCTTAACGTACAGGGAGTTGATTATCCTTTATATTTTTTTAATAAAAAAAATTTAATAGGTCACTATGATGAAAGTGGCAAGAGTATAGTAAAAACATTGATGAAAACTCCAATTAATGGTGCAAGATTATCCTCTCCATTTGGAATGAGAAAACATCCTATAGATGGATTTAATAAAATGCATAAGGGCACAGATTTCGCTGCACCAATGGGAACGCCAATTATGGCGTCAGGAGATGGCGTAATTGTAAAAGCAGGTTGGTGCGGTGGTGGAGGAAACTGTGTAAAAATTAAACACAATTCGGTTTATCAAACTATTTATGCACATATGTCTAAATTTGCAAATAAAGTCAAAAGTGGAGTAAGAGTCAAACAGGGGCAAATTATCGGCTATGTTGGCTCTACTGGAAAGTCTACTGGTCCTCATCTACATTACGAGGTGATAGAAAATGGAAAAAAAATAAATTCTCAGACTCTAAAATTACCTTCAGGAAAAGTTTTGAAAGGTAATAATAGGAAGCTGTTTGAGACTGTGAAAATAAAATTAGACGTTTTAAAATCTGAAAAAATTATTGGGATAAATTAGTTTAATTTATGATACGCTTTTTCCAATAGACGTCTTATTATTATTTTCATCATTATCAGTTAGGTTTAATTTTTCACTTGAATTTGAAGGATTACTTAATTTTGTTCTTTTTACTTCCTCCTGATCATTAAGAATTCTTTTAAAGTGATCAGCATGCTGAAAATAATTCTCTGACAAAATTTTATCGCCCGAAGATAATGCCTCACGAGCTAAGTTATTATACTTATCATGAAGTTTTGAGGCATTATGATTATTTCTTCCAGGAGACTTCCTTTGAAAATTATTATTACTAGAAAAATTTGACCCAAATTTATTCTTATCGATAACATTGTTCTTATAATTTCTATCGTTTCTTCTAAAATTATTTCTTCTGTTATTATTATTTCTAAAAGTTACCATGATGTATTAGTTAGTTTTTGTGCTTATTATACACCTATCATTTTTTGCATAGTCTTTTATTACTCTGTTTATAACAAAACCCTTGTTTTGTAACAGCCGTGTTATTTTGTTTCTTTGATTATATGCAATTTCAAGAATCAATTTTCCGTTTCTCCTAAGAAGATTGGATGCTTTTTTAATTATATTTTGTGTTTTTAGTATTCCGTCTAATCCACCATCAAGAGCCTCTTTCGGCTCAAAACAATTAACATCCTTCTCCAAATATTTTAATTCATTAGTTTTTATATAAGGAGGATTAGAAATGATTAGATCATATTTTCCCAAACTAAAATTGTCAACATTTGTTTTAATAAATTTTACTCTATTTCCCACACCTAACTTCTTTGCGTTTAATTTACTTAAGTTGATGGATTTACTATTAATATCTATTCCTTTTCCGTAAAAACCAGGCTTTTCTTTTAAAATTGATAATATTATACATCCAGAACCCACTCCAACATCTAAGACGTTTGCATAATCTTTATTTTTAAAAATTTCTAAAGTTGCCTCAATTAAAGTTTCGGTATCAGGTCTTGGGATTAAAACACCTTCATCAATAACAAATTCTGAATTCCAGAAATTTTTTTTTTTAATTAAATACGCTATAGGTTTTCCTGAAGATCTTTGATTAATAAGATTTTTAAATTTTTTTAAGTTTATATCTTTTATTTGCTCATTAGAATTAAGTATTAAATATTTTCTTTTTTTCTTAAGCACCTCAGCTAATAAAATTTCACAATCAAGTTGAGAAGATTTAATTAAATTTTTACTCAAAATTTTTTTTCCTGATTCAATTGCATCATTAATAATCATAATTTTATAAACTACTTAAACTCTCTTCTTGAGCTTGCAAGGTTAAGGATTCTATCATTTCGTCAAATATCTCTCCTGCCAAAAATTCTTCTAATTTATGAAGAGTTAAATTAATTCTATGATCTGTCACTCTACCTTGTGGAAAGTTATATGTTCTAATTCGCTCTGACCTATCACCTGATCCTATTTTACTCTTTCTATCTTTTGATCTCTCCTGATCAATCCTACTTCTCTCTAACTCATAAAGTCGTGACCGTAAAATTTTCATACCTTTAGCTTTATTTTTATGTTGTGATTTTTCATCTTGTTGAGACACTGATATACCTGAGGGTAAATGAGTAATTCTTACAGCACTATCTGTTGTATTTACAGATTGTCCACCAGGTCCGCCCGCTCTAAAAACATCTATTCTTAAATCTGAGTCATTTATTTTTAAATCAACTTCTTCTGCTTCAGGTAATACGGCTACTGTGGCTGCAGACGTATGAACCCTACCTTGTGTCTCAGTATCTGGAACTCGTTGAACCCTGTGAACTCCACTTTCATACTTAAGAGTAGAATAAATATTAGGTCCTTTGATTGATGCTATGACCTCTTTTAACCCACCAGCTTCGCTTTTCGAAATAGAAATTAATTCTACATTCCATTTTTTTTTATGACTAACTTTTTCATACATTTTAAAAAGATCAGATGCAAATAAACTTGCCTCAAGTCCTCCTGTACCAGCTCGAATTTCAATAATCGCATTTTTTTTATCCGCCTCATCTTTAGGTAATAAGAATAATTTTAATTTTTTTTCATTTTTTTTATATTGACTTTCTAAGTCTCTTAATTCTGCTTCCGCCATTTTTAGAAATTCTTTATCAGAATTTTGATCATTTAGAATTTTTTCTAATTCAGTTTTGTCTTTATCAAATGATAGATATTTTTTTGCGTCTATGATCACTTCATTCAAATCTGAATACTCCTTTGATTTTTCAGCAAAAAGTTTTTTATCTATATTTACAGAAGATAAGTCTTTTTCTAATAATGAATGTTTACTTATTAACTCCTCAATTGTTTTACGTGGTATCATCTTAATTACTCTCTAATTCTAGGGCTTTCTTTTCAACTTCACTTACAACTTTTTCAATCATATCATTTGTTAAAACTTTTTCTGATTGTACGCCCGATAAATAAAGCATGTTGTTTCCTTTTTTACCGCCGGTAATACCTACATCTGTCATAGCTGCTTCTCCAGGACCGTTAACAACACATCCAATAACTGATAGTGTAATTGGAGTTTTTATGTGTGAGAGGCGTTTTTCTAAAATTTTTACAGTTTCTATTACCTCAAAACCTTGTCTTGCACATGAAGGACAGGAAATTATTTTTACTCCTCTTTGTCTTAAATTTAGAGATTTTAATATTTCATTTCCAATTTGTACCTCTTTTACTGGATCATCTGACAAAGAGATTCTAATTGTATCACCTATACCTTCTAAAAGTAATGTTCCCAATCCAATTGAAGATTTTACACTACCTGATACAAAACCCCCTGCCTCTGTAATTCCTAAATGCAAAGGGTAATCAGTAACATTTGACAGTTGACGGTATGCCTCTATTGATAAAAAGACATCAGATGATTTGACACTGATTTTTAAATTATCAAAATTTTCATTCTCTAAAATTTTAATGTTTCTTAATGCGCTTTCAACTAATGCCTCTGGACAAGGTTCCCTAAATTTTTCTAAAATGTCTTTTTCTAAAGATCCTGCATTTACGCCAACCCTAATGGAGCAATTATTATTGCGTGCTGCTTTTACAACTTCTTTAATTTTATTTACACTTCCTATGTTACCTGGGTTGATTCTTAAACAACTTGCTCCATTCTCAGCAGCCTCAATAGCTCTTTTATAATGAAAGTGAATATCAGCGACAATAGGTATATCTACATGTTTTACAATTTCTTTTAGAGCTTTAGTTGATAATTCATCAGGGCAGGAAACTCGTACTATATCAGCACCCTCCATTTGAATTTTGTTTATTTGTTTTACAGTTGCCTCCACATCGGTTGTTAAAGTATTGGTCATAGATTGAACTGATATAGGATTATTTCCTCCAACCTTTATTGGACCGACATTTATTTCTTTTGTTTTTCTTCTTTTAATGTCTCTAAAAGGTCTAATGCTCATTTATTACCATCTAATCTAAATTCTTTATGTAAAGCAATTAATGCTTTTTTGGTATCTTTATTATCTATCAAAACTGAGATTTTTATCTCAGATGTAGAGATAACTTGAATATTTATTCTTTTATTAGCTAATGCTTGAAACATTCTAAAAGTAACACCAGGAGTAGTAATCATACCAACACCAATGATAGAAATTTTAGAGACATCTTTTTTTAGTAATAATTTTCTAAAATTTATATTACTATTTTCCTTCAATATTTTTTTTGTTTTGTTCAAATCTTCTGTTTTAATCGTAAATGTTAGATCTGTTTCTTTGCCATTTGCGGAAATATTTTGAACAACCATATCAACATTAATTGAATTTTTTGATAATGGTTTAAAAATAGAGGCTGCCACACCAGGCTTATCTTTTACTCCAATAAGTGAAACTTTTGAGTCATTTTGGGTAGTGGAAATCCCAGTAACAATTTTATTATTAATTATGTTTGATCTTTTAGTTATAATTGTTCCAGACTTTTTTACAAAAGACGATCTTACCTCGATATCAATTCTGTTTAGTCTAGCATCTTGAATTGAAACTGGTTGCATTACTTTAGCACCTAAGGAAGCCATTTCCAACATTTCCTCATATGATATCACTTTAATTTTTTTTGCTTTTATAAGTTTGTTTGGATCTGTTGTATATATGCCTTCAACATCTGTATAAATTATACACTTTTCAGCCTTAAAAAATTTAGCAATCATTATTGCACTAGCATCAGACCCTCCTCTTCCAATAGTAGTAATTCTATTGTTATTGTTAATACCTTGAAAGCCTGTAATAATTGGTATTCCACCCTCTTTGAGATATTTCAAAATTTTATTTCTATTAACTTTATTTATTCTTGAATTCTTATGAACACCATTAGTGATGATTGGAATTTGCCAAGATAACCAAGATCTCGATTTATAACCTCTATCAATCAATCTACCTGCTATCAAAGAACAGGACATTTGCTCCCCAGATGAAACTAAAACGTCATATTCTGACTCTGAAAAATTAGTGCTAATTTCTACGGATTTCTTTATCAACTCATTTGTCACACCACTCATTGCAGATGAGACAACTATGACATTATATTTTTTTTTTTTATAGCTAGCGATTATTTCAGTAACTTTTTTGATCTTTTTTATGGTTCCGACTGAGGTTCCTCCAAATTTTAAAACTACAATTTTCATGCTAAATTATGTTAAATTAAAAAATATTGAATAAATACATGTTGAATATAAAGTCAACTAACTAATGAAAAATAACACAATTAATAAAAAAGAAATAGAAAAATTTTCAAAAATTGCTGAAGAATGGTGGGATCCACATGGTAAATTTAAACCATTACACAAATTTAACCCTATAAGAATTTCATATATTAAGGAAAGTATAATTAATTCATTTGAACTTAAGAAAAAAGCAAAACCTTTAGAAAAAGTAAAAATTTTAGATGTAGGCTGTGGTGGTGGTTTATTATCTGAACCTATGAGTAGATTAGGTGCTGAAGTAATAGGTATTGATGCTTCAGATAAAAATATTGAAATTGCTAAATTTCATGCAAAAAAAGATGATTTAAATATAAAATACCTTTGTGCATCCCCTGAAAAACTAGATACAAGTGTAAAGTTCGATGTAATTTTGAACATGGAGATAGTAGAACATGTTAAAGATGTAGATTTTTTTTTGCAATCGTGCTCAAAACTTTTAAGAAAAAACGGGATTATGTTTGTTGCAACAATCAATAGAACTTTAAAATCATATTTCTTTGCGATAATAGGAGCTGAATATATTCTGCGTTGGCTTCCTATTGGGACACATGAATGGGACAAATTTGTAAAACCCTCTGAATTAGTAAAAATATTAAAAAAATATGATTTAAAATCAGACTCTTTAGATGGTATGAAATTTAATTTACTTAAAGATGAATGGAAAGTAAGTAAAGACAAATCTGTCAATTACATTGGAAGATTTATAAAAAATTAATTATTTTTATCATCAAACCAAGGTATAGATTGAGTTTCAATTCCTTCCTCTTTTAGTTCTGTTATATCCTTCTTAGATGCCTTTCCAAAAATCCCTTTATTTCTTTTTCTTTTATTATAATGAATGCTTCTTGCTTCATAAGCAAAATTACTCCCCACATAATCAAAGTTTTTTTTAATAAAATTTTGGTATTCTTTAATTGTTTTTTTTATACTCAAATTATTTTTTTTTGAGAGAAATTCTTGTTGAGCTTTATCTCTATTTAATACGTTTGGTCTCATTAGTGATTTTTCAATCTGGAGAGAATTACATTTGTGGCAATTTAGTAATCTCTTTTTTTTTAATCTTTCAAATTCTTTAGATGATGCAAACCAACTATCAAAAACTAAATTACAATCATTACAAGTTAATTGATATTTTATCATAATTTTTATTTAATCATTATCACTTAAATTTCAATATGAATTAGCTTCTATAGTCTGCATTTATTTCAATATATTTTTTAGTAAGATCCATAGTGTATACTGTAAATGTTTTCTTACCAGCAGCAATATCAATTTCAATATCGATTGCATAATTTTTCATATATTCTTTTACAATACTTTCCTCATACTTTTCATACAACTTACCATTACTAACAATTTTTAGATCTCCAAATTTTATAGATAATTTTTGAACATTAAATTCTATTCCAGCTTTCCCAATAGCCATAACTATTCTTCCCCAATTTGGATCTTCACCTGCTAAAGCTGTTTTAACTAATTTTGAATTAGCAATTGAAAAACCAATCTTTTTTGCATCTTCCTCTGATTTAGAATTTCTGACTTTTATCGTTACAAATTTAGATGCTCCTTCTCCATCTGAAACAATTCTTTTTGCTAAATTTAGTAAAACTTTGTTAAGAGAAATATCAAATTCATTTAATTTTTTATCAGTGAAATTTAAGATTTTTTGATTATTAGCTTTACCTGTTGAAAAAATTGTTATCATATCATTAGTGCTTGTGTCACCATCACAACTTATAGCATTAAAAGTATTCGTGACATTTTTTTTAAGTAATTTTTTCAAAATTTCATTTGAGAGTTTTGCGTCAGTGAATATATATCCTAAAGTTGTAGCCATGTTAGGCTTTATCATTCCAGAACCTTTTGCAATACCATAAATCTTAACTCTAGTATTACCAATTTTACATTCCTCCATAGCTAGCTTTGGTTTTGTATCTGTGGTCATTATACCAAGTGCTGCTTTTGTCCATACATACTTATTTTGTGTATATTTAATTTGTTCTACTAGATTTGGTAAACTTTTTTTAATAATCTCAAATGGAAAAGTTTCACCTATTGTGCCTGTGCAGCCAAAAATAATGTTGCGAGAATTTATTTTTTCAGGGTTGTTATCATCGTTTTTTTGTTTTTCAGTCAATTTGAAAGAAACTAAATCTGCTATCTTTTGCATTGACTGATATCCTTTAATTCCAGTAAAGGTATTCGCATTTCTAGTATTCACAATAAGAGAATATATTTTTTTTGTTTTTTGACTCAAATTCCATTTAATGTTTTCAGATATTATTTTTGACTGAGTGTATAAGGATGCAAAATTTGCTCCATCTCTAAAATAGAACATTACTAGATCGTCTCTTGGATTATTATATAAATTTGCAGAAATTGTGGATATGGCTACTCCGTCTAGATGATCAAGATTCTGGTAATCACCCATCTTGGTGTTATTTTGTTGAGAAGATAAAAAGTTTTTAAAATTTATTCCCATTGTGTTTAAAATATTAATTTAATAATTATATAACTATTTAATATAGTATAATAAATCAAAAACTAATGATTAATCCACTCAAATTTGTTTCTAGAATCTTCAAATCTTCAAATCAAAGAGAGCTTGATAGACTAAAAAAAATTACTAAAAATATTAATGCACTTGAAAAGGAAGTAGAAAATCTGGAAGACACGGAATTCCCCAAAAAAACGAATGATCTTAAAGAAAGACTTAAAAAGGGTGAAGATATAAATAAATTGCTTCCTGAAGCTTTTTCTTTAGTAAGAGAAGCTTCCAAAAGAACAAGGGGCGAAAGACATTTTGACGTTCAAATTATTGGAGGAATAGTTTTACATGAAGGAAAAATTGCTGAAATGAAAACTGGTGAGGGTAAAACTCTTACCATTACCTTAGCAGCCTACCTTAACTCATTGTATGGCAAAGGTGTCCATATCGTTACAGTAAATGACTACCTTGCAAAAAGAGACTCTATAGAAATGGGAAAAATTTATAACTTTCTCGGTATCTCATCAGGATTTATCAACAATGATCAAGACGATTATGAAAGAAAGAAAAATTATAACTGTGATGTTACATACGCTACTAATAGTGAGCTTGGTTTCGATTACTTAAGAGATAATATGAAATTTTCAAATGATGAAATGGTTCAAAGAGAGCATTTTTTTTCGATAGTTGATGAAATTGACTCCTGCCTAATTGATGAGGCACGAACACCTTTGATAATATCTGGAGCTGCTGAAGATAAAACAAGTCAATATCTTGCAATTGATGGCTTAATTAAAAGACTAAAAAGCGAGGATTTTGAAATAGATGAAAAAGATAAAAATATTATGCTTACTAACAATGGTATTAACAATGTAGAAAAAATCTTTACAGAAGCAGGAATTCTAAAAAATAACAACTTTTACGACCCAGAAAACTTAACATTAGTTCATCATGTGAACCAGGCATTAAGAGCTAATCACTTATTCAGCAAAGGAAAAGATTACCTTGTAAAGGATGGTGTTTTAAAAATCATTGATGAATTGACAGGTAGAATTTTAGAGGGTCGTCGATATGGGGATGGTCTTCATCAAGCACTAGAGGCAAAAGAAAAAATTGAAATCCAAGCAGAAAATCAAACTTTAGCTTCTATTACTTATCAAAATTATTTTAAGCTTTATTCAAAGATATCTGGTTGTACAGGTACTGCTGTAACAGAATCTCAAGAATTTTTTGAAATTTACAATCTTTCTGTAATTGTCATTCCTACAAACAATCCTATGATTAGAAAAGATTTTAATGATCAAATATTCAGAACAGAAAAAGAAAAAAATAATGCCATTATCCAAAAAATAAAAGAGTGTCACTCAATTGGCCAGCCATTACTTATTTTTACTTCAAGTGTAAATAAATCAGAAATTTATTCTGAGCTCTTGCATAAAGAAAAGATTAAACACGTTGTTTTGAATGCGAAAAATCACGCAAATGAGGCAGAAATCATTGCTAATGCTGGAAAGAAAAATTCTGTGATACTTACTACCAGTATTTCAGGTAGAGGAGTTGACATTAAATTGGGAGGAAAAAAAGAGGTTTCTATAGATGATAAAGTAGAGGGCGAGGAAAAAAACATCGTTAAGAATTTAGGTGGATTGTTCGTAATAGGCACTGAAAGAATGGAGTCGAGAAGAGTAGATAATCAAGCTAGAGGTAGAGCAGGCCGACAAGGAGACGAAGGCTGTTCTATTTTTTTTGTTAGTCTACAAGATGATTTAATGAGAATATTCGGCTCAGAGTCAATGAATAATGTTTTAGAAAAACTTGGTCTTAAAAATGGTGAGAGTATAGATCATCCCTGGATTAATAAAGCTATTGAGCGTGCACAGCAAAAGATTGAGGCAAGGAACTTTGATATACGAAAAACGCTTATTAAATTTGACAATGTTCTTAATGATCAGCGTCACGTTATTTTTTCTCAGAGGGAAAAGATTATCACTACCACTAATATTTTTGAATTTTCTGATGAATTTTTGCAAGAGATGATTAATAATTTAATTCAATTAAAATCGAAAAAATTAAATAATCCTCAAAATAACGAATTTGAAAAAAAATTGAAATCTTTAATTGGTAAAAATTTTGATGAGGAAAAAATAAATTCTTTTAACCATAATTCAAATGACCATCTTAAAGAGGAGATTAAAAAACATTTTGAATCTATAAGAAATGAAAGAATAAGATTATTAGGTGAAAAACAAGCTCAAGAAATTGAAAAAAGAATTTTCTTACAATCCATAGACTTAAATTGGAAATCACACATTCAATATTTAGAGCAACTTAGACAAGTTATTGGCTTAAGATCTTATGGACAGAGAGATCCTTTGGTAGAGTATAAAAAAGAAGCTTTCGAATTGTTTGAAAATCTTTTGTATAAACTTAAAATAGATTATCTAACAATTTTATTAAATTTAAAAGTTGTAGAAAAAAAAGAGTCAATTGTAAGAGAAAAAAATAAAGATATTTCTGGAAACCCAAAATGTTTATTCTTAATTAAAAAAGGTCAAAAAATATCAAGAAATGAAAGATGTGAAGCTACAGGTAAAAAATATAAAAACTGCTGTGGAGCTTTATAAAATAATATATAAAAGCGTCATAATAAAAGCTAATCCAAAAAAAACTTTTAATTTATTTTTTTTAAATAATGTCAAATATGTATCGAATTTACCAGTAGATTGATTTAAATCACTTATTTTCTCTGGATTACTAATAAAGCCTTTGTTTCTTCCAATTTTTAAAAATTTATTTTTTCTCTGATTTAAAACTTCTTCTCCACTTACATTATCAAATAACTTTAAATTTTTACTTATTGAATTTTTTACATTCTCTAAAATTTTATTCTTGTCTCTATGAGCACCACCTGTAGGCTCTATTATAATTTCATCAATTATATTTAACTCTAACAAATCCTTGGCAGATAATTTCATCGCTTTTGCAGCATCAAGCATTTTTTTTGGATCTCTCCATAGTATTGTTGCACATCCCTCAGGAGATATTACTGAGTAAATCGAATTTTCAAACATTATTACTTTATTTGAAGAAGCTAAAGCTATTGCTCCACCAGAACCTCCTTCTCCAATAATAATCGCAAAAGTTGGAACAGTTAGGCTCATGCAGCACTCAATTGATTTTGCTATAGCCTCCGCTTGTCCTCGCTCCTCAGCACCTACTCCAGGGTAAGCACCTGGCGTATCTATAAAAGAAATTATTGGAATTCCATATTTATCAGCTAATTTCATTAGTCTTATTGTTTTTCTATATCCTTCTGGACGCATCATTCCAAAGTTTCTATTAATTCTACTCTCAAGATCGTCTCCTTTTTCTTGACCGATTACTAAAACTGACCTCTGATCGAATTTAGCAAAACCAGCAATTACAGATTTATCTTCTCCATAATATCTGTCTCCGGATAAAGAAATAAAATCTGTAAATAAATTTTCTATAAAAAATTTTGACTTTGGTCTGTCTTCATGTCTGGCAACCAAGGTGGTTTGCCAAGGATCTAGATTAGAATAAATTTCTTTAAGTTTTAAATTTAACTCTTTCTCAGTTTTGTTAATTTGCTCAGTATCTACCTCAGATAAACCTTCTTTATTGTGATAAGGATCTTTTAAGTTTTCAATTTCATTCTCAAGATCTTTTATTTCTGATTCAAAATTAAGGTAATTTTTCATAAGTATCTAAGAATTAATTAATTACATAATTTTAAAAAAAGGCAATAAAATGATTATTATAATAAAATCTTTGCATTAATTGATTTTTTAGTGTGATTTTTTTTAATATTGAACTAACATTTAAAATTAACATAAATAACTATATATTTATTCTTCTAAAATTAAATAATATGGAAAAATATACTAATATATCAAATCTAAAGGTATCTAAAAAGTTAGAAAATTTTGTTCAAAAAGAATTACTGAAAGATTTAGACATTTCACCTAAAATTTTTTGGGTTAAATTTGACAAAGCTGTACATGAACTAGCTAAAATTAATGCTGAATTAATAAAAAAAAGAGAAGTCCTTCAAAAAAAAATAGATGAATGGCATAAAAAAAGAAAGGGGGAAAATTTTAACTTAAATGAATATAAAAAATTCTTAAGAGAAATTGGTTATCTAGTTAAGGAAAAAGATAATTTTAAAATCAAAACCAAAAATTTAGACTCTGAAATATCAAGTATAGCTGGTCCACAACTTGTAGTACCAATTATGAATGAAAGATATGCTCTTAATGCTGCAAATGCTAGGTGGGTTAGCCTTTACGACAGTTTATACGGCACAGATATAATTAAGTCAGAAGAAGGAGGAAGCGAAAGATATGACCCTGCAAGAGGTGAGGAAGTTATAAAATACGTAAGAAAATTTTTAGATGAATATATTCCAGTGAATGGCACTAGTTGGAAAAATATTTCAAATTTAATTGTGAATAAAGGTAATCTGATAATTTATAAAGATGAAAATAAATTTAAATTAAAAGATACTAAGAAGTTTATTGGCTATAGAGGAGCGAGTAATAAACCATCAGCAATAATACTTAAAAATAATAATCTACATATTGAAATTATCATTAACCCTAGGGCTTTTAGTGCTGCTCATGACATTGCTGGAATAAGTGATGTAATCGTTGAGTCTGCAATCTCAACTATTTGTGATAACGAGGATAGTGTTGCTGCAGTAGACTCAGAAGACAAAGTTAAGTGTTATAAAAACTGGCTTGGCTTAATGCAAGGGAATTTAAATGTTAAATTTGAGAAAGATGGAAAAACTTTTGAAAGAAAATTAAATCCTGACAGAAGTTATATTTCTAAGAACGGTAAAAAACTCAAATTGCATGGGAGAAGTCTTCTATTAAATCGAAACGTTGGACATTTGATGACTAACTCATCAGTGATATTAAAGGATGGATCTGAAGTACCAGAGGGAATATTGGATGCATTCATAACTACAGCAGCTTGTTTGCATGATATCAAAAAAAAGGGAAATTCAAGGACCGGATCTATTTATATCGTAAAACCAAAAATGCATGGACCAGAGGAAACTGCTTTTACTGATTTAATTTTTACCAAAGTTGAAGAGGCTTTAAATTTAAAAAAATACACTTGTAAAATAGGCATTATGGATGAGGAGAGAAGAACATCAGCAAATCTTAAAGAGTGTATCAGAACATTAAAAGATAGAGTTTTTTTTATAAATACGGGTTTTTTGGATAGAACTGGAGATGAAATTCATACTTCAATGGAAGCCGGACCTATGATTAAAAAAGGTGAAATGAAACTATCAAAATGGATCTCAGCTTATGAAAACAGAAATGTAGATACTGGAATTGAATGTGGTTTCTCTGGAGTTGCACAGATTGGAAAAGGGATGTGGGCGATGCCTGATAAAATGTCAGATATGTTAAATCAAAAAATAGATCATCTTAAAGCAGGCGCAAATTGTGCCTGGGTTCCATCACCTACTGCTGCAGCTCTACACAGTCTTCATTATCACAAGATAGATATTTTTGACCAACAAAAAAAATTATCAGAAAGGAAAAAAGCTAAACTAGATGATTTATTATCTGTGCCGATAGCTGATAGACCAAATTGGTCAATGGAAGAAATAAATTCTGAAATCTCCAACTCTGCTCAAACTCTTTTGGGATATGTTGTTAGGTGGATAGACCAAGGAATTGGATGTTCAAAAGTTCCCGATATTAATAATGTAGGATTGATGGAAGATCGAGCCACTTTAAGGATCTCATCTCAACATATTGCAAATTGGATATATCACGGTGTGACAACAAAAATGCAGGTAATAGAAATTATGAAACAAATGGCAAAAATCGTTGATCAACAGAATGTTAATGACTCAAATTACGAGAAAATGAGTGATGATTTTGAAAATTCAATAGCATTTAAAACAGCATGCGACCTTATCTTTAAAGGTAAAAAACAACCTTCTGGTTATACAGAACCTTTGTTACATTTAAATCGATTAAAAAAAAAATCTAATCAGAACTAGAATTTAAATCTGATCGAAACTTAAATGCTGAATATAAAGTACCATCATCAAGACTTTCTATTTCCCCACCAACTGGTAAACCTTGGGCTAATTTAGTAATTTTTGTTTTTATATTTTTTAAACTATCTTGAATATAATAAGCAGTGGTTTGACCTTCTACTGTTGCGCTTGTAGCTAAAATTACTTCCTCAATTTTATCTTTTTTTACTCTTTCAATTAAAGAGTTTATGAGTAAGTCATCCTTTTTTAACCCGGCAGAGGAAATAGTGCCCCCTAAAATATGAAAGTAACCTCTAAAAATATTAGAACTTTCTATGCTCCATTGGTCTGAAATATTCTCAACAACACAAATTTTATCATATTTTTTTTCAACAATTTGACAATTATTGAAACTACATTTAATCGAGGAGGGTTTTAATACTCCACAAATCTTACATCTTAAAATATTTTTATATACGTCAGCAAGTGCTTTGGCCATAGGTTTTACCAGCTCATCTTTGTTGTTAACTAATTTTAAAACTATTCTTTTAGCTGATTTAGGTCCTAAACCTGGTAACTTAGAAATAATTTTAATTAGTTCCTCTATTTCATTTATTTTTTGCATTACCTACAAAGGCCACTTAAATCCAGGTATATTAAATCCACCTGTTGTCTTAGAGATCTCTTCTGTAGTCTTTAGCTTTAACTCAACTTTAGCTTTATTATGGGCCGCGACTATCAAGTCCTCAAGAATAACCTTATCTCCTTTTAAAATTTCATCTGAAATTTCAATTTTACACATTTCGCCCTCACCATCTAAAATTACTTTGACTGAATTAGACCCTGAAATCCCCTCAGCTTTAATATTTTTTATTTTTTCTTGGCTCTCTCTAATTTTTGCTTCAAACTCTTTTGCTTTATTAAGTATTTTGGTAAAATCAGTCATCACTCTCCCTCATCTTTATTTTTAACATCTACTAATTTAATATCATTAAAATTTTTTTTTAGTTCTAAAAATAATTTAGATTTATTAACTTTTTCAATTTCTTCTTTTTTATATCTGATCAATTTTTCCTTATGTGAGATTTCACCTGCTATCTTACTTAAAGTTATTATCCATCTTTCACCGGTCCAATCATTAAGTTTGTAAGTTAAATCTTTAATAAAATTTTTATCTAGTTTTTCGTTAAAAGAAATTTCAATTCTAAGATTTTCAAACTTTACTAAATTCACATTGTTTTCTAGTTCAAATTTCAACTTAACCTCTTTTTTATCATTACAAATCTTAATCAAACTGCTGAAAGAGTTAATCTTAAATTTTTTCAAACCTTTAGGAAAAGCCTTTAGTTCTTTTTTTGGCTCCACTTTAGTTGACTGGGAAATATTCTTTATTTGATTAATAGTTTTATTTGTTTTTGAAAAATTTTCTTTTACACCCTCTGAAGAATTATCTTTTAAAGCTAATTCTTCGTTTTTAAGATTATTATCAAAACTCTGGTTTTCTTTAATTCCTCTTAAGTAAATTAATCTCAATAAAAACATTTCGATTGTCAAATTCTGATTCGAAACAATATCTAATTCAGTAATGATTTTAATAGTAAACTGCCAAAATAATATTAATGTTTTATTATCAAGATTACTTGATACTCTTTTAATTTCATCATACTCAGTATCATTTAAAGAGAAATTTGATCCTTCAAGTTTTATTGAGTCTACATTTTTAAAATAATATAGTAATTCAAGAAAATCATTAATAAACACTTTTGGATCTATGCCACGATCATACATTTTTCGATAAAGCTCTAAGGTCTTAGCCTCATTTCCTTCTAAAATGAATATGAATAAATCAATTAATTGAGCTTTATCAAAAAAACCAAAAATTTTTTGAGCTTTTGACAATGTTAATTCTTCATTTTCTTTAACTGACAATAGTCCCCTATCTAGTAAAGACAAAGCATCTCTAACTGAACCCTCTGAGATTTTGACAATCAGTTTTAAAGCTTCATGAGAAACATTTCCATTTTCTTCTAAAGATATTTTTTTTAAAAAATCAAATAGCTCAGTTGATTTTATTCTTGATAAATCAAACCTTTGACATCTAGAAACAACTGTAATTGGTATTTTTTTGACTTCTGTAGTAGCAAATATAAATTTTAAGTAAGAAGGTGGTTCTTCTAGAGTTTTTAACAGAGCATTAAAAGCTTGCTTACTTAACATATGTACTTCATCAATTATGAATATTTTATACTTCGCAGATGTTGGTCCATACCTTGAAAACTCGATCAAGTCTCTGACATCATCTACTCCAGTTTTACTTGCGGCGTCCATCTCTAATACATCTATATGATTTGAGTTAGCTATTGCCATACAATCACAACTTTCACACAAATCTTGTTCGGAAATTTGTTCAATACTATTTTTACAGTTTAAAGCCTTAGCTACTATTCTTGCTAATGTTGTTTTTCCAACTCCTCTGATACCAGTGAACAAATAAGCATTTGGCACTTTATCAATTTTAATTGAATTTATAATTGTCTCTGCAATAGTCTTTTGACCAATCAAATCTTTAAAAGTTTGGGGTCTATATTTTAACGCTAAAACTTTACTATTATTATTCATACCTTTTAGAGGAGACTAGAACCTGAAAAACTGTCTCTACGATTGCTTCGGTTAAGATCTGGTCGGGTTCAAGCAGCATTCACCTCTAGCCTCCATAACTATTATAACAGCAATAATTCAGTTCTACAGAAAAAGATTGAAATTTATTTTTCCCTTATTTTGTCAGCCTCAAAAACACCTAGAACGTGAAAATCTTGACAATGTAATCCTAATTCCTCTAAAGATTTTTGAACTTTAGTATCCTCAATATGTCCATCAAGATCACACAGAAAAAAAAATGAGTCAAATGAGTTTTTTTCAGGATAGCTTTGCAGTTTGGTTAAATTTACTCCATTAATTGCAAACCCACCAAGAGATTGATAAAGGGCAGCTGGTTTACTTTTTAATTTAAATAAAAAAGATGTAATATATTTTTTTTTACCATACTCTGGTTGAGAGATATCTTTTCCCATTAATAAAAATCTTGTTAAATTTCCATTTTCATTTTCAATATTTTTTTTTATTACCTCTAAATTATAAGTTTTTGCACTTAACGAAGAGGCTATTGCTGCTTTTGTTCTATCTTTGCTAATTGATACCATTTCAGCGGAGCCGGCAGTATCTGCTCTGACGTGCTCAATAAGGTTGTGGAATTTTATGAATTTTGAACATTGAGACAATGCCTGACCGTGCGAGTAAACATTTTTAATCTCTGAGATTTTCACTCCTTTAAGACCTAACAAATTATGTTCAATTTTTTGGAAATACTCAGAGTATATATTAAGCCTATATTTAAATATTAGATATTCGATTCCTATATTTCCTGTAATTCGATTTGATTCTGGTATTATTATCTTAGAATGAGAGTCTTTTGTAGCTTTTATGAAACATTCATCAAATGTTTTACATGGGATAATTTCGGCATCAGGCTCAATTGATAAAGCTGCTAAGTGTGAGTATGCTCCATAAGTTCCTTGAAAATAAATTTTGTTCATTTCAATTTATATTCCATTATTTTTTTTATAGCTAGAAAATCCTCTTCTGTATCTACTCCTATAGGTGTTGTTTCTGCTAAAGCAACATTAATCTTGATGTTATTTTCTAATGCTCTGTGTTGTTCGAGCCTATATTTAATTTCATTAGCAGACTGATTAAATGATACAAATTTTTTTAGAGTTTCTTTTTTATAACAATATATTCCTAAATGTTGATAAATTTTTTGATTTTGATCAAATATTTTTCTAGAAAAGTTAATAGCTTCAGGAAAATTACTGTTCGTTAAATTTTCTTCTGTAATAACTTTTACGACATTTTCATTTTTATATAGCCCTTTTATTGAAATAGCTGAAGCCAAAGTACCTAAATTAGAATTACTTTTAATCATTCGATTGTTTAATCTTTTTATATCATTTGTATTCATTAAAGGCTCGTCCCCTTGTAGATTCATTACTAAATCAATTTTTGAATTATCAAACTTCGTGAGCGCCTCATATATTCTATCTGTTCCAGTTTTATGATAGTTCTTAGTAATAATTGCTTGACCTCCATTTTTCTTAACATCGTCTACTATTTCTTGATCTTCAGCTGCAACTATCACGTCTCCAATATTTGCTTGCTCTGCCTTCTTATAAACATGGGAAATAATTGATAAACCATTGACTTTTAGTAGAGGTTTGCCTGGTAATCTTGTAGCAGACAACCTTGATGGAATTATGACTAACGTTTTCATCGATGTTTTTTGTATTTTATTAGAATATAAACAGAGGCAAAAATGTACATTAAAATATGTAAGCAATTTTATATTTATAATGTTATACGTTTAAATCAAATTTTTATAAATGGATTCTTTTGAACTTAATAAAATAATAGCTGCTGTATTAATGGTAGCACTGCTTGTGATTGGTATTGGAAAACTTTCTGATGTGATTTTTCATGTCCAGAAACCTGAAACTCCGGGTTACGCTGTAGATGTAGAGCAAGCCGTTGTTGCTAGCACTCAAAGTTCTTCTGAAATCATTGATGAAAAGGTAGATATGGCTGCTTTAATGGCTTTGGGGGATATTGCGACTGGTGAAAAAGTATTTAAAAAGTGCGCAGCCTGTCATTCAATTGTCAAAGGAGGGAAAAACAATATTGGTCCAGCTCTTTATAATGTTGTGGGCAGAAAAGTTGGGGCCGTTGATGATTACAAATATTCAAAAGCTCTCTCTGCACATGGAAAAGAATGGAGCTTTGAGGAATTAAATGGCTACTTAATAAAACCAGCTAAATGGATTAAGGGAACTAAAATGGCATTTGCGGGTTTAAGAAAAGAGAAAGACCGAGCATCAGTAATTTTATATTTAAATGAAAATTCTGATAATCCTTTACCGTTACCGTAATTTACCAAAACAGTAGAGTAATATAGATTTTTGCACGTGGACTCTATTAGCAGCTTGTTGCCAAACTTTTGATTTTTTGCTCAAAAAAACTTTTTCATCAACCTCTTTACCTCTAGGTAAGCAATGGAGAAAAATGCAGTCTTTTTTAGCATAACTCATTAATCTCTCAGTTATTTTAAAACGCTTAAAATGATTTAACTTGTTCTTTTTATTAACCTTATCATTTAAAGAGATAACTTTATCTGAAAAAATAACATCAGATCGTTTTACAGCTTTGTAGGGATCGGAAAAAATTGAAATTTTATTAGTGTTGTTTTTTAAATAAACCAAAAATTTTTTTTTTGGTTGATAATTTTTAGGACAACCAATATTTAATTTAAAAGAAAACTTAATAGATGCTGTTATCAGAGAATTTAAAACATTGTTTGAGTCTCCTATCCAAGAAATATTTAGCCTTGATATTGGTTTTTTTTTTATTTCTTCGACAGTAAATATATCTGATAGAATTTGAGTGGGATGAGAAGATGGACTTAAACCATTTATTATAGGTATTGATAAAAATTTTCTAAATTCCTCAAGTTTTTTATCATCATCTGTTCTTAGCATAAAAATGTTTCCGAAATTTGACAATATTTTAGCTGTATCTTGAATACTCTCTCCCCCTCTTGATAAATGCAATTCGTCCGGTCTAAGTGTTAATGCACTTCCACCTAATTGTTTAATAGCTAAATAAAAGCTTAATCTTGTTCTTAGACTAGATTTTTCAAACATTTGTATCAACAATTTACCCTTTAAAGGTGCAGATCTATCAATTTGAAGATTACTCAAATTTTTCCTCTCTTTTTTTCTTCTTTTTGCATCAGTTATAATTTTTCTAAGATCCTTAGCTGGAATATCTTCCAAATTAATAAAATGATTCATCTTATTCAAACTCTTTACAAACTTTGGTAATAATTTTAATAGCTTTATCCAGCTCTTTTTTTTTAACGGTTAAAGGAGGTAAAATACGAATAACATTCTCTGCTGCACGAATAGTCAAAAGCTTATTATTCATCAACTTGTTTATGAAAATAGCTTGATCTTTGTGAAGTTGTATTCCAATTAATAAACCTCTTCCTCTTATTTCTTTAATTATTTTTGGATATTTATCCTTTATCTTATTTAGTTTTAACAAAAAATATTTTGATAACTTTTTAACATTACTTAAAAAACTTTTAGTAGATACTATATCCATAACAGTATTTCCAACAGCCATAGCTAAAGGATTTCCTCCGAAAGTCGATCCATGGGTTCCTGGTGTCATTCCAGATGCAACTTTTTTATTCATTAAAACAGCTCCAATTGGAAATCCACCACCTATTCCTTTAGCAATGGGAACTATATCAGGCTTTACCTTAGATCTTTCGAAAGCAAGAAAATTTCCAGATCGTGACACTCCACACTGTACTTCATCCAATATAAGTAATATTTTTTTTTTGTCACATAATTTTCTTAATTCTTTTAAGCAAAAATCAGGGATCACTTTTATACCAGACTCTCCTCCAATGGTTTCAAGCATAATTGCTGCTGTATTTTTATTAATCTTTTTTATTAATGATTTGTGGTCACCAAATGTAAAATGATCAAATCCTGGGACTTTTGGTCCAAAACCTTCTGTCATTTTTTTTGAGCCGCTAGCGAATATAGCTGCAATAGTTCTTCCATGAAAAGAATTTTTTACGCATAGAATTCTGTTCTTATTAGGTTTTCCAATTGAAAAAAAGTATCTTCTTGCAACTTTAATAGCTGTCTCAGTGGCTTCTGTGCCACTATTTTGAAAGATAACACGTTCTGCAAATGTTTTTTGACATAGTTTTTTTGCTAATTTTTCTCCCTCAGGAATCTCAAAAGCATTAGATACATGCCATAGTTTTTTTGATTGTTTTTTAACAGAATTTATTAATTTTGGATGAGCATGACCAAGTGATAGTACTGCAATACCTGCACAAAAGTCTAAATATTTTTTTCCATCTGTTGAATAAAGATAACTGCCCTTACCGTATTTAAAAGAAATTTTTTTTCTATTATAATTTTTTGCTAGATAGCTCATATTTGTCCCTTTAAATCTTTGTATAAACTTAATAATTAAATACAAGTGAGGATTGAATAGATATCTTATAATTATAGTCAATTATGTTGATAAGTAATAATAATAACTTGTTTATTTAAATTTTATATCAGTATATGGTATAATTAAAAAATACTTATACATTATATAGTTATTAATGAGTTGGACAGAAGACAAAGTAAATAAACTCAAAGAGTTATGGGGAAAAGGAAAAACAGCTAGCCAAATCGCTGAGATTATAGGTGGAATTAGTAGAAATGCTGTAATTGGAAAAGCCCATAGATTAAACTTGTCAGCTAAAATTAGGAGTAAATCCAGCACTTTTAAAAAAATGGATGAAAATTTGGGCATCCCCCAAAATGAGAAGCAAAAAAGGGGAAGAAGAAATCGTTTCAAATCATTAATCATTGAAAAAGATTTTGAACCTGAGAATCCAAAGCAACTTGAGGAACTTGATGAGAATTCATGTAAATGGCCTATTGGACATCCTGATGAAAAAACATTTTATTTTTGTGGTAGATCCTCACTGAAAGATTTTTCATACTGCAAGCTACACCTTTTATATGCCTACCAGCCTAAAGGTAAAAAAGAGGACACAGTTGAAAAAGATGAAATTCCAGAATTTATAGAAAAAAAAATAAAATCTGCTTAAAATTTTTCAATCAGACGTAGGTTCCTTAGAAAATTGACCGCCTTCTCTCCACATATAGCTGTACTTTTTAATTTCATCCTTAAAATTTTTTTTTGGAGGGACTCCAATACTTGAATTAGTAGCATAATTATTAGAAATTACATTATCATACTTTAAAAGTCTCAATTGATCAGTGGTTAAAAGAGGTTTGGGCATTAACTCAAATATTTTAGCAGAAATTTTTGCTACAATCATAGGAAACGGTATAAGAAGTCTTTTTTTTTCAATTGAATTTAGGAGGATCAATAAAATTTCTTTAAATGACAAAATCTCAGGCCCAATACACTCTATAATTTTTGAGTTAATGTTTTGTTTGATAGTGTCCAATATAACATCAGTCAAATCGGAACAATGAATGGGCGTAAATTTAGTTTTACCATTATAATATAATGGAAAAATAGGAAGTCTATTTAAAAGTGTCATAAACATTGTAGAAAAGTTATCATCTACAGAATAAACGATTGATGGTCTTAAAATTAGGGCTTTATTAAAAAATCTTAAAACATTTTTTTCTCCTTTGAGTTTACTTATCGCATATTCTGAATCTAGAGCTTTGTCTATTCCAAGTGCAGAAACGTGGATTAATTGTTGGATCTTATATCTATTAGCTAGATTTGCGAGCATCGATGGGAAATTAGTATGAATATTGGTAAATGAATTTTTTTTTCCACTCTCAAATAATATCCCTATTAAATTAATACAAATATTATTTTTTTCGAAAAAAGGTTTTATTTCATTTTCATCAAATGGGTTTGCTTCAATTATATCTATGTAACCTGCATTAGCTTGGGTTTTAATGAAATTACCCTTTGTGTGAGCATTACGAGTAATCACAGTCACTTTATAATTGTTTTTGGCTAACTTTCTTATTAAATTTCTACCAATTTGACCTGTACCACCAAAAATTAGACAATTTTTTGCTTTCATATATATATTATAAAAAATGAATATTGATATTAAGCTTCACAAAGATGATTTACCAGATGATTTAAAATTAGGCAACGTAATAGCGGTAGATGGTGAATTTATGGGACTAAACGTGAAAAGGGATCCTCTATGTCTAATTCAAATTTCTACAGGAAATTCTGACGCACATATTATCCAACTTAATAGATCAGACTATAAAGCTCCAAATCTGATCAAAGTTTTAAATGATAACAAAATTAAAAAAATTTTTCATTATGGTAGAGCAGATTTAGCATTCATCAAATATTATTTAAAAACTGACACTGATAATATTGAAGACACTAAGATTGCCTCAAAACTTGCTAGATCTTACTCAGACAATCATTCTCTAAAAACATTAATTAAAGAGTTTAAAAATATAGATATAAGCAAGCAGTTTCAAAGTTCAGATTTTGGTGGTAAATTAAATGACGCTCAACTAAAATACTGTGCGAATGATGTTGTTTATCTTCATGAAATACACTCTAAATTAGAAGAGATACTTATAAGAGAAAAAAGAATAAATCTCTACAGAGAGTGCATTAAATTCTTGAAAACAAGAGTCGATTTAGATCTTGCCCAATTTAAAGATGATATATGGTCCCATTAAATGAATAAAAATTCTTTAAAAAATATTGCAATCAAAGTAATTGATTTAGAAATTAATGCTTTAAAAATTTTAAAAAAGTCAGTTAATAAAAATTTTGATAGAGCAGTAAACACAATTGTTAATTGTCAATCAAAGATTATATTATGTGGTGTTGGAAAAAGTGGTCTTATAGCAGCTAAAATTGCATCTACTTTATCTTCTGTTGGCAGCCCAGCTTTTTCATTATCAGCAAATGATTGTTTGCATGGAGATTTAGGAAGTATTACAAAGAAAGACGTTTTAATACTAATTAGTAACTCCGGAAAATCAGAGGAGATAATCCCAATAATCAAATTTGCTAACAGGAATAAAATAAAATTAATAGGAATTGTATCTAAAAAAAATTCTTTCTTATACAAAGGCGCAGACATTAAGATTTTATTACCCGAGGTAAAAGAGTCTGGTCTTGGTATTGTGCCTACTTCAAGCACCAGTATTCAGCTTGCTATTGGAGACGCTTTAGCTATTGCATCATTAAAAAAAAAGCAATTTAGTAAATATGATTTTTCAAAACTTCATCCAGGTGGAAACTTAGGAAAGCAACTAAAAACTGTTGAAGATATAATGGCTCATGGAACAAAAATACCATTTATAAATGAGAATAAAAAGATGATAGACGCAATAAAAACCATTTCAAAAAAAAGACTTGGTGTGGTTATTGCTAGAAACAAAAATAAAGTTACTACCGGTATAATCACAGATGGAAATGTAAGAAAATTAAGACAAAAAAATACAGATTTTCAAAAAACTCTAGTTAAAGATGTAATGACCAAAAATCCCGTTACCATTACGTCAGATACATTAGCAGTAAAAGCCTTAAGAATTATGAATGAAAAAAAAATAACTTCTCTATGTGTAATTAAAAATAAAAAAATTAATAAAACAACGGGACTAATACATATACATCATATACTTGAGACAAATGTTGAATGAATGAAAAAAAAAATTTTAATTCAAATTTTACTCTCAATTTTAATTTTAATTATTTTTATCTTCGTTTACCAAAAATATTTTAAGATAGATTTGGATAATGATACAACTCTAAATAAAGAAATAAAAAAACAAGAAAATAATCTTGTCAATATTACTTACGACTCAGTCGATAGGGAGGGTAGACAATATATTATTACTGCTGAGACTGGTAATTTTGATGAGGGATCACCAGAATTGATTTTTATGACAAACGTTAACGCAAAAATTGTTCTTGTTGACGGTAGCATAATATATATTGAGTCTTTAAATGCAGAGTACAACAGTTCTAGTTACGACACAAAATTCAAACAAAATGTCGAGCTTAAGTTTTTAAAACATAGTATTTTTTGTCAAAATCTTAATATTTTTTTTCAAACAAATTTGATTGAAGCGTTCAATGATTTAACTTATAAAAGTTTGGATTTAATTATGCTCGCTGATAAGATAGAAATAGATTTATTAACAAAAAAATCAAAAATATATAACTTTGATAAGAGTAACGTTATAATTAAGAGAGAAAATTTCAATGGCGGTAATTAAAAAATTTAGAATTAAATCTTTCAAAAATTTTAGACCTATGCTTAAGTTAGATAGGGTTAGTTTTTCATTTAAGAAAAGACCTATATTAGACTCAATCAGCTTCGATTTAAATGAAGGGGAAATTTTAGGATTATTGGGTCCTAACGGAGTTGGAAAATCGACAATATTCAATTTAATTACAGGACTTCTTAGACCAAGTTTTGGTTCAATTATTATTAATGATAAAGATGTTTTAAATTACCCAATAGCTGAAAGATCTACTACATTTAAAATAGGGTACGTTCCTCAATATGGTGGATATTTTCACGACCTAACCTTAATTCAAAATCTTAAGGCAATAGCAGAAATACAAATACAGGATAATTCTACAAGATTGAATACTGTTGAAAAATTAATATCTCAATTTGAATTTGAATCTATAATAAATATACCTGCAAAATTTTTATCAGGAGGACAAAAAAAAAAATTAGTAATTGCATTAGCTTTATTGAATAAACCAAAAGTTTTACTTCTTGACGAGCCTTTTGCTGCATTAGACGTTCTAACAATTAAGATGCTAAAGGAACTAATTGTTAATCTTCAATCTGTGGAAAGAATAAGCATTTGTATTTGTGATCATCAAGCAAGAGATCTTTTATCTTGCGTTGATAATGCAATAATTTTATCAAATTGTAAGATTATTGCGAAAGGGACTCCCACTCAGCTTGTTAATGATATTAAAGCAAAAAATGCTTATTTTGGTGACTCATTCAAATTTAATTAATTTTAATGTCAAATATTTTTGTAATAAAAAAAAAAATAAATAGTTTTTATAACAAGAGAATAAGTGTAAGCGGTGATAAAAGCTTGAGTATCAGATGGGTGCTTTTAGCTTCCCTCGCAAATGGAAAATCAAAATCTTTTAACCTTCTTAACTCTGATGACGTCAAAGCATCAATTGAGGCAGTTAAAAAACTCGGGATCAGAGTTAAATTAAAAAAAAATTTTTGTGAAATTTACGGTAAGGGCCTTGACGGTTATAAATACAAAAAAAATATCGTTATCAATGCTAAAAATTCAGGAACCTTAGGAAGATTAATGTTAGGCTTACTGGTAAACTCTGAAGAAGAAATAAGGATTATTGGCGACAAAAGTCTTTCAAACAGAGATTTTAAAAGAGTTGCAGATCCACTAAGAAAATTTGGAGTAAAATTCAAACTTACAAATAATAAAAACTTACCTTTAACTATTTTAGGCAACAAAAATTTAAAACCGATAAGATATAATGAAAATAGAGGATCTGCCCAATGTAAAAGCAGTGTAATATTTGCAGGTCTGAGAACTGAAGGCACAACAATAGTAAAAGCCAAAAAATCCAGGAACCATACAGAATTGTTGTGTAAATATCTTAAACTACCTATAAGATTATCAAAAAAAAGAGGGTATGATCTAATTAAAATTGAAAAAGCAAAAAAATTAAAATCTTTTAATTACAACATTCCATCTGATATTAGTTCGGCAGCTTTTTTTATAGTACTTGCGTGTTTGACAGAAAATTCAAATTTGACAATAAAAAATGTTAATATAAATGAAACTAGAATTGGAATAATAATTATCTTAAAGAAAATGGGAGTCGAGATAATTTTTAAGAATAAAAAATTATATAAAGGTGAATATACTGCGGATATTTTTGTTAAAAGTTCAAAAAATATAAAGCCGATTAACTGTCCAACTAAATTAAATTCTAGTTCAATAGATGAATTTCTTTTAATTTTTTTAGTAGCTGCAAGAGCAAAGGGGGTGTCTTTTTTCAAAAATTTAAGTGAACTTAACAAGAAAGAAAGTCCAAGACTTAAATGGGGGGCTAAAATCTTAAATTTGATGGGAATCAAAAATGAGATAAAAGGTAGTTCTATTAAAATTTTTGGAAATCCTGATATTAATATAAAAAAAAAAATTGTAATTAAGAACTATCTTAAAGATCATAGAATATTTATGTCTTCAACAATAGCGGCATTGACATTTGGTGGTGAATGGCACATACATGATAAAAATTCAATAAATACATCATTTCCAAACTTTTTGAAAATTTTAAAAGAAATACAGAAATGAGAATAAACATAAAAAAAATAAAAATTGCAATTGACTCACCAGCTGCGGCTGGAGCAGGTACTTTAGCAAAAAAGATATCAAATCATTATAATTTATTCTATCTTGATACAGGTAAAATTTATAGATACATAGCTCATTTAAAAATTAGATATCCCAAAAAATTTTGTAATAGCTTTATTAAAAAAAAAATTAAAAGCCTCAAGATACAAGAGCTAAAAAAGAAAGAATTAATTTCCGATCTTGTTGGACTTGAAGCATCTAGAATTTCACAAAAAAAAATTATTCGTAAAATGGTTCACAAATTTCAAGTAAAATGTGCATATATGCCTCCGAAAGGCTATAATGGATCTTGTTTAGATGGGAGAGATATCGCGTACAATATTGTACCAGATGCAGATTTTAAATTTTTTATTACTGCTAACTTGAAAACAAGGGCGCAGAGGAGATACAAAGAATTAAGATCAAATAACAATAAAGTAAATTTCAAGGAAGTGTTAAAAAGTATTAAAAAACGCGATAAAAGTGACTATAACCGAAAAATAGCTCCACTTAAGAAAACTAAAGATTCAGTATTGATAAACACTACAAAGTTATCTAAAAGGTCCTGCTTTTTAAAAATAAAAAAAATTATAGACAAAAAAATACGTATTAATGGAAATTTATAAAGATTTATCAAATCCAGCATCAAAAGAATTCAAAGATTTACTTAATAGTCAGTTATCTAAATCACAAATTGAAGAAGGAAAAATTATTGAGGGAAAAATAAATAAAATCACAGAAAAATTTGTTTTTTTATTTGTTGAAGGTTTAAAAAGTGAACCAGTTTTAGATATCAACGAATTAAAAAATATGGGATTAGAAGAAAAAATTAAAATAGGTGAAAAAATTTCAGTACTGTTAGAAAAAATAGAAGATAAAAATGGTGAAGTTTTAGTTTCAGCAAGCAAAGCACAAAAAATAAAAGGTTGGGATAGGCTTGTAGAGGCTTATGAAAAAAATGAACCTATAATGGGTAAAATTACATCTAAATGTAAAGGTGGCTGCATTGTTGAACACATAGATACCGGCTCTTTAATGTTCCTACCAGGTTCACAAATAAGTGATAAACCATTAAAAGATATAAGTCACTTAATGAATGAGCCACAAAAGTTTGCTTTAATTAAGTTAGACAAAGTTCGAGGTAACGCATGTGTTTCAAGAAGAGAAATAATATCAAATTTTAAAAAGGAAGATAAAGCAAAAATAGTTGATAAGTATAAAGTTGGAGATATTATTAAAAATGCAGAAGTCAAAGGTTATAGTACTTTTGGATGTTTTTTTAATGTGAATGATGAGATAGATGTTTTAGTACATCTTCAGGAGATTTCATACTCTAGGGTAAATCACCCAGATGAAGTATTTAATATTGGTGAAAAACACGACCTAAAAGTTATATCTGTTGATAAGGAAAAACTTCAAGTTGGATGTTCAGTAAAACAGTTGTCACCAGATCCATTTGAGCATATTGAAAATTATGAGTTAAATAAAGTTTATAAAGCTAAAGTCATGAAAATTATGGATTTTGGTGCATTCTGCGAATTAGAACCCGGATTAACCACATTATTACATTCAAGTGAACTCAGTTGGACCAAAAAAAATGTTTCAGCAAAAAAGATGTTCAATATTGGTGATGAAATAGACTGTATCATAACAGAAATAGATAAAGAAAAAAGAAGAGTAGCCATTTCTCATAGATTGACAAAAGAAAATCCCTTCAAAACTTTTGAAAATAAATATCCACTTAATACAATTTTAGATGCTGAGGTTGTAAACAAAAACGAATACTCATTATTTGTAAAAGCAAAAGATATAGACATAGACGCATTTTTACATTGCAATGATTTGACTTATTTCAACAATGGCGAAGAAGAACTATCAAAATATAAAAAAGGTGACGTAATAAAAGTTAAAGTGTTAGAAATAAAAATCACAGATCAAAAAATTAGAGTTGGATTAAAACAAACACAACCTGATCCATTTGATTGGTTTAAAGATAAGAAAATTAATCAAACAATAACTGTAAAAATTATTTCTACAGACAATAAAGGTTTAATTGTAAGACCAGAGGGGTGTGAAATGGATTTTGTAATTAAAAAATCTCAAATTGCTATTAATAGCGCTGATGCTCGACCTTCTAGATTCACTGGTGGAGAAAAAATTGATTGTGCTATTGCCGATTTAGATTTTCAAAAAAGGAAGGTGTCATTAAGCATGAAGCTTCTAGAAGAAATTGAAAAAAAAGAGGCTCTAGATAAATATGGAGCTGAGGGATCAGGTAAAAACCTTCCTTTTTCTTCTCTTTCAGAGGATTTGAAAAAAAAAGGTGAAGATAAAAAATAAATAATTTTAAAGGATTTATTTTTGACTACTGTTAAATCTAAACTTTTAGCCCAATTATCAAATAATTATCCAAATTTTCTAAAAAAAGATTTAGAAAAATTTTCCAATATAATTCTAAACGAAATAAAAAATACTCTTAAGAGAGGTGAAAGAGTAGAGCTAAGAGGATTTGGTATATTTTCAACAAATATCCAAAAAGCAAGAATTTCTAGGAATCCTAAAACTGGTGAAAAAGTGAATACACCCACAAAAAAAACTATTCACTTTAAAATGTCAAAAGAAATGTTTAAAAAATTAAATAATGAGAAAGAATAAAATTTTTGTTGCTTGCGATACAACCAAAATTTCAAAAGTAAATGAAATAATTAAGAAAACACAGAATAATAAGATCAAAGTTGGCTACAAATTTGGATTGGAATTCCTAAATTCAAAAAATGGCAGAAACTTTTTATCTAAATTAAAAAATAAGATAACTTTTATTGATCTCAAACTCCATGATATACCAAATACATGTGTCTCAACAATTAATGCAATAAAGGACTTAAGAGCAAATTATTTAACAATTCATATAAGCTCTGGTCTGGATGTGCTCAAAGCATGCAAAAAAGTTTCCGGAAAAACTAAGCTGACTGGTGTAACAGTTTTAACATCCCTTAATAATAAGTCCCTAAAAGAGATTGGATTTAATAAACAATTGAAAAAATTGGTTTATCATCAAGCAAAATTAGCGAGTAAAGCAAAACTCGATGCCATAGTTTGTAGTCCTCAAGAGGTAAAATTTGTTAAACAAGTTTTTAAAAAAGAAATAATAACACCTGGAATTAGAATTAGTCATAAAAATGATGACCAAAAAAGAGTTTTAAAACCAAAACAAGCTTATAAAAATGGTAGTGATTGGTTAGTTATTGGAAGACCTATCACCAGAGGTAATATTAAAAAAAATATTCAGTCATTAGTTGATCATTTAAATTAATGGCACTAAAATCAAAAATCTGTGGAATTTCAGACACAAAAACTTTAAAATTTTTAGTTAATCATAAGAATTCTCCAGAGTTTGTTGGTTTCATAGTTAATTATCCAAAATCTATAAGATATGTAGATAAAAAAAAACTTGAAGAATTATTTAAAATAAAAAAAAAAAAATCATTATACGTAGCCGTGTTAGTCAATCCAAAAAGAAAGATTCTCGAAGAAATTAAGGATTTACCTTTTGACTATTATCAACTTTACGATTGTGACTTTAAAGAAACAAGCGCTATTAAAGAAAAGTACAATAAAAAAATTATTTCAGCTATAACTGTGAAAAATGAACACGACGTAAAAAAGTATAAATCATATACAAATGTTGCGGATATATTTTTATTTGACAGTAAAGGGTACGAAAAAAGTATGTCTTTCAATCACTCGTATATTAAAGATATAAATTTTAAAAAAGAGGTAATGTTAGCGGGTGATATTCAAGTAAATGATGATCTTGAAAAATATAATAAAATAGCAGATATTATAGATATATCTGGAGGATTAGAGTCCTTTGGATTTAAAGATATTTCCAAAATAGAAATTTTTTTAAAAAAAATGCAAAATTTTAATAATGAAAATTAAAAAAAATATTCCATTAATTGATCAGCACGATAAATTTGGATTTTGGGGTGGGAAGTTTGGTGGCAGTTTTATTCCCGAGACACTAAAGAAACCAATAGAAGATTTAACTGATGAATTTAAAAAACTTAGAAAAGACAAAAAATTTTTAAAAAAAAGAGATTTTTACTTTAAAAATTATGTAGGCTCACCAACCTCTTTTATCAAGCTAGAAAATTTATCAAGCTATTTGGGTGGAGCACAAATTTGGGCAAAAGTGGTCTCCGAAGCAAACGGTGGAGCTCATAAAATATATAACGCAACAGTTCATGCCCTTATTTGTAAAGCTATGGGAAAAAAATATATAATTGGTGATACAGGGGCTGGATATGCAGGAAAAATGTTAAGTATGGCAGCCAAAAAATTTGGGTTAAAGTGCAAAATTTTTATGGGAGCTAAGGATATAAAAAGACAAAAACCCAACTGCGATGCAATGAAAAGAAATGGTGCAGAAATTGTACCTGTTTATTCTGGTAGCCAAACTTTGGTTGATGCTGTTAGCGAATGTATGAGATATTGGGTTTCTAATTGTGATAATACTCATATGTGTGTTGGATCCACAGTTGGTCCAAATATTTTTGTTAAAATCTGTGGTTGGAGTACTGCTCAAATTTCAAAAGAATTAAAAGCTCAACTAAAAGAAAAATTTAAAAAAATTCCAAAAAAATTAAAGCTTATTAACTGCGTTGGTGGTGGAAGTTCAGCATATGGTTTTTGGAGTGAATTTATAGATTTCAATAAAAAACATATTGAGTTAATAGGTGTAGAGGCAGGTGGACCAAAAAAATCGCTATTACATGCTGCACCTTTGAGTAGAAATGCCAAGATAGGAGTTTTACATGGAGCTGCATCATATGTTTGTCAAAATAATGAAGGCCAAATTCATGAAACAGAGTCAATAAGCGCTGGACTTGATTATCCAGGTGTAAGTCCAATTCATTGTTTTTTAAAAGACACCAAAAGAGCAAGGTATACCTATGCCACAGATGAAGAGGCACTGAATGCATATCAGTTAGTAACTAAATTTGAGAAACTTAATCCAAGTCTTGAGCCAAGCCATGCTTTTGCAGAAGCTATTAAAATTGCACCTAAATTGAGCAAAGATACAATAATAATAGTTAATTCATGCGGAGATGCTAAGAAAGATAGAGATATTTTGAAAGAAAGATTGGTCAAGAACTAATGAAAAATTCATTAATAAATCAATCCTTTGAAAATGCAAGAAAAGAAAATAGACCTGCTCTTCTTACTTACACCGTTGCAGGCGATAACACCAAAAAAAAATCTTTGGAAATTTTAAAATCTCTTTCCAATTATGTTGACATTTGTGAATTAGGATTTCCTCATAACACTCCTATTGCTGATGGTGGCCAAATTCAAACTAGCGCTTACAGAGCAATTAAAAATGGGATAAAGATAAATGATGTATTCTCAATAGTTAGTAATTTCAAACGGTCAAAAAAAGATAAACCAATTATTTTAATGGGTTATTACAATATGGTTTATCAATACAATGAAAATAAATTTATTTTAAAATGTAAAAAAACTAAGGTAGATGGTTTAATTATCGTTGATTTTCCTTACCCAGAAAATAAAAATTTTGCTGATAAATGTAGAAAAAATAATATTAATTTTATTCAACTAATTTCACCAACTACCTCAAAATTAAGATTAAAAAAGATTATTAACGACTCTCATGATATGATCTATTATATAAGTATGCTTTCTACTACTGGGGGTAAGCTAAAAGTTTCTGCGAAAGAAATAATTACACAATATCAAAAAATTAAGAATTATAATAAATCCAAAAATGTTGTAATTGGTTTCGGAATTACTGAAAAAACGATAAAATCACTTAAAAAAGCTGATGGATTAGTTGTTGGAAGTGCAATTTGTAAAGAAATTACAAGGTCTATTAAAAAAAGACAAAATGCTGTCACAAATGTAATTAATCTTGTAAAAAGATTAAATAATAAAATTAAATGAATTGGATTACAAAAATAATTAAAGCAGGTGAAAAAATAAAGACTGCTATTCATAAAAGAGCAACAAAAGATGATATTCAAAACAGTGATTGGACTTCTTGTTGCAAAGGCCCAATCTTAAAAAAAGAATTTGAACAAAACTTATGGGTTTGCCCAGATTGTAATAAGCACCTTAGAATAACTCCTAAACAGAGATTTGATATCTTATTTGGTAAAAATAATTATGAGATATTAAAAACACCAATACCGAATGATGATCCATTAGACTGGTCAGACTCTAAATCTTATAAAGAAAGATTAAAAACTGCGAGAAAAAAAACTGGTATGAACTGTGGAATGATGGTTGCATGTGGAACAATACATGATATTAAAATTACATCAGTTGCATCTGATTTCAATTTTTTAGGAGCCTCTATGGCTGCTGCAGAAGGTGAGGCTTTTTTGTATGGTGTGCAATATGCGATTGAAAATAAAACTCCGTTTTTATGTATAAGTGCTGGTGGTGGAATGAGAATGATGGAAAGTCTAATTTCTTTATCTCAAATGACCAGAACCACTGTTGCAATTAATGAGCTGAAAAAAAATAATCTACCCTATCTTGTTTGCATAACTGATCCAACTGCAGGAGGAATTACTGCATCATACGCTATGTTAGGAGATATACATTTAGCCGAGCCAGGAGCATTAATTGCCTTTGCGGGTGCTAGAGTAATTCAAGGAACAGTTAAAGAAGAACTGCCTGAGGGTTTTCAAAAAAGTGAGTATTTAGAAAAAACTGGTTTTGTTGACTTAATAGTGAATAGAAAGGATCTTTCAGAAAAAATAGGTACTTTATTATCAATATTGTTAAAGAAAAATTCTGTTATAAGCACTGAAGACAATGAAACTACAGAAGATACTCAGTCGCTTTCAAAAGTTGCATCCTAAAGAAATTGATCTAAGTTTAGATCGTATAAAAAATTTATGTGCAAAATTAGGTAATCCTCAGGATAAAATCAATGTTATCTCTGTTATTGGAACTAATGGAAAAAATTCAACTATTCAAGCCTGTTATGCAATCTTAAAAGAAGCTCAAATTAAGTGCAATGTTTATACAAGCCCACATATAAAAAAAATCAATGAGAGATTTGTCTTTAACAACCAAGAATTGTCTGATGACGAATTAGCTACTCTTTTCGAGAAAGTTGAGGAAATTAATGAAAATCAACCCATAACATTTTTTGAAATATTAACCGCATGTTTCTTCTACAAAGCCGCTGAATATCCAGATAATATTAATTTAGTCGAGTCTGGACTTTTTTTCAGATTTGATGCAACAAATATTTTAAAAAAAAACTTAGCTAGTATTATAACTTCAATTAGCAAAGATCACCTTGATTGGCTTCCAGGTTCTCAACAGACTATTAAAAGAATTGTATTTGAAAAAACCTCTTCCTTATTAGACTCAAGTATTATTGTAGCTAAACAAAATGATGAACCGACAATGAGTTTAATAAAAAAAACTATTAAAAAAAATAAATCAAATAAAATTTATTATGATGAGGAATATTATTTCAAAAAAAATGAGGATAATTCGTTTTATTTCAAGGATGAAAAAGGTGGTTTAGAGTTGCCAAAACCTAACGTTTTGGGCCAATTTCAATTAGAAAACATTTCTACTGCAATAGCAACATTGCGACTGCTTAATTTATGTATTAAAGACAATCATATTAAAAATGGTATTCAAAAGATAAATAATCTTGGAAGACTTCAGCCTATTAAGGCCGGTAAGTTAAAAAATTTAGTAAAAAACAATCTATTTCTAATATCTGGTGACCATAATGAAGACGGAGCTAGAGTGTTGAATGAGTATCTTGGTAGTTTAAATTGTAATAAACATCTTATAATTGGCATGATGGCCAATAAGGATCATGAGAAATATATTAGTTATTTTAAAAATATTTCTTCAATAACTACAGTTGATATTCCTAACCAACCTAATTCGATCTCTGGTAAAAAATTAAAAGACAAATTTAATAATTTTTCAAATGTTAATTATAAAGAAAGTATTGAAGGAGCTATAAAGTCAAAAAAACTAAAAAACGGAGATTTATTGCTTATCACAGGATCACTTTATTTGTGTGGAGAGGTTTTAAATCTAAATTAGATATTTTTATCTAAAAATTCTTTCATGTGACTTTCTGGAACGCCACCTACTTTTCTGTCTACTTCTATACCTTTTTTATAAATAATTACCGTGGGAACACCTCTGATACCTGCAGCACTACCCGTATTAATTCCCCCATCTTCAATATCAGCATAATAAAATCCGGCCTTACCTTTATATTCTCCAGCTAGTTTATCCATCACAGGTTTTAATGTTTTACAAGGTCCACACCAAGCAGCACTAAATTGAATTACAGATATATCTTCATTTTTGATTTTACTATCAAAATCTTCATCTTTAAAATCTATAAGCATAAAACCTTTCTAATTATAAGTTTATATATGTCAACTAGGCAATTTCATATTTTTTTTCAATCGACATTATAAATGCATTAATTTCATCTAATTTTTTTAATTCATTTTCATCATCTCTATTTGAAGCTTGATCTCTTAAATAATCAATTTCAGTATATGCCATATTTACAGTTTGCCATTTTTCTTTATTTTTACTTAGAATTCTTCTCGCTATCTCACTTTTAATATTTTTATAAAGATCTGGTGGTAAAATTTGTGGTGCTTCTTGATAAATAATTTTTTGACCAAACCAGCAACATCTTTTATCTTGAAACCTATCAAGTAAACGTAACTTGTCTTCCCATGATGAACTGTGCCAAGTTTTAAATAATGCGGTATCCTTATTTGGTATAAATTTTTCATAAAGAGTTTCCTCAGGGAGTAAATCCTCTTGGGTTTTCAATTGTTCTTTTTCTTCTGCAGCTTCTTTATTTATTATTTGGATATTTTTACAAAAATTTTCATTATTTCTAACTAATTGTGCCCTCTTTTTTAAAGTTTCTAAATCTAACTCTGTGTATGGTTTTTGTTTTAATGCAAATTCTTTATCTAAAATTACTGGAGCCTTATTCGTTTTTAAAACTCTCAAAGCTTTTGGACTAAATTTTTTTAATGTATCTCTTAACTGGTCCACTGATAAGTCTAGTAATGGCTCTGGGTCCCTCCTTAAATCCCAGAGATATCCCCAGGATGCATACGAAGGGTGAAAACATTGATTTGGGTGTAATGTACTCACTAAATACATCATATTTCTCCCCTTAACATTTTCAAAAATTGAATACACCCCATCACTTTTCAAAATTGTCTCAACACTTGATTTTGTTGATGTTTTTAAAAATGTTTGCCAATTTTCTTTATGTTTCTGCTTTATAATTCTTAATACTTTTAAGGAATTTTGAGCATCCACATAAGCTGTGTGGCTGGCAGATGTGTCAAAACCCTGCATTCTAGATAAAGATTCTAATGCAAGGCTTGGATTTCCTGCCTCTGTTAATTCTGTTTTTAAAGTCTCTGAATTTAAAGTTTGAGCCGCTCTAGCTATATGTAAACCATCGTGTTCACTATTGGGCGATGAGTGAGTAGCATAGGGATACCGATTACCCTTAAAAAAATTAAAATGAAACATCCTTCGGTCAAAATTTAAATTTGACCATCCCATAAACATTGCTGGAGCACATTTTGAGAAAAAATTTTCAACAGCACCCAAGAAATCATAATGAGAATAATTCCCTTTAGTTAATAAATCAATACTAGTTGAATTAACAAGTAAAGCTTTTGCGCTTGGCACTTCGCCTTCCGGCATTCTGCCTCTAATATTAAGTTTTCCAATTTCTTTTAAATTTTTGTCGACTACAACAGCTCCTACTTCAATAATGGATCCCCATATTGTTGAGTTTGTAGTTTCAGTATCGTAGATTACAATTTTATCCATTTTTTAATAAACTAAATTATTCATTTCATTAAACTTTTTTAATCTTCCTAAAAACAAATTTTGATATGTTATTAGTTCAGGTCCTTGGATTTTAAACTCTTGAAACAAATTATCCACTGTACAAACTAGAATAACACATGCATTAATATTTGAATTATAAACAACATTATGTGCTAAAGAGTATGCAGCAGTTTGTAAAAACCAAGAATCTATGTACTCTGCTTTTTTTGGTTTGTTGGACTGTTTAAAATCAATTATTGTTTCTTTTCCCTCATAAACACCCACGCAGTCTGCTGTGCCCGCATATCTCTTAGGGTAATGCATTGTGCACTCCACACCATATATTTCCTCTAATCTGTTTGTTAAGCCTTTATCAATAATTTCTTTTGCCATTTTTTTAAATTGCTCATTGTCTTCAAAGAAACTTAAATTTTCTCTTCCCAAAAGAAAAGACTCTAAATAGCCATGCATCTGTGAGCCTCTGCTACTTGCTGCTTTTGTAATAGCTTCAGCTTCTTTGTAACCAGTTCTTTCGCGCCAATTAGCCAAAGCTGCTTTATCTTCTTCGGACTTTGTTGCATCAAGTATTGAAGTCACACTAGGTAATTTAGCTTTACCTAAAACATATCTTCTTATTCCATCCTCTGTCGCTCTTGAACTTGTAGGATAGTTGTATTTTTTGTTCCAACGCATGTGGTTTCTTATAGTCGGTATTATCTGAAAAAAGAAATTATTTTTTAAGCTGTTTATTTCTCTCAACAAAACTCTCAACGTTCTCTGTCAGCATAGCTTTTTCAACTTGCTCGGGATCTTTAATATTTTCTAAAGTTCTAGTGATTGATCTAGCATCAGTTCCAAACTTATCAACTACACTCATGGCCTCTTCTAGCTTTTTTCTTAAAACTATAACGTTGTCAAAATGCTTTGCAAACCTTGTACTAATAGTTTTTAAGTGGTTATAAATTTCTGTAGCACCCTTTTGAACCTTAAGAGATTGAAATCCCATGTGTAAAGATTGTAAATAAGCTGAGAGAGTATTAGGGCCACAAATTACTATTTTATATTTTTTCATTAATTCTTGGGTTAACAATTCTTTAGTGCTTGGATCTTGGTACTCAGTTAGTTCTTTATAAAGACTCTCTGTAGGAGCATATACAATGGCAAAATCAGTTGTTTTTGGTGGAACAATATATTTTTCCATCACACTTTTTGCTTTGGCCTTAAATACGCTCGCCAATTTTGTCCTAGCATCTATAACTGCTTTCTTATCATCAGCTTCATATGCATCTGTAATCGCTTTAAATTTTTCTACTGGAAAATGAGAGTCTACCGGTACTAAAACATCTCCTTGAAGCTTAATTGCAAATTCTACATTTTCATTAGTATCATCTTTCATTTTAACGTTAATCATGAATTGAGATGCTGGAAGTAAATCTTTTATTAAAGCATCTAAAGAATACTCAGCTAGAGTTCCATATTTTTTGACTCCTGCTAAAATTTTAGTAATACCTTCTTGACTTTGATTTAAGAGCCTTACTTGTTCATTAAAATTTCCAACCTTCTCATCAACTTTTGTAAGTGCCTCTGTCATATCTTTTGTAACCCCAGTTGATAAAGAGTTAAATGAGGTAGACATCGAACTTATAGATGTATTTATTGTAGAGTTTAAGCTATCTTTTAATCTAATAATTTCCGCATTCAAATTGGCTATTTCATTAGTCTCATCAGCTCTGTTCTCTTTCTTAGACTTTATGTTTAAATACAAAATAGCAAGGATTGCTCCAAACATTAAAATCAAAATTATTAATAAAATTGTGTCCATGATTCGTAACTTGCATTATAAGGGATTTTTATGGAATTATATCTTATTTTGAAGATTATTTTTGGAATAGGGGTTTTGATATCTACTTATGCAATAATAAGAAATTTAGACATCATAAAAATTATTCTCATATACTTTAAAGATAAATTACTTGGAAAGTAATTTAATAAAGTTATTTAAACCTTTTTTTTTACTATTTTTTTTTGAGGTAAAAATACAAGCTTGAGATTTTAAGATTTCTCCATCTTTCAATATACGTAAGTTGTTTGCCCTAAGAGTTTCACCTGTGGATGTTATGTCTGTAATTAATTCAGCTGAACCAGTAAAAGGGTACGCCTCGGTTGCTCCTAAACTATCAATCAATTTAAATTGAGTAACACCTTTAGAAAAAAGAAAATCCCTAGTTAAATTTGGATACTTAGTTGCAACTCTTAATCTTTTTTTCTTTTTATCTCTAAATTCAAATGCTATTTCTTCTAGGTCAGCTATTGTTTGAACATCAATCCAAGGATCCGGTATAGCTACAACTAAATAAGCTTTTCCAAAATTAAGTTTTTTGATAACATTTATTTTCTTTTGAGTATTTATCCCACTTTCTTTGAATAAATCAAAACCAGAAAAACCAATATCTAAAGAGCCATCTCCTAATCTTTCAATAATTTCCCTAGCATGCAAATACAAAATTTTTATATTTGATTTATTTTTTATTGAGCCTATCAGATCTCTTTCCCCTCGCTCAGAAATAAGCTTTAATTTTTTTTTTATAAAAATTTTTAAAACATCTTTTCTTAACCGTCCCTTACTTGGTATTCCTATATTTATTAAATTTTTCATGATTGATAATTTAAGTTAAGGGCTGCTCCAACTGCTGGTATTTGTTTTTTTGAACCAAGATCAGAAATTAAATTGTCATAACGACCACCGTTACAACAATTTATAATTTTTGACTTTGATTTGATGTCTATTTTAAAAACTATGCCAGTGTAATACTCTAATTGTCTACCAAAGGTGGCTGAGAAAACCACATCTAATTTAGATATTTTGTTTTTTGAGATAGGAAAATATTTTTGATCAACAAAAAGGTTAATTTTATTCTTTTTAAAAAATTTATTTAACTCCTTTGCAGCTTTATTTATTGGACATTTAATTTTTAAAAACTCTTTGATAATTTTCGATGTATTTCTCCCTTTACTTGCTCTTCTTGGATCCTTGATTTTTTTATCGAACCTTTCTAATATTTCTTTTAATGTTCTGCCTGCTACAATAGATGATTGATCATCTTTTAACATTTTTAAATATCGTCTTTTGTCAACTTCAACAATAGTTGGATCTACATCTGAATTTGTCTCTAATCTTTTCAATAAATCACTGAAATATTCCTCTCGCCAAAAATGTCTTGTTAGCCTTAATTTCCATCTCTTTGGTATATCTAATTTGGCTATTAGAAGATTAAAAATCTCTACATTGCCAATAGTGAGAGTGCCTGTAGAGTATTTTAAATTTTTTAGTGATTTTAATGATGTATTTATTATTTCTTTGTCGTCATTTTTTTCATCTTTTGATCCTATAATCTCGAAACCAACTTGATTTCGAATAATTGAGTCCTTTTTATTTTGAGATTTTCTATAAGCCTGTCCACTATAAAATATTTTTTCTTTACCCTTTAAATTGTTCTCTAAATATCTAAGACAAGACGCAATGGTAAGGTCAGGTCTCAAACATAATTCATTACCTGTCTGATCAATAAATGAAAAAATAAATTTTCTAAAACTCTCCCCAGACCTTTGAACTATATGACTAGTCTCAATAACTGATGGTAATCCAATATATTTAAAACCTTTAGACTGAACTGATCTAAGGATCTTATCAGATAAATTTTTTGATTTCATTTATTAAATTTTCTTTCGGAAATGTAATTTGGTTATTCTCCCCTTTTGCCCCAAGTAGATTTTTTAATGTTATTTTATCATCTTTAAATTCATTCTCGCCGCAGATAAGAGCAACTGGGCATTCTCTTTTATTCGCGTAAGTAAGTTGTTTGCCTAGATTTTTTTTACTATCCAAAAATATTTCAGAATTTATATTATTTTGTCTTAAATCATCTAAAATTTCGTAATAATTTTTTAAATATTTCTCATCCATCACACAAATAATAACTGGATTTTGTAAATCAATTTCAACTTGATTTAACTGCATCATTGCAAATAGCAATCTATCAACACCAATGCTCACACCTGTTCCTGGAATATCTACACCCTTAAATCTTGAAATCAGTTTATTATATTGTCCACCTGAGCAAATACTTCCAATATCAACCTCCTTACCCTTAATATTTTTTGCTTTAAAATTCAGATTTGTTTCAACACAAAACCCATCATAATAATCTAGGCCTCTTACTATTGTGAAATTAGTTTTTACTTGATCAGAATAATTTCCAAAATTCAATACTTCAAATAATTCTTCTAATTCTTTTATGCCCTCTTGGGTAGTAGGATTTTTAAAGTTTTCTTTTAGTTCCCTTAAATCTTTAATCTTTAAAAAATTTAAG
>CACBLI010000012.1 GCA_902540235.1 uncultured Pelagibacteraceae bacterium
CAAAGGAGATGAATCGACGATATTAGGGCTTGCCGGCATTGGTGATTTATATGTGAGTGCTGTGGGTGGAAGGAATAGTAAAATGGGAGATTTTTTGGGTAAAGGTTTTACATTTGCAGTAGCTAAAAAAAAGTTTATGCCAAAAGATACAGTCGAAGGTGAGCAATTAGCTAGAGAAATTGCTCCTTATATTTTAAAAAAAATTAATAAAAAAAATATACCGTTGATGGCTCATTTGCTAAAGACGATACTATATAATAAAAAAATTTAGCCGATTAGAAAGTTATTTTCTACAAGCAACCCTATAATAATTCCAACCAGTAATGCAAAAATTAACTTTTTTTTATCCACTTATTAGGTTTTTTTGCTAAGAGAAGACTTTAAATTTGTTGACGAAGGAATTTTTGTCTTCCATTTTTGTTTGATGTTTTCCCAAAGTTTAGCCATCCCTAAAGGCTCATAAATCATAAAAATAATCATCAACCCACCAAATATCACTTGCTCTATAGAAGATATAATTGTTGCGTCAATTGCACCATGAAACACATTGTTACCAATTGCGTTTAAGAGAACGGGAAAAAGTAGGATAAATGCTGCACCAATAAAAGCACCATTAATTGTGCCAAGCCCACCCAAAATACACATAAATAATATTTTAAAAGATAGTTTAATATCAAATGCAACTGGCTCTAAAGATTTAAGATAACAAAATGCAAAAAGTGCACCTGCAACACCACAATAAAATGCGCTAATAGCAAATGCTTGTACCTTTGTTCTTAATAATGAAACTCCCATCGACTCTGCGGCTATATCCATATCTCTTACTGCCATCCAATTCCTACCAGTGCTACCTCTAGCCATGTTCATCGCTAGTAAGGTTAAAACTGTGGTAACAGCTAAACAGACAAAATACATGGCTAATGGAGTTGTAAAAGGTTTTCCTAAGATAACTATATCTTGAGCAGTTATAATTCCTGATGAGTCGTAGTTTTTAAACCATCCGAATTTATCTATCATCCATATAATAAAAAACTGCGAAGCTAATGTGGCTACCATTAGATAAATTCCTCTTACTTTTAAACTAGGAAGACCAAATAAAATTCCAAAAGCTGCAGCAATTAAACCTGACACTATTAGTGAGCCTACAAAACCAAGATCAGGCACTCGTAAAATAAGATTAAACATGGCGAATGCCCCTGCAGCCATAAAGCCAGCAGCACCTAAAGCTAACTGTCCTGTGTAACCCATAACAATTTGTTGTCCAATTGTTGCTAAAGCCAAACAAAGCCAAGGAATCAATATAGAAGTGTACCAATATTCTGTTGTAATAAATGTTGGTATTACTAATACACTCAGAACCATACAGACAGCCAAGTTAATTAGGTCTTTTTTTGTATAAGTCATAAAAACTGGTTTCATAAATTAAACTCTCCTAATAATTTTTTCACCAAATAAACCTTCTGGTCTATATAATAAAAAGAAAATTGCTAATACGTAAGGAGCCCAACCTTCAATAGCACCTCCAAAGAATGGCCCAATGTATACTTCTAATACTTTTTCTACTGCACCGATAATTAAACCACCTATTATAGCTCCAGGAATAGATGAGAAACCACCTATAATTAAGACTGGTAAAGCTTTTAGAGCTAAATCAACAAGAGCAAATTGAACACCAGCTCTAGCACCCCACATACATCCTGCAACTAATGCTACAACTCCAGCAGCAGACCAAACTAATAACATAATATGTTTTAAAGGAATTCCTATTGAACTAGCGGCACCAGCATCATCTGCAACAGCTCTTAAACCAAGACCAATTTTCGTATATTTAAATAGAAGGAATAAACCAATAATCATAATAGCTGCAACAACTCCTGCAGTAATATCAAGAGCACTAATAAATAGTTTTAAGTTGTCAGCGATCCATGGTACTGGAAAATCTCCAATTCCTAAATCTAGTCTTCTTACTTCTACTCCCCATGCTGCTTGAGCCAAACCTTCTAAAACATATCCTAGACCGATTGTAGCCATTAACACTGTGTCTTCGCTAGCATTCATCAAAGGTCTTAAAACAAATCTTTCAGTACACAAACCAACCACCACCATTAAAAAAGCAGCTAAAATAAATGCAAGTACAAAAGGTATGTTAAAATCTTGCATGAAACCACAAAAAGCAAGAACTGAGAAAAAAACCATAGCTCCTTGTGAGAAGTTAAACGTCGCTGAAGCTTTAAAAATTAAAACAAATCCTAACGCTACTAATGAATACATAGTTCCAGCAAGCAAACCACCAACTAAAACTTCCATAAAAAATAATAATTCATCAACCATATTTTAATCCTAGTGTTCCACCCCTAAATAAGCGTCTATTACTTTTTGATTTGATCTTACTTCATCAGGCGTGCCATCTCCAATAACTTTACCATAATCAAGCACTACAACTCTATCTGATATATCCATAACTACTCCCATGTCATGTTCAATAAGAACCATAGTAGTACCTAATTCATCATTTACTTTTAAAATAAATCTGCACATATCTCTTTTTTCCTCAACGTTCATTCCTGCCATTGGTTCGTCTAATAAAATTATTGAGGAGTCTGTTGCAAGGGCCCTACCTAACTCAACTTTTTTTTGGAGTCCATAAGGAAGTTTTCCAACTGGTGTGTCTTTAATATCTTCAATCTCTAAAAAACTAACTATCTCCTCAGATCTATCCCTGTTTAGTTTTTCCTCTTTTTTTACTTTTGGTAGTTGAAAAGCAACTTCAAGAAAATTTGTTTTTGTATGAAGTTTACGGCCTACTAAAATATTATCCAGGACAGACATTCTTTTAAATAGAGCTAAGTTTTGAAATGTTCTAGAAAGACCCATTTGCGCCATAATATTGGGGGTAATGTTTGGTATTTCTTTTCCTTTAAAAGAAACAGTTCCTTGTTGAGGCTTATAAATTCCGTTAATACAATTAAGCATTGAGCTTTTTCCAGCTCCATTAGGTCCTATTATAGCTCTAACCTCATGCTCGAGTACATCGAACGAGGTATCAGTTATTGCTTTAACACCACCAAAAGAAAGTGAGATATTTTTTACCTCTAATATTGGTTTTCCTATTTTAAATCTTCTCTCTTGAGTCATCTTTAATTAATTTTTTTCTTAATTAAACTTTCTTCTTTAAGTACGTCTCTGAAATTTTTTCTACCTTTCTTTGAAATACCTAAATACAATTCTTTTACCTGGTCATTACTCAATAAACTTTTGGCCGTTCCATCTAACATAACTCTTCCTGTTTCAATAATGTAACCGTAATCTGAGTTTTTTAGTGCAACGTTGGTATTTTGTTCAGCAAGTAAAATACTAACTCCTTCTTTTTGGTTTAATTCTTTTACAATATTAAAGATTTCAGCCACTAATTGCGGTGCTAAACCCATAGTAGGTTCATCCAAAAGGAGCATCTTAGGTTTTGCCATCATGGCTCTTGCGACTGCTATCATTTGTTGCTCTCCGCCTGATGTAAATGCTGCTTGACTTTTTCTTCTTTCCTTTAATCTTATGAAGTATGTATATATTTTCTCTAATTCTTGATTGATATCACCTTTTGATAATTTCCTTGAATAAGCACCTGAGATAATGTTCTCTTCAACAGTCAAGTGACCAAAGCATCTTCTACCCTCTAATACTTGGACCATACCAAGCCCAACCATTTGTGAAGGGTTTTGTTTATCAATAGAAGTGCCATCATAATCAATTGAACCTTTTGTGACTTTACCTCTTTCTGAGGCTAACATAGTTGAAACTGCTTTTAGTGTAGTGCTTTTACCTGCGCCATTAGCTCCAAGTAATGCTACCACTTTTCCTTTGGGCACTTTTAACGAAACATCATGTAATGCTAAAATGACATTGTCGTACATTACTTCAATATTTTTAATGTCAAGGATGTTAGCTGAAGTGTTACTCATTAAGTTTTCTTTTTATATTAAATTAAATTTTATTTAAAGGGGGAGTTTAAAATAATTTGATTATCTAAACTCCCCCTCCAATAGATATTAATTTATCACTAAATTAATTATCCACATTTTTTAGGTGTAATATTGTTCTCTTTAGCAAACTTAGCTGCAGATGCCTCTACTAGACCTCTAATAAATGCAGGATCACCTGGAGCTTCCCAACCAGTTACCTGATTGAACTTTGTTCCATCCCACTGCATTACAGCAAATTTACCGGCACCTTCATGGTTTGCACATGAAATAGCGAATGGAGCTAACATTCCTCCAACTCCAAGTTCAGTAAGTCTAGCTTCAGTCATGTTTAAATTTTCATAACCATCTCTAAACTCAGCACCAGTTACTGCTTTACCAACTTTGTTATGCATTTTTTGAGCAATTCTTAATGCCTCAATCCACATAACTGCAGCACCTAGTCCTCTATTCCAGTAAACTGAACCAATCCTATTTGGATCAGCTAAGTTACCTTTTCCAGCACCATATACTTTATCTTTGATGTCTTTAACTAATGGATATTCTCCTGGTAAAGCATTTGCAACAGCATAAGTTCCCTTAGCTGCATCGCCTGCCGGATACATATCCTCTTCAGCAGCGCCAAAAGTTACATACATCATTCTATCTCTAGGGAAATTAATTCTAGCAGCATTAGTCATTGCTGTTGAATTCATACCAGAACCCGCTCCCCAAAAAGTTACCCAATCAGGCTTTTCTTTTCTGATTTGCAGCCACTGAGATTGTTGTTCCAGACCTGGAGGTGGAATTGAGATTTCAATTAATTTCATTCCCCAATCAGAAGTTATTTTTCTCATTGCTGGTAATGGCTCTCTACCGTAAGCAGAGTCGATGTGTAAGTGAACGATTTTTTTACCTTTCATCTTATCAATTCCGCCCTCTACTTGAGCCATAAACTTAAGTTTTACAGCTATTTGTGACCAGTAGTGACTTGCAGCATTAAATACCCATGGCCATACTCTCCCATCAGCACCGTCGGTTCTTCCATAACCGTATTGAGCTAAAACCACATTGTCTTTAGCCATTCGGTTAATTACTGCGTATGCTCCTGGTGTTCCTAAAGTATCAAACACTACTATTCTTTGACCATCTTTTTCTAAAAGTCTTTGGTAACATTCTACTGTTTTTACCGCATTATACTCAGTCTCACATTCTTGCCATGTAAGCATTACTCCGTTTACTCCACCTGTCATGTTTACATAGTTCATGTAATCAATTTGAGCCCCGTAGTAACCAGTACCCATTGCTGAGTAAGGTCCAACACGACTACTAGCTACTGGAAAATATTGCGTCTCAGCAGCAGATACACTTTGAGGTAAAGTAAGTGAAGAAAATAAAGCGATAACTACCGTTAGAGTAGAAGTTAGCCTTTTAATTATATTTGCTAACATTATTCCTCCCTTATGTTTAGTTATGTTAAACATTCTAATAAGATATAATCTAATCACATACCTAAGGTTTCTGCAATTAATAATCATTATTAATCTAAAAAACTTAATCGTCGCAACTAAGCATGTCATTACAACTGTAGATTGTTTTAAATTTTATCTGGTAACTAAATATTTATTAATGCAACCTAAAAAATTATAAATTTTGAGAGTTATTTATTAAAATTAAATTATTGACATGAAAAAAATCCTAATTGTCGAAGGTAATTTGGCTGAAGAAAATAAAAATTTTTCTGAAGCAGGAATTCAAACTCATACTGAAAGTTTAAAAGATAGCCTAAAATATCTTGGTGAAAAATTAATTCTTGATGTTGTAAATCCCTCCTCAGATCAAAATATTCAAATATTCAACGAAAAGTTGCATACATACGATGGATTAATCTGGGGAGGGAGTAGCTTAAATATTTATAAGGATACTCCAGAAATAAGAAAACAGATTGAGTTTATGAAAAATTGCCAAAAAAAAGTAAAAAATATTTTAGCCATTTGTTGGGGTATGCAAGTTGCAGTTACTGCTGCAGGAGGTCAGGTTAAAAAAGCGGCTACTTCACATGTAGGTATAGCTAAAGAAATAATATTAAATGAAAAAGGTTTGGCTCATCCTTTATATAAAGGTAAAGAAAAAAAGTTTAACTCTCCAGCATTTAATTACGATGAAGTTGTAAAAATACCAAAGAATGGAATTTGTTTAGCGTCTAACAAAGTGAATAAAGTCCAAAGTCTATACTTAAAAATCGGTAATGCTGAAGTTTGGGGTCTTCAATATCATCCAGAAATAACTTATGAAAAAATGATAAGTTTGATTAATTTTAGAAGAAACAGGTTAATAGAAACCAGAAAAGTTTTTAATAACGAAAAGGACTTAGAAAAACATATCTCTTATATTGAAAAAGAAATATCAATTACAAATAGAAAAAAAAAGATGTTGGAATTAAAAAATTGGATTGAAAAGTTAAATCAAAAAAGCCCTTCGATCTGACCTTTTTTATTTAATTTTATATTATCAGCTGCCGGTACTTTTGGTAAACCTGGCATAGTCATTATTGAGCCACATACCACAACAACAAATTCTGCTCCTGATGATAATCTTACTTCTCTTATCGGAATCTCATGATTTGAGGGAGCACCTTTTAGTTTCGGATCTGTTGAAAAACTATACTGTGTTTTTGCGATACATACTGGAAGATGACTATGACCATCATTTTCAAAAATTTTTAATTGATCTCTAGCTTTATCACTTATTGTTACTTTACTTGCTTTATAGATTTGTTTTGCAATAAGTTCAATTTTTTCAATTAAACTAAGTTTTTCCTCATATAGAAATTTAAAATTGCTATTGTTTTTACAAATTTTAACAACTTTTTTAGCAAGATCTTTTATACCATTGCCACCTTTTGCCCAATGTTTACATTCACTTACTTCAACTTCATTTTTTTTACAGAAATTTAAAACTGTATCTACTTCTTTTTTTGTATCTAATGCAAAATGATTTATAGCAACAACTGGTTCTAAACCAAATTTTTTAACATTATCAATATGTCTTTCTAAATTAACTAGACCTTTTTTTAAAGCATTCACATCTTCTCTTTTTAAATCCTCTTTTTCTATACCTCCATGCATCTTCAAAGCTCTAATTGTTGCAACAATCACAACACAGTTTGGTTTAATGCCTGCCTTTCTACATTTTATGTTTAAAAATTTTTCAGCTCCTAGATCAGCACCAAAACCTGCCTCAGTGACTACATAATCTGATAATTTTAAAGCAGTCTTTGTAGCTATTACAGAATTACATCCATGAGCAATATTTGCAAATGGACCACCATGTATTATCGCAGGATTATTTTCTAAACTTTGAGTTACATTTGGTCTGATCGCTTCTTTAAGAAGCACAGTCATAGGGCCATGAGCTTTTAAATCTTTTGCATAAAGTGGATTTCCTTGTTTATCGTATGCAAATGTAATTTTACCTATTCTTTTCTCTAAATCTTGTAAATCGTTTGAGAGACAAAATATGGCCATTACCTCTGAGGCTACAGTTATATCAAAACCATCAATTCTTTTAAAATCCTTAGCAACTCCATCAGTATTAATTTCAATAAATCTTAATGCACGATCATTCATATCCATTACACGTTTCCAAACAATTCTATTTTCATCTATATTGAGTTGATTGCCCCAATAAATATGATTATCAATCATTGCAGATAATAGATTATGTGCAGAAGTTATTGCATGAAAGTCTCCAGTAAAATGAAGATTAATTTGTTCCATAGGGACAACTTGAGCATAACCGCCGCCCGCAGCACCACCTTTCATTCCAAATGAGGGTCCCAGACTTGGCTCTCTAAGACAAACAATTGATTTTTTTCCAATTTTATTTAATCCGTCGCTTAAACCAACGGAAGTAGTTGTCTTGCCTTCACCAGCTGGTGTAGGAGTTATTGCAGTTACAAGTATTAATTTACCATCTTTTTTCTTTTGAAGTTTTTCTATAAAATCAAAATTTATTTTTGCAATATGCCTACCCATTGGACTAAAAGCACTACTTTTATCTGGGACTTTAATTTTAGCTAAAATTTTACTAATCGGTTTCATTTTAGCTTTTCTTGCTATTTCGATATCTGATTTCGGTTTAACCATGATAGTTTTTTTTAATTAGAATATGAGATTAATATATCTTTTTAGTGTTTTTGAAAATATAAAATAATTCTTAATCTCTCGTAGCAATATAAACCCCAATTGATGCAATTATAAAACCTACAATATCCATGCTAGTTAATTTTTCGCTAAGAAAAAACCAAGCCATTAATGCAGATGTTGATGGTATTAAAAAGAATATAGATACTGTTTTGCTTGCCGAATTTTTTTTAATAAGAAACATTAAGATTGTAAATGCTCCAAAAGAGACAAGAAATATTTGATGGCCCATCGCTAAAAAGAATGTCTCATTAAAATTTATGTATGGTTCAACAAAAAATATAATTATAAGAATATGAAATAAACACCCACCAAAAGCTTGATAGAAATTACTTACCACCAAAGGTAAATTTTTACTCAATTTTTTTTGCCAAATTGTAGATAATGTTATTGAAATTAAAGCTATTATTGTTGCTATTAACCCTTTTAACGGGATGTTTGAGCCAATATCTAAACCTAAAACTAATGTGGCACCACAAAATCCAAGAAAAACTCCTATCCACTGCTTTAATGACACCTTTTCATGTAATATAGGTCCACTTAATATGTTGGTTAAAATTGGTTGAAGGGTAACTATTAAAGCGGCTATTCCCGTAGGCATTCCAATTGAGATTGAATAAAACACTCCACCCAAATAAAATCCATGAAAAAGAACTCCACTAAAAACAGATTCAATTAAACTTGTTTTGTTAATTATCAAGGATTTCTTAAAAAAAAACGAAAATAAATAAAATCCAATAGCTACTAAAAAAAACCTAAAAGCTAATGCTGTAAAAGGATCACTATTATCTATGATTGGCTTGGTTGTTATGAATGCGGAAGACCACAACAATACAAATATTATAGGAAAAACTCTAATCATTTTGAATATAAAAATTTTATTAAATAGTTATGATATAAAATTGATTACTTAAACATTAATCTACAATATTTAATTTAATTAAATCTTTTTGCTTAGTTTCTTTACACCACAATTCGTAACTTTCACAAATTCTCCACAAGTGGTCAAAAGCACGTTGAGAAACTTCAAGAGGGGTCTGACTTTGTGTATAATAGAGGTCAGGAAACTGAATCAATTGTTTAATCATCATATCTTTTTGAACACGTAATAATTTAATTGTTTCATCTGGAATTTTAATATTATTTTTTTCATCAATGAAGTTATTATTCTCCAATTTTTTTAACCACTGATCATGAAAATTACCACTACTTATCTCTTTATAAAGCTTAGTTCCTATAAAATTTTTAACAGCTTCAGAATTTGAATAATCGTTATTTTGTCTTATCTTTGAAATTTCTAAATATATCTTTTCAGCAACATATAACACATAAGGTTTTTCTTTTGATTCATGTATCATTTGTTATATTTTTTCATAGCTGCATTTGCTAAAATTAAATTTGGATCCAAAAATATTTTAGATGTTTTGATTTTATTAAATGACTTAAAAGCAAAAATTGCAACAGGCAGTTCAGTACATCCAAGGATTATTTTTTTACATTTTTTTTTAATTAAATAATCTATTGCAGTTTTAATCTTTTTATTTGCCGCTTTTACATTACCCATTTTGACTAATTTTATGGAAGTATTTACTGAATTTTTTTGAATTTGTTGACTCGGATAAATTAAATTATATTTACGATCAAAAAATTTATTATATATTCCTGTTTTTAATGTACCCTCTGTTGCTAGAAGGCCAATCGAGGAATTTTTTTTACAATATTTTTTGGTATGATTATAAACTTCTTTTGGCATATTAATTATTGGTAAATTAATTTTTTTTTTTAAATCTTCGTACCAATAATGAGCTGTATTACAAGGTATAACTAGAAACTTACATTTACTCTTCTTAAGAAGTTGACATCCTTCTATCAAACTTTTTAAAACAAGCTGATATTTCTTTCTATTTTTTTTGTTCGTTAAGTTTTTAGATATATTTTTTGTATGGATACCGATTGAGTCTAGTCTTCTTGGAATATTTGCTTTATTATAAAGTACAAATAAAGGATATTGTTGATCTATTTTACCTCTATTTAAGATTGCAAGTTTGTTACAAAAATCTAGACCTGCCTGTGTTCCCATCCCTCCGAGAATTCCTATCATAAAATTTTTAAATATTAAAAAATTTAATACTGGCTACAGAAATTTTTTAAATTTCAGTAATTTAAAATAAAATTAATGTAGCCAATAAATGATATTATGAAAATTATGCAGTTTTTAAATTAACTGCTGAAGGACCTTTAGGACCATCTTCAACATCGAAAGTCAAAGCTTGACCCTCATCTAAACCATTCATACCAGCATCTCTCACTGCTGAGACATGAACAAACACATCTTTTTCTTTATCGTCTCTTTCAATAAAACCAAAACCTTTAGTTGGATTGAACCACTTTACTTTTCCTTGTAGACTCATATTGTTTTCTTACTTTTAGTTATGTTAATTTAATACTTATAATTAAGTATTAGTGTTTTTTTTAAAATTTAGAGAGTTTTGTCAACTAAATTGATACTTTTTTTTGCTTTTTGTTTCAATCATTGTAGATTTGCAATGTATAATATAAAGAATTTGGATCGGATTTATAGTGAGCAAAAGGTTCACAGTGTTTAAACTTACATTTCTCAAAGAGTTTTCTGGCTGGCTCGAAAAATTTACCTGCACCTGTTTCGATACTAATTCTTTTAATTTTTAGTTTTTTAGCTTCAATAATTAGATGTTCAATAAGTTTGACTCCAATATTTTGTCTTCTAAAATTATCATGAATTCTTATTGATTTAAATTCACCATGTTCTTTATCTAAAATTTTTAAAGCACCACAGCCCAATAATTTATTATCATCCCACAAACTCCAAAATTTAATTGAAGGAGCTTTGAGCCCAGGTATATCTAAAACATGAGTACTTTCTTCAGGTGAAGCTGCTCTTAGCTCAATAAAATGTTTTTTTAAGAGCTCATTTACTTCTGGATTATCAAAATTACCTTCAATTGTTTTAAACATTTAAACAAGTTTTGTTATATGACCCATTTTCCTATTTGCTTTTATTTCTTTTTTTAGATAATCAAAAAAAAACTCATTATTATTTAGTTTTAAATTTTTTTTGTAGGGTACTATTTGGCTTCCAATTAAATTAGTCATTTTTGCATTAGAAATTTTTTTTACAGGAATTTTTTCCAGAGAACAAATAGCTCTTATATGATTTTCAAATTGACTAACATTGTAAGCGTTAATAGTTAAATGACCAGAATTATGAACTCTAGGTGCAATTTCATTTACATATAAATTTTCATTTTTATCGATAAAAAATTCTACACACAAAGTACCAATATAATCCAATTCCTCAGCTATACTAATTGACCAATTTTTAGACTCATCAAACAATTTTTCGCTTATTTCAGCAGGTATTATTGAGTATTTAAGTATTTGATCTTCATGAGTGTTTTCAATTGGTTCATATATTTCATAATTATTAATACCGAATCTTGTTATTATTACTGAAATTTCTTTTTTTAGTTTAACAATTTTTTCTAGTATGTAACCCTTTGAAAAATCAATGTTCAAAGAACTTATATCTTTTATAGATCTTATAGGATATTGACCTTTACCGTCGTACCCCATTGTTGTAGTTTTTAAAATTCCTGGTAAAAAATCAGTTAATGAGTCTAGATCAGATTTTTTTTCAACAGATACATATCTTGTTGTTCTTAAATTTAGTTTGTTAATAAAATCTTTCTCTGCTAGTCGATGTTGAATTAATCTATTTACAGATGGTCTTGGTAAAACCATTTTTATTTTATTCATTTCATTCAGAGTCTCGTACGGAATATTTTCAAATTCGAAGGTAATTAAATCTACTTTATTTACAAATTCTTTTATTTTATCTTTATCATCATAATCACCATATATAAATTGGTCACAAAAATTTTGAGCTGGTGCTTCTTTATCGTCACAATAAATAATTGTATTTATATTAAGTTTTTTTGCAGCTTCAGACAGCATGCTTCCCAATTGACCACCGCCAATAATACCCAGATTTATTTCTGACATTTTTAAAATTTAGGTTTTCTTTTAACTGATTTTGTTTGTAATTTACGCCAATTATTTAATTTTTTCTTAACTGCACTGCTGGTATTAGCTATAATTGATACAGCTAATAGGCCTGCATTAATTGCTCCATTATCTCCTATCGCCAAAGTGCCAACAGGTATACCTTTTGGCATTTGAACGATTGAAAGTAAGCTATCAAGTCCATTAAGATTTTTACTTTCTATTGGAACACCTAAAACAGGAATAGATGTTAAGGATGAAATCATGCCAGGTAAATGTGCTGAACCACCAGCGCCAGCAATTATAACTCCAAATTTATTTTTTTCAGCAGTTTGGGCAAATTCATACATTCTTTTTGGTGTACGATGAGCTGAAATTATTTTTGTCTCAAATTTAATACCAAAATTTTTTAATACCTTGGTGCACAAAGCCATGGTTTTAGCATCAGACTGACTACCCATTACTATTGCAACTTTCAAATTGTTACTCTTTTTCATGATTATTTGTTTAAACTTTATTTCAAAAATAGATAAAAATATCAATAAAATTTATGTTTTATAAAAAGAATTAATGTAATTTTATAGATTATGATTGAGGATAAAGACATTGAGGAAAAATATGTTAAGGAATTAGATGATATTTGTGATGAATGTAAAAACAAAGATGAAAGCGTCTCTCAAAATTTAATTCTTACAGGTTTTAAAATTTGCAGATCATGTAGAATATCAAAAACTATCTTTCCAATTTAAATATGATTTACTGGCATCATATTCATTCGGCTCATTACAAAAGAAATTGATAAAAAAACAATAATTAAGAATGATAAAAAAATAATTCCGAAAGATTTGAAATTTGATTTTAGATTGAGAATGTGTTTTGTAGAGATAATTAAAGCAGCAAAAATCCAAAATTGAGTTAGTAAAATTATTGGTATCATCAAATCAGGAGTAACTGCAAAAAACCTTAATAAACCAGGTGCATGAGCGAATCCAACTGCGGTTAAAACTTTTTTAAAATGTGTCTTAGTTTGTTTATCTGGGAAAAGTTTTACACCAATAACAAAGATTAAAATTGCCCATATAAACCAAGTTATTATTGCTGTTAATCCAGACATTGCAACTGCGGTTTTAATTATATTATTCGCTGCAACTGCGCCCGCGATACCATCTAATATCATTATTAAGCCAGCAAAATATATTGCAGCCTCTCCAAAATTTTTACTATCGGTGTAAAGAGATTTATCTAATTTAATAGATTTAAAGATTATATTAAGAAACTCTCCAAACATTTAACTTTTTTTATTTTTTTGCTCTTTATATGAAACGATTAATGGGAAAAGTATTAAAACAATTGTGATAGTAATGCAAACTACAATTAAGAAACCTTTCGTCATAAGTAACTTAAACTGATTGTATCCTCAAATTTTTTAGCCTTTAGATACTTCTCTTGTATTAGCGTTATATGACTCTTTAAATGGTATATCTGTAACCACTGCATCAACTGGTTTGCCGGGAGTGCTAGAATATTTTTCAGGTAAATGAACTTTATATTTTGTGCCCACTTTTCCTTTTGGAAAACCATTTGCATTAAGAGTTCCATCAAAAGGCACATATCCCATTGCAATATTTATCTTTTTTTCTGGATGATACCAAGGAGAAGTAATAAATCCAACTGGATCCCCACCATTTTCATTTGATATTAACCAAAAATCAGGGGCGTAGTCATCAATCGGTTTCCCGCCCATTTCAAGCCCAACTAATTGTAACTTATAAGGTTTTTTGCCAGCTTTGAGTTCTGCACCCATTTTTTCTAAAACTGCTTTACCAACATAATCAGATTTTTTATTCCACTCGCCTTTACCTGATAAAGAAACTTGATAACCTAAATTACATTGAAAAGGATTATGTTGTTGATCCATATCCTGTCCCCAAGAGAGTATACCTGCTTGTATTCTTCTGTGATGAGCAGGAGCAATAACCATCAAATTATGTTTCTTTCCAACTTTAAGAACAGCATTCCACATTTCATCAGCATATAGGGTTGCATCTCTTAAATAAATTTCATATCCAGCTTCACCCGAAAAACCTGATTGAGAAATAACACAACTTCTTCCAGCTACTTTAACTTCAGCTAATCCATAAAAAGGCATATTTTCTAAATCAACTTGATCCCCTAATAAGTCTTTCATAAGTGCTTTTGATTTAGGACCTTGTATTTGTACAGGACATGCATCTATTTCTTCTATAGTGCAATTAAATCTTCCGTCTGCGTTCACACCTTGTAAATACATCCCGATATCAGAGTCAGATAATGAAAACCAAAATTCATCTTTTGAAATTCTTAGAAGAATTGGATCATTCAATACTCCACCATAAGCATTACATAAAATTACATATCTTGCTCTCATTGGTGAGATCTTAGTCGCGTCTCTTGTGATTACGTAATCAACGAATTTTTCTGCATCAGGACCTTTAACCTGTATTTGTCTTTCAACAGCAACATTCCACATTGTAACATGGTTTACGATAGCATCATATTCCACCATAGCCCCACCATGTTCTGGTTTTACGTATCCTCTAGGATGATAAATACGATTGTAAACAGTTGCTCTCCAACATCCAGCTTGCATTGATAAATGCCAATAAGGTGATTTTCTCACCCTCGTAGAAATCAACATCTCAACTTTTGTGGGACCACTTTGTCTTAAATTGAATGGAACCTTTCGATCTGATTGATCTACTGAAGTAAAATGTTTTAATTTTGTATAGTCAAATTCTTTAGACATAACTATTCTCCTTCAACCACTTGTTAGTTTCCTTCAAGCCGCCGAATGTATAAATGTGAAAGAAATCAGTGTGTGATTTAAGTTTCCCAATTAAATCATTAGGGTCTTTAGGTTTCAATAAATCTAAAGCCTTAGTAAAATTAGATTTAAGAAAATTTATGGAATTTTTTGCTCCTACAATGTTTGCAAACTTAATCAAGCTCGAAATTTTAAGAGGTCCAGTAATTCCTACATGCACTGGTACGCTTTGTTTAGATACAAAATCTATTATAGGCTGGGGATCTAATAACCACTGCGTTACTATATAATCAGCATAAGGCTTTTTATCTATCATAGCTTTTTCTAAATCTGAGTCGGATATATCAGGACTCCCCTCTGGGTGTCCAGCAATTCCTATTGTCATCTTCTCAAAATAACCAGTCTCCAAAAGTTGAAACGAGCTATCAAATTTTCCCATTGGTTCTCTTCCACCACCAATTACTAGAACTTGTTTAACTCCACCGTCTTTACATCTTGAAACGTAATCTTTTAGCTGCTTTTCATTCTGCATCGATCTTGCTGGAAAGTGAGGTACTGGATTAAAACCTTTCTTAACTAACTCAACTGCTTGTTGTGCTGTCTCTTTATAGTCTCCACCAGGTAACATTGTTATGTAAATATCTTTAACTGGAGGCACAGTATCTAGGTCAGTAGTTGGGCCTATTTCTAAAGAAAAGTTCATTTAATATGATGATTATCTTTTTTAAAAAAGCTGTCAAAGAAATTCAGCTTGATAGAATCGATTTTTATTGTCACAAAACAATTATGAAAATTATTCTAATAATGGGTCTACCTGGGTCAGGAAAAACCACTCTGGCTAATGAGTTGGCTCCATTACTTAATGCAAAAAGATTAAACGCTGACGAAGTTAGAAAAGAGGCAAATGATTGGGATTTTTCAGAGGAAGGAAGAAAAAGACAATCAAAGAGAATGGCTGATTTTGCCTTAAAGCTAAAAGAAGATGGAAGTTTTGTCGTAGCTGATTTCATATGCCCAACACCTGAGGCTAGGAAATTATTTCCTGCGGATTTTATCATTTGGGTTGATACTATTAAAGAAGGTAGATTTGAAGATACTAATAAAATGTTTGTAAAGCCTGATAAGTATAACTTTCATGTTACTTCACAAGATGCTAAAAATTGGGCTCCAAAAATACTTAAGGAGATTAAAAATGACCTATAAGTGGGACAATAAAAAACCAACTGCTCAGATGCTAGGAAGGTGGCAACCCTTTCACGATGGTCATTATGCATTATTTAAAGAAATTTTAAAAAAGACAGGTCAAGTTTGTATACAGATTAGAGATGTTCAAGGGGTTGATGATAATCCATTTGATTTTGAAACTGTGAAAAAAAATATAGAGGATAGACTTAAACCTGAATTTGAAGGACGATACAAAATTGTGTTAGTACCAAATATAACAAATATTTGTTATGGTAGGGGTGTTGGTTATCAAATTGAAGAAATTGAGCTCTCAAAAGAAATTCAAGAAATCTCTGCAACTAAAATAAGAGCCAAGATGAGAGAAGAAGGCAAATTAAAATAACAATTAATGAATATTAAAGTTATAAAATTAAATGATATTTCACGAATAATTATTAATGAACCGGAAACATACAATTCTTTATCATTTAAAAATTTAAATGATCTAATCAAAGTTTTTAAAAAATTAGATGACGATAGAAAAACTAAAGTTATAATTCTTGAGGGTGCAGGAAAAGGGTTTAGTGCAGGTCATAATTTAAAAGAAGTAAGAAACTTAAAAAGCAAAAAAAAATACCAAAGATTATTTAATTTGTGCTCAAAACTAATGCTGCGGATAGTTGAAGGTAGAAAACCAGTGATTGCAAAAGTGCATGGAGCAGCTTATGCAGCAGGATGTCAATTAGTTGCCAGTTGTGATTTGGCTTATAGCACTAAAGAAGCATTATTTGCCACTCCAGGGGTAAACATCGGTTTATTTTGTAGTACACCTATGGTTGCTGTTAGTCGAAAAGTTAATAGAAAACCAATGATGAAAATGTTATTAACTGGTGAACCGATTAAAGCAAATTATGCAAAAGAAATTGGATTGATCAATGATTATTTTCCAAAATCAAAGTTAAATAAGGAAGTTTTAAAAATTGCAAAAAAAATTGCATCTAAATCTAATATTACAATTAAAATTGGAAAACAAACTTTTTATAAGCAATTAGAAATGCCACTCAGAAAAGCGTACGCACACACAAGTAAGATGATGACAATAAATATGATGGCAATGGATGCAAAAGAGGGAATTTCTGCTTTTATAGAAAAAAGGAAACCAGTTTGGAAAAATAAATAAGATGGCAGAGACTAAAGATATTTTAACTAAATATAAAAATATTGCTTTAGTCGGTGCAAGTAAGAACTTAGAAAAAACTTCGTCAATTGTAATGAAATATCTTCAAAATAATGGTTATAAAGTTTATCCAGTCAATCCAACTATTAGAGGTGAAAAAATTCTAGGTGAGAAAGTGTATGCAAAAGTTTCTGAAATTGACGGACAAGTAGATATAATTGATGTTTTTAGGCCATCAAATGAAGCTGTTGAAATTGCTAACGAAGCAGTCAAAATAAAAGCAAAAGTCTTGTGGTTACAGCTAGATATCAAAAGTCCTGACGCTAGGAAAATAGCTGAGGCAAATAATATAATTTATGTTGAGAATAAATGTACTAAGATTGAAATTGAGAAATATCTCAATTAAAAAATTCTTAAAAAATGCTCAATAAATATTTAAAATTATTAATTATTTTTTTCGTTTCAACTTCAATTTCAAAAGCCGAACTAATTAAGCCTAATAGCTCTATTCAACCATCCGAAGTTGTTAAGATACAGTTACTTGGTTTACAAAAAAATAACGAAAAATTTAAGGATAGTGGTATAGAACAAACCTGGAATTTTGCTCACCCTAATAATAAACAAGCTACAGGACCCCTAGATAGGTTTAAGAAGATGATCAAAGGCAATAATTATCAAATGATGATAAATCATTTAAGTCATACTATTACTCAAACTAGCTCAGGAGATAGCTGGGTTCAATTTGAGGTTATTTTGTTAGATAAAGAAAAGACTTATCATAAGTTCAATTGGCAAGTTGAAAAATACTTGGGTGATGGACCTCTAAATAACTGTTGGTTGACAACAATGGTTT
>CACBLI010000013.1 GCA_902540235.1 uncultured Pelagibacteraceae bacterium
TTCAAAGTAAACCAGAATCAACCCAAAGAGAACTTGCAAAAGATTTAGGGTTTAGTTTAGGAAAATTAAATTATTGCTTAAAGGCCTTACATAGCAAAGGACTTGTTAAAATAGAAAATTTTAAGAAAAAGGAAAAAAAACTTTCATATATTAAAAAGTACATTCTCACACCAAAAGGAATTGATTTTAGAATAAACTTAACTGTTCAATTTATGAAAAGAAAAATGAAAGAGTATGATGAGCTGAAATCAGAAATTGAAAAAGTGGATTAATGATATGTGGGTAGTTATCAAATACAAAAAAAATCAATATCACTCTTTAGTGGAGAAATTCATAAATGTCTTTGGTAAAGATGCAGAATTTTATAAACCTACTATAAGATGCGAAAAACCCTCAATTAAAAAAAAATTAACTAAAAAGAATTTGTTAGGTGATTATGTATTTTGTTTTCATAAGAAGCTAGAAAATTTTCAACTTATAAATGTCTTAAAAAATTTAGGAGGTCTTAAGGAAATATTGAACGGACACGTTTTTTATCAAAAAGAAATATCAAATTTTATTGAAATGTGTAAATCGCATGAAGACATAAACGGGTTTATAACACAAGAATTTTTTAATCATTTAGAAATTACTAAAGGCAAGTTTGTTACAGGCCCACTTACAAACTTAATTTTTGATGTTGTTTCAAGAAATTCGAAAAAGTTAAAAATTTCGATAAATAATAAAACAATAATATTAAATAAAAAAACTGGTTATATTTACCAGCCCGTTTAGTTATTGTTTTTTGAAAAGATGAGAAACTTGAAATATGAATTCAGGAAAGTGCGGAGCTATGCCTAAATCAAAAAATAATCATATACTTATAAAATCGTAAATTTATTTATCTTAAGATTATTGAAAAATTAATGAATAATATAAAAATTATCTGTTTTGATTTAGATAACACCTTGTGTAAAACAATTAAAAATAATTATCATAAATCAAAGCCTATTAAAAAAAATATAAGCATAGTTAATAGATTGTATGAATCTGGATATGAGATTAAAATCTTTACTTCACGATTTATGGGCAGATCAAAGGAGAATTCATCAAAAGCAAAGAAGATGGGATACAATTTAACTATGAGACAGCTTAAAAAATGGAAAGTAAAATATCACAAATTAATAGTTGGTAAGCCTTCATATGATCTGATAATTGATGATAAAGCCTACGGATATAATAATAAATGGACAAATAAACTCTTAAAAATTGTTAAAAGAAAAAATAATGATGAAAAATAAAATACATAACATAAATACACTTGCTAAAATCCTAAAAAAAAAGAAAGAAAACGGAAGTAAAATAGTTCTTTGTCATGGTGTTTTTGATCTTGTTCATTTTGGTCATATTGCTCACTTTAAGCGATCTAAAAGTTTTGGAGATATTTTAGTTGTAACAATAACTGCAGATAAATTTGTAAATAAAGGTCCTAATAGACCATACTTTAGTCAAGATTTGAGAAAAAATTTTTTATCAAACATTGATTTGATAGACTACGTATCTGAGGTAAATTCCTCTTCAGCAGTAGAAGCAATTAGAAAATTAAAACCAAATTTTTACTCTAAAGGCAAAGAATACGAAAATTTAAATAAAGATGTAACAAATAAAATTAAAAGTGAGATTAGTGAGTTAAAAAAGCAGAACGGAAAAATTATTTATACAGATGATGTAACTTTCAGCTCCAGTAAAATCTTGAATGATTTAGAAGTTTTACTAAGCCCTCAACAATTAAAAGAAGTAAGACACATAAAAAAAAATGAGAATTTTGAGACTTTATTAAAAAAATTTGAGGAATTAAAAAAATTAAAGGTTTTGGTAATTGGAGAGCTTATACTGGACAAATATACAGTTTGCGAACCTCTTGGGAAATCAGGAAAAGATCCAATAATGATGTTTAAGAAAGATGAGAGCAAAATAATTATGGGAGGCTCTGGAGCAATAGCAAATAATCTTTCAAATTTTTGTAAAGAAATAAAATTGATTTCATATGTTGGGAAAAATATAAATTCAAAAAAATTCGTACAAAAAAATTTAGATAAAAAAATTAAGAAAGAATTTCTTTATATAAATGGTCCGACGATTCAAAAAGAAAAATTCATCGATAAAAATTCTGGTAGTAAAGTTATTGGTTTTTACAATTTTGATGATAGTTCTATGGATAAGAGAAATCAAAATAAATTAAAAAAACTATTAAAAACAAACCTCAAAAAATATGATTTAGTAATTGCTGCTAATTATGGGCATGGGTTAATTACAGATGAAATTGCAACTTTAATTTCAAATAATGCAAAATTTTTGGTCGTAAATTCTCAAATAAATGCAGCAAACATTCTTCACCATAGTTTAAATATGTTTAAAAAAACTACGTGTACTATAATTAACGAAGGTGAATTAAGACATGAAATGAGAGACAGGCACACTGATATAGAGCTGTTAATCAGAAAATTTAGTAAATCAATAAATTCTAGATATATAGTTATTACGAGAGGTAGCGAAGGTTCCAAGCTATTTGATACAAAACAAAATAAATTTATAAATTCTGCGGCCTATGCAACTAAAATAATTGATAAAATAGGAACAGGGGATACTTTGATGGCAATTTTTGCAATTTTTTTAAAGAGTACTAAAAAACCAGAATTATCTTTATTTATTTCATCTCTTGCAGCATCTCACAATGTGCAAATGATGGGTAACAGCTTAAAGATTTCTCCAAATTTAATTTTAAAAACTTTACAACACTTAATTTAAATGAAAAAAAAATTTCTGATAATTGGAAGTAATTCATTCTCAGGTTCTAATATAATAAATTTACTTTTGTCAAAAAACCATCAAGTTATTGGTGTAAGCAGATCTAATGAAATAGGGAAAGAATTTTTAAATTATAAACATAATAAAAATATTAAAAAATTTAAATTTTATAAGATTGATATAAACAAATACTCACAAAGAATAAAACTTAATGATATCATTTCGAAATTTAAGCCTAATATTATTATAAATTACTTAGCACAAGGAATGGTCGAACAAAGCTGGATAAACCCTGAGGATTGGTACCAAACGAATATCGTATCACAAGCAATTTTTTATAAAAATATTCAAAAATTTAGATTTATTAACAGAATAATACACGTAACTACTCCTGAAGTATACGGAAGTAATCACAAAAAAATAAAAGAAAATACAAAATTTAATCCTAGCACTCCTTACGCTATTTCAAGGGCTGCTATGGATTTGCATCTTCTTTCATTATATAAAAATTTCCGTTTCCCAATAATACTTACAAGAACATCTAATATTTATGGGCCGGGGCAGCAACTTTACAGAATAATTCCAAAAGCATTTATGTGTTCAAAAAAAAAAATAAAGCTAAATTTACACGGCGGTGGAAATTCAATAAGATCATTTATTTTTATGGATGATGTGTCTGAAGCAACATACCTGCTTTCTCAAAAAGGTAAGATAGGTGAAACTTATCATATCTCGAACAATGAATTTATTTCAATTAAAAAACTGGTTTTAGTAATTTCAAAAATGCAAAATATAAGTTTTAAGAAATTATGTCATAAAGAAGCCGATAGAATTGGAAAAGATAAGGTGTATAAGTTAAACTTTAATAAATTAAAAAAATTAAATTGGAAACCAAAAGTAAAATTAAATAAGGGCCTTTCAACGACAAAAAAGTGGATAGATGATAATTTTAATACTTTAATGAAAAAAGAACTTCACTACAAACATAAAAAATAAGTTAATGAAAATTATTGTTACAGGAGGATGTGGTTATACAGGAACTGTTTTAACCCAGGAGTTAATTAAGCTTGGTCATCATGTAATTGTTATCGATACACAATGGTTTGGAAATCATTTAAAAAAAAGTAACAGATTAAATATAATTAAAAAAGATATTAGAAATCTTGACGATAAAATTTTTAATAAAGTTGATACAGTGGTTCATTTGGCAAATATTGCAAATGATCCCAGCGCAATATTAAATCCAAATTTATCATGGGAAATAAATGTTCTAGGAACTAAAAAAATTGTGGAGCAAGCAATTAAAAAAAAAGTTAAACATTTTATTTTTGCAAGCTCAGGAAGTGTTTATGGAGTTAAAAAAGAGAAGAAGGTTACAGAAGATTTAAGTTGTGTTCCTATATCGGTTTATAATAAAACAAAAATGATATCAGAAAAAGTCTTACTTAGTTATTCAAACAAAATAAAAATTCATTGCATAAGACCTGCTACTGTGTGTGGTTTTTCTCCAAGAATGAGACTAGATGTAAGTGTAAATATGTTTACCTATCAAGCGCTTAAAAATAAAAGAATAACTGTATTTGGAGGCCAACAAATAAGACCAAATATAAACATACAAGACTTAGTAAAAGTGTATGTTCATTTTATTAAAAATCCAAAAATAGAAACAGGTAGTTATAACGCTGGATTTGAAAATTTAAAAATTTTAGATATTGCTAATTTAGTTAAACAAAAAATCCCTTGTAAAGTTAATATTGTTAAAAAAAATAATGACCCAAGATCTTACAGACAAGACTCAGGAAAATTATTAAGAACTGGTTTCAAGCCAAGCTCAAGTGTTAAAAAAGCAATATCAGATATAAAAAATAGGTATGAAAACAATAAAATTATTTTTGATGAGAAATGTAATACTGTTAAATGGATGAAAAAGATTGGTCTTAGCCGTGGGTAAAGAAGTAAATTTACTTGCAAATTATCCAAAGTCTAAAAGGGATACTGTTTCAAGAGCAAATGAAAAAACTGACGCTGATAGAAAAATAGCTAGAAGATTTGACAAGGAATTTTTCGATGGAGATAGGAAACATGGATATGGTGGTTTTAAATATAATGAGAAATTTTGGACTCCTGTGATACCAAAATTTATTGAATATTGGAACTTAACTAAAGACTCTTCAGTTTTGGATGTTGGATGTGCCAAAGGGTTTATGTTATATGATTTAAAAAAGGCTATTTCTGATATCGAAGTCCGAGGTGTTGATATTTCTAGTTATGCAATCGAAAATTCTAAAGAAGAAATCAAAAAATATCTTAAAGTAGCCAATGCTAAAGAATTGCCATTTGAAGATAATTCTTTTGATGTAGTTATTTCTGTTAATACTATTCATAATCTTGACATAGATGAATGTGCAATAGCTCTTAAAGAAATTTCAAGAGTAAGCAAGAAACATGCATTTGTAACAGTTGATGCTTTTAGAAATGAGGAAGAAGAAAAAAGAATGTTTCAATGGAATTTAACAGCCAAAACAATTTTGTCAGTGCCTGATTGGATAAAGTTTTTTGAAAAAAATAATTATAAAGGAGATTATTATTGGTTCATTCCATAAAATGAAAAAAATTTCTAAAAAAGATGAGCTTGATTTATACTATTCTATTTTAAGAATACGTAGAATTGAGGAAAAAATTGCTAAAGAATATGTCAACTGGAAAATTAGATGTCCAGTCCATTTATCTATCGGTCAAGAGGCAATTGGTGCTCCATTAAAAAAACTTTTTAAAAGCTGCAAAGATGAAGTTGTAAGCGGTCATCGAGCTCACTCCCATTATCTTGGGAAAGGTGGAGATCTTAAAAAATTTATATGTGAGTTATATGGGAAAAAAAATGGTAGCAGCGGAGGTAAAGCTGGATCGATGCATTTAACAGATAAAAAATCAGGATTTATTTTAAGCTCTGCTATTGTTGGCAATAGTATTCCTATTGGGGTTGGTTTGGCATATTCAAAAAGAATTAAAAAAGAAAAAGGAATAGTACTTATATTTTTTGGTGATGCTGCTGTGGAAACAGGAGTGTTTTTTGAATCATTGAATTTTGCAATTTTAAAGAAACTGCCAGTGATATTTATCTGTGAAAATAATTTTTATTCTGTGTACTCTAATATGAAATATAGACAGCCACAGAATAGAAAAATTTCAGAAATGGTAAAAGGGATAGGAATAAAAACTTTAAAAAGCAATGGCAATGATCCTATAAAAGTTTTTAATACGTATTGCAAAGCAAAGGATTACGTTGAAGAATTGAAAAAGCCAATTTTTTTGGAGTTTGAAACTTTTCGACATTATGAACATTGTGGCTTTCTTAAAGATGATCACTTAAACTACAGAAAAAAAAGTGAAATTAATTACTGGTTAAAAAATGATTGTCTAAAAAAATTGCAAACCAAAGTTAACAAGAAAAAGTTAATTTTTTTCGAAAAAAAAATTAATAAAGAAATTGAAACTGCATTTAGTTTTGCGAAAAAATCGAAGTTCCCAAGAAATTCAGAAAGTAGAAAAAAATTGTATGCCTAAAAAAAGAATCATTACATTTGCAGAAGCAATCAATGAAGGTCTTAGATTTTCCCTTTTAAAAAATGAAAATCTTATTTGTTTTGGTTTAGGAGTTGGCGATCCAAAAGAAGTTTTTGGAACAACAAAAAATTTACAAAAACAATTTGGGGATCAGCGAGTTTTTGATATCCCCACTTCAGAAAATGCAATGACTGGAATAGCAATAGGTTGTGCTATAAATCGATGTCCAGTTGTTATGACTCACCAGAGATTAGATTTTTCACTTTTAGCTTTTGATCAAATTATTAATAATGCTGCAAAAATATTTTACATGTTCAATGGACAATTTACGGTTCCCATAACTTTAAGATTAATAGTTGGGAAAGGTTGGGGACAAGGCCCAACGCATGCACAATCTTTACAATCATTATTTGCGCATATTCCTGGACTTAAAGTGGTAATGCCCTCCAATCCAAATGATGCAAAAAATATGTTGATCCAAAGTATTAAAGATCCTAATCCAGTTATATACATAGAACATAGATGGCTTCATGATCAAAAAGGTCATGTAGAAAAAGGTTTTAATAGTAAGAAAATTGGTAAAGCTAATTTGTTGATGAAGGGAAATGATATCACTATAGTTTCAAATTCATTTATGACAACTGAAGCTTTAATTGCAGCTAAAATTTTAAGATCGAATGGCATATATGCGGATCTAATAGATCTTTGCTCAATCAAACCATTAGATGAGAAGGCAATACTGAAATCTGTAAAAAAAACCCGAAGATTAATAGTTTTAGATGATGGCCATGATTTTTTGTCAATTGCCAGTGAAATTATCAGTATTGTGACAATTAAACAATTTAACAATCTAAAAATTTCACCTAAAAAAATTACAATGCCTAATTTTCCAGTCCCAACAGGTTATTCTCTAACAAAAAATTTTTATCCAGGACATAAAGATGTTATTAAATATTGTCAAAATATTTTTGACAAGAATATAAGATATGACAATTTTTCTAAGAAAAACTTTCATGATATTCCACATGTAAGATTTAAAGGCCCTTTTTAAAATGAATAAAAAATTATTTTCTGAGTTTACAAAAAAAGGTTTCGTAAAAATCAAATTAGATAAAAAATATATGTCTGCTTACGAAAAACTCAAAAAAAATATTAGAAACGATTTTCCAAAAAACTTTAAAAAAAATAAATTTGAGAATCTTCATCATGCAGTAAATTTTGATGAAATTAACAGCATTAGAATGAAAATAATAAGAAGCATTAATATAGAAAAAGATTTAAAAAAAAATATTTATTTATCAGCAAAAAGTTTTTTAGATCAATTGCTAGGTGCAGATATAGTAGTACAAAAAAGTGTAAATTTAGCAATTCAGATGCCTAATGATAATAGTAGACCCATGTTTCATAAAGACACTCCATTATCCTCTAAATATGAAGTAGTTTTATGGATACCACTTGTAGACTGTAGTAAATCAATGTGTATGACCATGATAGATAAAAAATATCATGATGAGGCAAATAAACTTTTTGATAATTTAAATCGTAATAGTGAAATTAAATTTAAAAAATTTTCAAAATTAAAAGGTTCAAATTTTCCAGTAAAATTTGGTGAAGCTCTTATATTTTCTACTGACAATTTTCATTACATACCCATTAATGAGACAAATAAAACAAGATGGTCATTAAATATTAGATTTAAAAATTTGTTTACTCCATATGGCGAGAGAAATCTTTTAGATTATTTTGAAATTTTAAAAACTTCTCCAATCACAAATCTTCTTACCAATTAAAAAAATGAAAAAAATACAATGGTGGCATAAAGACCTTGAAAAAAAAAATTTTCTTAAAAATATTGAGTCTATAATTCAAAAAGAAGATCTTACCACCGGTAATACCACTAAAAATTACGAAAAATTAATATCAAAAACCCTCAACGTAAAACACTCGATAGCTGTTTCGAGTGGAAGTATGGGAACATTATTAGCTTTCTTGGCTCTTGATATCGGTGTAAACGATGAGGTCATAGTTCCAAACATAGGTTGGATATCAGTAATAAATGCATGTAAAATAATTGGAGCTAAACCAGTCCTGGTTGATGTGGAGAAAGATAGACCTATAATTGATTGTAAAAATATAGAAAAAATAATCAGTAAAAAAACCAAAGCAATATTTCCTATCTATATGAATGGAAGGGCTGCAGATATAAAGAAATTGAAAAAAATATGTAAAAAAAAAAATATTTTTTTAATCGAAGACTCAGCTCAAGCTGTTGGAATCAAAAAGACAAATAAATATTTAGGCACTTTTGGTGATATTGGTATTTTTTCAACATCTGCGACTAAATTATTAACAACTGGATTAGGCGGTTTTCTAGTAACAAATAACAAAAAATTAGCAAAAAAAATATATAATATGAGAAGACACGGTTTCAGCAATATTCAAAACATACGTCATTGGGATAAATTTGGAGGAAACTTTCAAATCAGCTCAATGCAGTCAGCAATGGGAATAGAGCAGCTGAAAACCTTAAGAAAAAAATTGAAATTAAATAAAAGAAACTATTTGTATTTATCTAAAAAGTTAAAGGATTTAAGAAATTTTATAACACCAATAAAAATTGATTTCAAAAAAGGAGAAGTACCAGTTTATAATGAGTTCAGAGTTCAAAGCAGAGAAAAATTAGTTAAATTTTTGAATAAAAATAAAATTGAAAATAGGTTAGTTAGTCCAAATTTTGAAAGAGTTAAATATATGAAACTTAAAGGTAAAAAAAAGTTTCCAAATTCTGTAGATTATGAAAAGAATAATCTTTATTTAACAAGCGGACCAGGACTTCAGTTAAAAGATCTAGATGAAATGGCAAAAAAAATAAGAAAATTTTATACTGAAACTATAAATAGATAATGAAAAAAGAAACTAAAAATAATGAAGTTTTCTGTTATCCGGATACGTTACTCAATAAATTTATACCTCAAGCCTGGCAAATACAAATCATGCAAATTTTTATCAGTTCTTATAAAAAGAAAATTTCATTTTATACTGGTGAAAACCATAAAACTTACAAATCCATGGGTCTTTTCAAAAAAAAATTAAATGAAGAAAAAAAGTTAGGTGGTTTTGTTTTTTTTTCATATCTCCAATTTTGTTATGATAAAAACAAAAATGAAAATTTAATAAAAAAGTCTATAGATAAAAATTTTACAATTTATTTAGCTAGAGAAAAAATGATTATAAATAAAAAAAATTACTTACAAAAAAAAAAAGATCTAATTTTTTTCAAAGAAAGCAATAAAGATCTTATTAAAGTTATTATTAACTCATTCTCTTAATGTCTATAAATTCCTTATTTAAATCAAATAAAATATCGTTATAATGTCCTATTATCAAAATAAAATGAGAGATAAAAATATTTTAGAACTTAAAGACGGAAGTGGTTTTTTTACTCTCAAAATAAATAAGGATGAGCTAGAAATTTTAAGAAATATTGTCAACGAACATTTTCACAAAGTAATTAAAACGAATTATCCAAATTTAAATTTCAACACAAAAATTAATGAATATCATAAAATTTCTGAAAAAGTTGAACATAATAAAATATGGCCAATGGTATCAAGAGTTTTATCAGAGGAGAAATATAATCAATTTTTAAAATTTGAATTGATAGATAGACTGTCAAAGATGTTTGGTAAATTCTCTATAAGTGACGAAAATAAATTAGGATATGGCGAACTAGTATGGAGATTAGTAAGGCCAAACAAAAAAGATGATGTTGGACCAATTCATTGTGATAAGTGGTTTTGGGATCTCAATCCTAATCATTATGTTCCAGAAAATTGTGAAAGAGTTAAATGCTGGATTTCTTTATGGTGTGACAACAAAAACGGATTACAAGTTTATCCAAAATCTCAATTAAAAAATTTTAATTATAAATCCGAAAAAAGACATGGGTACATGAAACCAATTTTTGATCATTCTAATATCGAGAGCTTTATGGAGAAACAAAACTGTGATCCTGGCACAGTGATAATTTTTAATGATAAGTTGCTACATGGTGGTGTTGTTAATGAGGGGCTGCAAACACGTGTGAGTATGGAATTTACTATGTTTGTGAATAGAAAAAAATTTAATTAATGTTGGAATTAAACTTCAGGGCTGCAGTTCTATTCAAGCAAAATAATAATCTTAAAATTGTAAATATAAAATATGAAAATGAGTTAACCAGGGGTCAAGTTCTTGTTAAAATATTGTATAGTGGTATCTGTGGATCGCAACTTGGAGAAATTTCAGGAGTAAAAGGTAGGGATAAATTTTTACCACATCTTTTAGGTCACGAGGGAACTGGAATTGTAAAAAAAGTGGGACCAGGTGTAAAATATTTTAAAATTGATGATAAAGTCATTTTGCATTGGAAAAAATCTAAAGGTATAGATGCTAAAAATCCAATTTATTATTTCAAAGATAATAAAATTAATTCTGGCAAAGTTACTACTTTTTCAGAATTTTCTATAGTTTCAGAAAATAGGTTAACCAAAATACCCAAAGGTTTAGACTATAAAGATGCCGTGATATTTGGCTGTGCAGCCACAACAGGATTTGGGATAGTCAACAGAGACGTTAAGATAAAAAAAAATGATAGTAGTCTAATTTTTGGCTGTGGGGGAGTTGGTATAAATATATCACGAGCTGCATCAATTAATAAATCTCATCCTATTATAGTAATAGATAAATTCAAAAAAAGACTTAAATTTTCAAAAAAACATGGTGCATCACACTTTTTAAATTTTACAGGAAATTTTGGAGAACTAAAAAATAAAATTTTTAAAATATTAAATGATAAACCTCTAAATTATTTTATAGACACAACTGGAAATACAAAGGTAATTGAATTTGGATTAAAAATTATAAATCCAAAAAAAGGGAGTTTGGTTCTGGCCGGAGTTCAGAAAAAAAATAAAAAAATATCTTTTAATACTTTACAATTATTACTGGGAAAAAAAATAATTGGCTCACATGGGGGTAATTGCAAACCTCATCTTGATATACATAAAATTCACCAATCTTTTAAAAAGCATAACGTTAAAATAAAAAATTTTTATACAAAAACATATTCATTAGATAAAATAAATAAAGCCATTTCAGATATGAAAAATGGTAGATTGAATGGTAGATGTCTAATAAAAATGCACTAATTAAAAATACTTATTTGTGAAATTTTTATGACATCAATTCTGAGCAATAAGAATTTTTTAAACTTTTAAATTATTCATATATTACAGATGCTTTTTATTATTAGATTTTTTAATAGATTAAATTTTTTTCCATATCATGTGATTACTTTATTGCCTTATTCATTTGGGAATATTCTTGAGGATATTAGATTAGGCAAAGAAATAGCTGAAAAAAAAAATAAAAAGCTGATATTTATATCACCAACGATTTTACCGAATTTATTAGAATATAAATTAGCATCAAAATTTCTTTTAGAAAATGTTACAATTACAAAAAAAAATTTAAATTATATTTTAGTAAAAAAGTTTTTTAACTTTATACTTAATTTAGACTTTTTATTTTCTAGATTATATTTTTTATTTTATAAAAAAAAATTTAAAAATAAATCTATATTTAACTTTCCTACTGTAGGGTTAGAGAATATTTATAATTATAAAAATGTAGATTTTGATGACATAGAAAAATATAAGGATTTTAACTTAGATTTTTTAATTCCAAATAAATTTTATAAAAAAAGTGAGGATATCCTTACTAGGTTAAATGTGAATAAAGACGCAAAAATTGTTTGTATACATGTGAGGGACTCAGCTTTTCATAGTGATAAAAAAAGAAGAAATTATAGAAAATTAAATCAAGAAAAAAACCCAAATATTGAAAATTACTATGAGACTATAAATTATCTTTTAGATAAAGGTTATTATGTTTTTCGATTAGGTTTGATAGCTGAAAAAAAAATGCAAATTTTTAAAGAAAAATTTTTCGATTTACCATATCTTCTTAGTTCTTCTGAAATTGAATTTTTACAATTTTATTTAGTAGAAAAATGTAAATTTTTTATAGGAAGTGAGTCAGGTCCGCAATTATTACCATGGCTAAGGTATAAGCCAACTTTATACACAAATGTTTCTGAATTTTTTTATCTCACATGCCCGAATATAAACTGTAGATATACGTTTAAAAAAATTTTTGATAAAAAAAATAGTAAACACGTAAATATTAAAGATTATCTTAATCTTCCTTTTAAATACCATGATGTAAATAGACACGACGATAGTTTTGCATTCATTGAAAATACTAGTAAAGAATTATTAGACTCAGTAATTGAATTTGAAACAAATCATATAAACAAGAAATGGGAATTAACTAATTCACAAATTGAATTTAACAATTATTTAAAGAAAAGATTAGAGGATATGTATATAAATAGAAATCAAAATAAATACAACGATTTAGTCGAGCAAAACTACAAAATTCTTATTACAAAAAATACTATTTCAAATCTTGGTTCGGCTACAAATGTCATGATTAATGAGAATTTTAAATAATTTATGAAACTAAGTTATAGACCTGAAATAGATGGATTAAGAGCTGTATCAGTACTAGCAGTAATTTTTTATCATTCAGAATTATCATTTTCTGAAAAAAATTTATTTCAAGGTGGCTTCTTAGGAGTAGATTTTTTTTTCGTAATTTCTGGTTATTTGATAACATCGTTGATTTTAAAAGAGTTTTCTCTAACTGGAAGTTTTTCACTTAAAAATTTTTATGAAAGAAGAGCCAGAAGGATTTTACCAGCACTAATTCTGGTAATGTTGGTTTCAATTCCATTTGCATGGAAATATTTACTTCCATCTAGTTTAATAGACTATTCAAAATCAATACTATACTCACTAGGATTTACTTCAAATTTTTATTTTCATAATGCTCAATTAAATTATTTTGATTTAGATTCAAAATTTAGACCATTCTTACACACATGGTCATTATCAGTTGAAGAACAGTTTTATCTTGCATTCCCAATTTTTTTGTTAATCATTTATAAACTTAAAAAAGATTTTATTTTTAAATCTTTTATAATATTAATTATTTTAAATTTAATCTTCATACATCTTTTGGGAAATTTAAACTTTAAGCAACCGTATATTAATGAAGAGCTATCATTTATAGCTCCTTCTTTTTTAACTTCTTTTTTTCTTACTACTGGAAGGATATGGGAAGTTTTAGTTGGATCTATTTTAGCTTATATAGAAATTTCCAAGGGTAGTCGAACGTCAAATAAACATATTTGTGAATTTTTTAGTTTCATAGGGCTGATTCTTGTTTTTTGTTCTATCTTTTTTTTTAATGACAAAATTTTTCATCCTTCAATTTTTACTTTTCCTGCAATTCTTGGGATGGCTTTATTAATTTGGTTTTTGAACAAGGACACAATTATTGCAAAAATACTTTCAAGCAGAGTTTTTGTTGGATTAGGACTTATATCCTATTCATTATATTTATGGCATTATCCATTTATTGTCTTTCAAAAATATGAGACTTTTTCAAATGAGAATTCATTAATACTCCTTCTTTTGATTTTTATTGCCTCAGCAATAAGTTATTTTTTAATAGAGAAACCATTTAGAAATAGAAAAATAGTTAAACTTAAATATTTTTTAATGACAATTTTATGCTCAATCCTTGTTTTAATTATTTTTTGTATTTTTGTGATTTTTAATAAAGGTTATAGTGACAGGTATAGTAAAATTGAAAATATAAACTTTAAGCTAGATAATCAATTTTATCAGGATGAATGGGATAATTACGCAGCACAAGTTGGAAGCCCTGGATTTACGGATAACAAAAAATTAAAGATCCTAATAATTGGTAATTCTTTTGGAAGAGATTTATTTAATCTATTTGAATTAAATAAAGGTTTATTTAATGATTATGAATTTGGCTATATTGACGTTCCAAATCACTTGTATAAATATTTTGATAAATTTGATGATTGTAAAAAGACTAAAATTAAAAGTTTTGATCATGAGAAGTTTTGTAAGTCTGAGATAATAATAATAGCAGATACTTGGCCGCTTCTAAATAATGAGAGTTTGCAAAAGATTTATAAAAAAGTATTAGAAAATAATAAGAAACTTGTTCTAACAAATTCACCCGCGCAATATACAACTTTTGGACAATATACTTTATTAGATTATTTTATACTTAATAAAATGAGATTACCTTATGAGTTTGAAAAAATAGATTTACAAAAAAGTTATTACCAAAGCTATAAACAGAATTCTTATGTGAGAAAAAATAACGAGATTTTAAAAGAATTTTCTAAAAAACATAATATTAAGTT
>CACBLI010000014.1 GCA_902540235.1 uncultured Pelagibacteraceae bacterium
TTTTTTGATAAGTTTTTTAGTTAAATCTAGATATTTACTCCCCTTTTTAATGATTATTCTTTTTTTAGTTTTAAGAGATTTTTTTTATGACACTGATAAATTTAATGCCTTTATTCTTTTTTTTTGTGGAACAATCCTCTTTAGAATTTATCAAAATAAAAAAAGTCAAATACTGCTATTTTTATTTATCTCGTTAGGGTTAATCAATTTAATTGGTAATTTTAAAATTATATTATTTAGTTTAAGTATAATTTCTGGATTTTTGTATCTTGATAAAGTCTTAAAGATTAGCACGTGGCAAAAAAAAAAATTTGAGTTCCTAGGTAATTTTACATACGCTTCGTATTTGATACATATTCCATTTCAACTTTTAATTATGTATATCATCAACCATTTTCATTTAGAAAATGTAAGACTAGAAAATATGTCGATTTTCTTTTGTTTTATATTTACAGTCTATTTTTTTTCTTACTTTATTTATGAATATTTCGAGAAGCCATCAAGTATTACGATAAAAAAATTTTATTTAAAAAAATAAAGTTCATTTTGAAATTATACTATCAAAAATCATTACTCTGTCTTTTCGTTTTAATACTTTTGGCGGAGAGAATGGGATTCGAACCCATGAAAGAGTTGCCCCTTTACACGCTTTCCAAGCGTGCGCCTTAAACCGCTCGGCCATCTCTCCTGGTATCTGTAAAATTATAATTTTTTTAACCTACAAAAAATTAGGAAACCAGGTAAGAATTTTGTCAAAAAATTATCAAAAACAATCATTGCTTTTGCAAATTTAAAAGAAATAAATGCCAAAAAAGGTGAAAACAATATAAATGAGTTTAATTCTAAAATTTGAAACCCATTTTTTCTCATCACACTTGCTAGTCGTTTTTTGTTAAATTTATTTATATGTTCATGTTTATAATCCACAGGAGATACCTTATTTAAAAAAAACTCTAAAATAGGCCACAAAGATAAATAGTTGGGAGTAGACAAATAAATATTTCCATTTTTATTGAGGACTCTTTTACATTCTTTTAACAAATGTGTTAGATCTTTATTATCTATATGTTCGATCAATTCTATCATCGAAATGCTATCTACAGACTTGGATTTCACTGGTAACTTATTTTTATAAGTTAAAAATCTTATTTTTTTGTTTGAGTATTTTTTTTTTGCATATTTAATTTGATTTTGTGCAACATCAATTCCTATGGATTTTTTTTTTAAAATACCAAGAAAAGTTCCTGGCCCGCAACCAATATCTAAGTGTTTAGATGTTCTATAGATTTTTTCTTTAATATAAAAAAACTTGATGTGGTGCCACGCACACTGAACTCCTTTTTTTCTTTCAAAAACTATATCGTAATAACCACTGGTTACTGAATTGTTGTAATAACTTATATTTTTCATTAAAACTAATAATTTATTTTGTAATAATGAAATTTTCAATAGTTATTCCAGTCTACAATGAGTCTAAAAATATACCAGTTTTAGTTCGACAAATTTATAAAGTTTTAAAAAATAAAATTTTTGAATTGATAATTGTTGATGATGACTCTACAGATGGCACTAGTTTTATAATCGAAAAATTAAAAAAGAAAAACTTAAAATATTTTATAAGAAAAAAAAGAAGAGATTTAACTAAATCTTGTTTATTAGGATTTGAAAAATCAAGTTATGAAAATATTTTAGTAATGGATGGTGACTTGCAACACAAACCAGACGATATTTTGAAACTTCTGAATATTTTCAAAAAAAAAAATGCAGATTTTGTGATTGGTTCTAGAAACCTATTTAAGAAAAAAAAACATAATCTTGGTTTTTTTAGACTAGGTGCTTCAAGGATATTAATATTAGTTGTTAATATTTTATTGGGTAATAAAACTTCTGACCCAATGAGTGGTTTTTTTATTTTTAAAAAAAGTATTTATAAAAAAAATAAAAAAAAATTATTTAAAAAAGGATATAAAATTTTGATGGATTTATTATACTCGCATAGTAGTTATAAAAAAATCTATGATATAGAAATAAATTTTGATACTAGAAAAAAAGGGAAAAGCAAAATGAATTTAAAAATTCTTTTATTATTACTAAATATGATTTTATTTAAATTTTATGCCAAATTTATTTAAAAATTTTTTTGTAACTAGCTATTTTAAATTATATTTATTTTTAATATTTTTTTTTTCAATACTATTTTTATCTCAAAAATTTCTTTACCCCACAGATTGGACAACTTCTGAATGGTTGATAAATTATCAAAGTGGTTTTGTAAGGAGAGGTTTATCTGGTGAATTTTTACTTAAATTACATCAACTTTCAGAAGTACCTATAAGATTTATAGTTTTTTATTTTGAGATTTTTATTTTAATAATTTTTCTTAGCTTAATTTATTTTTTTTTTCATAATATCTATCTAAATGAATTTTTGATATTTTTATTTTTCTGTCCGGTATTTTTGATTTACCCTTTAGCTGAAAATGAAGTTTTAGTTAGAAAAGAATATTTACTTATATCAATTTACATATTTTATCTAATTTTAATTCTAAATAATAACAATTTTTTATATTTAGTTATTTTATTATTTTTACCCATGATGAATTTAATCTGGGATGGGATGAATTTTTATATATATTTTTTTCTATTTAGTTTTTTTTTTAAAAAAAATTTAAAAAATAAACAGATAATATATTTTTTATTTTCATTTTTGCCTTATTTAATCAGCTTATATTTTGTAATTATTGCTAAATCAGATCCGGCGGAATTACAACGTATGTGCATATCTATAAATGAACCATGTTACGGTGCAATGTTTTTTTTAGATAAATATTTACCTTTTAATTTTGAATTTATAAGCTCAAGATTCAAAATTGAATATTTTATCAGACATTTGCTATTAATAATTATTTGTTTTGGTCCTATATTAGCTTTTTCATATTTTGATGATCTAAAACTTAAAATTTCAAATTACATTGTTAAAAAGCCTCTTCTTAAATTAAATTTAATTTTGATTTTATCTATTTTTATTTTTATGACTATTGGATTTGACTGGGGAAGATGGATAAATATTGGATATTCTTTATCAATTTTGACTTTATTCTTTTTAATAAAAAACAATAATATTAATTTAGAAAAAAATCATTTATCAATCTCTTTTAAAAATTTCTCTTTAAAATATTATAAAGTTTTTTATAGTATTTTTTTTATATATATCTTTACGTGGAATATGAAAGCTATAATGACTGATGACATTGGATCAATTCCATATTATAGAATCTTTACAAAGTCTTTAAAAATTATTGGGTCCTATATCTAAAATAGATTTTTTTAAAGATTACTATCATACAATACCCAGGGTTGTTCAAAAAATTTAGTATTCTTTTTAAACCAAAAAGATAAATATCTTTCACTAAGAAAGGCATATAATCTTTGAGTATCATACTTGCCATCTAAATTTTTTAATCCCATTGCGTTCTCACATCTTTCAAGCCATGGGAATAATTTAGAAAACCATTTATTTAAAATATTACTTTTTGTAATAAACATAATGTGAGGATTAAAATAAGTCTTACTTGACAAATAATCGTTAAAATCCTGCTTATCATCTTTATCTAATAGATCTAAAGCTAGATTTAAAAATTTACTTCCATGATGCATTTCAAAATGAAATTTTACAGTTTGTTTATCTTTATCAAAAAAAATTCCTGGATCCTTGATCAGACTTTTCCATCCTCTCTTTAACATTTTAATTTTCTTTACATTATTAACATAAATTTTATCACATATTACTGACTCATAACCTTCCCATTTTTGATCTGGCTCTAAAAGAAGATGCTCTTTTAAATTATCACGATTTAATTCTTTATTCTTTGAGGAATTTTTAATCCATAATCTTCTTCGCTGGCAGAAACCTATCCAATTATTATTATTTAAATCAAATTTATTTTTCCAATACCAATAATGAAAAGTCAGTTCTGAATAATACTTTTCTTTGTGAAAAATATTTTTACCATTATCACACCTTATATATGAAGCAGGAAAATCGCCATTCGATACACATCCAATATTCATTGATGTGCTTTCAAGGTGTGAGACCTTTTTATTTGTTACACAATATAGCTCGAGTTTCTGTCTCATTTTTTTTTAATAAAACATATATCATTAAAATTTCCTTTAAAAATTTCGATTGTGTCAAAACTTGATAAAAAACACTCTTTTTCATTTTCTGAAATTAAATTTGAATTAAATTTTTTTTTTGTTTTAATCGCTAATAAAATTTCCTTTAATGTAGGATGTTCATTGTTTAAATTCATATCGTCTCTTGTATCAGGGAAATCAAGCTCTTCAATCACATATATTCCTTTTTTTTTTACTTTTGGAAAAATTTTAAATAAACTGATAATTTGATCTTTATAATAATGTCCTGCATCCTCTATAACAAAATCATATTTTTTATCATGAATTAAAATCCTATTTTCGATCTCATTCACAGAACTATTATCTAAATAATCATTAACAATTCTTTTTGATTTATATAAAAAGAGATCAGGGTACAAATCTAAACTAGTTATATTAGAATTTGGTAAATAAAAAAATAACGCAGCAGATGCATTTCCTCTAAAACTTCCAATTTCTAAAATATCTAAATTATTGTCTTTTATTTTTGCAAAATAATTTTCGTAAAATTTATGATAGCCATGTCCAATAATTCTTTCATTATTAACTTTAATTGGTTTATCATATTGATTGAAATAATTCTTTCCTTTATCACTATTAAAATGTTCAAAAAGATAATTGAGATCTTTTTCAAATAATTGTTTATTTTTTTGAGAATAATCATCTAGATCTACTTTTTTTTTGTCGAAAATGAAGTTGATTACGTAAAAAAATGGCAAAAGAAATTTTAAAAATAAGTATCGAAACTTTTTAGCCTTGATCAACCTATGTTTATAAAATATCTGAACGAATGTATTATATCTCATAATTTTATCAAATTTAAGTCCTGATTTATCTTATGCATAAGTATCAAATTTTTTAAATTAAATTTCTAGATTTATAAAATTGATGTTAATTATTTGATTATCTTTTTTAATTTTTTTATGTTCATTGATGAGTCAAAGGGCATTCCAATTTTAGCATTTTTCTTTAAGAATGACTTTTTTATATTGCTATTTTCTTTTTTAGCAAAATCATAAATATATTGACTTTTTCCACCAACATTTATAACTCCCGTTTTGTTTAGAATTCTAAACAAAATTTTAGCAACATCTTGATGGTACATGAAACTAGATTTTACGTTCGCAAATGCCTCTTTATGTAAAAAAGGTTTTTCTGTCATACACACCCTGACAATCAAAGAATTTTTATAAAGTTGCACAGAACATTCACCGCCTAATTTTGACCATGCATAATTATTCACAGGAAATAAATTATCAAGTTCTGAGTAATTACCTTTAACGCCAGGATAAACATAATTCGTAGAAAAATAAATTAGTTTTATATTCAGCTCAGAACACACTTTAGTTACATTAGCTGTGCCAATTATATTTAATTCAATACTTTTAATAATATTTTTTTCATGAATTGACATAGGTCTTGATAGACCAGCTAAATGAATAACTACATTTGCACCAGTTTTCCTCAAATATTTTCTCATGCTATTCGGATTTAAAATATTAAATATCTTTTTTTTTGGAAAAAGAATTTTATGATTTTTGCTAGTGTCTTTTAAGCATCTGCCAAATCTTCCAGATCCACCAGTAACGACGATTTTTTTTTTCATAGTCAATTATTTAAAATAACTTAAACTTTTACCATTTTTATCTTTTGTCGATAAAATAGGTTTCCTTATAGGCCATTCAACACCAACCTCTTTATCATCCCACTTCAATGTAGTTTCACTTTTAATATGTCTGTATTGTGAGCACCGATAATTTACAGTACATTCTTTTGATAAACACAAAAAACCATGCGCAAAACCTTTCGGTATATAAAAAGAAAATTCTGAGTTTTGTGAAATGACAATTGAAAAATATTTCCCAAAAGTTTTAGAATTTTTTCTTAGATCAACCACAACATCTAAGATTTTCCCATGAGTTACAGTTATTATCTTTGCTTGTGACTTCTGAGTTTGTATATGTAAACCTCTTAAAACATTTTTTTTTGAATAAGACATCACATCAAATAAAAATGAGTCATTTAAAAGTTTATTCTTATAAACTTCTCTCAGAAAGCCTCTATTGTCTTTGTAAACTTTTGACTTAATAAGTTTTAAACCTTTAATCCTTAAATTTTCTAATTTCATATTACTAAGTAATATTTATACTAAAGATACATTTTAAAAAACAAATTAAAAACTTTTTATTTAATTTATAATCCATTTTTTAAGTTGTAACCTATTCTTTAAAACGTAATTTGGGAAATTACTATCAAGAGGGATTGGTTTAAAATTTTCATTCCTTCCAATAATGTCAGATCCTTTATTCACTCTTTTTTTAATTTCGTCCAAATTTAAAAATTTTTCGTCAATTTTTTCCTTAAATATGTATGGGTCATTTGTTTCACAAAGATTTTTATATTTATATAAAAGCTGTTCAGGACTTTTTAAATTACAGAAGTGCCAGCCTCCATCTTCAATTATATTGTTCAATCTAAACTTATCTAACCTCCAAAATGGTCTTTTTTTAAATTTTAAACTTCTTAACCATTGTGGAGACTTTAAATATTTTTTTACACATATTCTACTACCAAACCAAAATGGATTTTCTTGGCTCTGTAAATTAATTTTATAATAAAAATGCATTTGTTTAAAAACAGCATATTTCATACTCTTCCTAAAATCTTTTAACTTATTTGGATTTGGTATTTCATCTAAATCAGAAATAATAATTAGATCTTCATTGTGAGCTTTTTCTATTCCCCTAGAAATACAGTTTCTTTGATAATTTTCTCTTAAGTATGGATTATCTCCATCAGGCATATCAGCAACCTTTATGTAAATAATTTTGTCCTTAAATTTTTGAAATTTTGAAATATCAAAATTATGATTTTTATAATTATTTTGCCAAGTTTTATTACTTTCTACAATTACAAAATAATCAACAAATCCATCTAAAATATTTAGTCTTAAATCAAGTAAAAGATCTTCATCTAAATAGGAGAAACAATCGTAAATTTTCATATTATTTTTCTTTATTAATTTTTAAAACTCCAATAAATGCTTCTTGGGGAATTTCGACTCTTCCAAACTGTTTAGACCTAGCCTTTCCCTTTTTTTGCTTTTCTAATAATTTTCGTTTTCGATCTGTGGCACCTCCGCCATGAATTTTTGTCAAAACATCTTTTTTAAACCCTTTAATTGTTTCACGAGCAATTATCTTACCGCCTATAGCAGCTTGAACTGGTATCATAAAATTATGTCTTGGGATCAACTCTTTTAGTTTTTCACAAACTTCTCTTCCTGTTCTTTGAGCAAAATCTTTGTGTATCATCATAGCAAGCGCATCAACTGTTTCACCATTTACTAATATTCCAAGTTTTACTAAATTTCCCTCTCTATGCTCAATTATTTCGTAGTCAAAACTTGCATATCCACTTGTCATTGATTTTATTCTATCATTAAAATCAAACACAACTTCGTTTAAAGGTAGCTCGTAACTTAAGACTGCTCTATTGCCCGAATAACCGAGATTAACTTGAATACCTCTTTTTTCCTGACACAACTTGATAATTGATCCCAAGTATTCATCTGGAGTAATAATTGTAGCTTTAATCCACGGTTCCTCAATATGCTTTATGAAAGTTGGATCGGGTAAACTTGAGGGGTTCTGTAAATCAATTATATCTCCATTATTTAGATTAATTTTGTATACTACCCCGGGAGTTGTTGTGAGTAAGTTAACATCAAATTCTCTTTCTAATCTCTCAGTAATAATTTCAAGATGAAGTAAACCTAAAAATCCACATCTAAAACCTAGCCCAAGGGCTGATGATGACTCAGCTTCAAAAGAAAAGCTTGCATCATTTAATTGTAATTTTCCAAGGCCGTCTTTTAATTTTTGATATTCTGAGCTATCAACTGGAAATAATCCGCAAAAAACTACTGGTTTACTAGGTTTAAATCCTGGTAGCGCTTTAACATCAGGTTTTAAAGCATCACAAATTGTATCACCAACTTTTGTTTCTGATAATACTTTTATGCCTGTAGTAATAAAACCGATTTCACCAGTTTTTAACTCATCTATGTCTTTTGGTTTAGGAGTAAACACACCAACTTTTTCAACGATATAATCTTGGTTAGTTGATAACATTTTAATTTTCATGTTTTTTATAATCCTGCCATTTATCACTCTCACTAGGATCACTACTCCTAAATAAGTATCGTACCAACTATCAACCAATAAACATTTTAAATTTTCATTTTCATCACCTTTTGGTCCTGGTAATTGATTAATTATTTTTTCTAAGATTTCCTCAATACCCTCGCCTGTTTTTCCTGAACATGGAACTGCATTTTCTGTATCAATTCCAATTACATCTTCAATTTGTTTTTTTGTTTTTTCTAAATCTGATGCTGGTAAATCAATTTTATTTAGTACAGGTATTATTTCGTGATTAATCTCTAGTGCTTGGTAAACATTTGCTAAAGTCTGAGCTTCAACACCTTGCGTACTATCGACTATCAATATTGACCCTTCACATGCATATAATGATCTGCTTACTTCATAACTAAAATCTACATGTCCAGGTGTATCAATTATATTCAAAACATAATTTTTTCCATCTTTAGCTTTATAGTTCAATTTTACAGTTTGAGCTTTAATAGTGATGCCTCTTTCTCTTTCTATATCCATTGAGTCAAGAACTTGTGCTTTCATTTCTCGCTCAGTTAAACCACCACAATTATGAATGATTCTGTCTGCTATTGTTGATTTGCCATGATCAATGTGAGCAATAATCGCAAAATTTCTTATATTATCAATAGAACTCATTTAAATTTTTAAGATCGAATTTTAGCACCAGTTTTATTTTCAACTGTTTTAATGATTAAATTATTAATTTTTTCTAAATCATTATCATTCAAAGTTTTTTCATTAGACTGGATTGTAATGTTAATTGCTATAGATTTTTGATTTTCTGGAATATTTTCACCCTCATAAACATCAAATACTCTTATGTTGCTGATGAGTTTTTGATCTATGTTTGAAATGACATTAATAAGATCTTGAGCTTTTAAATCTTTGCTTACTATAAATGCAAAATCTCTCTCGGATTTCTGAAAATCGGAAACTTCAAATTTACTTTTTTGATTATTTAAAGTTTTATCCGTAAGATTTAAATTATCCATAAAAATTTCAAAACCTACTAAGGACTCTGTTTTTAAATCTATTTTTTTTAAAATGTTAGGATGAATTTCACCAAAATAAGCTATGGCTTGATCTCTGTCTTGATTTAAAAATAATCTACCTGATTTTCCTGGATGATAATAGTTAGGTGTCTTATCATCTATAAAAAATTTATCTGCGCTATATCCTGCTTCAACTAATGTTTGAACAACATCTCGTTTAACATCAAATACATCTATATCTCTCTCCTCATCAATCCAAGAAAGTCTAGATTTTTTACCTGCTGATAGACCACAAATCACATTACTTTGTTCGCCAGGATTAGAACCGGTAAAAATTGGACCGATTTCAAATATAGACAAATCTTTAAAACCTCTATCTAAATTTTTTCTCATATACATAATCAAATTAGAATAAATTGAGTTTCTTAATACGTTTAATTCCGAGCTTATTGGATTTACAATTCTGATATCTTCATATTTACCCTTAAAATGATCATTATATTTTGAGTCCGAAAATGACCATGTGATTGCCTCTAAGAATCCCTTTGAAGCAATAGATCTTTGCAAAAAATGAAACAGCTTTTGAGATTTGGTTAAAGTAGACCTTGTCCTTTCCTTTATTGGGTCGACAATTTTTATTTTTTCAAAACCACTTATTCTTACTAACTCTTCTACAATATCAATTTCTTGCATAATATCTGGTCTCCACGACGGGATAGTTAATGAAATATATTTTCTCACTTTTTTATTTTTGAAACCTAGATTCTCTAAAATATTTATCATCTCTCTGTTAGAAATTTTAAATCCTGATATTTTCTCGAATAAGTTTGGATTAAATAAAATTTTCTTTGTTTTATAACTTTCAGTTTTCTGAATATCTATTTTACTAATTTCGCCACCACATATTTCCTTTATTAAAAATGCTGCTTTATTTAATCCTTCCTCAATAGATAGTGGGTCAACGCCTCTTTCAAATCTAAATTTCGCATCTGTATCAATATTTAATTTTTTTGCAGTATTTCTTATTGATCGAGGTTTGAAATATGCAGACTCTAATAGTATATTTTTTGTGTCAAGTTCTGTTCCTGATCTTATTCCGCCAATAATACCTCCCAATCCCAAAACACCATTTGCATCACTGATTACACACATGTCTTTTTCTAATTTATAACTTTTGTTATCAAGAGCTGAAAATTCCTCTCCACTTTTTGAATTTCTTATAATCAAACCTTTTTCAATTTTGTCTGCATCATATGCATGTAATGGTCGATTAATATCCAGCATTACATAATTTGTAATATCAACAATTGCTGAAATTGGTTTTTGACCAACAGAAATAAGCTTATCTTTTAACCACTGCGGGCTTTCAGTATTTTTTACATTTTTAATTAAACAACTTCCAAAAATAGAACATCCTTGATTTTTTTCTTTATTAATTTTTACCTTTAAGGAATGTTTTATATTTGATTTAATTTTTTTTTCTTTTAAGTTTATTAATTTTCCAAAACCTGAAGCTGCTAAATCTCTTGCCACTCCTCTTACGCCAAGACAGTCTGGTCTATTTGGTGTGATCGATAAATCGATTGTATTGGTTTTTGACTCTAAAAAATAACGGTGGCCGATTTTTTTCTGATATTTAGAAGTTGATAATTCAACAATTCCCTCACTTTCTTCTGACAAATTCAATTCTGACTCAGAGCATAGCATCCCATAGGAAATCACATCTCTGATTTTGGCAACAACTAGTTTTGTTTGAGTTTTAGGAATTACTGCTCCTGGAGGCGCATATATAGTGATTAATCCCTCTCTTGCATTTGGAGCACCACACACAACTTTTTTAAGCTCCCCTTTTCCAATATCAACATCGCAGATTTTAAGTCTATCAGCATTTGGGTGTTTTTCTGTTTTAATTACTTTAGCAATTTTAAATAATTCAATCCCTGATGATAAATTTTCAACAGTTTCAACCTCTAATCCAATGTTAGTAAGTTGTTCTAAAAGATCTTTTTCTTTTAAATTAATCTTCAAATGTTCTTTTAACCAATCAAAAGTAATCTTCATCTACTTAATCCTCTGTAATTCGTTGGGACATCTAAGGGGTCAAAGCCAAAATGGTTTAGCCATCTATAGTCACAGTCGAAGAAAGCTCTCAAATCATTGATACCATATTTCAACATTGCCAGCCTATCTATACCGATACCAAAAGCATAACCCTGATACTTTGTTGAATCTACTTTAACATTTTTTAAAACTTTAGGATGCACCATTCCACATCCCAAAATTTCAAGCCATTTATCACCTTCACCTATAACTATTTTTCCATCTCTTATTTCATAGCCAATATCAACTTCTGCAGATGGTTCTGTAAAAGGGAAATGACTTGGTCTAAATCTCATCTTAATTTTTTTTACTTCAAAAAATTCTTTTATAAAATAATTCAAACAACCTTTTAAGTGACCCATATTAATATCTTTATCTATGTGAAGACCCTCAACTTGATGAAACATTGGTGAATGTGTTTGATCGCTATCTGATCTATACGTTCTTCCAGGTGCAATTATCTTAAAAGGTGGTTTATCTTTAAGCATCGTTCTGATCTGGACAGGAGAAGTGTGTGTTCTTAACAACTTTTCTTTTTTTTCATCTAAATAGAATGTGTCATGCATATCCCTTGCAGGATGATTATCTGGGGTATTTAGTGCAGTAAAATTATTATACTCATTTTCAACATCTGGACCCTCTTCAACGCTAAAACCTATTTCAGAAAAAATAGATGAAATTTCATCAATTGTTTGTG
>CACBLI010000015.1 GCA_902540235.1 uncultured Pelagibacteraceae bacterium
TTCCAAATTGGTAAAGATTCAAAAATTGAATGAGACTAACAAATATTAATGTAAAAAAATGAAGAGGATAAAGTCTAGCAAACCTTTTTATGATAAAATCTTTTAATAAAATTTTTTTTAGATTTAAATAAGTAGCAGAAAATACTACACCAGATATTCCAAAAAAAATATAAACACCCAATGTTCCTATATCAAAACTTAAAATATTTGAGAGTGGCGTGTCAATATTTATTAATTTTTCTTTTGCATTTGTGTTGAACGGTAAAAAAAAATTCTGATAATGCCAAATTATAACAAGCAAAGATGAAAAAAATCTTAAAACTTCAAGGAAATAAATCTTATTGTTATTCATCTACTCAAATAGAATATAAATTTAGTGGATTATGTAAAGGATGAAAAAATAAAGTTATAACTGTTAATTATTAAAATTTAAATTATGATTGTTTTGAAGTAATGCTAAGATCATTTTTCTCTTTTTAAAAAATCTTTTATATCAATCTTCAAATAATCCTTAAAAGTGAAGCTCAATTTGACTTTTATAAAATTATTAAAGAATTTTATTAAACATTTTTTCTTAAAAAGTGTTATAATCTTTTTTTCCATAATATTAAAAATGAAAAATAACTCAAAATATAAAGCAGACTCAATCAAAGTCCTTAAGGGATTAGAAGCAGTCAGAAAAAGACCAGGAATGTATATTGGTGACACTGATGATGGAACTGGTTTACACCACATGGTTTACGAAGTGGTGGATAACTCAATTGATGAAGCTTTAGCTGGTTATTGCAAAAATATTAATGTTAAAATTAACTCTGACGATACTATCACTATTAGAGATGATGGAAGAGGCATACCTGTTGATATACATAAAGGCGAAAAAAAATCTGCTGCAGAAGTTATAATGACACAACTTCACGCAGGAGGTAAATTTGATCATGATTCTTATAAAGTTTCTGGAGGTCTTCACGGAGTTGGAGTTTCTGTCGTAAACGCTCTTTCAGAAAAATTAAAGCTTGAAATACACAGAGATGGAAACAGATATTTTATTGAGTTTAATAATGGAACAGCAAAAGCTCCACTTAAAAAAATTGGAAAATCAAAAAGTTCTGGTACCGAAATTACGTTTCTTCCCTCAAAAGAAATTTTTTCAACAACAAAATTTAATGGAAATACGGTTGTTAAAAGACTAAAGGAATTAGCTTTCTTAAATAAAGGAATTAAAATTACTTTTAATGATTTAAATAAACAAAAAGAAAAAGAGATTGAGCTAAAATTTGATGGGGGAATATTAGAGTTTGTTGAGTTTTTAAACGAGAAAAAGGAAATACTCAAAAATAAAAATGGCAATGATCTTTTTAAAAAACCAGTTTATGTAGAGGGTAAAAAAGATAATATCCAAATAGAATGTTCTTTAAAATGGAATGCTGGTTATTCTGAGGACTTGCTAGCTTATACAAATAATATCAATCAAAAAGATGGAGGAACACACGTATTGGGTTTTAGAAGTGCATTAACAAGGGTAATAAATAAATATGCAAATGAACATAACCTTTTAAGAAAAAATAAGTTAACTATTTCTGGTGATGATATTAAAGAGGGATTATCTTGTGTCTTATCAATTAAAATACCTGATCCTAAATTCTCATCTCAGACTAAAGATAAATTAGTATCTTCAGAGGTGAGGACTACAGTTGAAACAGTCATCAACGAAAAGTTATCCATCTGGTTTGATCAAAATCCATCTATTGCTAAAATTATTTTAGCTAAAATAATTCAGGCTGCGCTAGCGAGAGATGTTGCAAGAAAAGCAAGAGAGAATGTTAGAAGAAAAGGTGCTATAGAATTAAGTGGTTTACCTGGAAAGTTAGCTGACTGTCAAATTGGTAAACAAGATGGTACGGAATTATTTATTGTCGAAGGAGACTCTGCAGGTGGATCAGCTAAACAAGGAAGAGACAGAAGTAATCAAGCAGTTCTTCCTTTGAGAGGAAAAATATTAAATACTTATGTTGAAGATTTGAATATTAAACAAAATGGAAATAAATTAGCAGATCATAGAACTAAAGCTTTATCAAAAATGATCTCTTCAAATGAAATTGTAACATTAATAAATGCATTAGGCTTAGATCCAAAATCTCAGGAGATAGATTTAAAAGATCTAAGATACGGAAAAATTATAATTATGACAGATGCCGATGTCGATGGTTCACATATAAGAGCCCTTTTGCTAACTTTTTTTAATAATAAACCTTTTAATAAATTAATTGAGCATGGCCATGTTTATCTTGCACAACCACCATTGTTTAAGATTAATAAAGGCACAAACAGTATTTATATTAAAGATGAGAGAGAGTTAGAGGATTATATTTTTAAGAACAGTAAGGAACTCAAAAAATTTAAAAGGGGATCCAAAGATTTTCAAAAGATATTGAATGTAGAAAAATCTCAAATGAATATCCAAAGGTTTAAAGGTTTAGGCGAGATGAACCCAGAGGAATTATGGAGCACTACTCTAGATCCAAAAACAAGAAATCTTCTTCAAGTTCAATATTCAAAAGATTTTAAAAAAGATCAAAAATTGATACATACCTTAATGGGAAATGATGTTAGTTTACGTAAAGACTTTATAACGTCTAATGCGATCAATGTTAGAAATCTTGATATTTAGAAAATGAAGTTTTTTGAAACTTCTAAATATTTTTCTTTAAAAAAATCAACTTATATTTCACTAAGATGGATTGCAATAATCGGTCAATTATTATCAATATATATAGTATATTTTTTTTTAAAGTTTGATTTCAATTTTATCTTATCTAATTTAATTATTTTCTTAGGAGCAATAAGTAATTTATATTTAGTTTTTATTTACAAAAAAACTCAATTATCTGAAAGATCGGCATTAATTTTTTTGATTGTTGATATATTCCAATTGGCCGGCTTGATCTACTTGACGGGTGGAATAATAAATCCGTTTATAATATTTTTAATAATACCGAGTGTTTTTGCATCATCAAATTTAGGCTTTAAAACAAATTTATTACTTGTAATTATAACGACATTACTAATAGTTTTTCTTACCTTTTATTCAAAAGAATTACCAGCCCCTTTAAATGAACATTTTCATGTGGATGATTATTATTATTATTCTATTCCAATAGCCTTAATAATTGCCCTCATTTTTTTAAATTATTTTGCAATTTTATTTGGCTCAGAGTCTAGAATAAGAAAAGAAGCTTTGAATAAAATGGAAGAAGTAATGGCACAAGAGCATGAAATGCTCTCCTTGGGTGGTCAAGCTGCAGCTGCAGCACATTCGCTTGGCACCCCTCTTTCGACAATTAAGATTATCACTCAGGAATTATTAAAACAATTAAAAAATAATAAGGAGGTAATACAAGATATAGAATTGCTTCAGAGTCAGGTTGAAAGGTGTAATCAAATCTTAAAAAAATTATCTTTAAATCCAAATCAAGAAGATGATTTTATTGACGAAGATCTATCAATGAAAGAGTATCTTAAAGAAATCATTTTCTCATTTAAGGAGACAAGTTCAAAAATCTTTATTCTCAATCTTGATCAGGATTCTAATTCAAAAAAAATTACAAAATCTATTGAAATTGTTTATGGTTTGAGAAACTTTATTGGAAACGCAAATAAATTTAGTAAAAAAAAAATATTTATAACTCTTAAAAGCGACAATGAATTTACTGAAATTATAATTGAAGATGACGGCATAGGGTACCCAAATGATATTATATCAAAAATAGGGGAACCTTATTTAAAGTCAATTAAGAGAACAGAAAAAGATAAAGCTGGCCTTGGCTTGGGTATTTTTATTGGAAAAACTCTACTTGAAAAAAATTTCGCATCGCTTCAATTTAGAAATTCAAAAACCAGAGGGGGAGCGGAAGTTATTATAAAATGGAAGAATAAAGATTTATTTAATATTTAGTGAAATCTTTTTTTATTTTCAAATAGTGAGCTTAACTGAGTAATCATTACATCGCCTAATTCATTCACATCCGTAATTTTTATTGCTTTGCTATAATATCTAGATACATCATGACCAATTCCGATAGCAAGAATCTCAATTTCAGTTTTATCCTCAATTAATTTGACAGTTTTTTTTAAGTGTTTTTCTAAAAAATCCCCAGAGTTTACGGATAGAGTTGAGTCGTCCACAGGAGCACCATCAGAAATTACCATTAAAATTTTTCTTTCTTCTTTCCTTTTTCCTAAACGACTATATGCCCATGTGATAGCTTCTCCGTCTATATTCTCTTTTAATAATCCCTCCTTTAACATTAGCCCTAAATTATTTTTTGCTTGCCTCCAATGAATATCAGCACCTTTATAAATTATATGTCTTAAATCATTAAGCCTACCCGGTGCTTTAGGCTTACCCTCTTTATTCCATTTTTCTCTATTCTGTCCACCTTTCCAGTTTTTTGTTGTAAATCCTAAAATTTCAACTTTTACAGAACATCTTTCCAACGTTCTTGATAGAATATCTGCACATATTGCTGCAATTGTTATTGGTCTTCCTCTCATTGAGCCAGAGTTATCGATTAAAAGTGTAACTATTGTATCTTTAAAATCTAAGTCTTTTTCCTTTTTAAAAGATAATGAATTATATGGATCCATAATAATCCTTGTTAGTTTTGAGCTATCTAATAAACCCTCCTCTAGGTCAAAATTCCAAGATCTATTTTGTTTCGCTAATAGTTGTCTTTGAAGTTTATTTGCAAGTTTAGTTACTATATCGTGAAAACCTACAAGCTGTTGATCAAGATTTTTTCTAAGCTTTAATGACTCTTCCTCACTTTCTAAGTTTTCAGCTTTTATTACTTCGTCAAATTCATATGTAAAAATCTTATAATCAAGATTAAGATCTTTAATTGATTTTTTTACAATTTGTTCTGAATTCTCTTTCTTTAAATTGATGTCATCTTTTTCATAATCTAGATTACTATCATCTAATTTATAGTCAGAGTCTATAGTAGCTTCAGTTTCATCTTGCGTGTTCTGATCTTTTTGATCTTCTTGATCAGACTTATCATCCTCGTTTGAGGATGTATCTCTACCTTCGTCATTCTGTTCCTCTTTATCTTCTTCAGTCTCAACAGTGTCAAAAATATCCATATTTTGTAGAATTTCAGAAAATTTAGAGCAATATAGTTTTTGATTTTCCAGGTTCTTATTTAAATAATTGATATGGTCTTTAATAGATTTATCAAAATCTTTCTCCCAAAAACTTAATTTTTTCTCTGATATAGAATTTAATTTAATTTTTTGAAAATTCTTAAGTAAGTAGAGCTCGAAAGCTTCAGACACTATGACATCATCTTTAGTTTTAGGTCTTTGATCTCTTTTTGCATCTATTATTTGATAATAATTTTGGTTTAGATTTTTCTCAACTCCTTTAAGCATTTGAGAGCCTAATAATTCATACCTAGTTTTTTCTGCCAATTTATAAAGAGATTCGCATGAGGGATTTTTCGGAAGATTATTTTTGAAAATTTCTTTATTCGAAAATTTTTTCTTTAAAGCAGATGAGTCAAACTCAGCTCTAAGTCTTACAAAATCTCTAAGACTTGACAAGTTGTCTATTGCTAATAATTTTGATTGATTATTATTTGTGTTAATATTCTTTTTATCTTTAATCCTTAAATCATCTGAAATTACCTTCATTGTTGAAGTTAAAGCTTGTCTCATTTTTTCTTTTAGAGATGATATCTTGATACTCATTTAAATTTGAATATTAATTAATGACTCGGGTAATTCTTCACCAAAGCATCTTTGATAATATTCTGCAATAGTGTTTTTTTCTAAATCATCACACTTATTTAAAAAAGTTACTCTAAAAGCATAACCGATATCTTTAAATATTTCTGTGTTTTCAGCCCAGTGTAAAACTGTCCTCGGACTCATTACAGTGGAAATATCACCTGCTATAAAACCTTTCCTTGTTAAAGAAGCAACTTTAATCATGTTAGCAACTGTTTCTTTACCTTTTGCATTATTAAAATTTTTATTTTTTCCAATTATAATTTCCATTTCCTTATCCATGCTCAAATAATTAAGAGTTGAAACAATATTCCATCTATCCATTTGACCTTGATTTATTTGCTGGGTTCCATGATATAAACCACTAGTATCTCCTAACCCAACAGTATTGGAAGTTGCAAATAATCTAAAAAATTTATTTTGTTTAATTACTTTATTTTTATCAAGAAGAGTAAAACTACCCTCAGACTCCAATACTCTTTGAATAACAAACATTACATCTGGTCTTCCAGCATCATATTCATCAAAAACTAAAGCCACAGGGTTTTGAATTGACCAGGGTAATATTCCCTCATTAAACTGAGTTACTTGCTTCCCGTCCTTTAAAACGATTGCATCTTTTCCTATTAAATCTATTCTAGAAATATGACTGTCCAAATTAACTCTAATACATGGCCAATTAAGTCTTGCAGCAATTTGTTCTATATGAGTTGATTTCCCCGTTCCATGGTATCCCTGAATCAAAACTCTTTTATTAAAAGAAAAACCTGAGATAATTGCTAAAGTAGTATCTTTATCGAAAATATAATTTTTATCTATTTCTGGAACATAATCTGTTTTTTCTGAAAAGGCATTAACTTCCATTTCTGAGTCAATACCAAATGATTGTTTAAGAGATAATTTTATATCAGGTTTTATGTCTAAATTAGGTGTCAATTTTTTCTCTATAAGTATTTTTGAGTTGTGTATAAGCTAAAGTAATCAGTTTTAGTTTTTCTTCAAATTTTTTATTTCCAGAATTCATATCAGGGTGAAATTTTTTGACAAGTATTTTGAATTTATCATGTATCTTTGGCCATTTTATACCTACAGAAACACCTAAAATACTAAAAGCTTTTATATCCTTATGATCAAACTTAAATTGCCGCATATGATCATACTCGCTCTTAAATTTATTTTTATCTAATTCATCTTTTAAAGTATTGTTCCATAAAACCTTAAAAAAATTATCTGAAGAACTAAAACTTTGTGTTGGTTTATGCCAAATCATGTCAGACTTAAGAAAATTAATTACTTGTCGGTCATTCATGCCTGAAAAATAATTCCAATTTTTATTAAATTCTTTTACATGCTCAAGACAAAGGAGCCTGAATTTTTTACTATTATCTTTCTCAATAGGTGCTTTATATTCCCCTATTTGGTTACAATTATTCCAATCGCAAATATTTTTCATGATATAATAATTATACTTATGGATATAAATAATTTAATTTCAATAATAAAAAAAAAAATTTTAAATAATATAGTATGTGAGAAGCTTGAGGTTGAGGACAAAAGTTTCTTGCATAAGAATCATCCGGGTAATGATATAAATAAATTTCACATTAAGTTACTTATTCAGTCAAAAGAATTAAAGAAAATGAGCAAAATCGAAAGTAATAAAAAAATTTATAAAATTTTAAACGATGAATTGAATAATTCGATTCATTCATTACAAATATTAATTGATTAATATTTCATCGATAAAAGATTTAATTTTTTTATCACTAAATTTTTTATTTACATTCATATATCCAATTTTTTTGAGAAGAATAAGATTTATTGTTTCAGACGTATTTTTTTTATCGTTTCGCATAAAAGAAACGATTTTTTTTGTGTCGGTTTTTGAAAAAAACTTTTTAATATTATAAGATAGTTTAGCTTTTTTAAAATGATTTAATATCATATTAAAGTCAGATAAATCAGTTAAATCATTTTCTAGGCTGAATTTTAGAGAAGAATAAATTCCTAAGATTACAGCTTCTCCATGATTTAATTTTTTTGAATAACTTTTTGACGCTTCGTAAGCATGAGCAAATGTGTGACCAAAATTTAAAATTTTTCTTATATTGTTTTCTTTTTCATCTTTTTGAACGATAGTTTTTTTTATTTTGCAGCTTTCAGAAATAGCCTTTTCAATAAATGGTGATTTTAGTCTAAGAATATTCTTAATGTTCTTATCTAAATATAGGAAAAATTTTTTATTAGATATGAGTGAGTGTTTTAGGATTTCAGCATAACCGCAAGTAATTTCTCTTTTGGGTAATGTTTTCAGAAAAATAGTGTCTGCTAAAACTAGATTAGGCTGATAAAAGCTTCCAACTAAATTTTTACCATATTTTGTGTTAATTCCAGTTTTCCCACCAACTGAGGAGTCGACTTGGGCTAATAAAGTAGTGGGAATATTAATAAATTTTAAACCCCTTTTAAATAAACTCGCTGCTAAACCACCGGTATCTCCAGTTATGCCACCTCCTACTGTTATAAAGCAATCAGACCTATTAAAATTTTTTTTTTGAAGTAAATTTAGAATCTTTATTACATTGTATATATTTTTATTCTTTTCTGT
>CACBLI010000016.1 GCA_902540235.1 uncultured Pelagibacteraceae bacterium
GGCTTCATCTGTGTCAAGGCCTCTCTCATACCAGCACTTTCAATTTGAAATAGACCAACTGTATTTCCTGAGGATAAAAGATCAAAAACTTTTTGATCATCATAATCTATTTCTTCAATGTCAAAATTTTGATTAAATTTTCTGATTAATTTTTGTGTATTATTTATCACTGTTAAAGTTTTAAGACCTAAAAAATCAAATTTTATTAGTCCAGCATTTTCTGCTGAATACATATCAAATTGTGTAGATGGTAATAATAAATTTGACGAAGAGTCTTTGTATAAAGGAACTGCTTCTGTTAATTTTTTGTCTGCAATTACAACGCCTGCGGCGTGCGTTGCAAAATTTCTATTCAAGCCCTCTAGCTTTAGTGAAAGATTTGTAAGTTTCTTAACTCTAGGGTCATCCTTTATTAATTTTTGAAGTCTAGGTTCACCAGCAATACATTCGGATAAACTTTGAGGTCTTGAAGGATCGAAAGGTATCATTTTTGAGATATTATCAACAAATCCGTAAGCCAAACCTAAAACTCTACCAACATCTCTTATTACCATTCTAGCTTTCAATTTTCCAAAGGTAACAATATGAGCAACACTATCTTTATATTTTTTATTTAGATATTCAAAAACCAGATCCCTTTTTTCCTCACAAAAATCTATATCAAAATCTGGCATCGATATTCGATCTGGATTTAAAAATCTCTCAAAAATTAAATTAAATTTGATTGGATCAACATCTGTAATAGATAAACACCATGCAACCAGTGATCCAGCCCCAGAACCTCTTCCAGGTCCAACCGGAATATCATTTTTTTTTGCCCACTTGATATAATCAGACACAATTAAAAAATAACTGGCATATTTCATTTCTATAATAATATTCAACTCATGATCCAATCTATCTTTATACTTCAAATAATTACTATTTGATAAAAGATTACTATTTTTAACTTTAAAAACTTTATCAAATTTATTCTTTAGACCTTCTAGTGAATCTCTTTTTAGTATTTCATCTGCATCACCGCCTTTTTCAGAGCTAATATTAGGCAAAATTGGTTTTGAAAATATCGGTCTGAAACTACAACGATATGGAAAATTATAATTATTTTCCAAAGCCTCAGGTAAATCTGCAAATAATTCTGACATTTCAGAATTATTTTTCAAATAATGCTGGTCACTTAATCTTACTCTATTTTTTTCGTTTACGTATTCTTTGTTTTTAATGCAAATTAAAGCGTCATGTGCTTCGTGCATAGTTTTATCAATATAGTAAACCTCATTTGTTGCTATTATAGGTATCTCTAAGATTAAAGACTTAGATAAGTTAAATTTTTCAAATCCTTTTTCATTAGTATCTCCATGACGTTGTATTTCAATATAAAACCTGTCTTTATATAAAGATTTAAGATCTGAGTATAATTTCTCAATTTCTTTAAATTTTCCTTTTTCAAATAATTGACCAAATAAACCATTTACTGTGCCAGAAAATAATGAAACACCTTCGCTTGGTTTTAATAATTCATTAAAATTTAAATATGGCTCATTTATCTCAATATCATTAAGATACGATAAAGATGAAAGTTCAATTATTCTTTTATATCCATTTTCATTTAAAGCGTACAGAGGTATAAGACCTATTGTGTCATTGAACTTAAAATTTATTTGAGTTCCGATTATAGGTTGAACACCGGTTTTAGATATTTTTTCGGCAAACTCTAGGGCACCACATAAATTAGATGTATCACTTAGACCTAAAGCTCTAATTTTTTTATCTTTATAAAAATCTTTTAAATCATCTATTTTAACTGCTCCCTCACAAATCGAATATTGAGAGTGTATTTTTAAATGATTGAAATTTTGAATGATAGATTCAGGCATTAATGGTATTTATATTACCATTAACTATTTCCAACAAGCAATCTGACTTTTCAGCAAAAAATCTATTATGAGTTGCAAATATAATTAATCTATTTGAGTTTATTTGTTTTTTTAATATCTCGAAAACACTTTTTGCAGTATCAAAATCCAAACTTCCAGTTGGCTCATCGGCTAAAATTATTTGGGGGTTATTAATTAAAGCTCTTGCTATAGAGACTCTTTGTTTTTCACCTCCAGATAATTGTGAAGGATAATGATTTGATCTACTAGTAAGACCAACTTTTCGTAATAAAATCTTAGATTTAGTAATTGCAGAGTCTTTATTGTTACCAGCAGCTAAACTTGCAAAATATATATTTTCTATTGCGGTAAAATCTGAAAGTAGATTATCTTGTTGATAAATTATCCCTATTTTTTTTGCTCTTAATAAATCATTTTTTTTGGAATTTTTATAATCTATTTGCTTATTTTGTATTGAAATTGAGCCTGAGCTGGGACGGTCAATTAATGAAAGTAAATTTAAAAGAGTTGATTTACCTGAACCAGATGGTCCCATAATAGAGTAGATTTTTCCTTTTTTAAATTTAAAGTTAATTTTTCTCAATACCTTTACTTTTTTTTGAGTAACAAAGGTTTTGTTTAAATTTGAAAGTTCAATTAAATTATTCATATTTAAGTGATTGGACAGGATCTAATCTTGCGGCTTTTAAAGCGGGAAAGATTGAGACAATTATGGTTATTAATATTGAAAACAAAGAGATTAAAAATATTGAAGATGGATTAATTTCTGATGGCATAGTGCTCAAAAAATAAATCTCCTCTGGAAATAAACTAATATTGAAAACATCACTTAAAAATTGTCTTAAATTTTCAATGTACATTGAAAAAATAACTCCTAGTAAAATTCCAAAAATTGTTGCTGAAGTGCCAATAATTACACCAACTAAAAAAAATATCTTTACTATAGATTTATTTAAAACACCTATTGACTTTAAAATTGCTATATCACGAGTTTTATTTTTTACTAAAATTGTTAAGCCTGAAATAATATTGAAGGCTGCAACTATTATGATTAAAGTCAAGATTATAAACATTACATTTCTTTCTACTTTAAGTGCAGAAAACAATGAGCTATTTGTGTCAGCCCAACTAAAAACAAATTCTTCTGGAAATATTTTTTCAACAATAATTTTTTGATTTTCAATATTTTGTGGATTTTTTAAATAAATTTCTAAATTTCTTTCATCCTCAGTCAAATTAAAAAACTCATCTAATGTATCTAGATTCACAAAAGCAATATTGTTATCAAAATCAGCAAGGCCACTTTCAAATAGTGAAATGACAGTAAAAATTTTTTTCTTAGGTAAACTGCCTATAACAGTTTCGATTCCTGAGGACGACATTATTGTGATATCATCTCCTATCTTAAGTCCCAGTGTGAAACTTAATTCTTTACCTATTGATATGTAATTTTTTTTCAAATTATTTTTGTCTCCTATAAAACCTTCATCATTTATTATATTTAATTTTGAAAAATCATTTTGAGTATATCCTCTTAAAACTATACCCTTTGAAATATTTCTTTGAATTATTATTGCTTCGCCTGAATTACTCGACATTAAATTTTTACTTATTGAATTTAATTGAACATTGTTAAATCTTGCGGGATTAATATATTTTTTCTCATAAGGTTTAACTGTTATATGTGCGTTAAAACCTACTATTTTATTGATTAATTCAGTTCTAAAACCATTCATTACTGACATGACAATTATTAGAACTGCCACTCCCAAGCCAATACCTATGAACGAAAAGATTGAAATTATATTCAAAAAACCATCCTTTTTTCTGGCTTTGATAAATCTGAATGTAATTTCTTTTTCTAATGTAGAAATCAATTTTCTTCTTTTTGTTTTTTTATAATCTTAATAATTTCACTCAATTTAAGTTTTTGAGACATTTCTCCAGCTTCTTTAAATTCAATAGAATCATTTTCAGTTTGTTTACCAATAATGATTTGATGTGGGATACCTATTAAATTCATCTTTTTAATTTTAGACGAAAAATTTTCCTCAGTATCATCAATTAAAGTTTCAATATTATTCTTTTCTAATTCTAAGTTAATTTTATTAGCTTTTTCTAAAGATGATTTATCATTTTTATTAATCATTGGAATTATTGAAATATCATATGGAGCAACAGATATTGGCCATTTCATGACCTCTTTTTTTGCATCATATTTTGCCTCTATAATAGCTCCAACAAGTCTCGAAACACCAATTCCATAAGAGCCCATTTTTACAAAATCTTTTTTCCCTCCTGGTAAATCAACAGAGCCATCCATTGGTTTAGAATATTTGTCTCCAAAATAGAAAATATGACCAACTTCAATACCTTTTGTTATCAAACGATTCTTTTCAATCACCTTTGTTTCAAATTCTGCTTTATCAAATTTTTCATCAGTTACTGAATAAAATTTTTCAAATTTACTTCTTAAATCTTCGAGAGACTTTTTCTCTAATTTACTTCCACTACTATCAACTTCAAAAATTCTTTTATCAGTAAAAATTTTACTTTCGCCAGTCTCTGCTAAAATTATAAATTCGTGTGAAAGATTTCCGCCTATAGGTCCTGTATCTGCAGCCATTGGAATAGCTTTAAGATCTAGTCTTTTAAAAGTTTTTAAATAAGATAGAAAAAATTTATTATACGAGAACAAAGCCTCTTCATCATTAATGTCAAACGAGTAAGCATCTTTCATATAAAATTCTCTACATCTCATGATTCCAAATCTTGGCCTAATTTCATCTCTAAACTTCCACTGAATGTGATATAGAAGTTGTGGAAGCGACTTATAAGACTTTACTGAAGCTCTAAATATATCTGTTACAAGTTCTTCATTAGTCGGTCCGTAAAGCATCTCTCTGTTTTGACGATCTTTAATTCTAAGCATTTCCTCGCCATAATCCTCATAACGTCCACTCTCTTTCCATATATCACTTGATTGTATAGTTGGCATTAAAATTTCTTGAGCACCAATTTTATTTTGTTCTTCTCGGACTATTTGTTCAATTTTTTTCATTACTTTTAATCCCAAAGGTAACCAAGAGTAAATACCTGCGGAAGATTGTTTTATCATTCCAACCCTTAACATTAATTGGTGTGACTTAATTTTAGCTTCGGAAGGAATATTCTTAAGTATAGGTATAAAAGATTTAGAAATATACATCTTAAATTAGTATATTTCTTAAATTCAAATATTCAAATTTCATTAACAGATAGATAAGAGTGAATAAAACTGTTGTAATTCCAGTACAATAAATGAATTTTTTTAACATTTTTGGATTCTCTGGTGATCCAGGGTCTTCTCCTTCAATTTTTATTGATTTGTGTCTCTCAACGTCAATAGGCAAAATTGCAAAAAAAACAATCCACCATATGATAATATAAATTATAGCTAGCCCTGTAATGCTCATTAGATATTTACTAAATTAATATTTGTATAAGGTTTTTTTCCTATTTTCTCTTTAGTAAATTTTCTACATGCAATTTTGAGAGCATCAATGAGGTTATGCTCTTGTTTTCTACTACCAATTTTAAATGATTTTGTTATTTTTTCAATTTCACCTTCTAACTCGTAAGCAAATTCGTCTTCTTCATTAATTGGTAAACCTCTAAAAGATAAAATTGGATTATCACGGATATTACCTTTTGAATTTATTAAAAGTGTTACTTCAAGATAACCGTTAGAACTCAAATTTTTTCTATCTTTTATAGATTGAGATTGTTCATGTACACTTACATTACCATCAAGATAAAGCCTACCTGTTGGTGCTTTGTCATAAACTTCGGGTTTGTCACCAGGAAAAATTTTTACAATATCACCATTCTCAACTAAAACAGGATGCGGTACTTGCATCTCTTTTGCAAAATTTATATGCTCAATAAGATGCATATGCTCGCCATGTACAGGTATAACACATTTAGGTTTTATCCAATTATACATATCTTTCATTTCATCTCGATTTGGATGACCTGAAACATGAACAAACTCATTTTCCTCTGATATTACCTCCATTCCATCTTTTACTAATTGATTATGCAATTTATAAAGTTTTTTTTCATTACCTGGTATTATTTTTGATGAAAAAATAACTGCATCACCTTTCTCTATAAATACATCTGGATGTGTATAATTAGAAATTCTCATCATCGCACCCATCGGTTCACCTTGGCTCCCCGTACACAGATAGACAATTTTTTCTCTAGATATGTTTTTTGCCTCTCTAGGATCAATTGGATCAATAATTTTCTTTAAATATCCGCATTGTCTAGCTGCTTTAAAAATTCTGTGCATTGATCTTCCTACCAGTGATATTTGTCTTCCTGTTTTTTCTGCACAATAAAAAATAGTCTCCATTCTTGCTACATTAGAAGCAAAAGATGTCATCACTATTCTTTTTTTAAGTCTTTCCATTATTTTTAAAAGACTTCTCCTTACTGTTTCTTCTGAGCCTGACCTTCCAACTGTAAAAATATTAGTTGAATCACAAACCATTACAAGAACACCTTCTTTGCCTATTTGTTTCAATCTATCAACATCTATATTTTTACCTACCATTGGGTTTTCGTCTATTTTCCAATCTCCTGTATGTAAAACTACTCCAGCAGGAGTTTTAATTCTTAATCCATTTGGCTCAAGAATTGAATGAGTCATTGATACATATTCTATTGAAAAAGGATCGAGATCTATAATTCCGTTTAACTCAACAATTTTTAAATAATTAGTTATATCAACATGTTTTTCTCTAAATTTTTCTTGTATCAATACTGCAGTAAATGGCGTTGCGTAAATATTGCATTTTAACATTGGCCAAAGATGAGCAATAGCTCCAATATGATCTTCATGAGCATGGGTTACCACAATACCTAATAAGCTATCTTTTTTATCAACTATAAAACCAGGATCAGGATAAATTAGATCAATTCCTGGAAGAGTATCATCTGCAAATGTAACACCTATATCAACCATAATCCACTTATGTTCACCTGGATTTCCATATCCGTACAAGTTCATATTTGCACCTATTTCACCAGCACCACCTAACGGACAAAATAATAATTCTTGCTTCATTTATTTTATTAACCTAGCAATTTTAATTAACCCTTTAATTGTGATATCTCTATTATGTATTACTTTAATTTTTAAAGATTTTCTAAACAAGTAAGAATAACCACCTGTGATTACAAGTTTAAAGGAATTTTTAGTCTCTTTCTTAATCAAATGAATGATATTATGAATTAAACCTATATAACCCCAAAAAAAACCAGATTGAACTGCTGATTTGGTGTTGTTAGCTATAATATTATTTATTTTTTTTAAATTAATTCGAGGTATCAAAGAAGCATTATCTGACAATGTATCAAGTGAAATCTTAATACCGGGGGCTATTATTCCACCTCTATAATCTTTCCTTATAACTACGTCGAATGTTGTAGCAGTTCCAAAGTCTAATATTATAAAATTTTCTCTATTATTTTGTAAACTAATTGCATTAGCTAAACGATCAGAGCCGACTTGTTTAAAATTCACTCTTATCTTTATTAGTGATTTTAAATTCAAATCTTTTATTTCATAGCAACGAACTTTCGACCTATTAGAAAAATATTTTTTGATTAAACTAAAAATCTTTGGAACAACACTACAAAATAATATCTTTTCGATATCATTGACATTTTTAGTTAAAAATTTAATTTTTTTATCTAAATTTCGATCATTAATATAATTAGTTGGTAAATTTATTCTTTTTAAG
>CACBLI010000017.1 GCA_902540235.1 uncultured Pelagibacteraceae bacterium
AAAATAAGATAAAAACTGAAAACTCACTTAAATTTAATCCAGAACTTACTCTTAAAAAGGGCAATTATTCAAAAATAAAGCCAAATGGTAAAGACCAATTAGATATCAAAAAGGGTATCAAAACATTAAAAAATTTAAATCAGTATAATAATAGTCAAGCTGTAGTTGTCAGAAATAAAAAAGTAGTCTCTGTTGAGGGAAAGGGTGGTACAAGAAAATTACTCGAAAAAAGTAAAAGTAAAAACTTTCGAAATCATGGTGTTTTAGTAAAGTTTCCAAAAAAGAAACAAGACTTCAGAGTTGATTTACCAACTATTGGATTACAAACGTTAAAACAAATCAAGATAGCTGGATTAAAAGGTGTTGTTGTTAAAAGTAAACAACATATTTTTTTAGACAAAAATAAATGTATCAACTTTGCTAATAAAAATAAAATGTTTATCTCGGTGAAATGAAAAAAATTTTTATATTAACTGGTGAACCTTCTGGAGATAAATTAGCATCAACCGTAATTAGTAAACTTCAAAAAAATCATCCTGATATTGAATACCTAAGTGTTGGAGGATCTCATTTAAACAAACTTGGTGTTAAATCAATATATGATCTTAAAGAGATAACTTATATTGGATTTACTAGTGTTATCTTAAATTTGTTTAAAATCAGAAACAAAATAAATGAAACTGTAAAAAAAGTAGTTGAATTTAATCCCGATATTTTATTTAGTGTAGATAGTCCAGATTTTACTTTAAGAGTTGCTGAAAAAGTAAAAAGTATCAATCCTAATATTAAAACAATTCATTATGTTGCACCACAAGTATGGGTATGGAGAGAGAGCAGGGTTAAGAATTTTAAAAAGTTTTTAGACCATGTTTTACTATTATTTAATTTTGAAAAGAAATTCTTTGATAAAGAAAATATTAAAAATACTTTTGTTGGTCATCCATTACTTGAAAATAATGAAAATGTTAAATCAAATTTATCAAATATAATTGATGGCAATAAAAAAATTATATCTTTATTCGCTGGAAGCCGGACTTCTGAAACTAATATTCTTTTACCAATTTTGATAGATTTTATTAAATTAATGAATGAAAAATTCAACGAATATAACTTTATTTTTCATGCGACTGATCAAAACAAAGATTTTATAAAAGATAAGATTAAAAAAACAAACTACAATAATGTTGAAGTAATATCTGACGATAATATAAAATCACAAATACTATTAAACTCTGTATTTGCTGTAGCAAAATCAGGAACTGTCTCTCTTGAAATTTGTAATGCAAAAATTCCATCTATCATTATTTATAAAATGAATTTTATTAATTTTTTTATTGTAAAATTTTTAGTAAAAACGAAATATGCAAATATTATTAATATAATTAATCAAAAAGAAATAATTCCAGAATTGATTCAAAAAGAATGTAATTCAAAAGAAATTTTTAGATCTGTAGTATATTTTTTAAAAAACCCTGAACTTATGAAAAAACAAATCTTTGATGTAAACAATACTTTAAATGAGATCAAATCAAAAACTTCTTCATCTTCAGAGGCTTCTGCAGTAGTTTCAAGCTATCTTAGCTCTTAGTCGTTTTTGAACTTCCTTTTTTCCTAAGGATAAAATTATATCATAAATACCAGGTCCGAACTTCGAACCTGTTAAAGCAATCCTTAATGGCTGTCCAACTCCCTTAAAATTTGTGTCATGAGATTTTATGAGCCCATTTACTATTGGTTCTAATATTTCTCGAGAAGGCAGATCTATTTTTTCAAATTGATCATTAAAGTCAGAAATTACTTTTCTTGCTTTATCATCAATTAATTTAAGATCATCCTTATTAAAATCGACCTCATCTTTTATAATATATTGGCCATTATTAAATATATCCTCTAAAGTTTTTGCTTTATTTTTCAAGAAAGTAAGAGATTTTTTAATCTTATCTTTTTTATCTGATTGAATTTCACTTTTATATAATTTGCAATATTCAGTTAATTGATTGAATAAATCATTTTCATTAATATTCTTAATATAATGTTCGTTCATCGATAAAATTCTACTCATATCAAGTTTAGAAGGAGATTTACCGATACCTTCTAAATTAAAAAATTTTATACTTTCCTCTAATGTAAATATTTCCTTATCTTTATAAGACCAGCCTAATCTTAAAAGGTAATTTCGAAGGGCATCTGGCATAATACCAATTTTGGAATAATCATTTAATGTAGATGCCTGATCTCGTTTTGATAGTTTCTTTCCTTCAATTGTATGTATCAATGGTATGTGAGCAAATGCGGGTAAATCCCATTTCATAGCTTGATAAATTTGTATTTGCTTAAAGGTATTTATTTTATGATCATCACCTCTAATTATATGTGTCATATTCATTTGATGATCATCTACAGATGCTGATAAATTATATGTAGGAGTCCCGTCGTTTCTTAAGATAATAAAATCCTCAATAGTATTATTTTCTATTTCCACGTCTCCTTGAACCAAATCTTTCAATACCGATGTTCCATTAATCTGACTTTTAAATCTAATAACAGGCTTAATATCTTTTGGAGCATCAGATTCTTTTTTATCTCTCCATTTTCTATCGTAAATATAGGGAATCTTTTTTTGCCTTGCTCTTTTTTTTTGTTCTTCTACTTCTTCACTTGAACAATAACATTTATATGCATGACCATTTTTAAGAAGCTCATTTGCAACTTTTATATGATCGCTTACTTTCTCTGATTGAATATATTCCTCTCCATCATAATTGATACCAATCCATCTAAGAGATTGTATTATTTGATCCTTATATTCATCCTTAGATCTTTCTTTGTCTGTATCTTCCACCCTTAAATAAAATTTACCATTATGATTTTTAGAGTATAACCAATTAAATAAAGCCGTTCTAACACCACCAATGTGTAATGCACCAGTAGGTGAGGGAGCAAATCTAGTTGCTACTTTTTTCATTAAAATGGTTTAGACTATTTTATTAGAAGTTTCTATATAAAGATACTAAAACACCTTGAACTTTTATCCTATCAGGCCCAAAAATTTTAGTTTCGTAGTTTTTATTAGCACTTTCAAGTGCTATTACCTTACCTTTTTTTCTAATTCTTTTTAGCATTGCCTCATGATTATCTATCAGTGCAACAACAATTTTTCCATTGTCTGCTGTGTCAGTTCTTTTTATAATAACAGTATCACCCTCGTTAATACCTGCCTCAATCATCGAATCGCCCTGAACTTTCAGTCCGAAATAATCTCCGTTTTTTTCTAAATTGGCTGGCAAAGGTATTCTCGATACTTCATTTTGAATTGCCTCCACTGGAGTTCCAGCAGCGATTTTGCCTAAAACTGGAACCTCTGTTTCAGAGGATAAATTTTTTTCAGTATCTAGACCGCCTTTTATTACACTGGGTGAAAAATGATTATAAATATCGTTTGCTGAAGCTGTTTCTGGTAATTTGATCACCTCTAAAGCTCTTGCTTTATGAGCAAGTCTTTTAATAAAACCTCTTTCTTCTAATGCACTTATAAGTCTATGAATTCCTGACTTAGATTTGAGGTTTAATGAAGCTTTCATTTCCTCATAAGATGGAGAAACACCAGAACTTCTCAACTTCTTGTTGATAAATAAAAGCAGGTTTTTTTGTTTTTTTGTAAGCATAAGAACAAATATCGTACAGAATCTGTTCTACAAAAGTTCTCTTCAATTCACAATAGTAAAAAAACTAATAAAATAGGGAAGTATTTGACTAAAGAATCGAAAAAATCGAATTATTCTCTAAATTTTTTAAAAGTGATTCACCAATCAGAAAAGTTTTAATAGAGGTTTTTTTTGAGAGTTCCAATAGCTCATCTTTTGTTTTAATTCCGCTTTCAGAAATTAATGGACCTTCATGATTAACTAAAACATCATGAATATCAAAGGTTGTATTTATATCAGTTTTAAGAGTTTTTAAATTCCTATTATTGATACCAATTAATGCTTCTCTAAATTTTAAAGCTTGTTTCGCTTCCTCAACTGTATGCACTTCAACTATGACAGACATATTTAATTTAAGTGCTTCTTCATATAACTCATTCGCAAGGCTTTCACTTACACCAGCTAATATGATTAATATTGCATCTGCGCCATAACTTTTTGCTAATGGAATTTGAAATTTATCTACAAAAAAGTCTTTACAAAGAATTGGTAAATTAATATTTTTTTTAATTTCACTTATATGTGTTAAATCTCCTAAAAAAAAATCTCCCTCAGTCAAAACTGACAAACAAGTAGCATTATTATCATGATATATACTAGCTATTTTAACAGGGTCATAATCATCTATGATTACACCTGCAGAAGGACTCGCTTTTTTGACCTCGGCAATAATAGAAAATTTATTTTCTCTAATATTTTTTTCAATATTTTCTTTAAAATTAACAAATGTTTTATTTTTCTCTATTAATTCATTTAATGAGCTTATTGAAATACTCTTTTTAGAATTTTCTATTTTTTCTATCTTCTTTTTAATTATTTTTTCGAGAACATTTTCAGGCATTTTGAATTGTTTCCAAATATTTGATAACTTTATTTGACAATATATGATCTCTTGCATTTTTATAAGCCTCAGTAAACCCTTCATGAGTTTCATTAACAATTAGTCCAGCCGCAGCATTTAGACATACTGCTTTAGAAAAATCATTGTCCTCACCTTTAAATATGTTGATCATTTTTTCTGCATTAAATTTTGCCTCATCACCAACAAGATTTTCAAATTTATCTGCATTAATCTTTAATTCTTTTGGATCAATAACAATTTCAGAAATCACATTATCTTTTAATTGAATAACATTTGTTTTAGCATATGGGGATATTTCATCTAGCCCATCTTCGCTATTTACAATCCATGCAAATTTAATATCTAAGTTGTTTAAAGCATTTGCAAATATTTTTAAAAGTTTTTTATCAAAGACACCAACCACCTGTCTTTTTACTAAAGCAGGGCTGCTTAATGGTCCGATCATATTAAAAATTGTTCTTTTTCCAATTTTTTTTCTAGTTGGACCAACAAACCTCATAGCACTATGATAATTAGGAGCAAACATGAAACCAAAATTATTTTTATTAATTTGATCTTCGATTTCTTTTGGTTCTAGATTTATTTTGATATTTAAAGCCTCTAAAACATCACCTGATCCACATTTGGATGATACAGCTTTGTTCCCATGTTTAGCCACTTTAACATTCATACTTGCAAGTAATAGTGCAGATGCTGTAGATATATTGAGCGTATTCATTCCATCTCCACCAGTGCCACATGTATCAACACAATTTTCCACATTTACTCTTTTAGATTTATTTCTAAGGACAAAGACACCACCCGCTATTTCATCTGAAGTTTCACCTTTAGCTGAAAGGATCGTTAAAAAATCAAATATTTCTTGCTCTTTAGCTTTACCTTCCATTAACAATTCAAAAGCAGCTTTACTCTCCTCGAATGACAAATTTTCTTTATTTCTAATTTTATCTATAAATTGTCTCATTATATTTAAATTCTAATAAAATTTTTCAAAATTTTAATACCTAATTTAGTTTTAATACTTTCGGGATGAAATTGCACTCCATGAACATCATATTTTTTATGTTGAACTCCCATAACTAAACCGTCTTTACTCTCAGCCGTGATTTCAAGATGTTTTGATAGTGATTTTTTATCAATAATTAAGCTGTGATACCGTGTTGCCTCAAATGACTCTGGAAGATTTCTTAAAATTCCAACTTTTTTTGAGATAATTCTACTTGTTTTTCCATGCATTAGTTTTTTAGCTTCGATAATTTTAGAGCCAAATACCTGTCCTATAATTTGATGACCAAGACAAACCCCAAGTATTGGAATTTTTTTATATAAAGATTTAACTATTTTTAAACAATTACCTGATTGATTAGGATTGCCTGGACCGGGTGAGATTACAATTTTATTATATTTTCTTTTTAATATATCATTAGATGTAATTTTATCATTTCTAATTACATC
>CACBLI010000018.1 GCA_902540235.1 uncultured Pelagibacteraceae bacterium
GTTTATCTTACTTAGAGGAGAAATTATGAAAATATTAATTACAGGAGCTGGTGGGTTTATTGGGTCTCATATTACAGAAAAACTTGTAAGAGAGGGATATGATGTAAAAGCTATGGTAGAATATAATTCCTTAAATTCTTGGGGATGGCTAGAGCAATGTGATCAGGATATAAAAGGCCATTTTGAGGTTTTTATGGGAGATATTAGATACACAGACTCGGTTGAAAAAGCTTTAAATAAAACTAAGGTGATAATTCATTTGGCAGCGTTGATAGGAATACCATACTCTTATGTTTCTCCTCAATCGTACATCGATACAAATGTAAGAGGAACTCATAATCTTTTACAATCTGCGATAAATAATAATGTTGAAAAATTTATCCATACTTCAACCAGTGAAGTTTATGGTACAGCAAAAAAAATTCCAATAAAGGAAAATAGTGCTTTAGATGGACAATCACCTTACGCGGCTTCAAAAATATCAGCTGATCAGTTAGTAAATTCATATAACAAGTCATTCCAATTGCCGACTTTAACTGTTAGACCTTTTAATACTTATGGTCCCAGACAATCTAATAGAGCAATTATACCAACTTTAATAACTCAATTTTTGTCTAATGAAAAAAATTTAAATATAGGAAATTTAAGTCCAACTAGAGATTTCAATTATATCGATGATACAGTTGATGCTTTTTCTAAAGCATTAAAGGTATCGAAAAATTTTGGTGAAACAATTAATATTGGATCTGGAGATGAAATATCAATAAAAAATTTGATAAAAGTTATTGAGGAAATATTTAAAAAAAAAATGAGAATTGATTATGATAAAAAAAGATTTAGACCCAAAAAAAGTGAAGTTCCAAGATTATGTGCAAATAATCTTAAAGCAAAAAAAATATTAAATTGGAAACCAAAATATAAAGGTAAACAAGGACTCAAAAAAGGATTAAATAAAACAATTGCCTGGTTTTCTGACAAAAAAAACTTAGAACTTTACAAAACAAATATTTATAATTTTTAATGAAAATTAACAGTCAAGAAAAAGTTGTAAAAAAATTATTAAAAATACTTTCAGAATTAAATCTTGAAAGGAAAAAAGGTATTCACGAACCTTATTTTAATAAAAAAGAGACTTCTTATGTGCAAAAATCTGTTAATTCAACATATGTTTCTACTGTAGGAGGTTTCATAAAAAAATTTGAAAATGAAATTAAAAAATTTACAAAGTCAAAATATGCTGTAGCTACGGTGAATGGAACAAGTGCTCTTCATATTTCAATGATGACATTAGGTATAGGTTCAAATCACGAAGTTTTAATTCCAAATTTAAATTATATTGGAAGTTCAAATGCTACAATATATTGTGGGGCGTCTCCTCATTTTATTGATGTAGATTCAAAATATTTGGGTATTGATACTAATAAGCTAAGAGATTACTTAAAGAAAAATACATTCACAAAAAAAAATCAAACGTTCAATAAAAAAACATTTAAAAAAATTATTGCAATAGCACCAACACATATTTTTGGACAACCAAGTAAAATGAATGAAATACTCGATATTTCAAAAGAATATAATTTAAAAGTTGTTGAGGATGCAGCAGAGTCTCTTGGAAGTTTTTATAAACACAAACATACCGGTACTATCGGAGATGTTGGCATTTTAAGTTTTAATGGTAATAAAATTATAACCACTGGTGGAGGTGGAATGATATTAACAAATAATTTTAAGATATATAATCAAGCAAAAATTTTATCACAAGTATCAAAAAAATCTCATCCATGGAAATATAATTACAAAGGATTAGGATTTAATTACCGTATGCCAAACCTAAATGCCGCCTTAGGTTGTGCTCAAATTAAGAAATTAAAAAATTTATTAAAAGCAAAAAAAAAATTATATTCTAGATATGAATCAAAATTAAAAAATCTTAGAGAATTTTATTTATTAAAAGAATTACCAGATACAAAATGTAATAATTGGCTTATCACAATTATATTGAAAAAAAAGAACAAAAATTTATTAGATAAAATTTTAAAAACTACAAATAAAAATGGATTCAATACAAGACCAGTTTGGCAATTACTGAGTCAAGTGCCTCATTTAAAAAAGTACCCTAAAATGGATTTGTCAAATTCTATCAATTTAAGCAAATCGATTGTCTGCTTACCAAGCAGTGTAAGGCTATAATAAATTTATTAAAGACATGAAAAAAATTTTTGTTGTTACATCGAATAGAGCAGATTATGGAATAATGAGTAATTTGATTTATCTTCTCAAAAAGGAGAAAACTATTAGTCTTAAACTTATCGTGACAGGATCACATTTAGAAAAAAAATATGGTTATACAATAAATGAAATTTTAGCAGATAAGATTAATCCTGATCATATTATTAAAGTTCCTCTAAAAACAATCGATCCAACAAAAAATATCGAAAGTATTACAAATTATATGAAAAAGTTTTCAAAATTTTTTCACAAAAAAAAACCAGATTTACTCATTTTATTAGGAGACAGATATGAAATATTTTCTATCTCCGTCTCAGCATTTATTCATAAAATTCCAATAGTTCACTTATATGGCGGTGAAAGCACACTTGGGGTTTTTGATAACTTTTTTAGATACTCAATTTCTAAAACCGCTAAATACCACCTAGTTTCAAACAAACTATATGCAAAAAGGTTATTAGGTTTAGGTGAAAGTAAAAAGAACGTTTTCACAGTCGGAAGTTTAGGTTGTGAAAATATTAAACTGATGAATTTTGAAAATCCAAGTAGCCTTGAAAAAAAATTTAATTTTAAATTTTTGAAAAAAAATATTTTAGTTTCTTATCATCCTGAAACATTAAGTAAAGATTATGGACTAAAAGGTTTTAATATTTTATTGGCTTCTTTAAGTACATTTAAAAATATTAGGATAATTTTTACAGGTACCAATCCAGATATTTTAAATCAAAAAATTTTAAAAAAAATTAAAAAGTTTAATTTAAGAAATAAAAACTCAAAATTAATTTTATCAATGGGGAAAAGGGGTTATTTGTCGTGCCTAAGATATTGTAATTTACTAATAGGCAATTCATCTAGTGGAATTATTGAGGCCCCTTCGCTCAATACACCCTCAATAAATTTAGGTATTAGACAAGAGGGAAGATTATTTGCAAAGAGCGTTGTTAACGTGAAATTTAATAAAAAATTGATTATTAAACAAATTAACAAAATTTTATACAATAAAAAAAGTAAAAAAGTTATAAATCCATATTATAAAAAAAACACAGCTAATGAAATTATAAAAATCATTAAAAAAATCTAATGGAAAAATATAAAATATTATCTAATAAAAAAATTAAAGATGCTTTAGCAGCCCTAGGAGAATTTGGGCAAAACTGTTTAGTTGTAGTGGATAAAAATAATAATCTTCAAGGTACATTGAGTGATGGAGATTTAAGAAGTGCATTACTTAATAAAAAAAGTTTAAATGATAGTATTAAAAATTTATATCAGAAAAAACCTACCTTTTTAGTTAGAAACAATTTTAATAAAAAAGAAGTAGAAAAAATTTTGATAAAAAAAAATCTTGATATAATTCCAGTTATAACGAAAAACAAAAAAGTAATTGATGTGATTTATTGGAGTAAAGTTTTTGGTAAAAATAAAAATATAAATTTTGATATTCCTACATTAATTATGGCTGGTGGAAGAGGAACAAGATTGAAACCTTTTACAAATATCCTTCCGAAACCACTAATTCCTTTAAACAATAAGCCTGTTATAGATCATATAATTGATAATTTTGTAATTTCAGGAATTAAAAGTTTTTATATTTCTATCAATAAAAATTCCCATCAAATAATGAAATCATATTTCAATCAAAAAAAAAATAAATATAAAATTAAATTTATTGAAGAAAAAATTCCATTAGGTACAGCTGGATGCATCAAATACTTAAAGAAAAGTAAAAAGGATTTTTTTGTTACAAATTGTGATGTAATTTTCGATATTAATTTTCATAATTTATACGATTTTCATAGAAAAAATAAATATGACTTTACTTTAGTTGGCTCTTATGAAGAAAACTTATTATCCTACGGCGTATGTAAATTAAAAAAAAATGGACTTTTAAAAACTATAGAAGAAAAACCAACTTTTTCTTATTTAGCAAATTGTGGTCTTTATCTTATGAGCCCAAAAATATTTAAGGCTATGCCAAAAAAAATTAATCACTCCCTAGACATGAACGAATTGATATCTTTGGCCTTAAAAAAGAAATTCAAAATTGGCACTTATATTATAAGCCATAATTCATGGCATGATGTTGGTCAATGGAAAGAATATAAAAGTACATTAAATAGGTTTTAATCTTTTTTCATGAAAATCATTTGCACTATATGTATGAGGGCTAATTCCCAAAAAATAAAAAATAAAAATCTGATAGATTTAAATAAGAAACCTTTAATGTCTTATACTATAATATCTGCATTAAATTCGAAATTATTTGAAAACATAGTCGTATCATCAGACTCCAAAAAAATTCAAAAATTATCAAAAAAGTTTGGTGCGGAGGTAATATTTTCAAGACCAAAAAAATTAAGCACTAACTATGTTCCTAAATTAACCGTGATTAAACATGCTGTAATGATGTCAGAGAAACATTATAAGAAAAAATATGATTATGTGATCGATTTAGATGTTACAGCACCATATCGAGATGCGAATGATATTAAAAAAGCCTTTAAAAAATTTCAAAAATCGAAAAAAGATATGCTTGTTTCGGTAACAAAATCTAGAAAAAATCCTTATTTTAATATGTTAGAAATTAAAAATGGAAGTTTTTCGTTAGTAAAAAAAAGTTCTAAAGAAGTAGTTGCAAGACAAAAATCTCCAAAAGTTTATGATATGAATGCATCTATATATATTTGGAAGAGAAATAAACTCCTAAAATCAAAAAGTCTTTTACAGAATAGTCTTTCAATTTATGAAATGCCCCAAGAAAAATCAATAGATATCGATACTAAATTAGATTTAAGAATTAATGAAATGTTGATTAAAAAACTAAATTTTTAAACCAGTATGTCAAAAATAGCTTTAGTAATTGGATATGGTTCAATTGGAAAAAAACACGCCAAAATTTTAAAAAGTTTGAAAGAAGTTGATGATGTTGTTGTATTGACTTCACAAAAAAAAAAAATACCCTATAGAAAAATAAATAGTCTTCATCAGATTAAAAGACTAAATCCTTTTTATATTACTATAGCTTCCTCTACTGACAAACACTATAAACAATTAAATTTTTTGGAAAAAAATTTTTCCAAAAAAAAAATTTTAGTAGAAAAACCATTATTTCAAAAAATGTTTAATCTTAATATAAAAAAGAATGAAATTTATATAGGGTATAATTTAAGATTTAATCCACTTATAATTTTCTTAAAAAAATTTTTAAAAAAAATTAATATAATTTTTGTCAGTGTTTATTGTGGATATCATTTACCTTACTGGAGAAAAAATATTCCATATAGTAAATCTTATAGTGCAAG
>CACBLI010000019.1:0-2500 GCA_902540235.1 uncultured Pelagibacteraceae bacterium
ACGCTGGCGGCACGCCTAACACATGCAAGTCGAACGAAGTAGCAATACTTAGTGGCAGACGGGTGAGTAACATGTAGGTATCTACACTTTGGCCTGGAATAACACGAGGAAACTTGTGCTAATACTGGATAAGTCTTTACGGAGAAAGCTTTATGCACCAATGGATGAGCCTGCACTTGATTAGTTTGTTGGTAGGGTAATGGCCTACCAAGACTATGATCAATAGCTGATTTGAGAGGATGATCAGCCACATTGGGACTGAGACACGGCCCAAACTCCTACGGGAGGCAGCAGTGGGGAATCTTGCACAATGGAGGAAACTCTGATGCAGCGATGCCGCGTGAGTGAAGAAGGCCTTTGGGTTGTAAAGCTCTTTCGTCGGGGAAGAAAATGACTGTACCCGAATAAGAAGGTCCGGCTAACTTCGTGCCAGCAGCCGCGGTAATACGAAGGGACCTAGCGTAGTTCGGAATTACTGGGCTTAAAGAGTTCGTAGGTGGTTGAAAAAGTTGGTGGTGAAATCCCAGAGCTTAACTCTGGAACTGCCATCAAAACTTTTCAGCTAGAGTTTGATAGAGGAAAGCAGAATTTCTAGTGTAGAGGTGAAATTCGTAGATATTAGAAAGAATACCAATTGCGAAGGCAGCTTTCTGGATCAATACTGACACTGAGGAACGAAAGCATGGGTAGCGAAGAGGATTAGATACCCTCGTAGTCCATGCCGTAAACGATGTGTGTTAGACGTTGGAAATTTATTTTCAGTGTCGCAGTGAAAACGATAAACACACCGCCTGGGGAGTACGACCGCAAGGTTAAAACTCAAATGAATTGACGGGGACCCGCACAAGTAGTGGAGCATGTGGTTTAATTCGAAGATACGCGCAGAACCTTACCAACACTTGACATGTTCGTCGCGACTTTAAGAGATTAAAGTTTTCGGTTCGGCCGGACGAAACACAGGTGCTGCATGGCTGTCGTCAGCTCGTGTCGTGAGATGTTGGGTTAAGTCCCGCAACGAGCGCAACCCTCACTTTTAGTTGCCATCATTAAGTTGGGCACTCTGAAAGAACTGCCAGTGATAAGCTGGAGGAAGGTGGGGATGACGTCAAGTCCTCATGGCCCTTACGTGTTGGGCTACACACGTGCTACAATGGTATTTACAACAGGAAGCAAGACGGCGACGTTAAGCAAATCCTTAAAAAATACCTCAGTTCGGATTGCACTCTGCAACTCGAGTGCATGAAGCTGGAATTACTAGTAATCGTGGATCAGCGTGCCACGGTGAATGCGTTCCCGGGTCTTGTACACACCGCCCGTCACACCATGGGAGTTGGTTCTACCTTAAGGCAAGGTTTAATACCCTTGACCACGGTATAGTCAGCGACTGGGGTGAAGTCGTAACAAGGTAGCCGTAGGGGAACCTGCGGCTGGATTACCTCCTTTCTAAGGATGAGTGAAAGTAAATTTCATTCTAAAAAATAAACAGGTTAATGTTGACCGTCCTCATTTCTCTTCTTAAATGTAGTGTTTCTCTTGAATGGGGGCCGGTAGCTCAGTTGGTTAGAGCACACCCTTGATAAGGGTGGGGTCGAAAGTTCGAGTCTTTCTCGGCCCACCAAATAATAGATTATTGGGGGATTAGCTCAGCTGGGAGAGCGCCTGATTTGCATTCAGGAGGTCAGCGGTTCGATCCCGCTATCCTCCACCAAAACACTTAGTTATAAAAATCGTAAATAAAATAATAATTAATATCAATATCTATATCCGAACATTAGTAATTTTATCAACTAATGTTCAAATAAAAATTTGATTCAACACAGAATTTTTTTCTGTGCATAAATCAAGCGTTTAAGGGCGTGTGGCGGATGCCTTGGCACTGAAAGCCGATGAAGGACGTGATATACTGCGATAAGTTTCGGGGAGCTGTATGTAAGTTTTGATCCGAAAATTTCCGAATGGGGAAACCCACCACTTTATGTGGTACTTTAAATTGAATACATAGGTTTAAAGAGATAACCTGGAGAACTGAAACATCTAAGTAACCAGAGGAAAAGAAATCAATTGAGATTCCGTTAGTAGTGGCGAGCGAACGCGGACTAGGCCAGTAATTTCATTAAAAAAATCTAAATAGTTTGGAAAGACTAACCAAAGAGGGTGATAGTCCCGTAGGAGTAATGTTTAATATAATTCTTGAGTAAAGCGGGACACGTGAAATCCTGCTCGAATATAGGGGGACCACCCTCTAAGCCTAAATACTCTTCAGTGACCGATAGTGAACTAGTACCGTGAGGGAAAGGTGAAAAGAACCCCTATTAGGGGAGTGAAATAGAACCTGAAACTGCATGCCTACAATCAGTCGAAGCTCTTTTTAGAGTGACGGCGTACCTTTTGTATAATGGGTCAGTGACTTAATTTATTAAGCAAGCTTAAGCCATCTAGGTGTAGGCGCAGCGAAAGCAAGTCTTAATAGGGCGATTAGTTTAATGAATTAGACCCGAAA
>CACBLI010000020.1 GCA_902540235.1 uncultured Pelagibacteraceae bacterium
AAAAAATAAAATTCAACAAGGACGTGATGCATCAATCAAAACTTATTAGTTACTTTGGTGGCGATTACTCCAAGTCCAAACTTGAGAAAGATCTACAAAATTTTTTAAAAAAGATAAAAAAGAAAAAAGAATACTCATTTTCAAAAAAAGATAAAATTTTTTTGGAGTCATTAAAATCTGATGGAATTGAAGTTCCAAAAAAATATGATGATTTATACAAAATAAATCAATCAGAGATACCCTCTGATATACAAGTAATGATTAATAATGATGAAAAAGGTGCTGCTCTTTTAAGGATAATAGAAGTCATTGGTCAAGATGATTTAGATAGAATTGATGATGATACAATGTATTTTATAATAGCCACATTAAATCAATTAAATATCGATAAAATAAGAAATGATATTTTATTAAAAGTTCTACCTTTAAAAGTCTAAAAATTAGTTTATCTATTTATTTCATGAGCATTAAAGAAATTATTACTGTACCCGATGATATTTTAAAAAAAATTTCTGATCCAATTGAAAAAGTTGGGATTAATGAAAAAAAATTAATTGATGAGTTATTTGAAACAATGTACCATTTCAAAGGTATTGGTCTTGCGGCAGTTCAAGTAGGTATACTAAAAAGGGTTTTAGTTGTTGACGTTTCAAACAAAGATGAAAAAAAACAACCAATCGCGTTAATCAATCCTATAATAAAAAATTTAAGTGAGGAGACATCAGTGTATGAAGAGGGTTGTCTATCAATACCTGAAACATTTATTGAAATCGAGAGGCCAAAAATTTGTGAGGTTGAATATATTGATGAAAAGGGAGAGAAAAAAAATCTTAAATGCGACGGACTTTTATCTACCTGCGTTCAGCATGAAATTAATCATTTAGACGGGAAACTAATCATTGATCATTTATCTAAATTAAAGAAAGACTTTATTATAAAAAAAATTTCAAAAATTAAAAAAAATCTAGACAGAATAGTAGTTTAAAGATGGCAAATAAGATTATCTTTATGGGTACCCCAATATTTTGTGTTCCGATCTTGAAATCTTTATATCAAAATGGCTATGGTATTTCTGTGGTTTTTACTCAACCACCACAAAAATCTCATAGAGGACAAAAAATTAACAAGAGTCCAATTCAGAATATTTCCGAAACTTTAAATATAGAATATAGAACACCCACGACACTAAAGGATAATCACGTGGAGTATGAATTTTTAAAAGAACTAAACGCTGATCTTGCAATAGTGTGTGCATATGGACAAATTATTCCCAAAAATTTTTTAAACTTAACTAAAAAAGGTTTCGTAAATATTCACGCCTCAATACTTCCTAGCTGGCGTGGAGCAGCACCAATTCAAAGATCGATAATGAATTTAGACTCTGAAACAGGAATAAGTATTATGAAGATGAATGAAGAATTAGATAGTGGGCCGGTAAGCAACATATATAAGGTTATGATAGATAAAAATCAAAATGCTCAAGAAATTTCGGAAAAACTATCCACTTTGGCTGCAGAAAAAATTTTAGATAATGTTGATGATATACTTGAAGGTAAAGCAAATTTTATTGATCAAGATCATTCAAAAGCAACATACGCAAAAAAAATTTATAAAGAGGAGTCACAAATTGATTGGAATGAGGATGCTTCAAAAATTATTGGTAAAATAAATGGATTATTTCCCTCACCCGGAGCTTGTTTTACTTTTGATAACGAAAGATATAAAATTTTGAAAGCTGAAATTGGTAATGGTATAGGTCAAGCTGGAGACATAATTTCAAATCAGTTAGAAGTGGCATGTAATAACAATCAATCTATTAAAATTCTAGAAATTCAAAGACAAGGAAAAAGACCACAAAAAATAAGCGAATTCATGCTGGGCTCTCAAATAAAAAAGGGCTCGAAGTTATTAAATGTTTAGATATCAGATATTAATTGAATATGAGGGTACAAATTTTAGAGGTTGGCAAATTCAAAAAAAAGGTAAAACTGTTCAGGGATTGTTACAAGACAAAATTTCAAAACTTTTAAAAGAAAAAATTATAATATATGGAGCTGGAAGATTGGATGTTGGGGTTCATGCAAAAGAGCAGTCAGCACATTTTGATTGTAAAAATAAGATTGATAAAATTGATAAGTTTTTAAATTCAATCAATCATTTTTTAGATAAAGATGGAATTGCAATACTTAAGATTAAAAAAAGAGGTAAAAATTTTCACGCTAGATTTTCAGCTAAAATGAGAATTTATAATTACATTATTATAAATCGCACCAGTAAACCAGTTTTAGATAAAAATAGAGGCTGGCATATTATGAAAGATCTTGATTTAGAATTAATGGGGGAATGTGCAAAAAAATTAATAGGAACTATGGATTTTAGTACTTTTAGAAAATCTAGTTGCAGGGCTAAAAGTCCAATAAAAACTATGAGATTAGTAAAAATCAAATCTACAAAAGATAAGATAGAAATAGAATTTAGATCTCAATCTTTTTTACAACAGCAGGTCCGGTCCATGGTTGGTTGTTTAAAATATGTTGGGGAAAAAAAATGGACATTAAGAAAATTCATAAATGTTATGAATTCTAGAAAAAGAATATTATGTGCTCCACCTGCACCACCACATGGTCTTTATTTAACGAGAGTTATTTATTAATTTTTTTTTATTACTCATTGCAAATTTACGATGAATTCTCCAACGACTTTCCTCACGAACTATAAAACCGCAACAATTTTTTGATCTACAGTTACAAGGGAATTGTTTGTAATCATCTTTATCAAAACTAAAGCCATAATCACAAGTTATTTCTTCACCTTTTTTAATATCTCTATCAGCTGTTATCCAAATTTTTAGGCCTTTACCATCATAACGCGCGTTCGCATTACAACTATGATTTACTAATCCAGCAGTATTAAATGAGAAATCACCATCCAAAGTATATTTTTTATTTAGAGTAAATAGATAAATAGGTTTTTTATTGTCATATTTGTCCGACTTCTCAACCTTTTTATTTGTAATTATTTTTCCTAAGTAATTAATAATTTTTGTACCTTCTGTGATATCTTTAGTAGCATATAGTCCACGACCTTTATTATCAATTTTTGATTTCCTTATGTTGTATAATTTCATGCAGTTGATTTATAATGAACTAGATATTTATCAATTGAATTCTACCAATGCATTAACATGTTCATTAGCACTTTCTGCTAAGGCAGTTAAATCATATCCACCCTCAAGTATAGAAACGACTTTACCAGTAGTAAACTTATTGGTAGCTGTTAATGTTCTTTTAGTAATTTCATAAAAATCTTTTGAATTTAATTGAAATTGAGCTAATGGATCATCTTTATGTGCATCAAAACCTGCGGAAAATATAAGAAAATCTGGTTTATATTGAACTAATCTTTCTAACACTCTATCAAATGCATTAAAGTATTGTTCTGAGTTTGTGCCAGCGGGTAAAGGAATGTTCAATGAGTTGTTAAAGTCTCCTTTATCTTTATCTGTCCCTCCACCAGGATAAAAAGGATATTGGTGCGTAGAAATATATAATGAATTTTTATTATTACGCATAACATCATAATTTCCGTTACCCCAATGTACATCAAAATCTACACAAGCAATTCTTTTGTATTTATATTTTTTCACCAAATAATTTGTTGCTACTCCTGCGTTTGATATACAACAAAATCCCATTGCCTTCTTTTTTTCAGCATGGTGGCCTGGTGGTCTTGCTAAGCAAAACGCATTTTTAAATTGGTTGCTCTCTATTCCATCTATTGCTCTTATTGTTGAACCTGCAGCATCAAAAACTGCCTTTTCACTCTCTGGTGATACAACTGTATCTCCATCTAAAAGCTTAAGACCTTTTTGAGGAAAAGAATTTTTTAAATTATTAATATAGTCTTTTGAATGTGTCATAGACAATATGTCATCAGGAACATTATCTGGTTTATCCCAGATAAGATCTTTTCTCTTTTTTAATTTTTCTTTTATAGCAATTACTCTTTTAGGCTGCTCGGGATGACCATCGCCAGTATTATGTTTCTCATAAGAGTCAGAATTTATGATTGCTGTTTTCATTTAAAATAATTTATTAAAATATTTTCATAAATTTTCTTAAGATTTTTTAAATCTTTTAAAGACACTACCTCATCCACGCGATGCATAGTTCGTCCAACTAAACCAAATTCTAAACCAGGTGATATAGCTTTGATGAACCGTAGATCTGAGGTTCCGCCCGTAGTCGATAATTTTGGTTTTATCTTAGTAATTTTTTTTATGATATTTTGTATCATATATGTAGTTTTATTTGGTTTAGTTAAAAAAGCTTCACCAGAAACTCTAT
>CACBLI010000021.1 GCA_902540235.1 uncultured Pelagibacteraceae bacterium
ATCTACATTCAATGAATTTCTACCAAAAAAATTTACAAATTTACTAAATTGTGAATTTGATAAAATTGGGCTATTCAAAACATAAATATTATCTTTCGTTAAAGTATCAAAATCTAAAATGTTTCCTAGATTTCCAAATCTAGTTTTTAAACTCATAACTTTATTTTCTCTAAGAGAGTCAATCGGAGGGTTAGTAACCTGGCTAAAATTTTGTCTAAAAAAATGATAAAGCGGTCTGTACTTGTCAGATAATACTGCCAATGGAGTGTCATCTCCCATAGAGCCAGTCGCCTCTTTAGCGTCCTCAGCCATCGGATGTAATATTAATTCTAAGTCCTCTAAACTTATTCCAAAAGTATGTTGTCTCCTTCTTAAATCTTCTCCTTTAAAAGTAAACTTCTCTCTATTAATTTGTAATTTTTCATCTAGATCAATTATTTGAGAATTAAAATGTTTATACTCCTTAGATAAATAATCTTTAATTTGATCGTTTGAAAAAACTTTCCCTTTTTCTATTCTTATACCTAAGATTTCTCCTGGCCCCAATCTTCCTTTTGATAAAATTTTCTTCTCATTTAATTCTATCATTCCTGTTTCAGACCCTGCAAATAGAAGCTTATCTTTCGTTATGGCATATCTTAAAGGTCTTAATCCGTTACGATCATTAGCAGCAATTACCCACTCATTATCTGTTGCAGCTATGGCTGCAGGGCCGTCCCATGGCTCCATTGTACTATTTAAAAAATTAAATAATTGTTGATGATTTTTTGGAAGAGTTCTATTTTTTTTCGACCACGCGTCAGGTACCAACATTAGTTTTGCTAAAGGAGCAGGTTGTCCAGATTTATTTAATAATTCAAAAACATTATCTAATGCAGCGGAATCTGAAACTCCTTTCCTAATAACAGGCTTCAAATTATCTAGGTCTTCAAAAAGAGGACTATTCATCTCTTCTTCATGAACTCTCATCCAATTTTTATTCCCTTTATAAGTATTTATTTCTCCATTATGTGCTATTGCTCTAAATGGTTGAGCTAAACTCCAGCTGGGAGCCGTATTAGTTGAAAATCTTTGATGAAAAATTGCGTATCGTGATATAAATCTTTGATCCTTTAAATCTTGATAAAAATCGGATATTGCCTCAGCTAAGAACATACCTTTATAAATTATAGATTTCGAACTAATCGAGCATATGTAAAAATCATTAAGAGACATTTCAAAAGCTTTATTTTCTATTCTTTTTCTAATTTCGTAAATTTTCCTCTCTAATTCTTTATCAAGCAAATTCTGATCGTTTGATTTAAATAATACCTGAATTATTTCAGGCATAGTTTGTAGAGCTTTTTCACCTAAAACTTTTGGATTAACAGGTACTTGCCTCCATCCATAAATACTAAAATTATTTTTAGTTAGCTCGCTCTCAACAATTGTTTTACAACTCTCTTGAGACGAGTAATCATTTCTGGGTAAGAAAATCATACCTACACAAATTTCTGAATTATCATAATCATGACCAGTAACTTGAATTTTTTCTATAAAGAAATCTTTTGGAATTTCCAAATGAATTCCAGCGCCATCGCCAGTTTTTCCGTCAGCATCCACTGCTCCTCTGTGCCAAACAGCTTTGAGAGCCTCAATTCCATATTCAACTACTGCCCTAGATTTTTTTCCTTCCGTTGAACAAATAAATCCTACTCCACATGAGTCATGTTCCATTTCTGAGGAATAAACATGGTTTTTAGTTAATAATTCAAAATTTTTTTTATAATTTTCCATTAAGCAACTTTTATTTTTCCCAATTTATTATTTTCTAAATAAGTCTTAATTGAAGATGCAGCATCTCTTCCATCTTTAATAGCCCAAACAACTAAAGAGGCTCCTCTTACAATATCCCCTGCAGCAAAAACACCTTTTAAATTAGTTTCCATAGTATCAAAATCTGTTTTAATAGTTCCCCATTTGGTAACTTGCAATTCCTGAGCGTCAAAAAGAAGGGGTAAATTTTCTGGATCAAAACCTAGAGCTTTTATAACCATATCAGCTTTTATTTCAAATGCCGAACCTTCTTTAATTTCTGGTTTTCTTCTTCCAGACTCATCTGGTTCACCTAATTTAATTTGGTCAACAACTAAATTTTCAATTTTATTTTTGCCTTTAAATTCTTTTGGACTAGATAACCATACAAACTCGACCCCTTCTTCTTCAGCGTTTGCTACTTCTCTTGCTGATCCGGGCATATTTTCTTTATCTCTTCTATAAATACATTTTACTGACTTTGCATTTTGTCTGACTGATGTTCGTACACAATCCATAGCAGTATCACCCCCTCCTATTACGACAACATCTTTTCCTTCAGCATTCAATATACCTTTATCAAATAATTCTACTTTATCTCCTAAGCCTTTTTTATTCGATGCCGTCAAAAACTCCATTGCTGGAAAAATGTTTTCTAAATCATTCCCAGGTAATTCGATTTCTCTAGGCTTATACACGCCGGTAGCAATTAAAATTGCATCATGTTCTTTTCTTAACTGATCTAAGTTTGCATCTTTTCCAACTTCAAAGTTTTGAACAAACTTAATTCCTCCATCCTTTAGGAGTTTTGTGCGTCTTTCAACTACATATTTTTCTAATTTAAAATTTGGAATACCGTAAATTAATAATCCTCCTGCACGATCATATCGATCATACACGGTAATTTTATAACCATTTTGTCTGAGTTGCTCAGCAGCTGCTAATCCTGCGGGTCCTGCTCCAATTATGCCGACGCTTTGATCTTTTTCATATTTCACATCAATTGGTTTAACCCAACCCTTTTCCCATGCGTTATCAGTTATAAATTTTTCAACTGAACCTATCGTTACAGTTCCATGGCCTGATTGTTCTATTACACAATTTCCTTCACACAATCTGTCTTGTGGACAAATTCTTCCACAAACTTCTGGCATGTTGTTGGTACTTTGGGATAACTCGTAAGCTTCTTTAAGTCTTCCTTCTGCTGTTAATTTTAACCAATCTGGAATATTATTGCTTAGTGGACAATGCACTTGGCAAAAAGGAACTCCACATTGCGAACATCTACTTGATTGATCTTGTGCTTTCTGATTA
>CACBLI010000022.1 GCA_902540235.1 uncultured Pelagibacteraceae bacterium
CAGTTGTTATGCTACACACATTCTTAAATATAAATACGGAATGAATCCACTTACAATTACTTGGCCACCTATTTTGTATACTAAATATGGAAAAGAAAATTTTAATAATTGGCTCACAACTTGCAAAGTTGATAATGTTTCAGCAACCAGGGATGAATCAACAATGAAGATACTGACAAAATTATCCATTGAGAACTTATTGCACCCTTTCCAAACATTTATTTTAGGGCAAAAAATTTTTGCCTCAAAAATAGCATTAAAATATAAAATTCCTTTGGTTTTTTTTGGTGAAAATGAAGCTGAGCATGGAAATCCGATAGCTGACAACAATTCATCTTTGAGAGATAAATCTTATTTTACAAGTGAAAATATGGATAAACTATATTTAGGTGGTATTAAAATTAATAAATTAATAACTGATTTTAATTTAAAAAGAAAAAATTTAAATGTTTTTATTCCACCTTCGATAAAAGATATAAATAATCAGAAAATAGAAGTTCATTACCTTGGTTATTACTTGAAGTGGATCCCACAAGAAACTTTTTATTATTCTGTGGAAAACTGTGGTTTTCGACCAAGACCTTTCAGGACACAGGGGACATATAGCAAGTATAATAGCATTGATGATAAAATTGATGACCTACATTACTATACTACATACATTAAATTTGGAATAGGAAGAGCAACATATGATGTTTCCCAAGAATTGAGAAACGATCATTTAAATATAGAAGAAGGAAAAAAATTAATAAAAAAATATGATGGTGAGTTTCCAAATATTTATTTTAATGAGATAATGGAATATCTTAATATAAAATCAAAAAATTTTTTTAGAATCTTAGATAAATTTAGACCACCCCACTTATGGAAAAAAAATAGAGGTGAATGGAAATTAAGACATAACGTAAACAGAGACGGTACCGACGACTAATTTAATTCATTTTTAATCACAAGCCCGCGAATCAAAATATTATTTGAAATATTTTTTTATAACCAAATTTGCTTTTTTTTCTGACTTAATAGCGTTTAACTTATTTGAAATACGTTTTAGTAGGTAATTATTTTCACTTATTTTATTTTCTGCTCTAAGATCTTTTGCTTTATCGTCTATACCTTTATTTTTGATTGGGAAAGATTTTGTAAATTTTTTTTTATTTTTAACTTCAATTGCAACAATTGACTCAAAAACTTTTAGAGACCAAATTTTTGTTTCAGGATCTTTTTTAACTATTCTATGAGATCTGTAGTTGATTTTGTCAATTTTTTTTTTGATATAATTGATGAATGAATAGTTTTTATCTCCAAAACCATCGATATATGATGTATGAGAGTCCTCGACAACAATCATACCATTATCTTTTACTTTTTCTAACATGCATTCTATCGTAGTGACTTGATCAATATATCTGTGGCCACCGTCATCCAAAATAATATCAATTTGACCAACTTTTTTTTTTAAATTTTTCCAAAACTTTGGATCTGATTGATCTCCAATAAAAATATCAAATCCATACCTAGTCCATTTTTTTGCTGTAGGATTTAAATCTATCCCAATAATTCTTGCCTTTGATCCAAAAAAATTTCTCCACATAAATAAAGAACCGCCACTTAAAACACCTATTTCTATAAATGTAATTTTTTTGTTTCGATATTTAGAAAATAACTCATCATAAACATCAAAATATGTAGAGTGTTTAATACTTTTAAATGGACTTTTAATGAATGCTTTATAACTTAAATTTTTTTTATAATTCATTTTAGGATTTTATACACGAATGCGAGGGATTTACATTGAAGAAATTAAACCTTTTTCAAGTGCATAAGATATACCATATATTAATTACTTAACTTGAAAGACTTCAAAATTTGATATAAGTATTTTTATCTTTGGGCCTGTAGCTCAGTTGGTTAGAGCAGTACACTCATAATGTATTGGTCCCAGGTTCGAGTCCTGGCGGGCCCACCATAATTTTAAAATTTTTTACTTGTTAGAAAATTTTTTTAAGCTTGCAAAAAGCACTTCCACATCTCCATCAGCACCTTGAATGATCGAATTAAATTCCTCTTTTTGGGTTCTTGCAAGGCTAAGGCCCTCTATGATTAAATCT